>CAVYKN010000008.1:0-102385 GCA_963769115.1 uncultured Acidimicrobiales bacterium
GTGGGCCTGTGGATCGGTGGGCCAGGCAGGGATCGAACCTGCGACCGAGGGATTATGAGTCCCCTGCTCTGACCACTGAGCTACTGGCCCCCACGCGACGTGGCCCGTCGCTGTGACGGGCCGGTCCTGGCTCCGGGGGTGGGGCTCGAACCCACGACAAACGGCTTAACAGGCCGCCGCTCTGCCAACTGAGCTACCCCGGAAGGGAGGCAGTCGACAATAGCGCCGCGATGAGACCAGCGACACGGCGATGCGTGCGGCTGCACGAATAGGTGACGCACGGGCACCCCATGAGGTGCTTCGCGCGTCTTCGCGACGGATCCGGCACGGCTCGATACGCCTTCGTGAACTGGGCCACCGGGATGCCGGTCAGATCGGCCCAGAACGCGTTGGCCGCCTCGAGGTCCAGCCCCTCGTGCAGGTAGAGCCGAAGGCGCAGCCGGGACTCGTCGACGATGAAGAACCGACGCAGCCAGGTCACGAAGAAGAGGATCATCCGCGGGTCGGTGTTGGCGAACTTGACCGATCCGTCGCGCTTGGCGCCCTCTGCTGCGTACAACGCGGTGCCGGCCACGAGGAACTCCTTCTCGGACAGCTGGCCGATCGCCCCCAACCCAGCCGCCCGGAGCTCCTCGATCTCCTGCCGCTTGGCCAACATCAACGAGCTCGGCCGCCGTGGACCCATCCGCCTGGCCCGCGGCACGAACTCGACGTCCCTCACCCAGAGCGAGACGGAGCTCTTGGCCACGCCCAGCTCGGTCGCGATCTCCGCCAGCGTCCACGACCGCGCTCTCAGCTGCCGGGCCCGTTCCTGCTCCGCCACCTTGCCGCCGTTCCCCATCCCGCCATCACAGCAGAGGGGTGCGACGGACATTCCCGACGGTCGTGCGCATCATCCGGCCTCGTGGACGAGCGTGTTGTGGAACGCGGTGATGAACCAACCGTCGTCCTGACGGGTGAAGGTGGCGGAGATCCGAGAGTGGTTCGTTCCGTGGAGCGGACCCGACGGCGCGACGAGCGTGGACGTGACGACGGCGAGGACACAGCCCGGCGTCAAGGCCCGGGCGATGTCGACCTGGTAGTTGACGGTGCTGCCGGCGTAGATGGTGTCGAAGATCGCCTGGTGGGCCTGCGAGACCATCGTGCGACCGCCGCGGTGGTGCTCGCCCCGGATGTTGACGAAGTCGGTCTCCTCGGCGAACAAGGCGCCGAACGCGTCTCCGTCGGCGTGGTTCCACGCCGCGGCCAGCTGATCGAACGCATCCGCGGCGATCACGGCCGGATCCTCGTGCGTCTCCAGGTCTGCAGTAGCGGTGGCGTGCATGTCGGTCTCCTTCAGGTAATCTGGTCGGTGTTCCAATGACTAGATCAATCATACATTGACTGGAACGAGTGTCAAGTGACGACTCCACGCCCGAAACACGACGCCCCCACGCTGCGAGAGCGGCGCGCGCAACTCACCCAGGACGAGATCCTCAGGGCCGCACGACGCCTGTTCGGCGAGCGGGGCTACGCCGGTACGAGCGTGCGGGACATCGCCGCCGCCGCGGGGGTCTCGGCCCAGACCGTGTACGACAGCGTCGGCTCGAAGCAGGCGCTCGTCGCGCGGCTGAACGATCTCATCGACACGGAAGCGGGCATCGCCGAGATCGCGGGCCGAGCGGTCGCCTCGACCGATCCGGAGGAGGTCGCGGCGACGCAGGCCCGCGTCACGCGATCGATCCTCGAGAACTGCGGCGACATCATCCGCGCGCTGGTCACCGGGGCCGCCTCAGAGCCGGACCTCCGACCACCGCTCGAGGAGGGGCAGCGGCGGCACATGTTCGGCGCCCACCAGACGATCGAACACCTCCAGGAGCTCGGCGCACTCGACGAACGCCTGTCGCCGGCCGAAGCCGCGGACACCCTGGCCGCGATCTCTGATGTCCGGTTCGCGCTCGTGCTCCTGGACAGCTACGGCTGGGACCTCGACCGCATCGAGGGCTGGATCGCTACCACCGGCCGGGCGTTGCTGCTGCGCCCCGCCTGACCCGCAGCGCTACTCGTCCTCCAGGAACTCCTTGAGCTTCTGGCTGCGTTGCGGGTGGCGGAGCTTGGCCAGCGTCTTGGCCTCGATCTGGCGGATGCGCTCCCGGGTGACGCCGAACTCCCGGCCGACCTCTTCGAGCGTGCGGGCCTGCCCGTCGACCAGCCCGAAGCGCAGCCGCACGACCTCCTGCTCCCGCGGCGAGAGCTCGCCGAGCGCCTCCTCGACGGCCTCGGTCAGCATCCGGCGGGTGGCGACCTCGGCGGGGGCGTCGGCGGCCAGGTCCTCGATGAAGTCGGCGAGGTTGGAGTCGTCCTCCTCCCCCACCGGCGAGTCGAGCGACAGAGGATCGAGCGCGATGCGCTGGATCTCCCGCAGCCGGTCGATGGTCAGGCCGGTCCGGGTGGCCAGCTCGTCCAGCGTGGGCTCCCGCTCCAGCTCCTGGGCCATCTGCCGCTGGATGCGCAGCACCCGGTTCATGTTCTCGACCATGTGGACCGGGATGCGGATGGTGCGGGACTGGTCGGCGATGGCTCTCGTGATGGCCTGGCGGATCCACCACGTGGCGTAGGTCGAGAACTTGAAGCCCTTGGTGTGGTCGAACTTCTCGACCGCCCGCATCAGGCCCAGGTTGCCCTCCTGCACCAGGTCGAGCAGGAGCATCCCCCGGCCCACGTAGCGCTTGGCGATCGAGACCACGAGCCGGAGGTTGGCCTGGATGAGCTGGGCCCGGGCCACCTCTCCGTCGCCCACCAGGCGCTGCAGCCGACGCCGCTCCCACGCCGGCAGCTCGACCTCGGACGTGGCCATCCGCTCGAGCGCCAGCTGCCCGGACTCGATGCGCTGGGCGAGCTCCCGCTCGTCCTCGCCGGTCAGCAGGCTGACCCGACCGATCTCCTTCAGGTACAGCCGGACGGTGTCCGACGTGCCACCGTCGCCACCCCGCTCCGACCCGAGGGAGGCGCTGCGCCGCCGCAACCAGCGGGCACGGTCGCCGTTGCCGGCCTCGGGGCGGGGCAGGCCCTTGGTGGGCGTGATGTCCTCGAGCTCGACCTCCTCGTCGACGAGGATGCCGGCCTGCGCCAACCCGGCGCGCACGGCGGCGATGACGTCCTCCGTCAGCTCGACCTCCGCCATCACGCGGGCGACGTCGTCCGCCGACACCGTCCCGGTGACCGTGCCCTCAGCGAGGAGCGCCGCCCACTCCCGCGGGGCGATCTGGTCGATCGGAGGGAGCATGGGCGGCGTCACCGACGTCCGCTCCATGACCGCCCGCTCGGCCTCTGCTCGCTCCAGCAGGGGTGCGGCGACGTGCTCGGTCTGCGGATCGGTCACCCACTCTCCTCCCGGCGCACCTCCCGGCGTCCCGTCAGCCAGCGTAGCAACTGCCCCGCGGCCTCCCAGCCGGCTTCGGGGTCGTCGAGCTCCTCCAGCAAGCGACGCGTCGCCACGAGTTCGGCGTTGCGGCTGAGATCCCGCTCCAACCGCAGGATGTCCAGCTCACGGCGACAGGCCGCACCCACGAGGTTGCGGACCTCGGCCCGCGAGTCGGCGTCGACATCGGCCACGCTGAGCCGCTCGAGGAGGTCCCGCACCTCCGGATCGGCCTGCTCGATGGCCTTGTGGACGTCACCGTCCGCGTCGGCCAGCGCGCGGAACGCGCCCAGGTACGACTCGTCCGCGAACAGCGGCTCCACCAACCAGGGCGCCACCTCGTCCCAGCGTTGGATGAGGAGCGCCAGCACGACGAACTCCGCGTTCTCCCGAAAGGCCGGTCGGACCGGAGCCGCCCGCACCTCGACCTCGCGCGCGCGACGCTCGGCCACGCTGCACGAGATCGGCGACCGGCAGGCCCGTGTGCTGCGCGACCTGGCCGGCGTACAGCTTGCGGACGTTGACGTCCGGGTGCTCGTTGACGACCACCATGGCCCCGTTGGCCAGCTTCGCACGTGGCCTCCGGCGTGACGACCCGGCCGCCGGCGCGCAGGACCCGCCCGACGCGGAAGCCCAGGAACGGCTCGGCCTCGTCGACCGCAGCCCGCAGCGCGACCGGATCCTCACCGGCGAGCTCGCCGGGATCCTTGCCCTCGCGGCAGGCGGGCCACCTCGACGGCCACGTCGAACTGGCGCTCCCACTCGTAGAACCGCTCGGCCGCTCCCTGGCCTGCCGCGTCCGCGTCGAAGGCCAGCACCACCCGGCCGGCGAAGCGCTTGAGCAGGCGCACGTGCTCGGCGGTCAGCGCCGTCCCGCACGTGGCGACGGCGATCGGCACGCCGGCGCGGTGGAAGCCGATCACGTCCGTGTAGCCCTCGCACACCACCACCCGGTCGACCTTGACGATGTCGCTCTTGGCCCAGTTCAGCCCGTACAGCACCCGCGACTTGCTGTAGATGGCCGTCTCGGGCGAGTTCTTGTACTTGGCCGGATCGGTGCTCCCCGGCAGCACCCGGCCACCGAAGGCGACGGCGTCGCCGGCCTCGTTGAAGATCGGGAACAGCAGCCGGGCGCGGAACGTGTCCTGCAGCCGCTCCCGGCGGTTGACGAACGCCAGGCCGGTGTCCCGCAGGACGCGCTCGGGGAGCGCCGAGCCCGGAGGCCAGCGCGTCCCAGTCGTCGGGCGCCCAACCGAGCCGGAACTCGCGAGCCAGCGCACCGTCGATGCCCCGGCTGCGCAGGTAGTCGCGCGCCGGCCGGCGCATCGGGCGCGGTGAGCAACCGCTCGTGGTACCAGTCGACTGCTCGCACCATGGCCTCGAGCAGCGCCTTGCGCCGCTGCCGGTCGCGTCCCTCCCCGCCGCTCGTGTAGCGGAGCGTCACGCCGGCCTTGGCGGCCAGCTGCTCGACCGAGGCCACGAAGTCGACGTGCTCCATCTCCTGCACGAAGCGGAAGACGTCGCCGGACGCTCCGCAACCGAAGCAGTGGTAGCGCCCGACCTCGTCGCGCACGTTGAACGATCCGGAGCGCTCGGCGTGGAACGGGCACAGCCCCACGTGGTTGCGGCCCACCCGCTTGAGCTGCACGTAGGGTGACACGACGTCGACCAGGGAGACGGCGGATCGGACCCGCTCGATGTCCTCCTCGACGATGGCCATGGTCGGGCCGACCCTACCGGCGGGCCCTCAGCGCTCCTGGAAGGGCGGCGGGGGCTCGCCCCTCGACGAGCTCGCCGAGGCCCGGCGCTCCACGCGCAGCGACGCGAGGATCGAGACGACCAGGACGACGGCGATGAACGTCAGCGACGCCCAGGTCTCGATGTGGTACCAGCGCTGCAGGATCATCTTGACCCCGACGAAGGCCAGGATCACGGCCAGGCCCTGCTGGAGGTAGGTGAAGCGTGCGTGCATGCCGGCCAGCAGGAAGTACAGCGCCCGCAGCCCGAGGATGGCGAAGGCGTTGGACGAGAACACGATGAACTGCTCGCGGCTGACGGCGAGCACGGCAGGGACGGAGTCGACCGCGAACACGACGTCGGTGGCCTCGACCAGCAGCAGCACCGCGAACAGCGGCGTCGCCAGCCGGCGGCCGTCGATCCGCGTGAACAGCCTGGCGCCGTCGTACTCGTTGGTGGACGGCACGACGCGCCGCACCAACCTGAGCACGCGGCTGTGCTCGGGATCGACCACCTCGTCGTCCGACCGCACGAGTCGGACCGCGGTGAACAGCAGGAACGCGCCGAAGAAGCAGCAGCACCCACTCGAAGCGCTGGATGAGGGCGATGCCGGCGAAGATGAACGTGGCCCGCAGCACGAGCGCGCCGAAGATGCCCCAGAACAGCACCCGGTGCTGGTACTCGCGCGGCACGGCGAAGTACGACGAGGATCAGCGCCCACACGAACACGTTGTCGATGCTGAGGCTCTCCTCGATCAGGTAGCCCGAGAGGTACTCCCCCGCCGCGCCGCCGCCGAACAGAGCCCACATGACGAACGTGAACGCGAGGCCGATGCCGATCCACACCGGCGGACTCGATGGCCGCCTCCCGCGTGAGTGATCTCGTGGGCCTCGCGGTGGATGACCAGGAGGTCCACGAGCAGCAGCGCGGCGATGAAGGCCAGCAGCGCCAGCCACATCCACGCGGGGACGTCGATGTCGACGTACTCCGCCGCGCCCGCCGACGCGAACACCGCCTGCACGCGTCAGCCCGTGCCCTGACCCATGCCCGTCACCGCGTGTCCGACGAACCCGCCCCGATGACCGCCTGCGCCGCCGCCAGCCGGGCGATGGGCACGCGGATAGGGCGAGCAGCTCACGTAGTCGAGACCGGCTTCGTAGAAGACGGCGATCGACTCGGGGTCGCCGCCGTGCTCCCCGCAGACCCCGAGCTTGAGGTCCTTGCGGGTGGCACGACCGCGCTCCGCGCCGATCTTCACGAGCTCGCCCACCCCGGACGCGTCGATGGTCTCGAACGGGTTGCGCTTCAGCAGGCCGAGCTCCAGGTAGGCCGGCATCATGCGGCTCTCGACGTCGTCCCGGCTGAAGCCGAAGGTCATCTGGGTCAGGTCGTTCGTGCCGAACGAGAAGAAGTCCGACTCCTCGGCGATCTCGTCGGCGCGCAGCGCGGCCCGCGGCGTCTCGATCATCGTGCCGATGGTGACCTCGGGCTTCTTGCGTTGCCCCTTGGTCGCCTCCGCGATGGCCTGCTCGACCCAACCCCGGGCCTCGTGCATCTCCTCCCGGGTCACGGTCAGCGGGATCATCACCTCGACGATCGGGTTCTTCCCCTCGGCCCGCAGCTGCGTGGCCGCCTCCATCAGCGCCCGCACCTGCATGGCGTAGAGCCCGGGCTTGACCACGCCCGAGGCGCACGCCTCTCGTGCCGAGCATCGGGTTGAACTCGTGCCAGCTCTTCGCCGCCTTCAGGCAGCGCGTCCTCGTCGGCGTCGAGGCCGGTGGTGGCCGCCTTCACCTCGAGCTCGTCGAGGCGGGGCAGGAACTCGTGCAGGGGCGGATCCAGCAGGCGGACGGTGACGGGCAGCCCGTCCATGGCGTCCAGGATCTCCGCGAAGTCGGCCTTCTGGACGCGACGCAGCTCCTCCAGCGCCGCCGCCTCCTCCGTGGCGTCCTGGGCGAGGATCATGCGCCGCACGACCGGCAGCCGGTCCTCTCCGAGGAACATGTGCTCGGTCCGGCACAGCCCGATGCCCTCGGCGCCGAACTGCCGGGCGTTCTGGGCGTCCGGTCCGTTGTCGGCGTTGGCCCGGACCTTGAGCTTGCCCCGACGGACGTCGTCGGCCCAGCTCAGGATGGTCTGGAACTCCGGCGGCGGTTCGGCCGCGGCCAGCCGGAGCTCGCCCAGGATGATGTCGCCCGTGCTCCCGTCGAGCGAGATGACGTCGCCCTCCTTGACGACGACGTCCTCGACCCGGAACTGCTTGCCCTCGATCTGGATGGCCTCGGCGCCGACCACGGCGGGCGTGCCCCACCCACGGGCCACGACCGCGGCGTGCGACACCAGCCCGCCGCGCGCGGTGAGGATGCCCTCGGAGACCATCATCCCGTGCACGTCCTCGGGGCTGGTCTCGCTGCGCACGAGGATGACCTGCTCGCCCCGGTCGGCGGCGTCGGCGGCGTCGTCCGCGGTGAAGTACACCTTGCCGACGGCCGCGCCCGGCGAAGCGCCCAGGCCTTTGGCGATGGCCGTCGCCTTGCCGGCGAAGTGCGGGTGCAGCACCTGGTCCAGGTGGTCGCCGGTGACCCGCATCAGGGCTTCGCGCCGGGAGATCTTCCAGCGGTTCTTGCCCCGCCCGGTCCCCCTCGTCATGTCGACGGCCATCCGCAGCGCGGCGGCGCCGGTGCGCTTGCCCACCCGGGTCTGCAGCATCCAGAGCTTGCCCTGCTCGATGGTGAACTCCGTGTCGCACATGTCGCGGTAGTGCTGCTCGAGCCGGGTGAAGATCTCCAGCAGCTCGGCGTGGATGGCGGGGAACTTCCGCGCCATGGCGTTGAGGTCCTCGGTGTTCCGGATGCCGGCCACCACGTCCTCGCCCTGGGCGTTGACCAGGAAGTCGCCGTAGGGCCGGTTGTCGCCGGTGGCGGCGTTGCGGGTGAAGCCCACGCCGGTCCCCGAGTTGTCGTCACGGTTCCCGAACACCATCACCTGGACGTTGACCGCCGTGCCCAGGTCGTGGCTGATGCGCTCCCGGGCCCGGTAGGCGATGGCCCGGGCGCCGTTCCAGCTCTTGAACACCGCCTCGATGGCGCCCCGGAGCTGGCGGCGCGGATCCTGCGGGAACGGCCGGCCGGACTCGGCCTTCACGATGGCCTTGTACAGCTCGCACAGCTCCTTCAGGCCGGCCGGCGGGATGTCGGCATCGGTCTTCGCGCGGCAGTGGCGCTTGGCCTCCTCGAGCTCCCGCTCGAACGGCTCACCCTCGAGGCCGAGCACGATCCGGCCGTACATGGCGATGAACCGCCGGTAGCTGTCGTAGGCGAAGCGCTCGTCCGCCGGTGACCTTGGCCAGGCCCTTCACGCTGCGGTCGTTGAGCCCGAGGTTGAGGACGGTGTCCATCATCCCGGGCATCGAGAACTTCGCTCCCGAGCGCACGGACACGAGCAGCGGGTCGCGAGGGTCGCCGAGCTTCCGGCCCATCGTCCGCTCGAGCGTCGTCACCTGCTTCTCCACCTGGGCATCGAGGCCATCCGGCCAGCCGCCGTGCATGTAGGCCCGGCAGGCATCGGTGGAGATGGTGAACCCGGGCGGAACGGGGAGCTTCAGCACGCTCGTCATCTCGGCGAGGTTGGCGCCCTTGCCGCCGAGGAGGTCCTTCATCTCCATCGGCGGGCGACGGTGCTTGTGATCGAAGGCGAAGACGTACGGCACGGCGAGCGAGCCTACTGACTGTCGGCCGCGGCCCTTCAGCCCGTCCCGTCGGTCGAGGCCGCGCTCCCGGGGCCGGTCACCCGTACGATGACGGGGACATGGTCGAGGGCGCCCGCTTCCAGCTGTTCGGCTTCCCGGTGACGATCCGCCCCGGGTTCGTCGTCATCATCGCCCTGATCGCCTTCCTGTACGGAGGCTCGCTCGGCCCATGGCTGGCCGGCTCGCTGGCCGCCTTCACCCTCATCCACGAGCTCGGTCACGCGTGGATGGCGCGGCGGTTCGGGGCCACGGCGTCGATCGCGCTCGACCTCCTCTACGGGTACGCGTCGTACGTGCCGGCGCGTCCGCTGGCCCGCTGGGAACGGGCGATGATCGCAGTGGCCGGGCCGGCCATCGAGATCATCCTGGGCGTCGTCGTCCTGCTGGCCATGGGCGCGGACCCGCTGTCGATCGACTCCGTGGCCGAGACCCCGGCCCGCTACGCCATCTGGTGGGCCGGGCCGGTGATCGGCCTCGTCAACCTCATCCCCGCGCTCCCGCTGGACGGCGGGACCATCGCCTCGCTCGGTGTCGACCGCGTGGCGCCCGGACGGGGCCGCATCACGATGATGTACGTCTCGCTCGGCCTGGCCGCCGCCGGGCTCCTGGCCGTCATCGTGTACCCGATCTGGCGGCCGTCGATCCTCATCGTCGCCCTCATCGCCGTCAGCAACCTCCACGAGCTGCGCCAGCGGCACTCCGGCGACGACGACGATGCCGTCGACAGTCGCATGCTGACCGCCGCCCACGGCGCCGAGGCGGAGGCGTGGGCGTCGGGCCGGCCCGGCCTGTTCCCGCCCGGCGTGCGGCCGTCGCCCTGGTTCCTCGCCCACCAGCAGCTCCTGGCCCGCCGCCCGGACCAGGCCCGCGCCATCCTGGTCATGTCCCTCGAGGACGGACGCACCGACTGGCTGCCGCCGCGCGGCCCGAGCCTCGATCAGCTCCGACCGCTCGTCGATCTCCTGCCCGCGGAGCTGCCCACCACCAACCGCTACGGCGGCCAGGTCCTCATCTCGGTCCTGGAGCAGGTCGGCGAGCTGCGACGCGCCGCCGCCTACGGCGCCACGCTGTACCGCGCCCACCCGAGCGGCTCGGTCGCCCACCAGGTGGCGAGAGCTCTGGTGCTGCTCGGCTACGACGAGGACGCCGACCGGCTGGCTGCGGCTCGCGCTGAGCGGCGGGGTCAGCGAGGCCGCCCTGCGCGAGGACCCCGACCTCGCCCCCCTCTTCGACCGTTTGCGGCCGATCTCACCGCAATAGCTCCGGCCGGACGGCGGCGGGACGACGGACCGGACCGCGGGAGTCAGAGGCCGAGGCGGTCGGACAGCTCGCGAACCAGCACGTCGATGGGGACCCGTACCTGCTCGGTGGTGTCGCGCTCGCGGATGGTGACGGCGTTGTCCTCGAGCGACTCGAAGTCCACCGTGACGCAGTAGGGCGTCCCGATCTCGTCCTGACGCCGGTAGCGGCGGCCGATCGACTGGGTGTCGTCGAAGTCGACGAGCCAACGCTCGCCCAGGCGGCGACGCACGTCCTGGGCCAAGGGGGCCAGCGTCTCCTTCTTCGACAGCGGCAACACGGCCACCTTGTAGGGGGCCAGACGGGGATGGAGCCGCAGGACCGTGCGGGCCTCGCCGCCCACCTCGTCCTCGTCGTACGCGGCGAGCAGGAACGCGGCCATGGTCCTGGTGGCTCCTGCCGCCGGCTCGACGACGTAGGGCACGTAGCGGCGGCCGGAGGCCTGGTCGAAGTACTCGAGCTTCTCGCCGGAGTGCTTGGCGTGCTGGACGAGGTCGTAGTCCGTGCGCTGCGCGATGCCCTCCAGCTCGCCCCAGCCCCAGGGGAACAGGAACTCGACGTCGGCCGTGCCCGCCGAGTAGTGGGACAGCTCGTCCTCGTCGTGCGGCCGCAGGCGGAGCATGTCCACCGGGACGCCGAGGTCGGCGTACCAGTTCATGCGCTCGGTGCACCAGTACTCGTACCAGCGCGGCCCGTCCTCGGGCGGCACGAAGAACTCGAGCTCCATCTGCTCGAACTCCCTCGTGCGGAAGATGAAGTTGGCCGGCGTGATCTCGTTGCGGAAGCTCTTGCCGACCTGGGCGATGCCGAAGGGCGGCTTCTTCCGGGTCGTCTGGAGCACGTTGGCGAAGTTCACGAACATGCCCTGGGCAGTCTCCGGGCGCAGGTAGACCTCGGCGCCCTCCCCCTCGACCGGCCCGGCGTAGGTCTTGAACATGAGGTTGAACGCCCTGGCGTCCGTGAGGCTGTCCTTCGCCCCGCAGTGCGGGCACACGCGCGGGTCCTCCAGGTGGTCCTCCCGGAAGCGGTTCTTGCACACGCGGCAGTCGACGAGCGGATCGGCGAAGTTGGCCAGGTGGCCCGACGCCTCCCAGACGGCCGGCGGCCCGAGGATGGCGGCGTCGATGAGGACGACATCGTCCCTGAGCTGGACCATCGTGCGGATCCAGGCGTCCTTCACGTTGCGGAGCATGAGCGACCCGAGCGGGCCGTAGTCGTACGAGGAGCGGAACCCGCCGTAGATCTCGGCCGAGGGGTAGACGAAGCCCCGGCGCTTGCAGAGGTTGACGATCTGATCGAGGTCCCGGGCAGGCATAGAGAGGCCAGGCTACGCGGAGCCCCCTCCGGGACCCCCACCGTTACGCTGGGCGAGGTCCGGCGGCGACGAGCCGTCCGGGTCGGGCGGGTCCGACACGAGCCAACGAGGCGGAAGGAAGACAGATGGGAAGACGGCGGGTCGTCCTCATGACCCTCACCGCAGCGTCCCTGGTCGCGGCTTGTTCCAGCGGCGGATCTGACGGTTCGGGAAGCGGCGCGGGCGGCCTCGCCACTTCTGTTGCGGACTCAACGACCTCGACGGTGGAGCTCACGACCACGACCGAAGCTCCCTCGACGACCTCCACCACGGTGGCGCCGGCCACGACCACGAGCGCCGCGCCGCCCGTCACCCCAACACCGACCGCAGCCACCCCACCGCCATCGGTGGCGACGGGGGCAGAAACCCGGGGACGGGAGAACTGCGCCGGGACCCCGGAGCCTCCGGCCGGCGCGCAGGCCCTCCAGGCCACCTTCCTCGACGTCGACGCCGACAACCGCGAGGACGTCGTGTGGCTCTACGACGCCCCGGACGGCACCCACCTGCACCTGCGCACCGGCAGGGGCGTGACCGACGACTTCGTGCTCGGCTACGGCCAGGGCGCGATCGCCGTCGGCTCGGGCCAGGTGGATCTCGACGTCGGGTCGGAGACCCCGGGCATGCCCCAGGAGATCGTCGCCGTCACCTCCGCCGGCGACGGGCGCCGCCTGGTCGGCGTCTACGGGTTCATCATCAAGACCGGTTGCATCGAGCCGTTCATCTTCTCCCAGGGCGCCCCGTTCGTCTACCTCGTCAGCCGCACAGGGACCCTGTCCGGGCTGAGTTGCGTGAGCGATGGTGTGACCGGTCACCTGGAGGGCACGGTGGCCACGCCCGCCGCCAGCGGTTTCGACACCACCCGCCTGGTGTACGAGCGGGACGGCCGGCGCCTGATCCCGGCGGCCTCGGAGTCAGGCACCCTCGCGGCCAGCGACACGGCCGGTCTCGCCGCGCGCAGCGACGTCGTCGGCTGCTCGCTGTCCCGCCCCGCCTTCTGATCCGCGCGCGACCGGTCAGTGCCGTTCGAGCAGCGCCACGGCGCGCAGGCCGCGCTCCAGGTGGTGCTCCATGGCCCGGGTGGCCAGCACCGTCACCTCGTGGTGGGCCCGTGAGCGCTCCGCGGCCAGCGCGGCGTTGAGCTCGCCCCCCAGGATCTGTCGGAGCAGAGCGAGCGCGTCCGGCTGAGAGCGGAACGCCCTGACGGCAGTTCCGGCACAGCGCCCCGCCCTCGCCGAGGTCGAAGGCCACGAGCGGGCCGTCCGTGCCGCAGCGCACGCAGCGCTCGAGCTCCGGCCGCACGCCCTCCGCCGCCAGCACCTTCCAGAAGAAGGCGGGCACGACCAGCTCCGACGACCCGGTGGCGAGCGTCCGCAAGGCCCCGACCAGCATGCGGTAGAGGTGCGGCACGGGCTCCCGATCGGGCGTGAGGCGGTCGACGGCCTCCAGCAGCGCCAGCCCCTGGGTCAGCCGGTCGAGGTCGTCCATGAGCGGGCGGGTGGGATCGATGGTCTCGGCCTGACTGACGATGTCCAGCTCGCGCCCCTGGTACAGGAGCAGGCTCACGTGGGTGAGCGGCTCCAGCCGCCCACCGAAGCGGCTCTTGGTCTTCCGCACGCCCTTGGCGATCGCCCGGACCTTGCCGTGCTCCTCCGTGAGCAGGACAACGATCCGGTCGGCCTCGCCCAGCTTGTGCGTGCGCACGACCACGGCCCGGTCGCGATAGAGGCTCACTGGTGCACCATCGGATCGTGGCAGCGGTCATGGCCGTCGCCAGGTGCACCAGTGAGCTGTCCGCCGCCTTGCGGCGGACACTGCACCGTGACATGGAGCTCGCTTCGCTCGCTCACTGGTCCACGCCGCCGAAGCGACGGTCGCGTCGCTGGTACTCGCGGATGGCGCCGACCAGGTCCTCCCGGCGGAAGTCCGGCCACAGCACGTCGGTGAACACCAGCTCGCTGTAGGCCAGCTCCCACAGGAGGAAGTTGGAGATCCGGAACTCGCCCGACGTGCGCACGACCAGATCCGGATCCGGCATGTCCGGGAAGTAGAGGTGACGGGCGATGGCCTTCTCGGTGATGTCGTCGGCCGACGCTCCGCCGGCCACCAGTGCCCGCACGGCATCGACGATCTCCGCCCGGCCTCCGTAGTTGAAGGCGAAGGTGAGCGTGAGGCGTCGGTTGCCCGGCCGTCAGGGCGATCGTCTCGTCCTGCTCGGTGAGCAGCCGCCGCGGCACCCGCCAGTCCCGGCGCCCGGCGAAGCGGACGCGCACCCCGCGCTCGTGCAGCTCGTCGCGCCGGCGCAGGAGGATGTCCCGGTTGAACCGCATCAGGAAGCGGACCTCGTCGATGGGCCGCCGCCAGTTCTCGGTCGAGAACGCGTAGACGGTGAGCCACCGCACCCCGAGGTCCAGTGCGCCCTCCACGGTGTCGAACAGCGCGGCCTCCCCGGCCGTGTGGCCGTCCGTCCGCTTCAGCCCCCGCTTGGTGGCCCAGCGCCCGTTGCCGTCCATCACGCAGGCCACGTGCGTCGGGATGCGGGTCAGGTCGAGCCCGTCGGTCACTGTCGCGCGTGCGTCACCGACGCGAACCTCGGTGACACGACCCACGGAGCGACGTTACCCGGCGACCGCTCGACGGGGCGGGCCCACCCGCCGGGCCGGGACCCTGGTACACCCCCCGGGTAGCTTGCGCGGGATGGGGGGAGGGATGGACCAGCGCGAGCACGGCCGGCATGCGGCGGGAGGGCCTGCCGACGACGCCGTGCGGGCGCTGGCGCGGGTCACCGCCGCCCTTCCGAGGGGCGAGGCCCGTGCCGGCCAGTCCGACATGGCCGAGGCCGCGGCGCGGGCGATCGACGAGGGACACCACCTCGTCGTCCAGGCGGGGACCGGCACCGGCAAGTCGTTGGCCTACCTGATCCCGGCCATCCTCTCGGGCCGCACCACGGTCGTCACCACGGCGACCAAGGCCCTGCAGGACCAGCTGGCCACCAACGACCTGCCGTTCGTCGCCGAGCACCTCGGCGTGGAGTTCAGCTGGGCCGTCCTGAAGGGCAGGAGCAACTACCTCTGCCTCCAGCGGGTGCGGGAGGCACGGGACCCGGGCGCCGGCCAGCTGGAGCTGGAGGACCTGGCGCCGGTCGTCCCGCAAGGAGGTGGAGCGGCTGTCCACGTGGGCGGCCACCACGTCCACCGGCGACCGCGCCGAGCTCGACTGGAACCCGAGCGACCGGGCCTGGGCCTCGGTCAGCGTCACCAGCGAGGAGTGCCCCGGGGCCACGCGCTGCCCGCTCGGCGAGCCGTGCTTCGCGGAGAGCGCCCGCCGGCGGGCCGAGGCGGCCGACCTCGTCGTCGTCAACACCCACCTGTACGGCCTGGACGTCGGATCCGGCGGCGCCATCCTGCCCGAGCACGACGTGGTCGTGATCGACGAGGCGCACCAGCTCGAGGACATCACGTCCGACACGACGGGCCTGTCCCTCGGCGCCGGCCGCTTCGCCAACCTGGCCCGGCTGGCCCGCCGCATCGTGGCCGAGCCCGAGCTGCTGGGTGCGGTGGCCGACGCCGGCACCGGCCTGTCCGAGTCGCTGACGCCCTACATCGGTGAGCTGCTCCCATCGCCCATGCCCGACCCCATCGGCGACGCGCTCGCCGCCGCCCGCCTCACCGTCGATCGCCTGCTGGCCGCGCTGCGGGCCATCCAGACCACCCTGGACGAGGCCGACCAGCGGCGGGTCCGCGCGCAGAAGGCAGCCGCCACGGTGGCCGAGGCCATCGACGCGGCGCTCTCCCTCCCGAGCGGGTACGTGGCGTGGGTCGGCGGTCGTCCCGACCAACCGCGGTTGGAGGTGGCGCCCCTCGACGTGGCGCCCGTGCTCAGCGAAGGCGTCTGGTCACGGCGGACCGCGGTCCTCACCACGGCCACGGTGCCGCTGAACCTCCCGCAGCGGGTGGGCCTGCCGTTCGAGGGCACGGACGCTGCTCGACGTCGGCAGCCCCTTCGACTACGCCACCCACGCCCTCCTCTACTGCGCGACGCACCTCCCGGATCCCCGCCAGCCCGGCCACCAGGCCGGCGTCCACGACGAGCTGAAGGCCCTCATCACCGCGGCGGGCGGGCGCACTCTGGCCCTCTTCACCAGCCGCCGGGCCATGGTGGAGGCAGCCGAGGAGCTGCGCCGCCGCTTGCCCTTCGACGTGCTCACCCAGGACGACCTGCCCAAGCCGGCGCTCATCGACCCGGTTCGCGGGCGACGAGACCTCCTGCCTCTTCGCCACGGCCGGGCTGTTCCAGGGGATCGACGTGCCCGGGCCGACGCTGTCCCTCGTCACCATCGACCGGCTCCCCTTCCCCCGCCCCGACGAGCCGCTGCTCAAGGCCCGGCGGCAGGAGCTCGGCCCCGAGGCCTTCCGCGGCATCGACCTTCCCCGTGCCGCCACGCTGCTGGCCCAGGCCGGCGGCCGGCTCATCCGCACAGCCACCGATCGGGGCGTCTTCGCCGTGCTCGACCCTCGTCTCGCCCGGGCCGGCTACCGCTGGGACATCGTGCGGGCGCTACCGCCGATGCGGCGCACCCGTCACCGCGAGGAGGCCGAGGCCTTCCTCCGCGAGATCACGAGCTGAGCGACGCCCGCGCCGGCGAGCGTTCGATGCTCAGGCGCCCGGGACGTGCAGGCGGTAGCCGATGCCGCGCACGGTCAGGATGAGCGTCGGCTCCTCGGGCTGGTCCTCGACCTTCACCCGCAGCCGGCGGACGTGGGCGTCGACCAGCCGTGAGTCGCCCAGGTAGTCGTAGCCCCACACCCGTTCGAGCAGCTGGTCGCGGGAGAGCACCATGTCGGCGTGCTCGGCGAACTCGCACAGCAGCAGGAACTCGGTCTTGGTCAGCGCCAGCGGCTCACCCGCCTTGAGCACGACACCCTGCTCGCGGCGGATCTCGATGTCGCCGAAGATCATCGGCTTGGGCGGCGCGGACTCCTGCAGCTGGACCCGCCGCAGCAGAGCGCGGATGCGGGCGGCCAGCTCCTTGATGACGACGGGCTTGGTGACGTAGTCGTCGGCGCCCGCCTCGAGGCCCGCCACCAGGTCCACGGTGTCCATCTGCGCCGTCACGATCACGATGGGGACGATGCTGCGGCTGCGGATGGTGCGGCAGACGTCGAAGCCGACCATGTCGGGGAGCCGCAGGTCGAGCAGGACCAGGTCGGGCTCGTGGCGGTCGAAGAGGGCCAGGCCGGTGCGGCCGTCCCGGGCCTCGTCCACCTGGTACCCCTCGTCCTCCAACGCCAGCCGGATGGCGAGGCGGATCTCGTCGTCGTCCTCGATGAAGAGCAGGCGGTTCACGGGCTTCCTGGGCGGCTGGAAGAGGGGTTCGTCTCCCACGGTACCGGGGGCGTCATTGTTACCGAACACGCACAATCCGACCAGGAAGCCGTCACACACCCCTTCCATCATGGGGGACGCGTGCCGCCCGGTGGGATGCCTTCCTCCCCCTGGCGTCCCACCGGAAGGTGCGCTGTGGGGTTCGGTGATGACGGCGGGTGCAGTGGTACGACCGGGGCTGGTGCGCCAGGCTGGTCGAGTGTCCAGCACCCGCCGTCCTCGCCGGCGGAAGCTGGGCATGCGGGCCCGCGTCACCGTCCTGTTCTCCCTCGCCGGCCTGCTCCTGGCCACCGCGCTCGCCGTCCTGACCTACTCGCTGGCCCGGCGGCCAGCTCTCCAGCCAGCGCGACGAGGTCGCCGTCCAGCAGGCGTTCTTCAACGCCAGCCTCGTCCGGGACCTGCTGCGGGGCGGGCTGACGCCGGCCAACGAGGTGATGCGCCAGGTCCGGCCGGACAGCGGCGGCGCCGGCCTTTACCACTTCAACAGCGACGACCGCTGGTTCTACACGCCCAACGCTCCGCTCAACTTCACCCACCTCCCGGAGGCGCTCGTCGGTGACGTGCTCGACGGCGACACGGGCCGGCAACGTTTCATCTTCAACGGTCAGCCCTACCTGGCCGTCGGCGTCGACGTCGCCGAGTTCGACGTCCAGTACTTCGAGGTGTTCCCGCTGGCGCCCCTCACCCGCAGCCTCCGCGTGGTCGGCGGGTCGCTCGTCCTGGGCAGCGCGGCGGCCGCGGTGCTGGCCGCGGCCGTCGGGTGGTCGGCCAGCCGACGCCTGCTGCGCCCGGTCTCCCGCGTGGCCGACGCGGCCAGCGATCTGGCCTCCGGCGGACTCGACACCCGCCTCGACCCCGAGCGCGACCCGGACCTCGACCGGCTCGTCAGCTCGTTCAACGACATGGCCGACGCCGTGCAGGACCGCATCGAGCGCGAGGCCCGGTTCGCCTCCGACGTCAGCCACGAGCTGCGCTCGCCCATCACCGCGCTCTCGGCCGCCGTCGAGGTGCTGGACGGGCGGCGCGACGACCTCCCCGACCGCAGCCGGCAGGCGTTGGACGTCGTCGTCAACCAGGTCCACCGCTTCGACCAGATGGTGCTCGACCTGCTCGAGCTGTCCCGCCTGGAGGCCGGCGTCGACGAGTCCCATCAGGAGCCGGTGGTGCCGGCCGAAGCGGTCAAGCGCATCGCCACCCGCTACGGCTACGCCGAGGTGCCCTACGACGCCTGCCGTCGGTCCGAGATCGCGGTCCTGCTCGACAAGCGTCGCCTGGAGCGCATCGTCGTCAACCTGCTCGACAACGCCCGGAACCACGCCGACGGACCGGCCCGCATCGCCCTCGAGGACGGCACCCGCAACACGCTGCGCCTGGTCGTCGAGGACTCGGGCCCGGGCGTGCCGCCGAACGAGCGGGACCACATCTTCGAGCGCTTCTACCGGGGGACCGAGGCCCGCCGCCGGGTGGGCACCGGGTTGGGGCTGGCGCTGGTGAGCGAGCACGCCACGGCCATGGGCGGCCGCGCCTGGGTCGAGGACCGCCGGGGCGGCGGGGCCCGCTTCGTCGTGTCGCTGCCCGCGGTGCGGGCGTGAGCGGCCGGATGGAACTGGCCCACCGGCTCCGTCAGGCGCTCGCCGTGGGCGGCGTCGTCGGCGTGGTGGGCGCCGGTGCGTGGGCCTGTGGCGTGTCGCCGGAGGACACGCCCCGCACGGTCGGCGAGGACCAGATCCCCTTCGGGCTGAGCGAGACCTCGAGCTCCACCACGACCACGAGCTCGACCGTGCCCCGCACGACCCCCACGTCGACGGCGACGACTGTGCCGGTCGAGACCGCCCGCATCTATCTGGTCCGCGACGGTCGTCTGGCACCGGTCGAGCGCGCCACCGCCCTCGACGCCGGACTGTCCGAGGTGATCAACGAGCTCCAGGAGGTCCCGACCCGTGAGGAGCGGCAGGCCCGCCTGCGGACAGCGATCCCCGCATCCGCCGTCACCGTGCTCGGCATCGCCATCCGCGGCGGCACGGCCACGGTCGATCTGTCGCCGGCGTTCCTGCAGCTCCTCCCGTCACCGACCGAGCAACAGCTGGCCGCCGGTCAGCTCGTCATGACGCTGACCGACCGCGGGCCGGGCATCGGTCGCGTGCGCTTCACCGTCGGCGGCAACGCGGTGTCCGTGCCCCGCGGCGACGGGTCGGCGCCGCAACAGGCCGATCAGTCCGTCTCGCGCGACGACTACCTGACCCTCCTCGAACCAGCCGGGTTGAACCGCCGCCGGCGGAACCGGCCGGGTCTCAGCTGGCGAGCGCGAGGACGGGGAGGTCGTTGAGGGCCAGGAGCTCGGCGGCGTCCGGCGTGTAGCCGGTGATGCCGTCCGTGCGGATCTCCAGCAGCGGGGTCGGCCGGGCCGCCTGCACCGATTCCAGCGCCTCGAGCAGCGTCTGCGCGCCCTGCCGGTCCACGCAGCCGATCGGCTCGAGGGTGATCGCCTCGCCCGCACCAGTGATCTGCAGCACGAAATCGGACATCAAAGGCCTCCTTCGCCGCCCGAGCGGGGGTCCCGGGGAGCGGTGCGGGGGCAGCCTTCACGGCGTCTGTGCGCGTCTGACGACACATTTGTTGCATTTTCATGACGGTTTCATCTGCAACCGTTTACGGCGGCGGTTCCGCTGGTCCCGTCAGTAGCCGAGGCGGGCGATGCGGTCCGGACGCCGTTGCCAGTCCTTGTCGACGGTGACGTGCAGCTCGAGGAACGCCCCCTCGGGGAGGGCGGCCCGCACCGCGGTCCCCACGGCCTTGAGCACGGACCCGCCCTTGCCGATGACCATCCCCTTCTGGCTCTCCCGCTCGACCACGATCTCGACCCGCACGCGCGGCCACTCCCACTCCGTCACCCTGGTGGCGATCGAGTACGGCAGCTCGTCGTGCGTCGCCGCCAACAGCTGCTCCCGCACGAGCTCGGCCACCCACCAGCTCTCGGGCACGTCGCTCACGACGTCGGGCGGGAAGTAGGCCGGGCCCTCGGGAACCCGGTCGGCCAGGTGGTCGAGCAGCTCGGGCACGCCCTTCCCCGTCACCGACGAGACGGGGAAGTAGGCGGACGCCTCCAGCTCGGCCGCTGACGCCAGCTGGCGCAGCACCCGGTCGGAGCTCGCCACGATCGATCTTGCTGACGACGACCACCATCCGCTCGGCGGGCAGCCGGGCGGCGACGAATCGATCGCCCCGCCCGAACGGCTGCGTGGCGTCGAGCACGAGGCAGTACACGTCGATGTCGTCGAAGGCGTCCACCGCGGTCGCGTTGAGCCGCTCCCCGAGCGCCGTCACCGGCTTGTGGATGCCGGGCGTGTCGACGAACACGAGCTGCAGACCGGGTCTGTTCACGATGGCTCGCACCTGGGTGCGCGTCGTCTGCGGCTTGTCCGAGACGATGCTCACCTTCTGCCCGACGAGCGCGTTCAACAGCGTCGACTTGCCGACGTTCGGTCGGCCGGCGAGCGTCACGAATCCCGAGCGCATGGCGCGCGGGATCAGCCGGTGGCCGCGGCGTCGTCCGGCGCGCCGGCGGCCGGTTCGTCGCCACGGACGGGCGCTCGCGGGCCCCGCGATCGTCGGGACCGGGACTCCTGCTGTCCTCCGCCACATGCCGGCCGGGTGCGACCGAGACCCGGACGCGCCGGATCCGGTGGCCGTCGAGCTGCTCGGCCGCGAAGCGCCAGCCGTTCGACTCGACGGCCTCCCCCTTGACGGGCACGTGGCCGAGGGTGCTGAACACGAACCCGGCGATGGTGTCCCAGTCCTCGTCGGGCAGCTCGATCTCGAGGAGGTCGTTCAGGTCGCCGATGCTCATCCCGCCGTCGACGACGTACGTGCCGTCGGGGAGGTGCAGGACCTCCCGGTCCTCACGGTCGAACTCGTCGACGATCTCGCCGACCAGCTCCTCCAGGCAGTCCTCCAGGGTGACCATGCCGGCGATGTCGCCGTACTCGTCCAAGACGATGGTCAGGTGGAACTTCTCGGCCTGCATCTCGCGCATCAGCCGGTTGAGCGGCTTGTTCTCGGGCACGAACCGGACCGGCCGGGCCACGGCGGCCGCCGGTTCATCCCCCCGCCCGTCCCGCTCGGCCCGCATCAGATCCTTGGCGTGACCGAGGCCGACCACTTCGTCCTCCCCCGCGCCCATCACCGGCAGCCGGCTGAAGCCGTGTTCGATGGCGATGTCGAGCGCGCCGCTGACGGTCGCGTCGTGGGGGATCAGCACCATGTCCGGCCGCGGCACCATGACCTCGCGGGCCACGGTGTCGCCGAACTCGATGATGGACTCGATGAGCTCGCGCTCCTCGCGTTCGATGACCTCGTCCTCGGCCGCGGCCTCGACGATCCCGAGCAGCTCCTGCTCCGACACGAACGGCCCCTGCTTCAGGCCCTTGCCGGGCAGGATCACGTTCGTGAGGCCGATCAGCGCCCTTGGAGATGAGCTGCAGGGGCGGGAAACGGACGAGCGCGGCGGTGATCGGCGTGCTGATGAGCGCGGCCCGCTCGGGATGGAGCACGGCGTAGGTCTTCGGCACGGCCTCGGCCAAGCACGAAGAAGACGATGACGTTGAGGATGAAAGCAACGATCACCCCGACCGTGCCGAACAGGCGGGCGGCCAGGATCGACGTCAGGAAGGCCTGCGCGGTCTGGCAGATCGTCACCGTCACGAGCAGCGCGTTGAGGAAGCGCTCGGGCTGGCTGGCCAGCGCGGCCAGGGCCCGAGTCGAACGGTTGCCGGTGGCATCGGCCATCGCCTGCGCCTTCACCTTGCTGATGCGGTTCAGTGCGGTCTCGGCCATGGCCAGGAAGGCCAGCGCCACGATCAGCAGGACGATGGCGACGAGCGTCCAGACGTCCGTGGAGGTCAGCTCGATACCGAACATCAGGGAACGTCCTGGCTGAAGCCGACCGGCGCGGGACCGTCCCAGTGCAAGGTCTGCAGCAGGTCGACCTCGCGGGCCCGCATCCGGGCACGCTCCTCGGCCTCGGCGTGGTCGTGGCCGAGCACGTGCAGGACACCGTGGACGACGAGCAGCGCCAGCTCGTCGTCGACCGTGCCGGCGTGGGTGGCCGCCTGCGCCGCCGCCACGCTCGGGCACACGACCACGTCACCGAGCAGCAGCGGCAGGTCGCCGGGATCGGCCGGGGGGCGATCGGGACCGCGCCGGTGCGGACCGGGGCCGTCGTCGACCTCGACCAGCTCGCCGTCGATCGGGAAGGCCAGCACGTCGGTGGGGCCCGGCGTGCCGAGGAACTCCTCGTTCAGGATGGCGATGTCGTCCTCGCTCACGAACAGCAGGCTGAGCTCGGCGTGGCCGCGGACGCCCTCGGCCAGCAGGACGCCTTCCGCCAGCCGGCCCCAGCGGGCGGTGTCGACGGGCACTTGGGCCTGCTCGTCGGCCACGAACACCTCGAGATCACCGTCACCACCGACCCGGGAGCGGCGACCGAGGTCGGGCCGGGCCGGGTCAGCGGTCATCGCCGCCCGCCTGCTCGTAGGCGGCGACGATGTCGGCCACGATCTTGTGGCGAACGACGTCGGCCTGGCTCAGGTGGATGAAGGCCAGACCGTCGATGCCGGTCAGGATCCGTTCCAGGCCGATGAGACCACTCCGCCCGCCCTGGACGTCCACCTGGGTCACGTCGCCCGTGACGACCACCTTCGATCCGAACCCGATCCGGGTCAAGAACATCTTCATCTGCTCGGGCGAGGTGTTCTGCGCTTCGTCGAGGATGATGAAGCTGTTGTTGAGCGTCCGACCCCGCATGAACGCCAGCGGAGCCACCTCCACCGTCTGACGCTCCAGCAGTCGCTGCGCGCCCTCGGGCTCGACCATGTCGTAGAGCGCGTCGTAGAGCGGCCGCAGGTACGGGTCGACCTTCGCCATGAGGTCACCGGGCAGGAAGCCCAACCGCTCGCCGGCCTCCACCGCCGGCCGGGTGAGGATGATGCGCTGCACCTCCTTGGCCTGCAGCGCCTGGACGGCCATGGCCACGGCCAGCCAGCTCTTGCCCGTGCCGGCCGGGCCGATGCCGAACGTGATGACGTTCGATCGGATGGCGTCGATGTAGCGCTTCTGCCCGGCGGTCTTCGGCCGGACCGTGTCGTCCCCTGCGTGCTGCGCAGCACCTCGTGGGTGAGGACCTCGCTCGGACGCTCGGCGGCGCGGAGCATGTCGATCGAACGCGTCACGCTCGCCGCGTCGAGGGATTGACCACGCTCGAGCAGGAGCACGAGCTCCTCGAAGAGATGCGCGACCTGCTCGGCCTCACCGCCCTGCACGCGCGATCTCGGTGCCGCGCACGAAGATGTCCGTGTCGGGGAACGACTCCTCGATGAGGCGGAGGTGCTCGTCGCGGTGCCCGAGCAGGCCGGCCATGAGATGGGTCCCGGGCACGCTGACGTTGACCTGGGTGACACTCACGCTGGAGGTAGCCACCTCACGAGGCTCGGCACGGCGGCCACGCTACCGGACGGGCGCGACCAGCCGGGATCCCCCGGCGAGCCCGGTGCTCGGAGCCCAACCCGCCCCTGACACCCTGCCCGGCTCTGTGCCCGACCGGCGGCTGTCCCGGGGCGTAGACTGCCTTGATGCTCACGGCGACCTCCGCTTTGAATGACGCGTGGCTCGCCGCTCTGCTTGCCCTGCAACCCAGGTGACCGCCACCGTCAGCCCGGCGTCCCCGCCCGCTGCGGCCGCGCCGGCGCCACCGACCGCACCTCCGTCCGGCATCTCCTGGGGCACGGTGGCCGGGCTCGGCATCATCCACCTCGGCGCCGTGCTCGGCCTGGTGTACGCCATCCTCCGACCGTCGGTGCCCACGCTCATCCTCGCCGTCGTGTTGTACCTGCTCGGTGGGATGTCGATCACGGCGGGCTACCACCGGCTGTTCGCCCATCGCACCTACCGCGCCTCGGCTCCGGTCCGCTGGTTCTTCCTCGCCTTCGGCGCGTCGACGTTCCAGAACTCGGCGCTGTCGTGGAGCGCGGACCACCGCGCTCACCACGCCGACACCGACGGTCCGGGCGATCCTCACGCCATCACCAAGGGCGTCTGGTGGGCGCACATGGGTTGGCTCTTCTACCGCCGTGAGTGCTCGGCCGACGTGAGCCGACTGACCGACCTGTACGCCGTGCGCAGCGTGCGCCTGCAGAACCGCTACTACGCGGTGCTCGCCATCGGTCTGGGGCTCGTGCTCCCCACCGCCATCGCCTCGACGTGGGGCGACCCGTGGGGCGGCCTGCTCGTGGCCGGCGTGCTCCGGGGGGCCGTGCTCCTGCAGGCCACCTTCTGCGTGAACTCGCTGGCCCACCTCGTCGGCCGGCGGCGCTACGACGAGTCGGTGAGCGCGCGGGACAGCGTCCTGACGGCGCTCGTCACCTTCGGCGAGGGCTATCACAGCTACCACCACCGTTTCCCGTTCGACTACCGCAACGCCATCCACTGGTGGCAGTACGACCCGAGCAAGTGGCTGATCTGGTCGCTGGCGCGACTCGGGCTGGTGAGCAAGGTACGAACGGCGTCGCCGCAGACGGTGGAACGGGCAACGGTCGCGGCCCGCACTACCTGACGCCCTGATCCCCCGACGGCGCGCCGGCCTCCCGGTCAGCTCGGCCCGCGGGCCTTCTCGCGCGAGCGGGAAGATGACCTCTTCGCCGGCGGCCTCGTCCATCGCGGCGTCGCGGCGCTCCGCGTCCAGTGGCGCCAGCCCCTCGGCGGCGGCCAGGGCCAGGGGCAGCAGGCGGACATCCCCCGGCGTGCAGAAGGCGTGGACGCCGGGAGTCGAGAGCGCGAACCGGATGCCGTTGGCGATCCGCTCGGCGTCGGTATGCGGCCGGTACCAGGTCGTCGCGGTGACCTCGCCGTCACCCCAAGGTCCCTGGGCCACGGCCTTGATGGCCATCACCCCCACGTCGCGGGCGGCGCACTCCTCGAGCAGCGCCTCGGCGTCGGCGCGGTAGACAGGGTCGGCCCACACCCGCGGGTACACGGGGAACATGACGGTGTCGAGGTCGTAGCGGCGGAGCGCTTCCAGCTGCGCCTGCGGCGTGCCGAGGTCGTGACCGGTGATCCCGACGAAGCGGGTCAGGCCCTCGTCGCGGGCGCGGAGGATGACCTCCGCCGCGCCGGCCCGTTGCTCGAGCACCTCCAGGTCGGTGACGCCGTGGAGCTGGTAGAGGTCGAGGTGGTCGCAACCCAACCGTTCGAGGGTGCGCTCGAGGTGGGCGCGGACACCGTCGGGGTTGGAGCGGTCGCTCTTGCCGGCCACGAACAGCTGGTCGCGGACGGCTGGCACGTGGGGGCCGACGAGCACCTCGGCGTCTCCGTACGTGGGCGCGATGTCGAGGTGGTTGACGCCTGCGGCCAACGCCGACCGGAAGGCCTGCTCGGTCTCGTCGGGTGAGCTGCGGCCGAACGCCGCCGCGCCGAGGACGGCGACGGACGACTCATGGCCGGTGCGGCCGAGACGACGACGCTGCATGCGCGCTCCCTCCCCTGGAAGCTCCGGGAGCCCTGTCCCGGATCAGCGGCGGGCGGACCGCCGGTGCAGGTGCGCGGCCATGGGCCGGCACCCGCAGCGGCTCGTTGAGCTGATGTTCCCGATCAGATCGGGCGGACGTTGGTGGCCTGCGGGCCCTTGCGGCCCGGCCCCTCCTCGAACTCGACCTTCTGACCCTCGGCCAGCCCACGGGGGCCGGCGTCAACGATCGCTGAGATGTGAACGAAGAGGTCGTTGCCACCGCCGTCGGGGGCGATGAATCCGTACCCCTTGTCAGCGTTGAACCACTTCACGGTGCCGACTGCCATTGTGTTGACTACTTTCTTTTCTTTCCACGCTTCGGATGCACCGCGTACTCGTGGAGTACTCCTGATATGGGGGGCGCAGAGGGCGGCCTGCATGGAACGACCACCGGTCGAAAGGCTAGCAGCCATCCCCAACGACGAGCCGATTCGGCCGGTTGACCATCGAGGGAGGGACCCACATGGGTGACGCGACAGCCGGCGGCGAACGGGTCGACTTCCACTTCGACGTGATGTGCCCGTGGGCGTACCAGAGCGCGGTGTGGATCCGGGACGTCCGCCGCCAGAACGGGCTCACGATCTCGTGGCGGTTCTTCAGCCTCGAGGAGATCAACCGGCAGGAAGGGAAGAAGCACCCGTGGGAGCGACCGTGGTCCTACGGCTGGTCGCTGTTGCGCGTCGCCGCGCTGCTGCGGCGACAGTCGATGGACGACGTCGACCGGTTCTACGACGTGGCCGGGCGCTGGTTGCACGTGGAGGGCCGCAAACCGCACACGCCCGACGGGGCGCGGGCGGTGCTGGCGGAGGTCGGGCTCGACCCTGCGCTGGTCGACGAGGCCATCGACGATCCCACGACGCACGATGAGGTGCTGTCGGATCACGAGCGCGTGGTTGCGGCCGGTGGCTTCGGTGTGCCGACGCTCTTCTTCGACGGCACCTGCATCTTCGGCCCCGTGGTCGTCCCCGCGCCGACGGGCCCGGCGGCGCTGCGCCTGTGGGAGCTCGTGCAGGGATGGCGGGAGTTCCCGAGCCTGTACGAGCTGCGCCGGCCGAAGTCCCACGAGGACTGGATGATCATCAACGACGCCTTCCAGCCCTACCTCACCGCCCGCGACTGGATGACGATCCAGAAGCCCGTGGCCTGATCGGGTGCGTCAGGGGGCGTCGAGGCGCAGCGGGACGACGCCGCCCCGGAGCGTCCGGCCGGTCGTGGTGACCTGCTGCACGCCGACGCCGTCCACGACCACGTCGAGATCGCGCCACTCCCGCCCGTCGGGGAACGTGGCGTGGAGGCTGCGGGGCACGATCGTGCGACCCGACGCGGTGAGGGCCTGCGGTTGCGACCACCGCACCGCCGACGACGGATCGCGCCCGCGGCAGAACAGCTCGCTCCACATCACGAAGCCGCCGAGGCGGTCGCCGGCCGCGTAGAGCTCCCGGATGGTGACACCGGACCCTGTCGTCAGATCGGTCACCGTGGCCGCCCAGCCCGCGACGCCGGGATGGATCGTGAAGCGGTACGGCACGCCGGGCAGCCACGCGAAGTTGCGGGTGTTCCGATCGCCGGGGATGCCATCGAGGGGTGAGTCGCTGCCCTCGAGCACGGACGTGACGTCGGCCGCCTGCGCGTACCCGCCCCAGTTGACCGCCCGGCCGCCCGGGTGCCGGGGGTTCCACTGAAGGCCCGTGTGCGCGGCGCCGTACGAGCGTCCGCTGCCGTCGAGGAACGACGCCTGCAAGGCCCAGAAGTACAGCGTCGGGACGGCCGGCGGGACGAGCACCTCGAGCACGACCGAGCAGGAGATCACCGGCTCGTCGGACGGCACCCCGTGCCACCAGAGATGGAAGCCCGACCCCACACCGCCACTCCTACCAGGCTTCGGCGGTTCACCAACGGTTGCGGCGGGTGGGCGAGGGGTGTTGGCGACGGTCCGAGCGAACGGGCTCCGGCCCAGCTAGCATGGTCCCGACACGAGTACCGATCACCTTCCGCTCCGGCGGGTTCCTGGTGGCGGGGCGCCGTGTGCGGTGGAGCTGCGGTTAGGAACGACGCTGCGGCATTTCCGTGGGACCACTCGGGTCCCCACCGTCCCGCCGGGGCGGACCAAACGTCTGACCAGAGAGCAGCAACCCATGCAGACCTTCGAAGACCTCGGCGTACCTGACGCCATCGTCGGCGCGCTCCGCGCCCAAGGCATCACCTCGCCATTCCCCATCCAGGCGCTCACGATGAGCGATGCCCTCGCCGGCCGCGACGTCACCGGCAAGGCCGAGACCGGTTCGGGCAAGACCCTCGCCTTCGGCATCCCGATGCTCGTCCGGGCCGGGCAGGGCACATCCCGCCTTCCCGCCGGCCTGGTGCTGGCGCCGACCCGCGAGCTGGCGGCCCAGATCACGACCGAGCTGAAGCCGCTCGGCGATGCGGTCGGCCTTCGTGTCGGCGTCGTGTACGGCGGCGCGCCGATGGACCCCCAGATCAAGGAGCTCCGCCGCGGCGTCGACGTGCTCGTCGCCACTCCCGGACGCCTCATCGACCTCATGCGGCGCGGCGCCGTCGGCCTGGAAGGCGTGCGCGTCGTCGCCGTCGACGAGGCCGACCGCATGGCCGACCTCGGCTTCCTGCCGCCGGTCGAGTGGATCCTGCGTCACGTGCCCAAGGACATCCAGATGATGCTCTTCTCGGCCACGCTCGACGGCGCCGTCGCCCGCCTGGCCCGCCGCATGGTGGACCCCGTGATGCACGCCGCCGACAACGGCTCCCCGACCGTCGAGGCCATGACCCACCGCTTCCTCAAGGTCCACCACATGGACAAGGCCAAGGTGGCAGCCCGCCTGGCCCGGGCCAACGGACGCACCCTCGTCTTCTGCCGGACCAAGCGCATGTGCGACAAGGTCTGCCGCGAGCTCGTCTCGCTGGGCGTGAAGGCCTCCGCCATCCACGGCGACCTCCAGCAGCGCCAGCGCGAGCGCGCTCTGGCCGACTTCGCCGACGGCAGTCGACCGGTGCTCGTGGCGACGGACGTCGCCGCCCGCGGCATCCACGTCGACGAGGTGAACACCGTCGTCCACTACGACCCGCCGGACGACCAGAAGGCGTACCTGCACCGCTCGGGCCGCACCGCCCGCGCCGGGGCCGGTGGGCTCGTCGTCTGTCTCATCGAGTGGAACCAGGAGCTGGACATCCGCCGCATCCAGCGGCGCCTGGGGCTCAGCGACGTGCCCCCCGTTGAGATGTTCTCGAACGACGCCCGCCTCGACGACCTCGCCGGCTGGGACCCGGTCGTGGAGGTCGTGGCCTGAGCCACCCGGGAGACCGCGCCGGGCCGCATGGTGAAGTCTGAGTCGATCGCGCTGTTTGTGACTCACCGGGCTCAGACCTCCGATTCAGAAGGCGGCGGTCGCCGGGCCGGGCGCGAAGTCTGAGTCGATCGCGCTGTTTGTGACTCACCGGGCTCAGACCTCCGGTAGGTGGCCGGCGGTCGCCGATGCCGCGGGGCTCGCCGGGGCTTGTCCTAGCCTGAACCCTGTGACGGTCGACGGCTGCGCGCTGTTCGACACCGCCATCGGGCGGTGCGGGATCGCCTGGACCGACGGGCGGATCGCCGCCGTGCAGCTCCCCGAGCGCGACGACGCCACGACGTTGGCTCGGCTCCGCCGTCGGGCACCCGCGCCCGAGCGGACACCACCGCCGCCGATCCAGGACGTCATCGACCGTGTCGTGGCGCTGCTCGACGGCGAGTCCGTCGACCTGTCCGGCGTCGACCTGGCCGACGAGGAGCTGTCCGACACCGATCGCCGCGTCTACGCCGTCGCCCGCACGATCCCGCCCGGCGAGACCCTGACCTACGGGACCGTGGCGGCGAGGGTGGGCACGGCGGGCGACGCCCGGGCGGTCGGCCAGGCCATGGGCCGCAATCCGTTCCCGATCATCGTGCCCTGCCACCGTGTGGTGGCCGCCGACGGCGCGCTCGGCGGGTTCTCGGCCGAGGGCGGCACGGAGACCAAGCGGCGCATGCTCGTCATCGAGGGCGCGGCCGTCGCGCCCCCGACCCTCTTCGACGCCCTGTGACCGCGACCATCCGGACGGCGGTCGACGCCGACGCCGGCGCGGTGGGCGCGCTGTCCGTGCTCGCCTACCGCGAGGACGGCTACTTCGACGGCGTCGGCGGTGAGGAGCTGGAGGCCGACCTCGCCGACGGTGCCCGCCGGATCCGGGACGCGACGGTGCTCGTCGCCGAGGCGGACGGCGAGCTGGTGGGCACGGTCACGCTCGCCGCGCCAGGTACGCCCTTCGCCGAGACGGCAGGACCGGGCGAGCTCGAGGTCCGGATGCTGGCGGTGGCGCCCGCAGCCCGCCGACGCGGCATCGCCGGCGCGCTCATGGGCGCCGCGCACGACCATGCACAGCGGCAGGGGATGCAACGGATCGTGCTGTGCAGCGAGGCCAGCTTCACGCACGTCCACGGCTTCTACGAGCGGCTCGGCTACGCGCGCCAGCCCGAGCGGGACTGGAACCCCGGCGGCGTGCAGCTCCTGTCGTTCGGGCGTCCCCTCGACGGACTCTGACCCGCCCGTACACTTCTGCGGTGGCGCGTGATCGTCGGCAGCAGCTCCTCGATGTCGCAGCCGAGCTGTTCGCCGAGCGCGGGTTCCACCGCGTCACGGTCGACGACATCGGCGCGGCCGCCGGCGTCTCCGGGCCTGCGCTGTACCACCACTTCAGCGGCAAGGAGGAGCTGCTGGGCGAGATCCTGGTCGCCATCAGCGAGCAGCTCCTGGCCGGTGGGAGGCTCCGGGTCGCCCAGGCCACCGATCCCGCCGACGCGCTGGACCAGCTCCTGCAGTTCCACATCGCGTTCTCGCTCAGCCGGCCCGCGCTGATCACGGTCCACTTCCGGGAGCTGGTGCACGCGCCCGACGCCGACCGCCGCCGGGTCCGCCAGCTCCAGGGCGAGTACGTCGAGCAGTGGGTCGATGTCCTCACCGACCTCGATGCCTCGCTCGACCGCACCACCGCCCGCGCCGCCACCCACGCCGCGCTCGGCCTCATGAACTCGACGCCCTACAGCGCTCGCCTCGGCCACGGCGCCATGCGCCAGCTCCTGCTGCGCATGGCCCGGGCGGCCATCGGGTCGGCCGGTGACGGCGTCGACGGCCGCCAGGTCGGCTGAGCGGCGCCCGTCGCCGGCTACACGACCGGCAGGCCCAGGCCGCGGGCCAGCACCAGCCGCTGGATCTCGCTCGTGCCCTCGCCGATCTCGAGGATCTTGGCGTCCCGGTAGAACCGGGCCACCGGCGTCTCCTCGATGAAGCCCGCCCCGCCGAAGACCTGCGTCGCCACACGGGTGGCGGACACGGCCGCCTCCGTCGAGTACAGCTTGGCCATGGCCGCGGCCTGGCCGATCGGCCGGCCCTGCTCCCGCAGCCACGCCGCCTTGTAGGTGAGGTTCGTCGCGTTCTCGACGGCGACGGCCAGGTCGGCCAGCGCGAAGGCGATCGCTTGGTTGGTGCCGATCGGCCGCCCGAAGGCGTGGCGCTCCTTGGCGTACTCGACCGACTGCTCGAGACAGGCACGCGCGCAACCGAGGGCGAGCGCGGAGATGGCGATCCGGCCGTCGTCGAGGATGGAGAGGAAGTTGCGGAAGCCGGCGCCGGGCTGGCCGAGCAGGTGGTTCGCGGGGACGCGGCAGCCGTCCAGCGCCAGCCCATGGGTGTCACTGGCGTGCCAGCCGAGCTTCCGGTAGGCGGGCTCGACGACCAGCCCGGGCGGTGCCCGCTTCGATGACGAACGACGAGATGCCATCGTCGGTGCGGGCCGTCACCGTGATGACCGACGTGATGGGTGTCCCGCAGTTGGTGATGAAGGCCTTGGCCCCGTCGATGACCCAGTCGTCGCCGTCGCGGCGGGCGCGGGTGGCGGTGGCGCCGGCGTCGCTGCCACCCCCGGGCTCGGTCAGGCCGAAGGCCCCGAGAGCACGACCGGCGATCAGGTCGGGCAGCCAGCGCTGCTTCTGCTCGTCGTCGCCGAAGCGGTAGATGGGGTTCGCACCGAGCCCGACGCCGGCCGACAGCGTGATGCCGAGCGACTGGTCGATCCGGCCGATCTCCTCGATGGCGACGCACAACGAGGCGAAGTCGCCCCCGCCCCCACCCCACTCCTCGGGGAAGACCAGCCCGAACAGCCCGAGCTCGCCCATGGCCAGCACCGCCTCGACCGGGAAGTGGTGCTCCTCGTCCCACCGCCGCCACGTGTGGCGCCAGCTCCCGCTCGGCGAAGTCCCGCACCACCTTCCTGAACGCCTCGTGGTCCTCCGAGAGCTCGAACATCATCCCGACTCCTCACCATCGTCCTTCGCTTCTGTCGTCCCCCCGGCGGGCCAGGACGGCGAGCGGCTCGTCGAGCGCCACCCGCTGACCGGCCACCACCAGCACCTCGCTCACCACCGCGTCGAACGGCGCCAGCACCGCGTGCTCCATCTTCATGGCCTCGACGGACACCACCGGCTGCCGCTCGGCCACCTCGTCCCCGGGCGACACGTGCACGGTGACGACGACACCGGGCATGGGGCTGGTCACCGTGCCGCCGGACGGGTCCGGAACCTGCGATGCCAGCCGGTCGGCGAGGTAGCGGCTCGGCGAAGCTCCACGCCGACCCGTCCGAGCCGATCCACACCGTGCGACCCTCGCGGGCGACGGCGAACGGCCGCCCGCCCAACTCGAGCGTGCCATCGTCGGGCCACCGCCAGCGCACGTCGATCACGTCGCCGGTCCCGTTGCCGGCCAAGCGCTGCTGCACCCGATCACCGACCAGCCGCAGGTCGACCTCGACCGGTGCGCGCTCGCACACCGCCGTCCACGTCGCCCACGCGTGCTCGCCGAGGCGCCAGCCGTCCCGCAGCGACCAGGGATCATCGGTCGGGGCGTGGGATGCGGGGGCCAGCGACCGCGACCGCGGCCGCCAGCACGATGCCTGGCGGTGGGCCACCCGCGGTGAGCGCCGGTGCGACCCGTTCCACGAGCCCGGTGTCGAGCCGGCCGGCCCGGACATCCTCGTCGGCCAGCAGACCCCGGACGAGCCCGATGTTCGTCGCCAGGCCGAGGATCGTCGTGTCCGCCAACGCGTCGTCGAGGCGGCGCAGAGCCTCGTCGCGATCGGCTCCCCGGGCGATCACCTTGGCCAGCAGCGGGTCGTAGGTGGTCCCGATCTCGGCGCCCGGCAGGAGTCCCGAGTCGACCCGCACGTCCGGGCCGCTCGGCTCCGCCAGGCTCAGGACCGTGCCGCTGGAGGGCAGGAAGCCCGCCACCGGATCCTCGGCGTACACCCTCGCCTCGATGGCGTGGCCGGACGGGGCGAGGTCGGACTGCGCGAACGGCAGCGCCTGGCCGGCGGCGATGCGGAGCTGCAGCTCCACCAGGTCGACTCCCCACACCAGCTCGGTGACCGGGTGCTCGACCTGGAGGCGGGTGTTCATCTCCATGAAGTAGGCGGCGTCGGGATCCAGACCCGACACGATGAACTCGACCGTGCCGGCGTTGACGTAGCCGCACGCCCGCGCCGCGGCGACGGCCTGCGCGCCGAGCGCGGCCCGCTGCTCGTCGTCGAGCAACGGCGAGGGCGCCTCCTCGACGATCTTCTGGTGCCGCCGCTGCAGGCTGCACTCCCGCTCGCCGAGGTGGACGACGGTGCCATGGGTGTCGGCCAGGACCTGCACCTCGATGTGGCGGGGCCGCTCGACGAAGCGCTCGAGCAGAAGAGTGGCGTCGCCGAACGCGCCCAGCGCCTCGCGGCGCGCCGCCGCCAGCTCGGCCGGCAGTGCCGACGGGGACTCGACGAGGCGCATGCCCTTGCCCCCTCCCCCGGCCGACGGCTTGATCAGCAGCGGGAAGCCGACGGCGTCGGCCGCGGCGACGAGCTCCTCGTCCGACATCCCGGCGTCGCCTGCACCGGGCACGACCCGAACGCCGGCCGCCGCCATCATCGCCTTGGCCCGGATCTTGTCGCCCATGGCCTCGATGGCGGACGGGGGAGGGCCGACGAACACGATGCCGGCCTCGGCGCAGGCGGCGGGGAGAGCGGGGTTCTCGGACAGGAAGCCGTACCCCGGATGCAGCGCCTCGGCCTTCACGGCCAGGGCAGCCTCGATCACGCGGTCGATGCGGAGGTAGCTCTCGGCGGCCGGCGCCGGGCCGATGCGGACGGCGACGTCGGCATCGCGGACGTGGCGGGCGTCCGCGTCGGCATCGCTGTGCACGGCGGCAGCGCGGATGCCCATCGCTCGCAGGGTCCGCATGATCCGGACCGCGATCTCCCCGCGGTTGGCCACGAGCACGGTGGTGAAGGGCGGCTCGCTCGACACGGCCGTCACATCCGGAACACGCCGCGGGCCACCGGCGGGAGCGGTGCTTGCCCGGCCACGGTCAGCGCCAGCCCGACGACGCGGCGGGTGTCGAGGGGATCGATGATGCCGTCGTCCCAGAGCCGCGCCGTCGAGTAGTAGGCGTTGCCCTGACGCTCGTACTGCTCGCGGATCGGGGCCTTGAACTCCTCGACGTCGTCGGCCGACCACGGCGTGCCGGCGGCCTCGAGCTGGTCGCCCCGCACCGTCGCGAGGACGGACGCCGCCTGCTCCCCACCCATCACCGAGATGTGGGCGTTCGGCCACATCCAGAGGAAGCGGGGCGAGTACGCCCGCCCGCACATGCTGTAGTTGCCGGCCCCGTACGAGCCGCCGATGACGACGGTCAGCTTCGGCACCCGCGCGCACGCCACCGCCGTCACCATCTTGGCCCCGTGCTTGGCGATGCCCCCGGCCTCGTAGTCGCGACCGACCATGAAGCCGGTGATGTTCTGCAGGAAGAGCAACGGCACGGCGCGCTGGTCGCACAGCTCGATGAAGTGCGCACCTTTCATGGCCGACTCGGAGAAGAGCACGCCGTTGTTGGCGATGATGCCGACGGGGTGACCCCAGATGCGGGCGAACCCGGTGACGAGGGTGGCGCCGAAGTCGTGCTTGAACTCGTGGAAGCGGCTGCCGTCCACGAGCCGGGCGATGATCTCGCGCACGTCGTAGGGCGTCCGCTCGTCGACCGGGACCACGCCGTAGAGCTGGGCGGGGTCCACCGCAGGCTCCTCCGGGGGCAACACCTCCCAGGGAGGGTCGGCGGGCGGCGGCGTGGTGGCGATGATGCTGCGCACGATCTCCAGCGCGTGCCGGTCGTCCTCGGCCAGGTGGTCCGTGACCCCCGAGACACTGGAGTGCAGGACGCCCCCGCCCAGCTCCTCGGCCGTGACGACCTCGCCGGTCGCGGCCTTCACGAGCGGCGGTCCGCCGAGGAAGATGGTGCCCTGGTCGCGCACGATGACCGACTCGTCGCACATCGCCGGCACGTACGCGCCACCGGCGGTGCACGACCCGAGCACGGCCGCCACCTGAGGGATGCCGAGCGCCGACAGGCGGGCCTGGTTGTAGAAGATGCGGCCGAAGTGCTCGCGGTCGGGGAAGACCTCGTCCTGCGCGGGCAGGAACGCGCCGCCCGAGTCCACGAGGTAGATGCACGGCAGCCGGTTCTCGGCCGCCACCTCCTGCGCCCGCAGGTGCTTCTTGACGGTGACCGGGTGGTACGTGCCGCCCTTCACGGTGGCGTCGTTGGCCACCACGACGCAGCGCCGCCCGGCCACCAGGCCGACACCGGTGATGATGCCCGCGCCCGGAACGTCGCCGCCGTACATGCCGTCGGCGGCGAGGGGTGAGAGCTCCAGCAGCGGCGAGCCGGGATCCAGCAGGCCGTCCACCCGATCCCGCGGCAGGAGCTTTCCCCGTGCGGCATGGCGCTCGCGGGACGCGGCCGAGCCGCCGAGCGCCGCCTCCGCCAGGCGGGACCGGAGCTGCTCGACGAGCTGGCGCTGAGCGGCCGCGTTGCGGTCGAACTGGTCACCGGCCGTGATGGCGCGCGACACGAGGACCGGGGCGTCCATCGACAGTGAACTTAGTCTGCGTTAAGGTGATTGGCAACATGGACCGAGTAGTGCTCCGCGACTGTGGGCCACGCGACGGGTTGCAGGGTGAGCGGCCGTGCCCGCCCGCGGAGCGGTTGGCGCTCGTGGAGGCGCTGACGGCGGCCGGACTCCCCGAGGTGGAGGTGGCCTCGTTCGTCTCGCCGAAGGCCGTGCCGGCGATGGCGGGAGCGGCCGACGTCGTCGGGGCCCTCGACGATCCGGGCGACTCGCGCTGGTGGGCCCTGGTCCCCAACGTGCGCGGCGCCGAGCTGGCCCTGGCCAGTGGCATCCGGCAGCTCACGGTGACGGTCTCGGCCAGCGAGGGGTACAGCGCCAAGAACGTCGGGATGACCGTGGCCGAGTCGCTGGACCAGCTCGCCGGCATCCGGGCTACGGGCGCGCCGCCTGTGGTCGTCGACGCCGTGGTGTCGTGCTGCTTCGGCTCGCCCTTCGACGATGTCTCGGTCCGGTCGGTGGCGGATGTCGTAGCCAAGGTCCGGGCGGCGGGCGTCGATCGGGTCACCCTCGCCGACACCACCGGCACCGCCAGTCCGCGCCGCATCGCCGCCGTGGTCGACCTCGTCGGTGCTGCTGTCGGCCTGCACCTCCACGACACTCGCGGCACCGCGCTCACCAACGCCCACGCCGCGCTGGCCCTCGGCATCCGCCGCTTCGACACTGCCGTCGGTGGCCTGGGCGGGTCGCCGTTCGCACCGGGCGCGGGCGGGAACCTGGCCACCGAGGACCTCGTGCTCCTCCTCGAGGAGCTCGGCTACGACACCGGGATCGACCTCGGCCGCCTGCTGGCCATCGGCGAGCACCTCACGCGGCTCGTCGGCCACGACCTCCCCGGCCGGGTCATGGCCGCCGGAGCGCTCGCGCCCTTCCCCGACTGACGCCCGCAGGCGGGTCATCATCGCGGGACCGATGAGTTCTTCCGGCCACCGTCGTTGAACCTGTCACCGCAACCGAACAAGGAGTGGACATCGTGGACATGAAGCTCGAGAACGTGATCCTTCCGGTGACCGACGTCGACCGCGCCAAGGCCTTCTACGAGCAGGCCGGCTTCCACCTGGACGTCGACCACGAGGTCAGCGAGGAGTTCCGCGTGGTGCAGCTGACGCCGCCCGGCTCGGAGTGCTCCATCACGGTCGGGAAGGGGATGACGGCCTCGCCTCCTGGGACGGCACAGGGGCTGCACCTCGTCGTGACGGACGTCGAGGCCGCACGGGACGAGCTGCTCGGCAAGGGGATCGACGTCAGCGAGCTGTTCCACTTCGGACCCGAGGGCCAGACGCCCGGCGTCGATCCGGAGCGTCGCGACTTCGGCTCCTATGCCACCTTCAAGGATCCTGACGGCAACGGGTGGTTGCTGCAGGAGGTGAAGTACCAGCCCGCGGACCGATGAGCGAGCCGAGCGAGCTCCATGTCACGGTGCATTGTCCGCCCGTCGCCACCATCGCCTCGGGTGACGCCCGGGCCGACGAGCGGACCTTCGCCGACCTGACGAGCCGTCATCGCCGCGAGCTCCACGTGCACTGCTACCGGATGCTGTCGTCGTTCGACGATGCCGAGGACGCCGTGCAGGAGACGTTCCTGCGCGCCTGGCGCAGCCGCGACCGCCTCGAAGGGGAGGTGCAGTACCGGCCGTGGCTGTACCGCATCGCCACCAACGTCTGTCTCGACCTGCTGCGGGCCCGCGGCCGGCGGGGCGGGCACGTGCGCTCGTTCGCCGAGGTGCCGTGGCTGCAGCCCTACCCGGACCCGCTCTTGGACGAGCTGGCGCCGCGGGACGACGAGCCCGATGCCGCCGTCGTCCGTCGCGAGACGATCGAGCTCACGTTCATCGCCGCACTCCAGGCGCTGCCGCCCCGACAGCGGGCCGCGCTGATCGCCAGGGACGTCCTCGGTTGGCCGGCGACCGAGACCGCCGGTCTCCTCGACACGAGCGTGGCCGCGGCCAACAGCGCGCTGCAGCGGGCGCGGGCGACGATGCAGGATCACCTCCCTGCCGAGCGCTCGGAGTGGAAGGCGCCGCCGGCCGGTGCGCTCAGCGCCGAGGAGCGCCACGTCCTGCAGCAGTACATCGACGCGCACGAACGTTGCGACGCCGCGGCCGCGGTGGCCATCGCCGCCCGCGACATCCGCATCACCATGCCGCCGATGCCGTTCCTGTACGACGGCGTGGACTCCATCGAGCCGCTCCTCGTCCGGGCCTTCGGGCCCGATCGCGACGGGGATTGGCGGCTGCTGCCGACGCAGGTCAACCGCATGCCGGCCACCGGTACCTACCTGCGCCGCGACGGCGACACGGTCTACCGGCCGTTCAAGCTCGACGTCCTGCGCGTGCGCGGCCGCGAGATCGCCGAGATCACGACGTTCGGCCCGGCCCGCTTCCCGATCCTCGGCCTGCCCGACACGCTCTGACAGCGAGCCGATCGGCTCCCAGGACGTGGTGCGTCCTAGGGTGTCCCGGTGACGATCGACGCCCGCCTGGAGGAGCTCGGCATCGAGCTCCCCGAGCCGTTCCCACCCGCCGGCACGTACGTCCCCGCCGTGCAGCTGGAAGGACTCGTGTTCCTGTCCGGCCAGGGGCCGGTGCGACCCGACGGCACGTTCATGCTCGGGAAGGTCGGCCGCGACCTCGACCTCGCCCAGGCACAGGAGGCGGCGCGCCTGACCGGCCTGCAGATCCTGGCCGCACTCCGTCAGGAGCTCGGCGACCTCGACCGGGTCCGGCGATTGGTCAAGACGCTGGGCATGGTCAACTGCGCGCCCGGCTTCAACCGCACGCCGGAGGTCATCAACGGCTTCTCGGACCTGATGGTCCAGGTGTTCGGCGACGCCGGGCGGGGCGCCCGCTCCGCCGTCGGCCTCGCGGAGCTCCCCTACGACATCGCCGTCGAGATCGAGGTGATCGTCGCGGTGACGGGCTGACCCGCCGCCGGTCAGCCGCTCTTGAGCAGCGCGCTCAGCGCGCCGGCCTGGCTGCCGTCGACGTACTCCTCGAGCCGGGTGATGCGGCCGTCCTCGACGGTTCCGAGGAAGCAGCCCACGACGCGGAGGGCGTCACCGCTCGGCATCGTCCCGGCCAGCACGTGCTGCTCCACGAAGCCGCCGGGCACACCGCGCCGCCGCACGGCGTCCATGTGCAGGTCGGGCACCTTGCCCCGGAGCCGCGCGAACCCCGGCAGCGAGGCCTCCAGGGGCCGTTCCTGCTCCGTCAGGTTGATCCAGAGGACTGATCCCGGCGCGCACGCCGCCTGGAGCTCATCCAGATCTCCCGCGAGGAGACCGTCGAAGAAGCGGTTGGCGATGGTCAGGTTCTCGTCGAGGTCCTCGTTCACACCCATCGTCCTCCCGTCATCGGCTGCCTCCCTGGAGCGTAGGTTCGTCCGTCATGACGCCTGGTGGGGTGGTGACCACCGAGTCGTGACCGACACGATCGAGCCCTATCCCGACGGGCGGTGGTTCCCGAACGAGCACCGCGTGAGCGAGCGCTTCCCGCTGCTGTGCCGTGGCAACGCCGGCGAGGTCTACCCCAACGTCGTGAGCCCGCTCACCGGCTCGATCGTGGCCGAGCCGTTCTCGGAGGGCCAGCGCCGGCTCTCGATCGACGCCGGCCTCGCCACGCCGGAGCAGCTCCGCGAGTTCGACGGCGTCACGTTCTCGGTCGTCGGGATGTTCGCCGGGTACCTCTACGCCAACGTCTCGCTCGCCCGCTCCGCCGCCGCGCGGACGCCCGGACTGACGGCGGCCGACGTCGACCAGCAGATGTTCGGCCTCACGGATGCGCCGCCGAGCCGCCGCGGGCCCGGGGACCGCAGCCCACGGGCCGCGCTGCGCACGATGCGGTTCATCGCCCCGCGGGTCCTGCGCCCGGACGACGGCCGGCTCGCCGAGGTCCGGCGTCTCGTCGACAGCGCCGTGGCGAAGACGCCCGCCGTGCCGACGGCGTCCGACGCTGCGCTGCTGGCCGTCGTCCACCGCGACCGGAAGCACCTCGACCGGCTGATGTACGAGTTGATCAGCGCCGGGTTCGCGGCCGGCGTGGGCCGGGCGATGCTGGAGCGCCTGGTCGCGGCGCAGGGCGGTGACGGCCTCATCAACCGGCTGACGGCCGGGCTGGGCACGATCGAATCGGCCGAACCCGCCGCCGAGCTCTGGCAGCTCGGGCGGATGGTGGCGGAGGACGACGACGCTCATGGAGCTGTTCGACGCCGGCACCGAAGGACCTCGACGCCCGGCTGCGGGCCGAGAGGTCCCCGGCGGCCGCCGGCTTCGTGGCCGCGTTCGACGGCTTTCGCACGCGTCACGGCGCGCGAGGCCCGGAGGAGTGGGAGCTGGCGTCGGCGACGTGGGGCACCGATCCCGAGATCGCACTGGCGCAGATCGAGCGCCTCCGGCACGCCCCGGCCGACCGGGCGCCCGGTCGGGCGGCGGCCGTCGCCGAGCGGGAGGCGCTCGTCGCCGAGGTGCGCGCCGGCCTCCCGGGGCCCAAGCGACCGATGTTCGACCGGGCCCTGCGAGCGGCGACGGTCGGCGAGGCCAACCGGGAGGCGACGAAGGCCGCGCTCGTCCGTCTGCTCTGGCCCATGCGCCGGGCCTTGGCCGAGCTCGGTCGCCGCAGTGGTCTCCCCCACGACGACTTCTTCCTCCTGCAGCTGTCCGAGCTGCCCGACGCACTCGCCGAGCCCCGCGCCTTCGCCGCGGTGATCGCCGAGCGGCGGGCTCGGCGGGACTACCTGCAGGCCCGCATCCCTCCGTTCTGGTTCGAGGGTGCGGTCCCCGATCCGCGCACATGGGCCCTGCGCGCCGACGAGCTGAAGCCGGACCGGACGCCGCGCACGCTGACCGGGTTGGGGGTGTGCTCGGGGGCGGCCACCGGGCGGGCGCGGGTGGTGACGGACCCGGCCGAGCCCGGGGACCTCCAGCCGGACGAGATCCTGGTGGCACCCATCACCGATCCGTCCTGGACGCCCCTGTTCCTCGCCGTGGCCGGCGTCGTGGTCGACGTGGGCGCGGCAGATGAGCCACGCCGCCATCGTGTCCCGCGAGCTCGGCATCCCCGCCGTGGTGAGCGTGACCGGCGCGTCGACCACCATCCCCGACGGCGTGCTGGTGACGGTCGATGGTGACCGCGGGACAGTGACCGTCCACGGCTGACGCGCTCGCCTCGCGGCAAGGGTCGCGACAGCGGGTGTATGACTTCCGGCGATGGGGCGCCTCCTCGAGCGGGACAGCGAGCTGGCCCGGCTCCACGGTTGGCTGATCGAAGCCGTCGCCGGCCACGGCCGCACCGCGTTCGTCGGCGGTGAGGCCGGCATCGGCAAGTCGGCCCTCGTCAGCGAGCTGGCCCGCTCGGCGCCGCCGGCGGTGCGGGTGGCCGTCGGCCGGTGCGACGCGCTGCAGACCCCCCGGGTGCTCGGTCCGTTCCTGGAGGTCGCGTCGGCGCTCGGCCTCGACACGACGCCGGACCGCGACGCGCTGCTGGCGACGCTGCTCGGTGCGCTGCGGGACGGCCCACCGACCCTCGCCGTCATCGAGGACGCGCACTGGGCCGACGACACCACGATCGAGCTCATCGCGCTGCTCGGCCGGCGGGCGGTCGACCTGCCGCTCCTGCTCGTCGTGACGTACCGGGAAGCCGAGGTCACGGCCGACCACCCGTTGCGGCTCGTACTCGGCGATCTCGCGTCGGCCAGCGGCGCGGTCTGGCTCGGGCTGCAGCCCTTGTCGCTCGCCGCCGTCCGGGAGCTGGCGGCGGGGACGGATGCCCCGGCGGAAGAGATCCACCAGCGCACGGGCGGCAATCCGTTCTTCGTGACCGAGGCACTGGCCGCGCCGGCCGCCGCCGTGCCCACGAGCGTCCGGCTGGCCGTGCTGGCCAGGGCCGGTCGCCTCCCGCCCACGGCGCGGGACGTGCTCGACGCCGTCGCCATCGTGCCCGGCCGGGCCGAACCGTGGCTGGTGGAGCAGCTGTGCGATCCCGCGCCCGGGGCGATCGACGCCTGCCTCGGCAGTGGCGTGCTCGTTGCCGAGGACGGCATGTACGCGTTCCGTCACGAACTGGCGCGCATGGCCGTCGAGCTCGACCTGACGGACGAGCGGCGCCGGGCCCTCCACCAGCGCGCCGTTGTCGCGCTCGCCGATCACGCCGAGCCCGGATCCCAGCGCGCATCGCCCACCACGCCGAAGCGGCCGGTGACGAGGCGGCACTCGCCCGCGCGGCCGATGGATGCGCAGCCTGCAGGCCGCGGCGCGGACCGCTCACGGTGAAGCCGCCCGCCACGGCGAGCGGGCCCTGGCCGTCGGCCACGACGCTGACGGCCGACGAGCTGGCCACGCTGAAGATGACGCTGGCGATCACGTTCGTGAGCATGGCGCGCGCCGACGACGGAGTCCTGCTGGCGCAGGAAGCCCTCGACCACTGGGAGCCGCGCTGGTGACGATCGTCAGCAGGCGGCCGCGATGAGCGTGCTCGGCTACCTGCTACTCGTCACGGGGAGCACCGTGGCCGGCATCGCCATGCAGGAGCAGGCGGGCACCCTCCTCGAGCGATACCCACCAGGCCCCGAGCTGCTCAACGTGTACGTGCGCATGACCTCGTTCAACATGCTGGCTCGCGACCGGGATGCGGCCGCGATGTGGGGGGAGCGGTCCATCGCGCTGGCGACCGAGCTCGACGACCCGCTGCAGCTGGGAAGGGCCCTCGTCGAGTACGGGATCGCCGACGTCATGGACGGGCGCTTCGAGGGGCTCGACCGTGTGCGGGAGGGAATCGACCTCGGCACGGCGCCACGATCTCCCAGCGGTGGTGTCCCTCGGTCTCGGACAGATCGGCAGCGGGTGCGGTGAGATGCGGCGGTACGACGAAGCCGTGCCGTCGCTCGTCGACGCCGTGGCCTGGAACACAGAGCACAACTACGAGTTCAACCGGCGCTACAGCCGCTCGTGGCTCGGGCGCTGCCGCTTCGACCTCGGCCAGTGGGAGAGAAGCCGAGGCGCACACCCGCGACGCCATCGCCGGCTCGCGGACCGTGACGATCGCCTCGATGGTGGGCCTCACCACGCTCGGATGGCTGCGGGCGCGGCGAGGGAGACGACGATGTGTGGCCGCCGCTGGACGAGGCGCTCGTGCTGGCTCGCCAGATCGGGCCACCTGCAACGACTGTGGCCCGTCGCAGTGGCCCGCGCCGAGGCCGGCTGGCTGGCCGGCGACATCGGACCCCACGTCGCCGCTGCTGGAGGACACGCTGGAGCTGGCCCGTCGCTGCCGGCACCGGATCGCCGTCGGGGAGATGGGCCTGTGGTTGCGAGCGGGCCGGGCGGGGCGACGTCGTGCCGGTCGACGAGGCAGCCGAGCCCTTCGCCTCGCTGGCTGGCCGACGACGGGCGGGCGCGGCCGCGGGCTTCCGGCGCATGGGCTGCCCGTACGAGACGGCGAGCGCGCTGGCCGACAGCGGCGACACGACGTCGCTGCGGGAAGCGTTGGCCACCTTCGAACGTCTGGGGGCGCGGCCGATGACCGACCGGGTGGCCGACTCTCTGCGGGGGCTGGGGGTCCGGCTGCCGAGCCGGCGGCCGGTCGCGGCCGGCCCGTCACGGTCTCAGCGAGCGCGAGGTGGAGGTGCTCAAGCTGGTGGCGGCCGGCTTCACCAACCCCCAGATCGCCTCGACGCCTGTACATCAGCCGCAAGACCGCCGAGCACCACGTGTCGAACATCCTGGCCAAGCTGGGCGTGACGTCACGGACGGAGGCCGCGGCGGCCGCGGTGCGCCTGGGGTTCGCCCCGGCCTGAGGAGGTCGGGAGGCGCCCACGAATGGGGAGGCCGATGGGGCACCTGCCCCATGTGCTGCTGGTGGGCGTCCGTACCGTCGCCGGCATGACACAGACCCTGAACCGATACCTCATCGAACGGACCCTCCCCGGCGCCGGGCGCCTCTCGGCCGACGAGCTCCGGGCCATCGCCCAGAAGTCGAACGAGGTCCTCGCCGGCATGGCACCCCGCGCCCAGTGGGTGCAGAGCTTCGTGACGGACGACGCCATCCTCTGCCTCTACCTGGCCGAAAACGAAGCCGCAGTCCGCGAGCACGGGGACTGCGGCGGCTTCCCGGTCGACACCGTCCGCGAGGTGCGGGTCGTCATCGACCCGATCACCGCGAACGGGAGCCGTGAGATGCGCCGGGCACGCTGGCTCACCGCCGGCGCCATCGCCGCCGGGACAGCGGCTGTCGCTGCCGTGGTGGTGCCGGCAGCGACGGCCGGCAGCGCCGACAACGATCCGCTGAACCAGGTCCGCCGGGCCACCACCGCCTACAAGGACGTCGACAAGGCGACGGCCGCCGGGTACGTGCAGTTCTTCGGCTGCGTGCACGAGCCCCTGGCCGGCTCGATGGGCATCCACTTCGTCAATGCCGGCCTCGTCGGGGACACCGCGGTCGACGCCCGGAAGCCCGACGCCCTCATGTACGAGGTGCGCCCAGGCGGGAAGCTGGAGCTCCTCGGCGTCGAGTACGTCGTCTTCAAGGCCGAGTGGGACGCCGCCAACCCCGCGCCGCCCGAGCTGTTCGGCCAGGAGTTCAACGTGGTCGAGGAGCCGAACCGCTACGGCATCCCGACCTTCTACGAGCTCCACGCCTGGGCCTGGAAGCCCAACCCGACCGGCGCCCACGAGGACTGGAATCCCACGGTGCTGTGCCCCGGGACCGAGGGCCACACCCACTGACGCCGGGGTGAATGTACGGCTGCGAGCGGCGTGCGGTTCGCGCCGCTCGCGTGCGTTGTGCCACACCGCCGATCACGAACCCGCGCTGGCCGCGGGCGCGTACCCGGGGTGTGGACATCGGTGGCGAGCTCGTGGCCTGGGTGGCGACCGCGTTGGCGGCGACGTCGGCGTTCCCGCAGCTCCGCCGGCTCCGCAGCACCCGCGATCTGACCGGCGTCTCGCTCGCCGGCCCGGCCATCGGCGCCGTCAGCGAGGCGGCCTGGCTCGTCTACGTGACCGAGGTCGGGCTGTGGTCGGCGGCGGCGGAGCCGGTCCTGATGGTCGTCACGAACGTCGCGCTGGCCGGAGCGATCTGCAGGACCGGCGGTCGAGCCGGCCGTGCCGTCGTTGTCGGCGCCGGCTGGGCGGCAGTGCTGATGCTTGTCACGGCGGTCAGCGGTTGGGCCGCGCTCGGCGCCCTGCTCGGCGTGGCCTACGGCATTCAGGTGGCGCCGTGCATCTGGTCAGCGTTCCGCGTGCGCGAACCGACGGGCATTGCGACGCACACGTGGACCTTGAACCTCATCGAGGCCGTGCTCTGGGGTGTGTACGCGCTGTCCCACTCGGACGTGCCGATCGCGCTCTACGCCATCATCGGGACCGTCACCTCGGCGGCGATCCTGGCCCGCCGCCTCCGCGTGCCCGCGGCCGACCCCCGCCATCACCGTCCCGGGTTAGGCGCCGATCCCGCTCACAGGCCGGAGAGCTGGCGCACGGCCCGGGCGAGGGCCGAGTTGTCGTCCTCGCCGTGGCCCTGGGCGACGAGCCCGTCCTCCAGGCTGGCCGCGAGGGCCGCGACCGGCAGCGTCGCCCCGGCGTCGCGCGCCAGGTCGAGGGCGATGGCGAGGTCCTTGCGGTGGAGCTCGAGCTTGAAGCCGAGCGGGTAGTCGTCGTCGATCATTCTTCCGCTGCGGTTCTGGAGCACCCAGCTCCCTGCCGCGCCCCCGAGGAGCGCGGCGACGACCTGCTGCGGGTCGATCCCGGACTTCAGGGCCAGCACGATGCCCTCGGCGACGCCCAGATAGGTGCCGGCCAGGATCACCTGGTTGACGGCCTTCGTGATCTGCCCCGCGCCGACGGGGCCGAGGTGGGTGATGGTCTTCCCCATGGCCTCGAGCACCGGTCGGGCCCGCTCGAGGTCGCCGGCCTCCCCGCCGACCATGATCGTGAGGGTCCCGTTGACCGCGCCCTCCGAGCCACCGGAGACCGGGGCGTCGAGCATGTGCACGTCGCCATCCTCCAGCCGGGTCGCCAGGCTCCGGGCGGCCGCCGGGCTGATGGTGGAGCAGTCGACGAGCAGCGAGCCGGGCCGGAAGCCGCCGGCCAGGCCGTCGGGACCGAACACGACGGCCTCGACATCTGGTGAGTCGCGGACACACGTGACGACGATGTCGCTGGCCGCGGCCAGCTCGGCAGGGCTGCCGGCCTCGGTGGCCCCGAGCTCGAGCAGCGCGGCTGTTCGACCCGGTGTGCGGTTCCACACGGTCAGGGGGAACCCGGCCCGGGCCAGGTTGGCCGCCATCGCCGTGCCCATCGTCCCCATCCCGGCGAAGCCGATCCGCTCCTTGGCATCCATCGCCAGGACAGTAGGGCGTGCATCGTCCATGTCGTCTGATGTGGCGAAATGCGCCGAACCGGACGACACGGGCGCATGGCTCGAATGATTCAGTTGACACTTACGTAAGCATCTGCTTAATCTTCGTTCTGTGGACGCAGCGCTCAAGGCCTTGGCCGAGCCTCGGCGGCGGGAGATCCTCCGTCTGGTGTGGTCGCAGGAGCGGCCGGCAACCGACATCGCGGATCACTTCGCGGAGGTCACGCGGTCGGCCATCTCCCAGCACCTCGGCGTCCTCAAGGAGGCCGGGCTGGTGAGCGAGCGGCGAGACGGCACCCGGCGGCTGTACGTCGCCCGACACGACGAGATGAAGAAGCTCCGCGACTTCCTCGACGACTACTGGACGAGCGGACTGGAGCGACTGCGAGACGTCGCCGAGGCCGCGCAACGAGACAAGGAGAAGCGCTGATGGCTGACCTGGTACGGGAGATCATGATCGACGCCACCCCGGACACGATCTGGCCCTTCCTCACGGAGGCGGACAGGCACGTCGAGTGGGAAGGGACGAAGGTCGAGCTCGACCCGCGGCCCGGGGGCATCTACCGCGTGCTCGTCGCCGGCGAGTTCCAGTCCGCGGGTGAGTTCGTGGAGGTGGTGCCGAAGGAGCGGCTGGTGTTCACCTTCGGCTGGGAGCAGGAGGGCAACCCGATCACGCCGGGTTCGACCACTGTGGAGATCACGCTTCACCCGGAGGGCACCAAGACCCGCGTTCGCCTCGTCCACCGCGGCCTGCCCGACGACAACGCCGTCGAGCAACACACCCAGGGGTGGACGCACTACCTCGACCGCCTGGCGCTGCGGGCGGCCGGCGGCGACCCGGGCCCGGACGCCCGGACCGGAGGGGACGACTGATGGACCTCGTCAAAGCACACGACCACGCCCTCGATGTGACCGAGGCCATCGTCGCCGCGGTGCGACCCGAACAGCTCGCCCTGCCGACGCCGTGCGCCGAGTTCGACGTTCGCATGCTCCTCGGCCACATGATCGCCGGCAACGACCGCTTCGTGCTGGTGGCCCACGGTGAGCCCATCGAGACCCGTCCCGTCATGGCCTCGTTCGCCGGTGACGACGCCACGCCTGCGTACCGCGCCTCTGCGGCCGCAGTGTCCGCGGCGTGGCACGACCCTGCTGCGGTGGAGCGGGCGGTGCGGCTGCCCTTCGGCGAGGTGCCGGGCGAGTTCGCCCTCGCCATGCACACCGTCGAGACCATCGTCCACGGTTGGGACATCGCGAAGGCCACGGGCCAACCCACCGAGATCGAGCCCGAGCTGTGCGCGGTGGGCTGGGAGGCGGCGAAGGACATCGGCGAAGAGCTCCGCGGCCCTGGCCGTCCATTCGGTCCGGTGGTGTTCGTGGCGCCGACCGCCTCCGACACCGATCGCCTGGTCGCCTGGATGGGCCGGCAGCCGTAGCAGGCGGGGTCAGACCGCGGGGTCGACCGGCAAGGGCGAGAGCCGGGCGATCCCGTAGCCGTCGACGTTGTCCCGGGCGAGGCCGCTGACCACGATCTTCCCGTCGTTCAGCACGGCGACGTTCTCGCCGATGTCGGTGAAGCCGAAGAAGTCGATGGTGAAGAAGCCACCGTCACCGAAGGATTCGTCGACCTCCCCGCCGGCGGTGAACCGGGCGACAGCGAAGTTCGGGTTGATGCTCTGGGCCGTCCCGGCCACCACGATGCTGCCGTCCGCCTGCAGGGCGACCGCGTTGGCGGTGTCGCCCTGGCCGCTGATGCCGAGGTCGGCGAAGCCGTCCGTGCCGAAGTCGGGATCGGGATCGCCGTCGGGTTCCAGGCGGACGACGAGGAGCTCGGTGGTGCTGCTGGGCAGCGCCGGCGGGACCGCGGCGTCCTCGGTGCCGACCAGCACCAGCCGGCCGTCGGGCTGGAGCACGAGATCGTTGCCGGCCAACGTGTCCGCCAGCGTCACCTCTCCGCCGGTCCCGAAGCTGCCGTCGGGCTGGCCGTCGGACAGGTAGCGGACGACGTCGGTGTGATGATCGATGCCGACGCCGTTGCTGCCGGGGTTGCGGCTCGAGCCACTCACGACGATGGCGTCGTCCGGCTGGACCACGACGTTCTGGGCCTCGTTGGTGACCTGGCCGACGTCGGTGGTGAGCTGGCCGCCGAGGCCGAAGCTCGGATCAGGGGTGCCGTTGTCGAGGAAGCGGGCGACGACGATGTCGCCGAAGTCGATACCGGCCGGATCGTTGCGGGAACGGGTGCCGGCCACGACGATCTTGCCGTCGGGTTGGATGGTGACGTCGTTGGCGATGCCGGCGACCGCGCCGGTGACGATGCCTTGGTCGCCGAAGCTCTCGTCGAGGCTGCCGTCGTCGTCGTAGCGGGCGAGGGCGATGTCGTCCCGGTCGGTATACCCAGCCACCACGATCCGGCCGTCGGACTGGATGGCGACGCCGAGGGCCTCTTCCTGGGCGAAGCCGCCGCTGATGTCGGTGGTGACGAGGCCGTCGGCGTCGAAGGTCTCGTCGGGCGAGCCGTCGGGGTCGAACCGGGCGACGACGAAGTCCGCGAACGTCCCGCCCACCATCACGATCTTGCCGTCGGGCTGCACGGCCATGGCCGACCGGTCGCCGCCGAAGGCGGTGGTGGTCGCCTTGCCCCCGTCCCCGAACGTGGGATCGAGACCGAAGTCGAGGACCGGCGGGGGCGCGGGGTCGTCGTCACGGATCGTCAGCACGGCGGAGGCCGGCGTGCCCAGGGCCGCGCAACCGCCGGGGTCGGAGAGGGTGAGGTCGACCGTGGCGTCCGGCTCGCCGCCGACGGAGTCCTGCAGGATCGGCACCTCGACCCGCCGAGGGACGTCGTCCCCGTCGGCGAAGAAGACCGACGCGTTCACGGCCGTGTAGTCGGTTCCGGCCACGGCCGTGCCGTCGCTCGTGCTGACCGTGGCGGTGACAGCCCCGCTGGTCCCACCCGTCCGGGTCACGATGACCGTCGGCGTCGGGCTGGCTTCGCTGACCGCGAAGCTGTCGGCCTCGAACTGCAGCACGCCGGCTGCCGGATCGGGGTTGGGGATGGACTGGCACGGCGCCGGCTCGACCGGCTCCTCCGCCGGACGCGGCAGGTCGGGCACGTCGGTCGGCTCCAGGCCGTCGAACGTGACGTTCGATCCGCCGGTGCCGCCCAACGGGTCCCTCAGAAAGGCGCTGGCAGAGGTGCCGAACTCGCTCGGCGCTCTCGCGATGCGGTTGTACGTGGTGGCGTCGATGGAGGACTGGAGCGTGAAGGCCTCACCGACGTCGACCGAGGACAGGTCCACGTCGTAGGTCTGGGGCTCCCGCAGGGTCATGAGGACGAGCGCCTCGCGGTGCCCGTCGAGGTTGTCGATCACGAAGTCGAAGTCCTCGACGTCCCACAGGGGGACCCGGGAGAACCGGGGGTTCCAGACCTCGCTGTCCCAGTTCTCGGCGAAGCCGGTCACCGTGGCGCCGCCGGCCACGTGGAAGAACGTCCTGAAGGGGATGATGTCGGGCGCCGGCGGCACGGTGAAAGCCTCGACCTCGAAGAAGAGCTGGCCCTTGATGAGGTCGCAGCGCAGGCCGTCGGCGTGGATCTCGGGGCAGGTCCGCTGCAGGATGTCGTTGAGGTCGGTCGTCTCGATGAACGCGGCCGACAGCGTGACCGAAAGCGATGCGTCCGGCACGCGCTTGATGAAGCTCTGCGTCTGCTCGAGGTCGGCCTGCCCGCCGATCGGCTCCTCGGCGACGTTGGCGTTGCCGCCGGGCGCTTCGGCTCCCACCCAGAAGGTGCGGCCGTCCTCGGTGGAGGCGATCTGGCCGGTGGCGATGCCGTCCGACGGAAGCGACGTGCCGTCGGGATCGAAGACGTCCGTGTCGCGGAAGGTCGGGCCGAAGTCATGCAGCTCGTGCAGCACGTCTCCGACCTGGAGGTCGCCGTCGACCTCGACCTGATCCAACGCGTCGCCGCGGAACTCCGAGAACGACCACTCCCGGATGGGCTCACCACGGACGAGCGGCGGTGTGCTGGTCGTCGTGGTGGCCGGATCGCTCGTCACCGTGGCGGTCCGCGCTTCCTGCGGAGGGGTGCAGGCGATGAGGAGGCCGCCGAGCACACCGCCGGCCGATCCGATGCGGGCGAGAAGGCGGTGCGTGGCGTTCATGTTGCGCGGATACGGCGCTGAGTCGGCTCCGGTTCCTCGACAGCCGTCCTGTTCGTGCGACGTTCGTCACGTCGGGTCAGGGCTCGTCGTCCTCGTCGGGGGGTGGTGCGCCGTCGCGGTCGTCCCGCTCCGCCCACTCGAGCAACGGGTCGATGCGGTAGACGGCATCGTCGATGCCGGCGTGCAGATCGCCCAGGGCCGCGAACCGGGCCGGCACGGTGCTCATCGTGCAGTCGTGCGGATCGACGTCGTCGAGCTCGGACCAGGTGATGGGGGTCGACACCGTGGCGTCGGGGAACCCCCGAACCGAGTAGGCCGCCGCCATCGTGTGGTCGCGGGCGTTCTGGTTGTAGTCGACGAACAGCGCCGCGGGGTCACGGTCCTTGCGCCACCACGTGGTGGTCACGTCCTGCGGGGCGCGGCGCTCGACCTCGCGGGCGAAGGCCAGGGCCGCCCGGCGGACGTCCTTGAAGCCGTGCTCGGGCGCGATGCGCACGTACACGTGCAGGCCGCGACCGCCCGAGGTCTTCGGCCACCCGACGGCACCGAGGTCCTCGAGCACCTCCCGGACGACGTGGGCGACGCGGCGGACGCGCTCCGGCGGGCAGTCCGGCATCGGGTCGAGGTCGATGCGCCATTCGTCGGGCTGCTCCACGTCGCTCCTGGCGTGAGTTCCAGGGGTGGAACTCGACCGTCGACATCTGGACCGCCCAGATCACCTCGGCCAGCTCGGTGACGCACAGCTCGTCGGCGTGCTGGCCGTAGCGCGGGAAGTGGACACGCACGGTGCCGAGCCACGGCGGCGCGCCGGCCGGCACCCGCTTCTGGTGAACCTTCTCGCCGCTCACGCCGGTCGGGAAGCGGTGGAGCATGCACGGCCGCTCCCGCAGCGCGTTCACGATCCCGGGGCCGACGGCCAGGTAGTACTCGGCCAGGTCCCGCTTCGTGGCGCCGGTGGCGGGGAAGTACACCCGGTCGGGGTTGGAGATCCTGACGGTCCGCTCCCCCACCTGCAGCTCGATCGCCGGCGAGGTGGCCATGGGCGGAGGGTAATGGTGCCGCCCGCGAGAATCGCGAGGACCGTGGCTCGTCGCGCTCTCCTCAGGGGAAGCGACGAATCCGAGGCGAGGACATGCCCCATGACCACAGGCGCGACGGACGCAGACCTGGTGCACGCCCACCTGGCCGGCGACCGCGCCGCGCTGGCCGCGATCTACGACCGGTACGCGGCGTCCCTCTACGACACCGCTGCCGCGCTGCTGCGGGATCCCCACGAGGCGGCCGACGCGGTGCAGGACACGTTCGTCGCCGCGTCGCAGCACCTCGGGCAGCTGCGCGATCCCACGCGGCTGCGGGCGTGGCTGTTCGCCATCGTCCGCCACGAGGTGGAGCGGCGGGGTCGCCGGCGCCAGCGGACCGTGCCCACCGCGGAGGTGGGTGACGTGCCCGCGGGATTGCAGCCCGATCCGGGTGCCGAGCTGGAGCGGTCCGAGCTGGCCGCCCTGGTGCGGGCGGCGGCGGCGGGGCTCGACCCGCGTGATCAGCTGGTGCTGGAGCTGAGCGCCCGCCAGGGCCTGGAGGGTGCGGACCTGGCCGCGGCGCTGGGCGTGACGGCGGCGCAGAGCTACAGCCTGGTCTTCCGCATGCGGGAGCGGGTGAGCCGATCGCTCGGCGCGCTGGTCGTCGCCCGCACCGGCCGGCGGGACTGCCCCGAGCTGGCCGGCATCCTGACCGGCTGGGACGGCCAGTTCTCCGTGCTCATCCGCAAGCGGGTCGCCCGCCACGTCGAGGACTGCTCGATCTGCGAGCGCACCAAGGCCCGGGCCGGACTGCCCGGCCTGCTGTCCGTGGCGCCGGCGTTCGCCCTGCCCGTCGCGCTGCGGGAGCGGGTGTTGGGCGCGGTGGAGGCCGCGCCTCCGGTGCAGCTCGCCGTGGACGGCGAAGGGTTCCCTCTGGCGGGCGGCCGGGCGCGAGGCGCGGCGCCTCGGTGGTCGCGGGCCAGTTGGTTGGTGGCCGCGGCGATCGTGGCCGTGGGCGTCCTGGTGGCCGGCTGGCATCGTGGCGCTGGCCGGCGGGAACGATCCCACGCAGGTGGAAGTGGGCGGGTCGGCAGAGGTGCCGGTCGCCGCCCCGGCGTCGTCGACTGCTGACTCCCCGGCGACCACCGCGCCCGCCAGTAGTGCGGTGACGGTCCCCGCCACCACGACGACCACGGTGGCGACGACCCCACCGACGGCGCCTCCGACGCCACCGCCCCCGGAGCCGGGCCGACTCGTCGTCGGTGTCGGAACGGTCGACCTCGGCGCGACGGCAGCCTCGGCCGCTGGTCGCGATCAGCAACGCAGGAGGCTCACCTTTGTCGTGGTCGGTCGCCGATCCGGACGGCCCCGTGTCCGCTGGCGGAGGCGGCACGCTGGAGCCTGGCGAGCAGGCCGAGCTCGTCGTCGCCGTCGACCGGGCCGCTGCGCCCGAGGGCCCGGTCCAGGCGTCGCTGCTCGTGAGCAGCGACCGCGGCGAGGCAGTCATCGACGTGATCGCGACCGATCGAGCGGGCTCCCGTGATCGGCGGTGTCTCGTTCGCGGATCCCGCGGTGCGGGTAGGAGGGTGCGCACCACGCGCCACGACGGTGTCGGTGGCGGCGTCCGACGAGTCGACCCTGACCCTGTCCCTCACCGTGACCGGCCCGGGCGGACGCAGCACGACCAGCACCATGGCCTCGTCGGGCGCAGGAAGCTGGTCCGGCCCGGTCGGTCCCTTCGCCGCGCCCGGTCAGGCGCAGGTGGACGTGACAGCGACCGACGCCCGCGGCAACCAGGCGGCGACAGTCACGCTCGCTGCCCGTCCAGCCCTGTCTCTGAAATCGGCGCGAAAAGCGCGAGACCCGGTCGTTCCTGTGCTCTCCCCAGTGTCCACCCATGACACGAGGAGATGAGGACATGACCACCACCCTTTCCACCACAGTCACCTCCACCGGGCGCGCCGCCCGCCGCTCCCGCCGGGCGCGGGCCGTCCTGGCCCCCCTGGCCATCTGCCTCGGCGCCACCGCCGTGATCGGCCTGCCCGCCGCGGCATGGGCCGACGACGGCCCCGCCGTCCCCGTCGACTTCGAGGGCCCCGGCACGACCATGCCGCCGCCCCAGCCCCCGGATCCCGAGGTCAACCCCGCTGTCGATCCCGACATCGACGACCTCGCTCCCGAGACCATCCCGCCCGAGCCGCCCTTCCCGCCCGACCCCGAGGTCAACCCCGACCTCGAGCCCGGTGCCGACGACTTCGCTCCCGAGACCATCCCGCCCGAGCCCCCGCTGCCGCCCCAGCCGCCCGATCCCCCGGTCGACGGCCCCGACGAGGTCATTCCTCCGCCCGACGTGGACTGCGATCCGTTCGATCCCGCCGATGTCATGGGCAGCTGGCTCGACAGCGTCACCACGGCCACTGTGCAGCTGTACTTCCCCAGCGAGGAGCAGGCCGACACCTGCGTGACGCCGATCGTCGTCGCCACGTATGCGCTGGACCAGCCGGACCTGGGCGGCACGGCCGACCTCGTCGACTTCGAGGTGATCTCCAGCGAGGACCTGAAGGCCTACCCCGAGACGAACGAGCCGGCCACCGTCGAGCTCGACCTCGAGGGCTGCTACCACGCCATCGTCGGCTTCCACGGGGTCGGCATCCCGCTCGACCTCGACGGCGTCGCCCTGCCCCCGCACTTCCTCTACATGACCACCGGAGAAGGTCAGGGCTGGAACTGCGACACCGACGACACCGACGACACCGACGACGGCACCGGCGAAGGCGAGACCGACGACGGCCAGACCGGCGACGACGGCGAGAACGACGGGACCGGCCAGAGCGGTTGGGGCCGCCTGCCCAGCACCGGCGGCGACCTGCTCCCCATGGTCGGAGCCGCCGCAGCCCTGGCCACCACCGGCCTGCTCGTGATGGGCCTGGCCCGCCGCCGCAGCCAGCAGCCGGCCTGAACCCACCACTCCCCCAACGGCACGGGACTCCACAGGGTCCCGTGCCGTTGCGCGTCCGGCCTTACCCCTTGACGGAATAAATAAGGAAGGTATATGAATGAACCCCATGAGTGGGGAGGGGAACGGCGGGTTCACCAGAGCGCTCCGGGCGACGGCCAAGGCCGTGCCCGAGGACGCCCGCCGCCACAACCGCAGCCTGATGCTGCAATCGCTCTTCACCGACGGGCCGCTCAGTCGCGCCGACCTCGCCCGGTCCACCCACCTCACGCCCACCACGACGTCGGACCTCGTCGCCGGGCTGCTCGAGGAGGGCCTCGTCGAGGAGGTCGGGCGCCGTGAGGTCCGTGGCGTCGGCAAGCCGGCCACGCTCGTCGGCATCGTGCCGGACGCCCGGCACATCCTGACCCTCGACCTCAGCGCCGACGACAACATCCACGGCGCGGTGGTGAACCTGATCGGCAAGGTCCTCCACCGGCGCACGGTGCCTCGTGAGCAGCGCACCGGTCGGGACGCGGTCGCCCTCGCCATCCGCCTCGCCCGAGAGCTCATGGACACCACCGACCGGCCGGTCCTCGGCCTCGGCGTGGGCAGCCCCGGCATCGTCGATCCGTCCGGCGTGGTCGTCGAGGCGGCCAACCTCGGATGGCACGACCTGCCGCTGGCTCGCGAGCTCTCGGCTGCGCTGGACCTCCCGGTCCACGTCGTCAACGACGCCAATGCCGCCACGCTGGCCGAGTACGCGTTGGGCGAGGAGGCGACCGACAACCTCCTGCTCGTGAAGGTCGGCAAGGGCGTCGGCGCGGGGCTCCTGATCGACGGGAACCTGTTCACGGGTGACCGGTTCGCCGCCGGCGAGATCGGGCACGTCACCGTGGACGAGCGGGGCGAGCAGTGCGCGTGCGGGCGCCGAGGCTGCTTGGAGACCGCGATCGCCGTGCCGCGCCTGCAGGAGCGACTGGCGGCGGCGCGGGACGAGCGGGAGCGCCGGCGGGTGCAGGAAGCCGCGGGACGGAGGCTGGGCCTCGTGCTCGCCACCGTGGTGAGCGCCCTCAACCTGGACGACGTCGTGCTCTCGGGCCCCGCGGACGTGCTCGGTGAGGCCTTCCGCGCCTCCGCGCTGGCGACGATCCGTCGTCGCACGATCGCCTCCGTCGGCGAGCACGTCACCCTGCGGTACGACTCCCTCGGCGACGACGACGTCCTGCTCGGCGCGGCCGTCCTCGTCCGCAGCGTCGAGTTGGGGGTGGCGTGAACGCCGCCCCCGCAACCATCCACCGGACCAGGCTCGGTTCGGCGGTGTCGGGCCCACTCGTGGGGCCCGGCTCCCGGCGGTGCGGTGCGCCGCCGGCATCACCAGGCCGCCCGGCCAACCGGTCGGGCAGCCGCCAACGAGGGAGGAATCACGTGAAGCTTCGCCATCTGGCCGCGATCGGCCTGGCCGGGCACGCTCGGCCTTGCCGCCTGCGGCTCGTCCAGTGACGACTCGGGCTCGGGGGCGACGACCGCCGCGCCGAGTCCCGAGACCAACGCGCCGGCCGCCACCGATGCGGCCGCCGGCACCACCATCCGCCTGTGGCTGAACGGTGAGCGACACCAACCGAGGAGCTCGTGGACTACGCGATCGCCGAGTTCAACAAGCTCCACCCCGGCGTCAACGTGGACGTTCGAGCGCCAGCAGTGGACCGGCATCGTCGAGAAGCTGACGACGGCGCTGTCGAGCAGCGACAGCCCCGACGTCGATCGAGCTCGGCAACACGCAGGCGCAGGCCTTCGAGGCCGCCGGCGCGCTGCAGTCGACCTGACCGACAAGAAGGACGAGCTGGGCGGCGACGACCTGCTGCAGAGCCTCGTCGAGGCCGGCACCTACGACGGCCAGTTCTACGGCGTGCCCTACTACGCCGGCGCCCGCATCGTCCTGTACCGCAAGGACCTGTTCGAGCAGTCCGGCCTCGAGGTGCCGACGACGATCGAGGAGATCGCTCGCCGCCGGCATCAAGCTGAAGGCAGGACAACGCGGCCACGCCGAACTTCTCGGGCATCTACCTGCCCGGGCAAGAACTGGTACGCCGCGCTGCCGTTCATCTGGTCAGACGGTGGCGACATCGCCGTCCAGGAGGACGAGCAGTGGAAGGGCAAGCTGGCGTCCGACCGGGTTCGGTCAAGGGCCTCGAGACGAGTTCAAGACGTTCATGGACCAGGCGACCAGCGGCGCGCCGAAGGACGGCGACGAGGCCGAAGGACTACATCGCCTTCTGCAACGGCGAGGTCGGCATGATGCCGGCACCGGGCTGGAAGCCGGCCAGATCATCAACGAGGACGACGGCTGCCCCGACATGGAGGCCAACATCGGCGCCTTCGCCCTGCCGGGCCTCACGCCGGCACGACGGCTCCCGCCTTCCTCGGTGGCTCGAACCTGGCCATCTCGGCCAACAGCGAGAACCCGGAGCTGGCCTACGACCTGCTGCAAGATCATGGTCGTCGACGGGCTACCAGACAGCAGTTCGCCGAGGCACGGCACGATCCCGGCGCTGAAGTCGCTGCTCGGCCATCAGGTCGGCGAGCGAGGCCGCCGAAGGCCCAGGCCAAGGCCGCCGCTGAACAGCCGGTTCGTGCCGTCGAGCGAGAACTGGGCCGCCGTCGAGGCCAGCCACATCCTGCCCGACATGCTCGTCGCCATCTCCGGCGGCGCCGACGTCCAGGAGGAGGCCGCCAAGGCCGACGCGGCGATCGAGGCAGATCGCTCAACGGCTGAACCCAGGCGACGGCGGAGGGAGGGTCGGACAGGCCATCGGACCGCGAGCACCGATTCCCGCTCGACCGAGGCACCGACCCTCGACCTCAGCAATGGAACACTCCCCGCAGCAGTGGAACACGCCGACGGCATCACTCCCCGCCGTCGGCGTGTTCGACCGCTTCCCGTACGCTCCTGCTCGCCCCGGCGATCGCTGGCGCTGGCGCTGATGCTCGGCTACCCGCTCGTGCGGCTCGTCATCGCTGTCGGTCCAGAAGTTCGGGCTGCAGCCAGCAGTTCGGCGCCGCCGCCGAGTGGGTCGGGCTCGAGAACTTCCGCGACATCCTCACCGACGCCGAGTTCTGGGACGGTCCTGCGGCGGACCGTCATGTTCTGCCTCGTGAACGTGGCGCTGACGATCGGTGCTCGGGCATGCTGATCGCGCTGCTGCTGAAGCGGCCTCGGGTCGAGCGATGCGCCTCGCGTGACGATGCATCGGGCTGATGCTCGCCTGGGCGATGCCCGCCCTGACCAGCCACCGTCATCTGGCAGTGGATCTTCGACACCCAGTACGGCCTCGCCAACTGGGCTTCGACCCTCGGGTCGGCGACAGGGCCACTCCTGGCTGTCGAACCCGCTCACGCTTCTACATCGTGGCGACGATCATCGTCGTCTGGATGGGCATCCCGTTCATCGCCTTCACGCTGTACGCCGCCCTGACCCAGATCCCCGAGGAGATCGATGGAGGCCGCCTGCGATCGACGGGGCCGGACCGTGGCAGCGGTTCCGCGACATCGTCGTGCCGACGCTCAAGCCGGTCCTGCTGATCCTCACGGCGCTGTCGGTGCTGTGGGACTTCCGTGTGTTCACGCAGATCTACGTGCTGCAGCGCGCCGGCGGCATCAACCGCGAGACGAACCTGCTCGGCGTGTACGCCTACCGCATCTCGATCGGCGAGAACCAGTTCGACAAGGGCGCCGCCGTCGCCGTCGTCATGGTGCGTCATCACGGTGCTTGCTGACGCTCGTTCTACCTGCGCTCAGATGGTCCGCCAGGAGGAGCTGTGAGCGCGCGACGTCTCGACGCCGATCACGCCGCGGCACCGCGCGTCGCCGGCGCCGGCAACCGTGCGTGCGCTCAACCTCGCTCGGCCTGCTCGTGCTTCCTCGATCGTCGGCGTTCCCCGTCTACTGGATGGTGCTCACGTCGTTCCGCCGCGGCGTCGACATCCAGAAGCCGACGCCCGCAGTTCATGCCCTTCCCCGGCACGCTCGAGAACTACCGCAAGGTGTTCGAGCGCGACTTCTTCTGGACGGCCGTGAAGCAACAGCCTGATCGTCACCCTGCTGGTCCGTGGTGCTCGCGCTGTTCATCGCGTTCCTGGCCGCGGTCGCCGTCTCCCGCTTCCGCTTCCGCGGCCGCAAGGCGTTCATCGTGGCCATCCTGCTCGTGCAGATGGTGCCGGCCGAGGCGCTGATCATCTCGCTGTTCAGGGTCCTCGACGGGTGGCAGCCTCATCAACACCGTCATCGGCCTCACGTTGACCTATCTGGCCTTCGTGCTGCCCTTCACCATCTGGACGCTGCGCGGGTTCGTCGCCAACGTGCCGAAGGAGCTCGAGGAGGCGGCGATGGTCGACGGCTCCTCCCGCCTGCGGGCCTTCCTGACGATCACGTTCCCGCTGATCGCGCCCGGCCTCGTCGCCACCGGGGTCTTCGCGTTCATCCAGGCCTGGAACGAGTTCATCTTCGCGCTCGTCATCATGAACCGGCCCGAGCACCAGACGCTGCCGGTGTGGCTGCAGGCCTTCAACGAGGGGCCAAGGGCACGGACTGGGGCGGGGTGATGGCCGGCTCGACGATCATGGCCATCCCGGTGATCATCTTCTTCCTCGTCGTCCAGCACCGAGTCGCCGCCGGGCTCACTGCGGGCGCGGTCAAGGGCTGACGTGGACCTCGACGCCGTCGTCGACGGCTGCCTCCTCGGCCTCGTTCCGCGGGCCGGTGGCACCGCGGTGGCTCCTGCGGCGGCTCGAGGGCGGGCTCGGCGGCGTCTGCCTGTTTGGAAGCAACATCGTCGACGGCGCGCGGGTGGCGGACCTGACCGCCAGCCTGCGCGAGGCCGGGGCAAGCCAGTCGTGGCCACCGACGAGGAGGGCGGCGACGTCACGCGGCTGGAGATGTCGATGGGGAGCAGCTTCCCGGGCAACGCCGCGCTCGGACAGATCGACGACGTCGCGGCTGACCTCGGCGGTCGCCAGCGCCATCGGGGCGATGATGGCCGAGGCCGGCATCACGCTCGACCTGGCGCCGTGCGTGGACGTCAACAGCAACCCGGCCAACCCGGTCATCGGGGTCCGCTCGTTCGGCGCCGACCCGGCGCTGGTGGCGCGCCACGGCGTGGCCTTCGTCCGGGGCTTGCGCGCAGCGGGCGTGGCGGCGTGCGCCAAGCACTTCCCCGGCCACGGCGACACCGCCGTGCGACTCGCACCTCGACCTGCCGGTCGTCGCGCAGCCGCTCGACGTCGTCCGGGCGAGGGAGCTGGTGCCGTTCCTGGCCGTCATCGAGGCCGGCGTCGACGCCGTCATGACATCCCACGTCGTCGTGCCTGTCTTGGACGAGGCGCCCGGCCACGCTCAGCCGCCGGGTCCTGGTCGACCTGCTGCGCGACGAGCTGGGCTTCACCGGCACGATCGTCTCTGACGCCTTGGACATGAAGGGCGTGAGCGGTCGTCGCTCCATCGGGGACGCCGCCGTGCAGGCGCTGGCCGCCGGCGCAGACCTGCTCTGCCTGGGTGCCGAGCAGGACGAGGAGGTGCTGGACCACGTGCACGCGTGTGTCGTGGCCGCGGTCGCCGACGGTGTCATCCACGACGTCCGGCTCGGCGAGGCAGCGGCGCGGGCCAGCCGCCTCGGGGTGCGACGTCCGGGCACGGCCGGTGGCGACTCGGCGTCGGGTGCGGCGGTGGCTCGTGCCGCTCTACGCGTGGAGGGCGCGCCGGTGCGTGGCGGGCGTGGGATGCACGTCGTCGAGCTCCGCCCCTCCCCTGGCATCCCCGCCGGCGCCGTCCCCTGGGGCCTGCAGGCACCGCTGGCATCGATCGACCCCACGACGACGGGGACAGCGTTGCACGAGAGGGACGGCGTGGACGCCGCGCTCGCGCGGAGCCGAGGGTCGGCCGTTGGTCGTGGTGACCCGGGACCGGCACCGCCACCACTGGCAGGCCGCGCAGCTCGATCAGCTGCTGGCCGCTCGGCCGGACGCCGTCGTCGTCGACATGGGCTGGCCCTCGGCCGTGCCACCGGGAGCCGCGACCTGGATCACGACCTTCGGCGCGTCGCGGGCCAGCGCCGCCGCCGTCGCCGAGCTCCTGACCCGAGAGGAACCGTCCGTTGGCTGACATCGCCATCCGCTCCGTGACCAAGCAGTACGCCAACGGGCACGTCGCCATCGACGGCGTCGACCTCGACGTGGCCGACGGCGAGCTGCTCGTGCTGGTCGGCCCGTCCGGATGCGGCAAGTCGACGCTGCTGCGGATGGTCGCCGGGCTGGAGGAGGTGACGGACGGTGCGATCGCCATCGGCGGGCGTGACGTCACCGACCTCGCCCCGAAGGACCGGGACATCGCCATGGTGTTCCAGAGCTACGCGCTGTATCCCAACCGGACCGTGCGCGGGAACATCGAGTACCCGCTCAAGCTGGCCAAGCTGCCGTCAAGCGAGATCGACCGCCGGGTCCAGGAAGCGGCGCGGCTCCTCCAGCTCGAGACGGTCCTCGACCGCCGTCCGGCGCAGCTGTCGGGTGGCCAGCGGCAACGCGTCGCGATGGGTCGGGCCATCGTGCGCCAGCCGCGGGCCTTCCTGATGGACGAGCCGCTGTCCAACCTCGACGCCAAGCTGCGGGTGCAGATGCGGGCCGAGATCGCCACGCTCCAGCGCGACCTGGGCGTCACGACGATCTATGTCACGCACGACCAGACCGAGGCCATGACCATGGGGTCGCGGGTGGCCGTGCTGGACGGTGGCAGGATCCAGCAGGTGGACGCGCCGCGCACCCTCTACCAGCGGCCGGGCAATCTGTTCGTGGCCGCGTTCATCGGATCGCCGGCCATGAACCTCTACCGCGCCCGGATAGCGACGACCGACGGTGGGCTCACCGTCGCCTTCGGCCGCTACCAGCTTCCAGTCGACGATCGTGTCGCCTCCGAGTGCGCCGAGATCCGGAGTTGGGTCGGCCGCGAGGTCATCGTCGGCATCCGTCCCGAGGCCATGGAGGACGCCTCCCTCGACCCCACGGCGACTCCCGAGCGGGTGATCGAGCTGCGGGTCGACCTCGTGGAGGCCCTCGGCGCCGAACTGCTGGCCCACGCCACGATCGACGCGTCGGCTGTCGACGCGAACAGCCGCTTCGTCGCCCGCCTCTCGCCGCGGAGCCGCATCGAGGCGGGGGACACCGCGAAGCTGACCGTCGACACATCCCAGCTCCACCTCTTCGATCCGGTCTCGGGCCAGTCGCTGCGGAGCGGCGCGTGAGCAGTCAGCGCCTGGCCGCCGGCCTCGACATCGGCGGCACGAAGACCCTCGCCGTCGCGGTCGACCGCCGCGGCGCCATCCTCGGCCAGGCCCGGCTGGCCACCGACGCCCGCGACGGTGACGCAGTGGCTTCGACCGCCGTGGCCGCGCTCGACGTGCTGGCCGCCGAGGTCGGCCATCCGGTGGACGCCTTCGAGGTCGTCGGCGCGGGGCTCCCCGGGTGGGTGTTGCCGGCCTCGGGAACCGTGAGCCACGCGCTGAACCTGGGCGTGGGACAGGAGCCGGTGGCGATCGCCTCGCGCATCACCCGGCGCACGGGCGTGCCGACCCTCGTCGAGAACGACGTGAACGCCGCGGCCGTCGGGGCCTCCACGGTGATGGCCTGCCCCGACCTCGCCTACCTCAGCATCGGGACCGGAGTGGCCGCCGGCCTGTTGCTGGACGGCCGCTTGCGGCGGGGCGCGCTCGGCGTGGCGGGCGAGATCGGGCACCTCCCCGTCGATCCCGCCGGACCCGTCTGCGAGTGCGGCCAGCGCGGCTGTCTCGAGATGGTGGCCTCCGGCTCGGCCATCGCCCGCCGGTGGCCGTCGTCCAACGGACGGGCAGCGAGCGATCTGTTCGCCGCGGCGGAGGCCGGCGACCCGACTGCGGTTCGCGGCGCCGAGGAGGTGGCGACCCACCTGGCCACCGCGGTGGTGACGCTCGCGCTGGTCGTCGACCCCGCGGTGATCGTGCTGGGCGGCGGCGTGGCCGAGGTCGGGCCGCCGTTGGTAGCGGCCGTCCGGTCAGCCGTGACCGCTCGGGCGCAGCAGTCGGGGTTTCTCGCCTCCTTGGAGCTGAGCGGGCGCGTGCGCCTGGTGCCCGACGGCCTGCCGGTCGGCGCGCTCGGGGCCGCGCTCCTGGCGTGGCAGCGGTTCACGGGCGACACCGTGCTCCCCGCGGTGGCCGGCGGGGCGGGATGACTGCGCTGCTCATCGCCGGCGGCACCGTCGTCGGCCCTCATGGCGTCGCGCCCGCCGACGTGCTGATCGACGGGCGGGACGATCATGGCGGTCGGGCCGTCGTTGTCGGCTCCCGACGGCACGGCCGTCGTGTCGGCCGACGGCCTCCTCGTGGCGGCCGGCTTCATCGATCTCCAACTCAACGGCGCGCACGGCATCGACCTCACGGAGGAGCCGGAGCGGCTGTGGGAGGTCGCTGCCGCGCTCCCCCGCTACGGCGTCACCGGCTTCCTACCCACGATCGTCACGTCGCCACCTGACGTGCCTGGTCGTGCGCTGGCAGTGCTGGCCCGTCGGCCCGACGGTTTCGCTGGCGCGGAGCCGCTCGGCCTGCACCTCGAAGGTCCGATGCTGAACCCGACGCGGTGCGGTGCGCACCCGCCCTCGCTCCTCCGGTCGCCTGACCCCTCGCTCGTCAACGGCTGGTCACGGAGCGCAGGCGTCGCCCTCGTGACCCTGGCGCCGGAGCTGCCGGGTGCGGACGTGGTGATCCGGGAGCTCGTGGGTCGTGAGGTTGTCGTTGCGGCCGGCCACACGGCTGCGACCGCTTCGGAGCTCGCCAGTGCCGTCGACGACGGTCTTCGCTACGTCACCCACCTCTTCAACGCCATGGCGCCCTTCCACCATCGCGAACCCGGTCCCGTCGGTGTCGCTCTGACCGACGAGCGGCTGACCGTCGGCCTCATCGCCGACGGCATCCACGTCCACCCGACAGCGGTGGCCGCGGCCTGGCGGGCCCTCGGCCCGGATCGCCTCAACCTCGTCACGGATGCCGTCGCCGCGCTCGGAGAGCCTGGTGGATCTTCGCGCCTCGCCGGCCGCGACGTCACCGTTGGGAACGACGGCGTCCGCCTGCCCGACGGCACCCTGGCCGGCAGTGCGCTCTCCCTCGACCAGGCGGTGCGCAACCTGATCGCCTTCACGGGTTGCACTGCTCACGAAGCGATCGCCACCGTGACCTCGACACCAGCTCGGGTCCTCGGCCTGGACCGCAAGGGCGCGGTGGCACCCGGCTTCGACGCCGACCTGGTGCTCCTGACCTCTGACCTCCAGGTCGTCGGGACCATCGTCGGCGGACACGAGGTGGACTCGGCGAAGGTCGTGCCGTGGAAGTCGTGATCGTCCCGTCGGCCGCCGAGATCGGCACGCTCGTGGCCGACGCCGTGCAGGCGTTGCTCGACCGCCGCCCGGACGCCGTCCTCGGCCTCGCCACCGGCAGCTCTCCCGTCCCGGTCTACGACGAGCTGGTCGACCGGTTCGCTCGTGGCCAGGTCTCCTTCCGACGGGCTCGTGCCTTCCTGCTGGACGAGTACGTCGGCCTGCCGCCAGGCCATCCCGAGTCCTACCGGTCGGTCATCGAACGAGCCTTCACCGGGCAGGTCGACTTCGCGCCCGGTTCGGTGCTTGGTCCAGACGGCAGCGCGTGCGACCTCGTCGCGGCGTGCCGGGCCTACGAGAACGCCATCGCGGCGGCCGGAGGCGTCGACCTCCAACTGCTCGGCGTCGGCGCCGACGGCCACATCGCCTTCAACGAGCCCGGATCGTCGCTCGGCTCCCGCACCCGCCTCAAGACGCTGACGCACCAGACGAGGGAGGACAACGCCCGCTTCTTCGGCTCGGTCGACGACGTGCCGCGCCACGTGCTGACCCAGGGCGTCGGGACCATCCTCGAAGCACGCCACCTCGTGCTCGTGGCATCAGGTGCGGGCAAGGCCGAGCCGGTCGCGAAGGTCATCGAAGGACCGGTCACGGCGATGGTCCCGGGCTCGGCGCTCCAACTGCACCCGCATGTCACCGTGGTCGTGGACGAGGCGGCCGCCTCTGCCCTCGCACTGTCCGACTACTACCGAGAGACCTGGGCCGCGAAGCCTCCGTGGCAAGGACTGTGAGGATGGCCACTGGCCACTGGGTCCTCTGACTTCGCGGTCGCTGCGATCGCCGTGGCCGCTCGGCGACGTCAGATCGTCAATGTGCCTTGACGAAGTCCACGCCTTCCTCCTCTCTCCGGACCACCGGACCGCTGTCGACGCGCCCACACCCAACGCACCGTCCCGCCAGCAAGCGCCATACGCTGCGACGGTGACCGCGGACCGGCCTCCGTCCGTCGGCTCACCGACCAGGGCTCGCCGCGGTGAGCGGCCCGCCCGATGACAGCCTCCCGGGTCCTCGTCGTCAACGCCGGTTCGTCCAGCGTCAAGCTGCGACTGCTCGAGGCAGACGACTCGCTCACGTGGTCGGCCGACCTGGCCACGACCGACGGGGAGGTCGACGACGGGGAGCTCGCCGACGCCCTCCATGGCGCGGGCCCCTGCGACGCTGTCGGGCATCGCGTGGTCCATGGCGGCACCCGGTTCCGCGGGCCCGCCGTCATCGACGACGCCACGGTCGTCGCCCTGGAAGAGCTGATCCCGCTCGCGCCCTTGCACCAACCCATCGCCGTCGAGCTCATCCGGGCCGTCCAACGGGTCCTTCCCGACACCGTCGCGGTCGCGTGCTTCGACACCGCCTTCCACGCCACACTGCCCGCGGCCGCCGCCACCTATGCCGTCCCCGAGGCCTGGCGCGAGGAGCTCGGGGTCCGAAGGTACGGCTTCCATGGCCTGGCCCATGCGTGGGCGGCCCGCCGGGGCGCGGTGCTGGCCGGCCGCCCCATCGAGGAGCTCCGGATCGTGACGTGCCACCTCGGTGCCGGGGCCTCGCTGGCCGCCGTGGAGCGGGGTGTGAGCGTCGACACCACCATGGGCTTCACGCCGCTCGACGGCCTCGTCATGGCCACCCGATCGGGTTCGCTCGACCCCGGCCTCGTGCTCTGGCTGACCACCCAGGCCGGGCTGACGCCCGCGGACGTCGAGGACGCCCTCTACCACTCGTCGGGAGTGAAGGCCCTGGCGGGCACCGCGGACCTCGAGGACATCACCGCCCGGGCTGCCGACGCCAAGGGCGATCCCGCCGCCGAGCTCGCCCTCGACGTCTACGTGCACCGGCTCCGCAGCTCCATCGCCTCCATGGCCGCCGCCATGGACGGCCTGGACGTGGTCGTGTTCAGCGGTGGGGTGGGCGAGCACAGCACAGTGATCCGGGCCCGAGCCGCACACGGACTCGGCTTCCTCGGCGTCCACATCGACGCCGACGCCAACGACTCGGTGGACGGAGACGCCGACATCACCGCCCCGGACGCCCCAGTGCGCACATTCGTCGTCACGGCCCGCGAAGACCTGGAGATCGCTCGACTCACCCGGGCCGCCCTTGGCTGACCGCAGCCACCGGCGCATCGGCGGCGACGCCCGCACGCCGCCGGCGAGCCCGGCCGGAAGGGACCGTCCGACCGGCTCCTCTCCAGACGCCATGATGGGGCGCGTCGCTTCCCCTCCGTGACCCGGAGGACGGATCACCATGGCGCCCTCGATCACGCTCCAGGACTTCGACGCGGTGCTGTTCGATCTCGACGGCGTCCTGACCACCACCCGAGCCGTCCACACGGCGGCGTGGAAGCGGGCGTTCGACGAGTTCCTGGAGGACTGGGACGTCCGCCACGACACGAGCACCGAGCCGTTCGACGACCATGCCGATTACGCCGCCCACGTCGACGGCAAGCCGCGGCAGGACGGCGTGCGCGACTTCCTGGTGTCGCGTGGCATCGAGCTGCCCGAGGGCGGCCCTGACGACGCCCCCGACCAAGAGACGGTGTGGGGGCTCGGCAACCGCAAGCAGCTCCTCGTCGAGGACGAGCTGCAGCACACCGGGGTCGAGGTCTTCCCCGGCTCGGTCGCATGGGTGCGGGAGCTGAGGGAAGCGGGCCTCAGAACGGCCGTCGTCTCGAGCAGCCGGAACTGCGCCGCCGTGCTGGACATCACCGGCATCGCCAACCTCTTCGACACCCGGATCGACGGGGACACCGCGCTGGAGCTGGGGCTCCCCGGCAAGCCGGCGCCCGACACGTTCCTGGAAGCCGCCCAGCGCCTCGGCGTCCCCCCGCAGCGGGCGATCGTGGTGGAGGACGCGCTGGCCGGGGTGGATGCCGGCCGGGCGGGCGGGTTCGGGCTCGTCATCGGCGTGGACCGGGACGGGCACGCCGCTGAGCTGGCCGAGCACGGGGCCGATGTGGTCGTCGCCGACCTGGGCGAGCTACTGGCCGCACCGACCGAGCAGCGCCACCGTGCCGGGCCGCGGGAGCACCGGCTGGTGGCCGCGGCCCGGCGGATCATCGCCGCGACCGGGGACTATCCCGCCGACGAGTGGCGGCTCGTCGAAGCGAGCTACAACCCCGACTACGTCGAGCAGACCGAGACGCTGTTCGCGCTCTCGAACGGCTTCCTCGGCATCCGGGCGTCGTTCGAGGAGGGCGAGCCGTCGTACCACCCGGCGACCCTGCTGAACGGCTTCCACGAGACCTGGCCGATCGTGTACCCGGAGAGCGCATACGGCTTCGCCACCGCGGGCCAGACGATCCTGCCCGTTCCTGACGGCACGACCATCCGCCTCCTCGTCGACGAGGACCCGATCACCTGCGAGACGACGGAGGTCCGCAGCTTCGTCCGCTCGCTGGACATGCAGAAGGCCGCCCTCGACCGTGCGATCGAGTACCAGTTGGCCGACGGGCGCCGGTTGCGGGTCGAGACGAGGAGGTTCGTGTCGCTGGCGCAGCGGCACATGGCCTGCATCCGGTACGAGGTGACCGCCCTCGACGAGCCCGTCCACCTCATCATCTCGTCCGAGCTCGCGACCGCCCGGCGCATCCCCGAGGTGGCCGCCCACGACCCCAGGCGCAGCCGCGAGCTGGACGGCGACGTCCTCACGCCCGAGGTCGAGCGCGTCGACGGGACCCGCGTGATCCGCACGTACCGGACGTCGGGAAGCGGGCTGGTCGGTGGCGGCCGGCATCGACCACGACTTCGACGGATCGAGCATGACGCACGTCCGCTCCGGCCTGGACGGCGACCGCGCCCACGTCGTGTTCGAGGTCGACGCGCCGGCCGGTCAGACGGTGGTCCTCACGAAGTGGCTGGCCTACCACTACGGCGACGACGACCCCGCCACGCTGGCCGACCTGGCCGCGCTCACGCTGCGGCGGGCCAGGGCCACCGGCTACGCCGCCGCCTTCGCCGAGCACGAGCGCGAGGCGGCGGAGTTCTGGGACCGCAGCGAGATAGCCGTCGACGGTGCGCTGGCGGCCCAGCAGGCGCTGCACTTCACCCTCTTCTCGCTGCTCCAGGCCTCATGGCGCAGCGAGGGCCACGGGGTGCCGGCCAAGGGCCTGACGGGGACGGGCTACGAGGGCCACTACTTCTGGGACACCGAGGCGTACGTCATGCCGTTCCTGACCCACACCTCGCCCGCCGTCGCCCGCAGCCTGCTCATGCACCGGGTGCGCATGCTCCCTGACGCCCGGCGTCGGGCGGCGGAGGTCGGGTGCGCCGGGGCGCTCTTCCCCTGGCGCACGATCAACGGCCACGAGGCCTCCGCCTACTACGCCGCCGGCACAGCGCAGTACCACATCGACGCCGACATCGCGTACGCCCTCGACCAGTACGTCCGGGTGACCGGCGACACCGACCTGCTGTTCCGGCACGGCGTCGAACTGCTGGTCGAGACCGCTCGGATGTGGGCCGGCGCTCGGCTTCTTCTGCGACCGCCACGGTGGAAGTTTCGTCATCAACAAGGTGACCGGACCGGACGAGTACGCCACCGTCGTCAACAACAACCTGTTCACGAACCTCATGGCCGCCGAGAACCTCCGCCTCGCCGCGGACGCCGTCGACCGGGTGCGGGTGGAGTCCCCGTCCGACCATCACCGGGTGGTCGAGCTCACAGGGCTCACGGACGACGAGGTGGCGATGTGGCGGCGAGCGGCCGAGCGGATGTACATCCCGTACGACGAGGCCGCCGGCGTCCACCTCCAGGACGACAGCTTCCTGCAACAGGCGCCCTGGGACTTCGCCGGGACACCGCCAGAGCGCTACCCGCTGCTGCTCCACTACCACCCGCTCGTCATCTACCGGCACCAGGTCATCAAGCAGGCCGACGTCGTGTTGGCCACGGTGCTGCTCCCGGACCGGTTCACGCCCGAGGAGCGGCGGCGGATCTTCGAGTACTACGACCCGCTCACCACCGGTGACTCGTCCCTCTCGGAGTCCGTCCAGTCGATCGCCGCCGCCGACGCCGGGAAGTACCGCACGGCCGAGGAGTACATGGTCGACGCGATCGCGGTCGACATGGCCGACACGGCCGGCAACCTCCGCGACGGCGTACACGTCGCGTCGGCCGGCGGGGCGTGGATGGCCACGGTGTACGGCTTCGCCGGGTACCGCTGGCGCACGCGCGGGCCGGAGTTCGCACCGATCCTCCCCACCCGGGTCAGGCGCGTGCGCTTCCCGTTGCTCCTGCACGGGTCGGCGCTCGAGGTCGAGGTCGAGGAGACCCAGGTCACCTACCGGCTGAAGAGCGGCGAGCCGGTGACTGCGCACCACTACGGACACGCGTTCACGGTGTCCGACCGACGAACCCGTGATCTTCCCGGGTCAGTACCGCACCAGCGACGCCGCCCCCGAACCGGACGGAACGGACGCGGAGACCATCGGACCGACGACCGAGGACCAGACGGAGGACCAGCCATGTACCACTTCGACCTGAGGACCTCGAGCGCCGTCCGCACCGACGACGACCTGGACGCCACTCGGCCTGACGGCCCGGTCCCCGCTCCGGTCGGACCGCTCGACCCCGAGCTCCTCGGGCTGATGCAGCGCTACTGGTGCGCCGCCAACTTCCTGACCGTCGCCCAGATCTACCTGCAGGACAACCCGCTCCTGCGGGAGCCGCTGCGGTCGGAGCACATCAAGCCCAGACTGCTGGGCCACTGGGGGACCTCGCCCGGACTGAGCCTGATCTACGTCCACCTCAATCGGCTGATCCAGGAACACGGCGCGGACGTGATCTACCTCGCCGGACCTGGCCACGGTGGCCCGGCGCTGGTGAGCCTGGCCTTCCTCGAGGGCACCTACTCGGAGGTGTACCCCGACATCACCCCGGACGCGGCCGGCCTCCGGCTCCTGTGCCGGCGCTTCTCCACTCCCGGCGGCATCCCCAGCCACGTGAGCGTGCCGACCCCCGGTTCCATCCACGAGGGTGGCGAGCTCGGCTACGTGCTGTCCCACGCCTTCGGCGCCGCCTTCGACAACCCCGACCTCCTCGTCGTGGCGGTGGTCGGAGACGGCGAAGCGGAGTCAGGCCCGCTGGCCGGGGCGTGGCGGAGCACGGCGTTCCTCAACCCGGCCCGGGACGGCGCCGTCCTGCCGATCCTCCACCTCAACGGCTACAAGATCAGCGGTCCCAGCGTGATCGCCCGCGACAGCGACGACGACCTCCGCGCCTTCCTCCAGGGCAACGGCTACGAGACGCACTTCGTCGAGGGCGACGACCCGCCGTCCGTGCACCAGGCCCTCGCCGCGACGCTCGATGGCTGCTACGCCCGCATCCGCGCCATCCAGCAGGAGGCCCGGGAGCACGGCGTCGCCGAGCGTCCTCGCTGGCCGGCCATCGTGCTGCGGACGCCGAAGGGCTGGACCGGCCCCAAGGTCGTCGATGGACATCCGGTCGAGGGCACCTTCCGGGCCCACCAGGTGCCGATGGCGGACGTGCGGGGCAATCCCGCCCAGCTCGAGCAGCTGGAGGCGTGGATGCGTTCGTACGGGCCGGAGGCGCTGTTCGACGACGCCGGAGGACTCGTCCCCGAGCTGGCCGCTCTGGCACCCAAGGGCGACCGCCGCATGAGCGCCAGCCTGCACGCCAATGGCGGTCGGTTGCTGGTGGATCTCGATCTCCCCGACTTCCGTGACTACGCCGTCGAGGTCGAGAAGCCTGCGGTGGTGCGTCGGGAGTCGACGCGCGAGCTCGGCAACATGCTCCGCGACGTCTATGTGCGCAGCGCCGAGGACGCGAACTTCCGCCTGTTCTGCCCGGACGAGACGAACTCGAACCGGCTCGGGAGCGTCTTCGAGGTCGAGAAGCGCTGCTACGTCGGTCCCACGCTCGACATCGACGATCACGTCGCCCCGGACGGACGGGTCATGGAGGTGCTCAGCGAGCACCTCTGCGAGGGATGGCTGGAGGGCTACACGCTGACCGGCCGGCATGGGCTCTTCGCCACGTACGAGGCGTTCGCGATGGTGGCCGCGTCGATGGTCGTGCAGCACACGAAGTGGCTCCAGGAAGCGCTCAGCCTCCCGTGGCGGGCACCCATCTCGTCGCTCAACATCCTGCTCACGTCCACGTGCTGGCGGAACGACCACAACGGCTTCAGCCACCAGGGACCCGGACTCATCGACGTGATGCTGTCCAAGCGCGGCACCGTCACCCGCATCTACCTGCCGCCCGACGCCAACTGCCTGCTGTCGGTGGCCGATCACTGCCTCCGCAGCCGCAACTACGTGAACCTGATCGTGATCGACAAGCAGCCGCAGCTGCAGTACCTCGACATGGCGACCGCCCTCGAGCATTGCGCCAACGGGGTGTCCATCTGGCACCGGGCCAGCACCGACGACGGAGGCGAGCCGGACGTGGTGCTCGGCTGCGCCGGCGACATCCCGACGATGGAGACCGTGGCGGCGGCGTGGTACCTGCGCCGGCTCGTCCCCGACCTGCGCGTCCGGGTGGTCAACGTGGTCGACCTGATGCGGCTCTTCCCCGTCGACGTTCACCCGCACGGCTCGACGGAGGAGCAGTTCGTCGAGCTCTTCACGGCGGACAAGCCCATCGTCTTCGCCTTCCACGGGTACCAGCGGGCGCTCCACGAGATCGTGCACGGGCACCCCGACGTCGACCGCATCCACGTGCGCGGGCTTCAACGAACAGGGCACGACGACCACGCCGTTCCAGATGGTCATCATGAACGAGATGAGCCGCTTCCACCTGGCCGCCGAGGCGATCCGCCGCGTGCCCCGCCTCGCCGACCGGGCACCGGCGCTGATGGCCGAGTGCGAGGCGCGGATCGCCGAGGCGACGGCGTACGCGCGCGAGCACTTCGAGGACGAGCCGGCCATCCGCGACTGGGTCTGGACCGACTGAGCGCGCTTGGGGCGCGCATCTTGAATGGAGGAACCATGGCTTTGACCGCGATCCCGGATCTCCCTCCGGGCGTCATCGGGTTCGAGGTGTCGGGCAAGCTCGAGGCCGAGGACTACCGGGACACGCTTCTGCCCGCGTTGCAGAAGGCCGCCGCCGACGGCGAGATCCGGGTTGTCATCGTGATGCCGGAGTTCGAGGGCTTCTCGGCTGGGGCCTTCTGGCAGGACATGAAGATGGGGATCGACATGTGGCGGGCGTGGAAGCGGATCGCCCTGGTCACCGACGTCGAGTGGATGAAGCGCGGGACCGAGTGGTTCGGGTGGATGACGCCGGGCGAGGTCAAGCACTTCCCCCTCGCCGAGCGGGCCGCGGCGATCGCCTGGGCCGCCGGGATAGCCATCTATCCGCTTTGGGTCGCCCACGCCTCGGGGCCCTGTGTGGCGAAGATGTAGGCGGCGGCGTCGAGGTTGGCCTCGGGATCGAGCAGGTCGGCCTCGGTGCATGCGATGCCCAGCGGGCACAGGACGGGCAGCCAGGACGGCATGATCTGTGTGAGCCCGAGCGCGCCCGAGCTGGTGTTGACGGCGGCCGGATCGCAGTTGGACTCCCGCTCGATGATGAACAGGAAGTCTTCGGGAAGGCCCCGCCAAGCCAGATCGTCGGCGTAGATCGGGCAGGGCGCTTCGGCGGCGATGGCGTCGCCTTCACGCTCGGCCACCCAGGACATCAGGGCGTCGAGGTCGGGGGTGCAGGCGGTCAGGGCAAGGGCGGCCGCGCCACCGATCAGACAACGTCGGAACATGGGATCTCCTTGGCGATGAGACGCGGAGGCGAAGGACCGCCGTCACCTCCACGCGCCGGGCAGGAGCACCCCTTACCCACTTCATCGGCGACTTGACACCATCAGGCACTGCGCGGCCATCGAGCTCCCCGCACTGAGGGCGTCCCAGTACCCGCAGAGGCGACGCCGGGAATCGAAGCCGGGTACAGGGCTTTGCAGGCCGCCAGCGGGGAGCGAGTTGCCCTGCTCAGCGGCAACTCCAGCAACCCGCTCGGCCGTGTTGGACACGAGTCGGACACGTGTCCTGGCGCTGCCGCAAGCCGGTACAGCATGTGCGACTCCGGTTCATGCTTGACATCCGTGGCTCCGATTGCTGGCCGACAGTTTGCGGACGCCGCTTCGGTTCCTGGGCGACAGTGGCTCCGGAACGTGCACGACAGTCGGGGAGATTGAAACTCCCACCGGGGTCATCCGGAGCGGTCACGATGCAGAGCCGCGGTCAACATCCGGCGCCGGGAACCACGCGTCATCTTCGAGCGCACCGAGGTATCGGTACTCGAGGTTGCCTCTGACCATGAGCGGCGCAAAGAACTCGCACGCTTCGTCGATGTAGATGCGGCCACCGCCCGGACCCTTGGTTCGCCCGAGCCGTTGTGCCAGCGCACGGGCGGCCGAGCCGCCTACGTCATCCGACAGGAGGGCCTTGATGATGCGTGTCGCGTCGGTGTGTGCTCGTATCTCACGTCCGCCGATTCGGAAGCAGGACTGCCCAGGCTGCACCCGAGCCGGTACCCCAGCTGGCGGCCGTGTTCCGGCGCCCTCGGACCTCGATCCTCGGACAGAACGGTGTTCCAGAACGCTCGGCGAGTCGAGCGTTGTTGTCGAGAACGGTGCCGTGCGGATCTGGCGCGAGCGCGACCTGCTTCACGTTGTCCGGGATTGCTCATCGAGGTCGCCGTGGATGACGCGGACGCAGATGGCTCTTTCGGCGTGGCGGACGCGCCCTGCTCGATCGAACCCCGCCGGACGTCCCCACCGCGAAGACGCCGGGCATGGTCGTTTCGACCATGGGCGGCAGGCGTTCGCCGTCGGGGCCGATGGGGCACGCGCAGCGTCCACCACCAACGTGCACCCGGACGCTCTCGACACGATCGACTCTAGGATGGTGGCCAAGACTCCTGACACCTTTCCCGTGGCCCCTGAAGGCTCGGCGCGCTCGAGGACCAGGTCGTCGACCTGGGTCCTCGAAATGCTGACCTCCCCGTACCGGGGCATCGTTCGACGGCGTTCGATCAGCGAACCGCGCGGTTCAGGCCGGCGAGGCCACCACGGCCTGCGCCACGAGGGCGTCCAGGGTCTCCTGACCTGGCGGCGGGACGTTCGGGCTCACCCGCCCATCGCCCGTACCCGGTCGAAGGCGTCGGCGATCCTCGCACCGCGCAGCACGGGCCGTGCGCCGATGCGATGGTGGTCGGCGCGATCGCTTCGATCGAGTTCACGTGACGGGAGTAGGTGCGGGCGTCGAGCCACTGGTGCCAGGGTGACACCAGGCTGTTGAACAGCCGGAATGACACCCGGATGGCTCGTCCGTCGACGTCCCACCTTCTTCAACCAGATGGTTGACAACGGTGCAGCGCAGGCGTAGCGTCGTCTTCAACCAAGCAGTTGAACAAGGAGCCGGCCGTGGTCGACGCCCAGCTGTCCCGAGTCTTCGCCGCCCTCGCCGATCCGACGAGGCGGGACATGGTGGCCCGCCTCGCCGTGTGTGACGCCACCGTCGGGGAGCTCGCCGAGCCCTACGACGTCTCCGTCCAGGCGGTGTCCAAGCACATCAAGGTGCTCACCGACGCCGGCCTGGTGAGCCGGAGCAGGGACGCTCAGCGGCGACCGTGCCATCTCGAGGCGGAGGTCTTCGACCTGATGACGAAGTGGATCGAGCGATACCGCCAACAGGCCCAGGAGCGTTACGAGCGCCTCGACGCCGTCCTCGCCGAGATGCAGGGCGACGAACAAGCCACCCATCCCCGTCACCCACAGCAAGGAGCAGCGTCATGAACGCCACCAGCAACCGCTACCAGGTCTCGATCGAGGCCGACCCGACCGTGCCGATCATCCGCATGACCCGGGACTTCGACGCCACACCGGCGCAGCTGATGCGGGCCCACACCGATCCCGCGCTGTTCGCCCGCTGGGTCGGTCCGAACGGGATGGAGACCAAGATCGTCGACTGGGACGCCACCACCGGCGGCCGCTGGCGCTACGTCGCCGGGCGCGACGGCGAGGAATACGGCTTCCACGGCTGCTTCCACGAGGTCGGCGAGGACCGGATCGTCCAGACCTTCACGTTCGACGGCCAGCCCGACGGCGTCGCCCTCGAGACACTGCGGTTCGAGGAACTCGGCGACGGCCGCACCCGGCTGCACGCCCAGTCGCTCGTCGACAGCTTCGAGGCCCGCGACCAGTGGCTGGCCAGCGGCATGGAGACCGGCGTCGAGGAGGGCTACGCCAAGCTCGACGCCCTCGTCGCCGAGCTCTGATGGGCAGCCCCGACGAGCACCGGCGCATCGCCGCCGAGTTCACGGCGACGGTCGAGGGCACCGCTCCGGCGGCGTGGGACCACCCTGCGCCGCCGGCGGGCTGGATCGCCCGCGACGTCGTCCGCCACCTCGTCGAGTGGTTCCCGGCGTTCCTCCAGGAGGCGACCGGGATCACGCTGCCCGCCGGTCCGTCGGTCGACGACGACCCGGTCGGCGCCTGGCGCACCCAGACCGACGCCGTGCAGGCACTGCTCGACGACCCAGCCACCGCCGAGCGCGAGCACGAGCTTCCGCACCTCGGCAGGATGCCGCTCGGGCAGGCCATCGACATGATCTACACCGGCGACGTGTTCCTCCACCGCTGGGATCTCGCCCGGGCCACCGGGCAGGACGAGACGCTGGACCCGGACAAATGCGCTGAGATGCTCGAGGGCATGCTGCCGATGAACGACGCGCTGCGCCACAGCGGCCACTACGGGCCACGCGTCGACGTACCCGACGACGCCGACATCCAGACCAAGCTGCTGGCGTTCATCGGTCGCACCCCGTGAACGCCGCCATCACGGTCGGCCGGACGTATCCGGTCATGGCGCCGAACATCGCGAAGGCACGCGTCCAGTATCGCCGGGACCGGGTGTCGGTCATCGGCGTCGTGCCATCGGTCGTCACGACGGGCGGGCTCCCGCCACGGCTCGGTCAGCGCAGCCGCGATCTCGCCGTCGGCGCTAGGCGGAGTTGAAGGGGCGCGGCGTCGAGCGCCAAATTGAGCTCCATCGACGCGGGCCAGTTCTCGTCGACGACACGTTGGACCCACACGACCACATGTTCGCCGGTGCGGACGGGGAGCGCCGGGAACGTGTTCTCAGTGGGTTCCTCGACGAACGTCGCCAACGACGGCGGGGTCATCTCGGCGAGCTCTGGGAGCAGCGTGCGCATGAGCACGTCGGGGTCCGCCGGCGCGCTCAGCGAGCAGATGGTCACTGCGACGCTTGCCGCCGGAGCATCGGCGCCCTGTCCAGGCCGCCGAGGCTGAGGCTCGAAGCCCGTCGACGGCGCCACCGGGCGCAGCAGCAGCACATCGTCGACGTCGACCATCGTGGCGTTGGCGGCAGCAGCATGCGCCTTCCAGATCGGCCCGCCGTAGAACGCCTCAAGCGCCTCACGACGACGCTGCATGTCTGGAAAGCCCCGCATCCACACGAAGCGCTCCGGGCGATCGAGATCACGGAACTGACCGATCACTTCCATTCCGACGGCTTCTTGCGACTCGACGAACTCACGGTCGAAAAGCTCGATCAGCACGTCTCGCTGACCGTGCCGGAGGGTGTACTGGCGAAGCTCAACCACCGGGCAGCAGTAGGACATCACGCCGTCTCTAGCACCCCGCGGATCACGTCACCGAACTTCGATCAGGCGCCCAACCAGGGTGTCCGAGTACCGCGTCCGAACATCCCGGCGCGCAAGCGTCCTGTACCGCCTGGCTGATCTCGGCGATCCGTACTCGGCGAGTGCGAACCGAACCGCCCCAGGACGCCGCGTCGGGCCGACCTGGCGGAGGTAGCCCACAACGCCGGCTAGGCGGCTACTCATCCTGACCGAGCCGGGCAGCTGAGGACGACTTCGTCCGGCGAACGATTCAGCCGGCCACAATGGTCGGGGCGAGCGCCGACACGGCGGCGGCATCGACCGCGTGGCCGCAACCTAGTGTCCGCTGAGTGACGACGCGTCGATCGTTCTGGGCCTGGGGTTTGGAGTCGGAGGAGCCGACCGACGCGGAACGGGCCGAGCGTGCCGAGTTCCTCTCGAAGCGCTTCGGGGTGTCAATCACGCCGGTGCCTGTACCGGACCTGGCTGACGCCGAGCTGCGCTCGCCGCGGGTCGTCGTCCCGGACACGCTGGCCCCGTTCTGCAGCACCGAGATATGGGAGCGGGCCTTCCACTCGCACGGATCGCACTTCACCGATCGCACCGACGCCTTCAATCTCCGGTTCCCGAATCCGACCGATGTCGTCGCCCATCCGCGTACCGAGGCCGAGCTGTCGGCGGTGCTTGACTGGTGCGCGACGAACAATGTGACCGTCGTGCCGTTCGGCGGCGGGTCGTCCGTCGTGTGGGGTGTGAACCCGCCTGAGACCGACGCGGTCGTCACGATCGCCATGGACCGGTTCGATCGGGTGCTGGAGATCGACCCGGTGTCACGCGCGGCCCGCATCCAGGCGGGCATCTACGGCCCCGCACTGGAGGCCGCACTCCGCCCCCACGGGTTCACACTGCGGCACTTCCCGCAGAGCTTCCGCTTCTCGACGCTGGGCGGTTGGATCGCGACCCGGTCCGGTGGGCATTACGCGACCAATCACACGCACATCGATGACTTCGTCGAGTCGGTGCGCATGCTCACGCCGAGTGGATGGTGGGAGAGCCGGCGGCTCCCGGGCTCAGGAGCCGGGCCGAGCCCCGACCGGCTGGTGATCGGCAGTGAGGGCATCCTCGGCGTGATCACCGAAGCGTGGATGCGGATCCAACGCCGCCCCACCTTCCGGGCCTCGGCAGGCATCGTGTTCCCGTCGTGGGAGATCGGCACACAGGCCGTTCGCCAGCTTGTGCAGGCGAAACTGTGGCCCGCCAACTGCCGGATCCTCGACCCGTTCGAGGCCGGCCGAGCGGCCGGCCTCGATGGCAGCCAGGCGCTGTTGATCGTCGGCTTCGAGTCTGCCGAGGTGTCACAGCGGCAGCCGATCAGCGTTGCCGTCGACCTCGCGCGCAGTGCGGGCGGCATCGTCGCCGAGGAGGACATCCACGTCGACGAGGGTCGGGGTGAGCCGACGGGTCGCGGCGGCGCCGTGGGCGCGTGGCGGGACGCGTTCATCGGCGTGGGCCCCGGGCTGGAGACCAGTCTGGGCCTCGTAGCCGACACCTTCGAGACCGCTATCACCTGGGATCGCTGGAGCGAGTTCGATGCCGAAGTGCGCGCACGCGTTGGCCGCGCGCTCAGCGAGGTGTTCGGCACCACCGCCGAGTTGTCGTGCCGCTTCACCCACGTCTACCCAGACGGTCCAGCGCCGTACTACACGTGGTTCGGTATGGCCAAGCAGGGATCAGAGCGTTCGCAGTGGGCCGAGATCAAGGAGGCGGCAAGCGAGGCGGTGCTGGCCGCCGGCGGCACGATCACCCACCATCACGCCGTCGGCCGCATGCACCGACCGCAGTACGACCGCCAACGACCGGATCTGTTCGCGGCATGCCTGCGGGCCGCCAAGCGCGCAGTCGACCCCAACGGCGTGCTGAACCCAGGAGTGCTCATAGACCCGTGACAGGCCCGCGCCGGACCGCCGCCGCGCCTCGGCACTTGCCTCAGCAACAAGGAGCGGCAGGGGCCTCCCAGCCCACGAGGCCTTGGAGGCAGGAAGATCGATCGGCCCGCGTACGGTCGAGCCTGCGGAGGATCTCTCGGTGTGCTCCCCGACGCCAGGCGCGGGTTCGATGATCGGACTCACGCCGTTGAAGGTGACGGGCAAAGCGACGAGACCCACAACGCTGGCCGATCTTCTGGACGTCCATGTGGAAGCTCGGTGAGCCGCGGCGCCGGGGCACGCGTCAGGTTCTCACCAGCACGCTGCGCACCGCGACGTGGGGGCTGGCGAGGGTGAGGTCGCGCAGCGGCGCCTCGGTCAGCGTCACGTGGTCGTTCGCCGAGTGCACCACGGCGACGAGCAGGACCAGCTGCTTGTCCTTCACCGCGCCGAGGTCGACGTCGAACGTGGCCACTGTCGGCGACCCGGCCAGGACGTCGTCCACGGGTGAGTGCCGCGGGGTGGTGGTGTCGGCCAGCAACCAGGGGGCGAACGGCGGCGGCGGCGTGCCGTCCTCCAGCAGCTTGGCGATGGCGGCGGTCCAGCCCACGTTGCCGGTGACCCACGCCGTCGACGCCTTGCCCTGCCACTTCGACACCACGCGGTACAGCAGCGTCACCTGCACGTCGGCGCTGGCCGCTGGCGTCGCCCCCCGGTGGTGGAGCAGCACGTACGCGGTCAGCGTGCCGGGGGGCACGACGACGCTCGGCTGCCGGTCGCCGAACGGGTTCGACTCCGCGGGGAGGTACTCGGCCAGGTCGGCCTCCGAGGGGCGCGGCGTGTCCCACGGCAGCTGGGTGAGGTTGGCGCCCGTGACCTTGCTCTCCCAGTACGCCTTGTTGATCGTGGCGTTGCCGCCCGGTGTCGGCACGCCGTTCCCGCGGAGCACGGCGTCGAACTCGAGGTCCCACCGGCCGGTCGGCTCGGAGCGCAGGTCCTCCCGGCGCAGCGCGGTCTGGAAGCGCCAGAGCTTCCAGAAGCCGAAGCGATCCGCCTTGGTCCCGGCGGGCTTCGCTCTGGTCCAGGGCAGCGATGTCGGGGCCGCCATCGGCCCGAGCTTGGGATGCACACGCAGGTCCGGGCTGGCGTGCCAGCGGTAGGTCGTGTCGATCTGCCTGGTGGCGTCGGCCGGGTCGGCGATCTTCGGCTCGAACGGCGCCACCACCGACGTCGGCAGCGTGCGCCGCGTGTCATCCTGATGAACCCGCACGTAGGTGCGGTCCGTGACCGGCCCGGAGAGTTCGAGCTCCCAGACACCTCGCGCCTGGGTGGCCGCGCGCAGCAACCGGACCGGGCCGCTGGAGAAGACGGCGAGGTCCTGCACGGCGACGTCCGGAAGGCCGTTGTCGAGGCGGCTCCAGTTCGGCCACTTCGGCCCGTCGCCGTCGAAGCTGATCGTGGCGCGGAACACGCCGATGGACGTGCCGACGTAGACGGTGTCGATGTGGCCGGGCTCGACGGCGACGGCCAGCGCGGCGGCGTTGGTCTTCGAGGCCAGCCCGGTCTTGTGCCACTTCGATGTGCCATCCCACCACCACAGCGAGTCGTCCTCGTCGGTGCCGAGGTCACCGAGCAGCGCGAGGTACAGGGAGCCGAACGGCCCGACCTGGGGGTTGTGCACGGCGATGTCGTTGCAGAAGTCCTGGGACGAGACGTCGGTGGAGCTGGCCGGGTGCAGCACGTCCTTCAGCGAGACGTCGGAGCGCTTCCACCGCCCGGTGTTGTCGCGCTGCATCTGGTAGAGCCCTCGCCTGCACAGCACCCACAGCTGGTTGACCGTCGCCCACCGCAGGACGCGCACGGCGCCCCCGTCCTTCGGCAGTGCGTCCTGGGCGTTGTTCACGCCGCCGGTCCGCGGATCGTTCAGCCCGTTGGGCAGTGTGACCCAATGCCCGCCCCAGTCCGTCGTGAACCACACCCGGTCCGTTCCGATCGCGAGCTGGTTCAGGGCGCCGTTGGTGATCGTGGCCGGCATCGAATAGAACTCCGCTCGCCCGTTCTCGCCGGACCAGTTCGCTTGCGCCCCTCGGCGCACCGGTGCGCCCGGGGGATTGGGGCCGTTCGACCAGTCGGCTCTGAAGCTCTGCGCGACGTACCGGTGGGTGAGGACCTGATCGAAGGCGATGCCGCCCCCGTCGCCCCCCAGCTCGAACCGCCAGATCGTCTCCCCGACGCGACGCTGGGTGGCGTTGTCCTGCGCCCCCAGCACCAGGGCGGCGTCATTGGTCGGATGGCAGGCCACGAAGCCCGCCTCCACCACCGGCAAACCGGTGTTGCGAGCTACAAACGAACCCTCTGCACCCGAGGCAGCCGACACGAACACGCCGCCGTCGCAGGACACCCACACGCGGCTGCCGTCCTTGGTGAAGCGGATGGCGAGGATGTCCACGTGCACGCCTTGCCCTCGGTGCGAGCCGGCCAGGGTGAAGGTGAGGGGGCCGGCGGCCGGGCCCGTCACCACGCCCATGAACAGGGCGGCGTCAGGCGGGTCGGCGGTACCGCCCAACGCGATCCGCGCCGGGTTCGATGGGTCGACCGCGATCGCCATCTTCGAGCGGCTGATGGTGCTCCCGCCCCACACCGCGGGCAGCGTCCCGACCAGCACGCCGGCCGGCGTCGCCTGGGTGGCATCGATGCGCCACACCCGAGGCCCGTCGCCGAGCACCCAGACCGTGTCGCCGCTCGGTGACGCGGCAAGCGCGAAGCGGGTTGCGGGCGGGGAGCCGCCGGGCCCCACCGGCAGCACGACCGGTGTGAAGGTGTCGTCTCCGTCCGACCGGCACCGCAGCTCCATGTTCCCGTTGGCGCGCCTCAGCGCGGCCCACAGCCGTCCTTGTTGGGCGCCCGCCGGTGCAGTCCAGACCGTGTCGGTGCACGGCAGCGCCTTGCCGCCGTCGCCGGTCGGCAGGCCCGAGACGGCGGACCACGTCAGCTGCGGCCCGCCGCCGCTCCCCCGCTCGACGAGGCCCTTGGTGGTCGCCGCCACGAACCCTGTGCCACCTGGCTGTTTGGCGAGCCGGAAGATGCCGGCGCCGAGGAGGTTGGTGGCCTCGGCGGTGAAGACCGGATCGGTCTCCGGCTTCTTCGAAGGACCCACCGCGTGCAGGACGCCGATGCCCGGAGGCTTGTCCCCCGGGCTGCCCGTGACGAACTGCGGCCCCTCGCCCGTGCCGACCCAGACCTCGTCGTCCTTCGGGTCGTCGTGGAACTCGACCAGCAGGCAGCCACAGGCGAGGGGCGAGGCGAACAGCGATTTCGCGGTCGGGTCGGCCGTGCGCCAGCCGCCGAGGGCCTTCCACGATGCCCCGCCGTCGTCGGTGTACCAGACGCCGCCAGTGGCCGCCGCCGCGTACGCGCGGCGCCCGCCGATCGGCTCGATCGAGACGTCGCTGACGCGGCCGGTGACCCGCGGGCTGCCCGACTCGTCGCTGGTGATGGTGACGGCCGGGCCGATCGGCGCCCACAGATCGGCCGCCGCGCTCGGGGGCGCGGCGCAGCTCAGCGCCCGGTTCCGCCTCGGCGAGCGTCCCACCGGCGAACGTCCCGCGGCTGGCGTTGAAGCTGCGACGGGCCTGACGGTCGTCACGCCGCTCGGGGCGCCCGACACGGGGCCAGTCGTAGGCCGTCATGTCTCGTCGTCCGTCGCCGGCATCACGCGGATGTAGCCCTCCTGGATGCTCGTCGGTCCGTCGGGCAAGAGCGCGGTCTGGGTCGCGGCCAGGATCGGGTCGTCGCGCCACGTCGCCGGGGTGTCGCGCCGTGTGAACACCTGCTTGGCGCCGAACACCGACACCTTGGGTAGCCGCACCTGGTCCGGCTCGATGAGCAGCGGTCCCGTGCGCAACGACGGCGATAGCCGCGCCAAGCCCGGCGCCACCCACTCCCGCGCCAGCTCGAGCGCCTTGCGCGGGAGGACCCCGGATGTGAGATGCACACGCCCGGCTGGGTGCAGGAGCAACGTGAGCGTCAACCGCTGACCGAAGTGGACCGTGATCGTGTCCTCCTTCACCAGGTAGCGATGCTCGATCGGCGCCGGCCCTTCCGAGAGATGGCCCTCGGGCCCGAGCGGCTTGGCCAGCGCCGCGACCACGCGGTCGACGAGATGCAGGTGCTCGAAGTCGTCGTCGACGAAGAACCCGAGCAGCCCGTCGTCGGTCCGGGTCAGCTCGCCCAGCCGCACCGGGAACGCCTCGGCGGCCAGCGCCGCCTCGGCCGCGCGGCGCTCCTCCGCGCGGGACGGGTCGGACAGGTCGAGCAGGTCCTCCGGCTGGAGCTCCAGCCACAGATGAGCCCGCACCACCGCGATCGGGCGGCCGACGAGGCCGGCGATGTGTTCGCTGCCCAGGCCGGCGAAGGTGTCGACGGTCCACAGCGTCGTGTCGATGGCCCGCAGCGCCGCGGTCGAGGGCGGATTCGGTCGAGGGCGCCGGGCTGTTGCGGTCCTTCACGTCGGCGGCGACGAGGCCGGTGGCGAACCAGCCCAGTGGCACCTGACCGGCCGAGAGGCCGAACTGCGGGCCGGCGTCGGGCGGACCCGGCCGGCCGGGCGCGATCTCCCAGACGACGCGCCCGCCGATCGGCTCGTGGAACAGCTCCCCGACCGGGGTGCCGGAACCGTCGAACAGCTCGAGCGACTCGTCGAGGTGGTCCGGGAGCACGAAGCCGGCGACGGGGTTCACCGTGCCCGCGGGATCGACCTGGTCGACCCGCGCCTCGACCGGCTCCTGTCCGCCGCCCGCGTCGACGAGCCGGAACATCCAGCGTGCCGCCCGGGGGAGCCGCGGCCGCAGGCGCAGCGTGCCCGGCCGGTCGGGAAGCTCGTTGCGGAACGGGACGGCGGCCGACTCCACCATGGGGAGGTCGAGCGTCCGCCCGAACGTGTCGAGCAGACGCGCCTTCGTGACGTGCACCGCGCCCGCGGCGAGGAGCTGGGGCGGCCCGATCGGCTCCGGCGGGACGAACGTGCCGTCGGCGGCGCGCGTGCGCTGGAAGCCGTCGCGGGCGTCGACGCCCAAGAGCCGGAGACGGATGCCGTCGAGCGTGGCGGTCACCACGTCGAGGTTCTCGACCGCGCCCGCCAGTGCGGCCAGCGCCTTCTCGACGTCGTCGGGCACGTCGCCGACGCCGCCGGTCGCCTTCTCCAGCGCGTCCTCGGCGGCTAGGAAGTCGCGCACCGCGGCCGCCATCGTGCGGGCCGCGCCGGTGGTCAACAGCGAGCGACCGGCCATGGTGGTTGTCGTCGGCGTCACGCTCACGTCGGCGTCGGGCTCGAGGTCGACGGCGTCGAGCTTCCATCCCCGCAACGTGTCGGTCAGCTCCAGCTCCGCCTCCCATTCGAGCCACATCGGCACCCACGGTTGCGGACCACGCGGTGATGCCGACCGGTGACGGCTCGGCGCCGACGAACATCGAGTGCCGCAGCAGCTGGTCGGCGAGGTCGGCCTTCTCGATGCGTCCCGCCCCCTCGCGGGCCAGCGCCTGGGTGGTGCCGTCGTACACCGCGTTGGCGCCGAAGCGGATCGCGGCCTCGGCGTCGAAACGCACCTTGATGCCACCCGCACCGAGGCCGGTGCTGGCGGCGGCGATGTCGGTCAGCCACCCCCGGTTGTAGGGCGAGTGCAACACCGCCTCTTGCGCGATGTAGAGCACCTCGGCTGGCACGGCGCCGTTGCCGAGCGTCGGAAGCACCGCCGCTCCGGAGATCAAACCCTTCAGCTCACGCACCGTCTGATGGGCCCACCGGCACCAGAGGAGGCCGTCGGGCGACGCTCGTCCGTCGCCGCCGTGGCGCAGGCTGCGCGACGCGCCCTGCACCGCCACCATCGGGTCGAGCGGGAACTGGAACCGGGGCGCCGGGCGCGGGACGACGCGAGGCTCGGTGTCGATCGGCGGCTCGGCGCGGCCTCCGGCGGCACTGACGACCGAGTCGACCTCAGCGGAGGCGATCATCGCCCGCCGCTCGAGGAAGAGCTTCGACAGCTGCACCTTGGCCAGGGCGGCGGCGATCCCGCTCGCGCCGGCGTCCGCGACCTGCTTCGTCGCCGCTGTCCGTCCTCCGCGGCCGATCTTCAGCGGCACGCCGCTCTGCCCGGCCAGGAACCGGTCGTCGCCCCGGGTGCCGCCGGGAAGCGAGCCGAAGGCGATGTCGTGCTCGTGCTCCTCCACCGCGACGGCGCCGTCGGGCGTGCCGAGCTCGCGCAGAAGCTGCCCGGTGAACGCGCCGAGGAGCCGCTCGGTGTCCCGCCGCGCTTCGTCGGTGGGCGTCTCGAAGCCCGCGACCGCCAGCGCACCGATCACGTCGTCGTCGTGGCTGCCGAGCGCGACGCGCACCACGTCGGCCGAGGGCCGGTTGTCGACGCTCAGGGCCGGGTCGAGTGGCCGGACCGGGACGCCGTAGACGCTGCCGTGGAGCAGCGTGGCGTGCGGCCACCACGGTGTGGTGAAGAACGCGGCCGACGCCTTGTCGGCCAGCGTCGAGCGGATCTGGCTCGTCATCTCGGTCACGGGCCGCTCGACGATCGGCGGCGCCTTCGGCGGCTGGTCGTTCGGGTCGAGCACGAAGCGGTTGGCCGACCTGAGGTTCACCGCGACGCGGCGCTGGGCGACGTCGTCCTGCACACGCTGGTAGGAGGGCGTGTCGACCCACGGGGTGACCGCGCTCCAACCGAGCGAGTGCAGCAGCTCGTCGAGGCTGTTGGCGTCGTTGGCGGCGTCGAGCGGGTCGAGTGACGTGTCGGACCACCAGCCCGCCACCACATAGGTGGCGGCGTCGCCGGCGACGCCGTTGGGGGCGACCTGCGCGAGGTCATCGAGGGGATCGTGGAGGGCGAAGCGGTTCTCGACCGAGTCGTACGTCACCGCCCACGTCGGCACGCCGCCCGCAGCGCCGGTGAGCTCGGCGGGTGCGACGGTCGCGCCGGCCGGTGTCGCCGTCGCGCTGCCCGCGGGCCAGTCGGCGAGCTCGACGCGGACCGCCCGGTCGGCCTCGAGCACCCAGCCGTGCACAGCGGCGGTGGTGGCGCCGACCGGCGTCAGCAGGCGGACGACGATCCACCGGTCGGGCAGCGGCGCCAGCGCGAGCCGGTTTCGGTCGGGCGTGACATCGAGTTGGCCCCGCAGCAGCGCGTCGGGCGGCGCCCACTGGAGGTGCACGCCGGCCGGCCGCTTCGTGCCCGCGGTGAAGGGCGGCGGGAAGCCGCCGCCCCGTCCGTCGTCGGCGTTCAGGGCCGACGGCAGCCGCACCATGGCCTCGTCGCCAGCCTCGGGCACGAACAGCGCCTGGACGTCGATGGGCACGAGCAGGCGCGAGTCGCGGGGCAGGCCGCGGTCCCAGGTGGCGACGGTGGCCGCGTCGACGTCGAGCTTGGTCACCGCCGCCCAGCGGGCGTTGAAGACGAGCTCACCCGGATCCACCGCGCTCATGGTTGGATCACCGCCCGGAACCGCTCCTCCAGCAGGGCGAAGCTCACCTTCGGCCGGAACACGTCGACCAGAGGCTGCTGTGGTTCGTTGGCCGGGTCACCGAACACCTGCCGGAACGGGAAGCGCAGCATCTCCAGGGCGAACTCGTTGGCGTCGACCGACATGCCGCTGTTCCCGCCGACGTGCGTGGCGGGCACGGCGGCGATGCGGTCGCGGAGCTTGCGCATGTGGATCACCCCGGCGCTGTCCCGCCGGAACGGCACTGGCACGGGCGGGTTGGGGAGGTCGGCACCCGTCAAGGCGTCACGCAACGGGAGCTCTCGGGCCGTCGACAGCGGCTCGGCTTCGGGGCGCAGCGCGCCGAACTGGACCCCCTGGCGCGGCTCCTCCACGTGCACCACGGCGGGCACGCCGTCGAAGAGGACCAGCAGCACGGCGGGCGCCAGCCGTTCCATCCGCAACACCTTGAGCCGGTCGGGGTCCGACTCGGGGATGATCTCGGCGTCCTGCCCGCGGTCGGTGTGGTAGGCGCGCACGTGCAGTCCCGGCCAGCCCGACACGAGCTTCGAGCGCATGACGAACCCGCTGATCGCGCCGCCCGGGCCGGACAGGCGTTCTTCACCGCCGGGCTGGCGGATCGTGCGCTCGGTCTCGTCGACCTCCGCCCGGATGATCTTCCGCAGCGCCTCCAGCTGTATCCGCTCCGCGCTGGTGAAGGTGCCGATGCTGAGCACACCCTGCACGAGCGCGTCGGTCCAGTTTCGGTCCAGGTAGAAGAAGCGCACGGACTCCGGCGGCAGCAGCGACGCGTCCGGCACGAGGTACGAGAAGGGCACGCCGCTGAGCAGCCGCAGCGCGGCCAATGCCCGCCGGATGGTGCCCGGTACGACGTGCTCGCCGTCGTCCGGGTCGGTCTCGGTCAGGCTGGTCATGACGACTGTCGAGGCCTTCAGCTGCACCTCGAACGACATCGTGGCGTCGAACACGGCCATCTTCATCGTTCGGTCTCCTCGCGCCGGAGCGTGTCGAGCAGCGTGTCGAGCGCGTCGGGCTCGACGGTGGCGGCGTCGACATCGCCCGTCGGACCGACCACCCCCTGGGGGCGCGCCGCGTCCGCCACTCGGCTGACCTCATCATCGAGCGTGGCTCGGAGGCCCGCGAGCGTCGCCTGGTCGATGCGCCGGCCGCCGCGCACCACCACGTCCGTGCCGGCAAGGGCGGCGACCATCCCGCGAAGCCGAGCCTGCTCCTGGAGTTGGCCGAGGTCGAGGCCGAGTCCCGCCGCGACGACCCGGTCGAGCGGACCCTCCAGCTCGATCGGCCGGCCGGGATCCACGATCGGGCGGGCCGGCCCGGCGACCGTGTCGGGCGCCTGACCGGCCATCGTCATCATCTGCATGCCGACCAGCCGCCCGAGCTCCGGACCAGGGCGCGTGGCGTCCGGGGTGAACGGCGTGTCCTTGGTGATGACCTCGCCGACGGTGTGCGCTCTCGCGGCGCCGAATTGCTCGCCCCGCCACCGGACGAGCGCACTGACCAGCGCCGGTTGGGACAGGCCGAGCAGCCGTCCGATCTCGAACGCCGCCGCCAGGCTCACGTCCTCGCGGCCGTCGGGAGTGAGCGTGCGCAGCTGGTCGCTCACGTGGACGAGCGGGCTGTCGTCCGGATCCCGGTCGGTCGGCAGCGGACCGAACGGGCCTCGGTACCAGGCGGTGGCCGGATCGCCGCGGCGCGACGTCTGCGGCAGCGCGATGTGCCCGGTCTCGGCCAGCTCGGGCGGCTCCGGGCGGGGCGGTGCGTGCGGATCGGGCAGGTTGACGTGCTCGACCTTCTCGGTGGGGTCGGCGCCGTTCGGGTCGACAGAGAACACGGTGCCGTACTGCGTGCCGAGGAGCCCGACGTCGAGCGCCTGCACGATCGAACGGAAGTCGCCCTCGTTGGTAGCCATGAAGGACCAGTGGGCCAGCACCGGGAAGCGGTACGTCTTCTCCAGCACGAACGGAAAGACGTCGATGGCCCAGCCGCCCGCCATCTCCTTGCGGATCGCCACGCCCGCGTCAGCGGCCTGAAACGTCGTCGCCTTGGCCGACGTCGACGCCGTTGGGCTGGCCCAGTTGGCGACGGCGGCGTTGTCACCGGGCGTGGCGGCGGTGGCCGCGTTCAGCGCTCCGGCGCGAGCCAGGTTCGCGGCCGCCTCCGAGTCGTGCGCGTCGAGCGGTGCGCTCACGACGTTGACCGGGTGGCCGGTGCCCATGACGACCAGGTCGGTGCTGGCCGCGGTCGTAGCCACGAGGCTGAGGTCCTGGACGGCCGCCACGAGGTGGAAGGTGTCGTCGGTGGCGAGCTCGGCGTCGGTCGGCAGCGCGTCGATCTGGCCTTCGAGGTTGATCAGGCAGGCCAGGTAGCGAACGGGCGCGGACACCAGCTGTCCGGTGTTCGGGTCGGTCTTCGGGACGGCGATCGGCAGCCGGTTGGCGAGGACGACGGCCAGCCAGCCGTCGTCGTCGCCGTTGGCCAGCTCGGTGTCGCGGATGTCCACCTCGCGCACGTGGACCAGCAGAGGTAGGTCTTCCACGGTCGGGAAGACCTTGTTCACCACCGTCTCGGTGACGGTCAGGTAGTAGCCGGTGGGGCTGTCGGCGTCCTCCGGGTGCGGCAGGACCTTGCCCGGTGTGACGCACTCCGCCACCGGCACCGGGTCCGGCGAGAGCGCGCCTTCGCCTTCGGCGATCACGACCAGCGCGAGCCACGGCCGAGGCGGGTCGTCGGCATCGAGCGCCGGGCCACCCGGATCCCGCTCCCACGGCAGCGTGCGGCGCTTGAGCGCGATCTGCGGTAGCCGGCTGCCGAAGTCGCCCTCGGCCATCGCGGGCGGGAAGGACGACAGGATCTGGTCGGGCGGCATCAGGTAGCGCGGAGAGCTGACGATCACGTCGGCCACGTGCTCGCCGACGGTGATGCCGGGCATGGGCTGGGTGCCGTGCAGCTGGTAGCGCCCGGCCGTGACCGGCGGCTTCACGAAGCTGTGGAGGACGAACGTGCCCGGGGCGACCATGGTCAGCTCCTCTTCCTTGGCGACCGCTTCTTGGTGGCTTGCTTCTTGGCCGGCTGCTTCTTCGCCTGCTTCTTGGCCGGCTGCTTCTTCGCTTGCTTCTTGGCCAGGCTGCTTCTTCGCTTGCTTCTTGGCCGGCTGCTGCTTGGCGACCGCCTGCTTGACTGCCTTCTTGGCGGCTTGCTTGTGCGGCGCCTTCTTCGCTCGTTTGGGGGCGACGCCCGTCGGCGCCGGCGTGGACGACACCCACTGCAACGTCACCTCGCCCCGACCTGGGGGCACGGCGGCGCCGACCATCGAGTCCAAGCCCCGGGAGGCCAGCGCGGCGGTCACATCGGCCGGCGCCCCGACGGCGCCGAGCACTCCGACGACGTGCCATCCGGTCCCGCTGGCCACTGTGACGGACACCGGCACGGTCACGTCGTCGGACTCGATGCGGTAGGCCAGGATGGCCCGGTTCCCGGCGACGACCGTGGTGGGCGGCACCGGCTCGCCGTCGGTCGCCCACCACCTGCCGAGCCCCGTCGAGCCCGAGCAGCAGGCTCCGTCCGGCGTCGGCCACCGGGTCGTCGATGACGACCACCACGACATTGACCGGACGCGCAAACCGTGTGATCACCGAGGCGGTACCGGCTACGAGCTCCGCCGCCTCCACCCAGCCGGCCCGGAAGCGGTCGTCTCGCCGAGCGACCGGCGGGCCCTCCACCCGAACCGTGGCGTCGACGCCGAGCGCCGTCCCCCACCCGAGGTAGGGCAGCGTCATCCCGGCGTGCCAGCCTGCGGCGGACGCCGCCACCGCGCCGGCGCCGACCGGCGCGACCGCAAGTCGTTCGACCCCGACCGGCACCGCGACCTCGCCGTCGTCGACCGTCTCGTCGAGCAGCACCTCGCCGCCGTGGCGAAGAGCGACGAGCCGCGTCGGCGTGCCCTTCACGACCAGGTGCGGCCGTGGCCCGTCGGTCACCACATCCCGGCCCACGTTCGGCAGGGCGAGCACGACGAGCTCGCCGGCGCTCAGCGTCGTGCGCCGCAGGCGTGTCCGCCGGGGCGCCCGACGCGTCGGCGTCGAGGATCGGCCCGCCGCCCAGCGCGCCCGTGAACCCGTCGACGCGGGCTCGCCCGGGACCGCCGCGCTGGGCCACTGACGCGGCGACGGAGCGGGCCACCCGAGTCACCGCCGGCTCGCCGCTCGGCACGACGGTGTCGTCCGTCGGCTGAGCCGCGCCACCGGTGACGAGCAGTCGCGCCGCCGCGGGGACGTTCCTCAGACCGGCGACGGTCGGCGGCGCGACCCGCGTCGCCTTCGGACGATCGGACACGGTCGTGGCCCCGCCGGCCACCATCCCCTCGAGCCGCGTCCCTGTCCCGAGCACCGCCAGCGCCACCGGTGGGTGAACAGACGTGTCGACCGGCTCTGGTGTGACCGGCAGACCGATGACCGAATCGACGTTGTCGTCGAGCCGCGCCAGACGATCGCCGAGCGAGCCGAGCCGCGGCGCCACCAGCCGGCGCTCGCCTTGCCACGAGGCCAGCTCGATGGCGGACGCTCCGGCCAGGCGCCGCCACTCGTCGGCGATCGCCCTCACATCGCCGCCCTCGGCCACGGAATCGACGAGGTCCACCAGCTCCTTGCCTGCGTCCACCTCCTCGTTGCGAGCCGCCCCGCTGTTGCGGAGGAACGGCAGCGGCCGGCGCGGGCCCGGCGGGTCGAGCCGGTTGTAGTTGATCGCCGGTCCCCCGCCTGACTCCGTGGCCCGAGCGGTGATCAGGACCTGGTTCAGCGCCTGGACCACCTCGCCCTTGGGCACCTGCGGGGCGTCGGGCGACTGCGGGGGTCCCCACACACCGAGCGGAAACGCGCCGAACGGGAGGATGGTGACGTTGGTAAAGGGCCAGGCCAGCACCGTCGCCCCCTGCTGCCACCGCAACGTGAGCACCGGGTCGACGCTCGCCACCTGCATCGGCCCGATCCCCAAGGCATGGGTCGGGTTCTGGTTCGACACCGTGCCGCCGACGTCGAGCCGCGTCGCCGGCACCTGCGTGGTCACGGTCATCGAGAACTCAGCAGTGACGACGAACGGCCGGCCCGTGGTGCCGTCCGGCGGCTGCGCGGTCGCACCGTTGGCGCCCGGTCGAGGGGGTACGGCGCCGCCGCTGACGATCGAGGAGATCGCGCGGGCGACGCCGGACGAGATCTCCTCCAGGTACTTGGGTACGAAATCGGCGGCGGTCAGCTTCGGCGTGGTGTTGTCCGTCGACGAGCCGAACTTCACCGTGACGTCGCACGGTCCTACGTCAACCGACGCCCGGCCGTGGAAGTCGGGACCCTCCACCTCGACCTTGGCGCCCATCGAGACCGAGAACGTGATGTCCCCGAACCAGGTGTCGATCGTGATCCCGGCCGACACGCGGACGTAGACGCTGACCTTGTAGTGGAATGGGTCGAAGAACACGATGCCGTGGGCGCTGAAGGACAGCCGCGCCCATGCGCAGCCGAAGTCGGCCGAGACCGACACGTCGACGCCGGCCATCACCGCCTCGGATGTCGAGCGCGAAGTAGCAGCCGCCCTTGACGACGACTGGTCCGTAGCGCCACTGGAGGCCGAGCCGGGGCACCTGCGGGTAGCCGTCGCGGTGGAAGTCAGGGTGGAAGCCGCCCATCGTCAGCACGAACTCGCCGCGGTGCGGGCCGCTGAACCACAGCACGTAGGCGAAGCCGCCGGTGAGCCGGACCTCCGGGTAGAGGAGCCACGAGTTGTCGGTGAGCTGGCCCTGGACCCAGATGACCCCCTCCTTCGAGGACACCCGCACCACGAGCGCGATCTCGATGCTGACGATCGCGGCCTGCGGGCGGGGCAGCGCCATGCGGGCCAGGCCGAGCAGGTTGAACTCGAAGCCGTCGCCGAACTCCACCGCCACGACGGCGATGCCGTCGACGAGGGCGAAGCTGGTGAAGCTCAACCCGGCGGCGAACCAGAAGGTGCCGGACTGCGGCGGGTAGAACTGGCCGAGCTGGCGCAGCTCCTGCATCGGGTCGGGCGACGACGTGGCCGCCGCGTCGAGTGCCTTGATCAGCGGGTACTCGGCGAACTGCGACAGGTCGGTCGGCACGATCAGCGCGCGGTTGATGCCGAAGCCGCCGCCGATGCCAGTGACGAAGAAGGCGGGCACGCCGCCGATGGGGCCGACGACGGCTCCGACGGCGAAGAACGACACCACGCCGTTCGTCTTGCCGTAGCCGCCGTAGATGGTGATGCCGTACACGCCGAAGCGACCGAGCAGCATCCCGAGGTACTCGACGTTGTCGCCGGTCCCACTCTTGAGCAGGCCGCCGCTGATGGACAGCGGGCCGATGTCGGCGGCGATCGCGAGACCGCCGAGGTCCACCGCCCAGTTGTCGGTGTTGAAGAAGTCGCCCTTCACCACGAAGTAGGTGATCGAGAGGTCATCGACGGCCGCCGTCAGCCCGAACAGCGACACCCGTCCGTCGATGATCAGCGAGATCGACTCCACCTTGTGCTGCGGCATCGTCACGCCGAGGCCGACCTGCTCGAAGTAGAGCGGCCCGAAGCCCTTCTGGATGGCGACGAACCACGGCCCGTCGCCTTCGCCCGCGCGCAGCGACACGTCGATCGGGCCACTGCCGTGCTTCTGCACCGCCAGCGCGGGCGAGAACGCCGGCTTGGGCTTCTGTCCGCTGGAGGCGCTGTCGTGGAGGATGCCCGACGCGATCGGGTTGCCTCCGGTGGCGCCGGAGACGGCCACGGCCAGGTTGCTCAGCTGAAGGTGCACGCCGCCGCTGGTGTCGGTCGGGCTCAGGGCGGCGAAGGCGTGGAGCGCGACGGACTCCAGCGTGAGACCGAGGTCGAGCAGGGGCCCGCTCTGGCGCCCGACGCGGATCCCGAGGCCGGACACGGTGACGGATGGCGTCAGCGTGACCGTGTCGCCGGTGAGCTTGACGAGACCGACGGCGACGCCGGCAACGGGTGGACGGGGCTCGATCCAGGTGTCGTCGGCCTCCAGCCACACAGTGACGTCGCCGGAGGTGAGCTGCACGCGCTGACCGAGGCCCAGCGTGATGCTGAGGACGTCGCCGGCGTCCTTGGCGATGCCGACGCTGAGGCTGCCGTCGATGGTGACGGCGAGGTTGGCGCCGGCCAGGTTGTCGAGCAGGCGGGCGACGCGCCGGAGGAGGTCGGCGGGCGCGCAGACGGCGGGGTCGAGCGAGTCGTCGTTCTTCAGCACGACGCCGCGCAGCAACTGCTTCACGGTCGTGCTGCCGACCGGCATGGCGAGCAGGTGCTGGACGGTGTCCTGGGCGAGTGCGACCGACGCCGCCAGGGTCGCGACGACCTCGGCCAGCGCGCTCGCCACCGCGGCGGGGTCGGTCTCCGGCGGCGACGAGTCCTCGAGCACGGCGAGCTGCACGGTGGCTACGTCGAGCAGCCACTGCGCGGCGAAGCGACGGGTGCCGTCGAGGTCGAGCCCCAGCTCGACCCGCCGGCCACCAGCGGGCGAGGCGCCGGCGAACACCGCGAGCACCGGACGGAGCTCGACCGGACCCGCGGGGACCGGCGCCGGGCCGACGACGACGGACAGGTCTTCGACCCCGCTCGGGGTGAGCGCCAGCGTGGCATCGACCCGGTCCACGGCCGGGACGCCGGTGGCCGCGGCGGTGACCTCGAACCGGCACGGGTTGGCCTGCCAACCGAGAACGACCGGGCCCACCGTCACCTGGAGCGTCTGGCCGATGGCCTGGACGTCGACGGTCGCCGGCAGCACATCGTCGAGGGCCTGACGGAGGTCCGGGAGGACAGCGGCCAGGTTGCTGGTGGCCGCCGACTCGAGGCGACCGACGGGATCGGAGGTGAAGTCGGCGAGCAGGTCGTGGGTGAACTTCGGCGTGCTGTCGCGCAGGGACAGGAGGTCGCCGACCTCGGCGACGAGCTCCCCGACGGTGCCGGAGAGCGACGGACCGCTCTGCTCGGCCAGCTTGTTCAGGAGGAAGGGCAGCGCGTGGTTGGCGGCATCGATGACTCCTGCGGCCGCGGCGGCCGCCAACCCCGGCCCGGCCGGGTACAGGACGATGTCGGCGCCGGTCTCGGGGCGGAGGAACACCCGTAGCCCGCCGTCCAGCGACGCATGGAGCGCCTTGCGCCCGGGCGCGGCGCCGACGACGCCGAGGTTGAGATCGAGGGCGAGCGTCGGAGCACCGGAGCCGGGGATCCGCACAGAGGCCTCGAGGCCGGCGGCGAGCCGGCCGAGGGGGGTGGCGGGTGGGGCGGCGAACTGCGCCGTGTCGACGAGGGCGCGCAGCTCCAGTGAGCCGGCGGCGTCGTGACCGGACAGCGTGACGCCGTGCGTGAACACCAGCTCACCGGGCTGGCCGCTGAGGCCGAGGATCGGCTTCAGCGCGTCAAGGAGAGCGACGAGACGCGCTGGCTGGCCGCCCAGCGCGCCGGCGTGGCGCAGCCAGCCGGCCGGGTTGTGCAGGAGGCCCAAGGGCAGCCGCACCGCCGGTTCGGGCGCGTCGTCGAGGAGACCGAACGCGCCGAGGAGCACGTCGATGACCGGCCTCGCGGTCTCGTCCAGGCTGCGCGCCATCTCCAACGCGGCTTCACCGAGGAGCGCCGGCGTGAGTTGGACGAGCGCGTCGATGACGGCTCTGGCATCGAGGTGGGGCCACAGTGGGACGTCCCGTGGCGCCGATCCTCCGGCCGGCCGCCACCGCAACACCGCGCGAGTCGGGTCGAGTTCCAGCCAGGCGGCACCGGCCGGTGAGCCGTCGTGGTCCGTGCCGAGCCGCACCGACCAGCTGGCGGTGGTCGGCGTCAGCTCGACGTGAGCCGCCCAGCCGAAGCGGCCCTGGCCCGCCGGCGCGTCGATGGTGAGCGAGCGGGCGTTGAGATCGGCAAGGACGGTGAGGGGGTCGGTGACGAGGCGGACGGCGGCAAGGTCGTCACCGCTGAGGGCCGGGCCGGCGGCGAGGAGCGTGCGTGCTCCCTCGGCCAGATTCGCTCGGCGGACGGCGTCGCCCAGCACGTTGGCCACGAGCGCGGCGGGATCGTGGATCAGCTGCTCCACCGCGTCGGCGACGCTGCCGTCGGCCTCCAGCAGCGCGAGCGCCTCGAAGGCCGACCGCAACGAGACGGCGATCGTCGACGGCACGACCGCGGTGGCTTCGCTGACGATCCGCTGCGCGGCCAGCGACAGCAGGAGGCGGACCTCGGCCGCGACCGGTTCCGCGCCGGCGGCGACGTCGCGACGCTCCTGATCGACGTCGAACACGCGCCCGTCGACGAGCGTGATGTGGCCGGTGGCGGTGGCGGTCGAGCCCGGTCGGTGCGGGATCGCGACGTCGGCCACGAGGGCCCGCAGGGCGTGCTCCCGCGAGCGGCCGGTGCCGCGCAAGGGGTCGGGTCCACCCGCTAGCCAGCCCTGGCGGGCGCCGATCCGCAGCCGCGTGCGGACGGCGAGATCGGTGGCGGGTTCGATGCCGGCGGCGCCGACGTCGAGGCCCCCGAGTTCGACGAGAACGGATCCGTTCGCCACGATGCGGTCGGTCGGCGCGGCGCTCATCGGGAGCCGCAAGCCCAGTCGTACCCCGGTCGGCAGCGCCGGCGGGCCGACGGCGGCGCGCTGGCTGGCCCGGGAAGCGAGCCCGGAGGCCACGATGGCGGTGATCGCGGCCCTCACCGCAGGCTCGGTCACGACGCCGAAGACGGCGTGCACGTTCAGGTCATTGCGGTCGGGGATGCCGGCCGCCGGCAGGCGCAGCTCCACGGCGGGATCGGTGCGCGCGTCGACCTCGGCCAGCGCCGCCACGAGCGCTCGCCCGCGGGCGAGATCGGCGTCGTCGGTGCCGGTGTCGGGAACGAGCAGGTCCTTGAGCAGCCGCCAGGCGTCGCCGGCGGCGGCCTCGTCCAGCACGGTGAGCGAGACGGGCCCGAAGGGGGTGCCGACGGTGACGACGTCGGAGATGCTCGACGCGGTGGCGGCGACGAGTCGCGCCGCGTGGCCGGCGCCGCCATCGCCGACGAGCAGTTGGCCGGTGCCCAGGCCGGCGAAGGCGTCCACCACCCGTCCGAGGCGGGCGCTCTGCCCCAGGGTGCCATCGGGGTCGCCGGTCGCCAGCCGGCAGCCGTCGCGGGTGCCCAACGCCACGAACCACTCGCCGGCGGCCGGCGCGGGCGCGCTGAACGTCTCGGGCGCCCTGTTCGCGGCTGTCAGGTCGACGATGCGCTCGGGCGGGGCATCGGGGAACAGATCGGTGGCGCTGGTCGCCACCCGGACGTGCAGTGTCACCGGGGGTACGTGGTCGAGCAGATCCTCGAGGTCGAGCGCGTCGAAGACCTGGCTGGCGGCCACGTCCTCGAGGGTGATGACCTCCACGCCGGCGGGCGGGTTCAGCGGCGGGACGATGCGCCCGTCGCCACCACTCCAGCGGGCGACGATGCCGTCCAGGCCAGGAGCGAGGTCACGGTTCCAGATGAGATCGGCGATGTCCGGGGCAATGGCCGCCTCGGCTTCGAGCCCTGCGACGAGCGCGCCGGTCGTGAGCCCGGGATCGCCCGGGCGCCACTTGACGAGCTCCTCGCCGGCCTGCGTGAACAGCGGCTGGGGACCGGCGGGCGGGAACCAGATCGCCAGGGTCGGGCCGGACCCGTCACCCGTGAGCGCCAGCTCGAAGGGTCGATCGGGGGTGCCGTCGCCGGTCACCTGGCCGGCGAGCGGACCGCGCCCGGCGAGCAGGTCGGCCAGGAGCGACAGCGCGTCCGCCCCGAACTGGTTGATCGCCGGAGTCAGCCACGGGCCGATGAATGCGGCCGGATCGGCGTTGCTGCCGACGAGGCCAACGAGCGGGAGCCGGGGCGCGTCGACACCACTGGCCCAGCCGAGCAGCCCGACGGTCGACGACAGCCATGGTGGGGCGAGCGGGGCGAGCAGGCCGATCAGCGACTCGATGGCGTCGAGGGCAACGTCGTCGAGGGCGTCCTCGGTGGGCAGCGCCAGCGGGATCGCCCTGTCCCCGATCACCGCGGTCAGCCCGGGAGCATCCACGGCGAAGCGCAAGCCGCCGGTGGGCGCCCACCGCATGCCTACAGCGACGTGCTCGGCCTCCAGCCGCGCCGCGCCGATGTCGAGCACGGCCCGTGAGGGGCTCAGCCCCCGTCCCCGCATCGAGAGCGAACCGATGAGGCCGGTCATCACCGCCGCGTGGCCACCGGCCAGGTCGATGGTGGCCAGCTCGACCCCGGCGTTCCCCTCGATCACCGTGCAGCGGTTGCCGAACTCGTCGACGCTGGTGGTGCCCATGGCCGCCACGTGCAGTTCTGGACCGGTGAGGTGCAGCTGGAGCTCGAAGTTCGGGGCGAGACGGATGCGCCACGGTGACGCCTCGGTGCCGTCGCCGAGGATGTCGAGCGCGGCCGTACCGTCGGCGGCCAGGACATCGCGCACCACGCCGAGCAGCGCGGGAACAGCACCCGGGTGCGCCGTGACGAGGGTGCGCCAGTAACCCGCGACGGCGCCGAGCGGGTTCTGCGCCAGGTCGGCGAGTTTGGTGGTCGGCACGGACGGCTCACCGGGCGGCGGCTCCAAGCCGACGAGCAGCTTCGTGACCTCGCCCGCGCCGCCGAGCTGTGCGAGGAGGTCGCCGACGATCTCTTCGACGGCCGCGCCGGCAGCGTCCATCAGCGCGTCGGTCGAGGTGAGATCCAGCGTGTCGTAGTCGCTGGTGCCGATGTCGACGCGGTCGGCGGCGAGGACGAACACCGGCCGCCGGTCCTCGTCGAGCTGGATTCCGATCCGCACCGCCTCGACCCGCACGGCGGGCGTGGCGGTGGGCAGGTCGAGCACCACGGGCTCGTTGCCATCCTCTCGTCGTCCGAGGTGGGCCCACAATGCGAGCCGCGGCAACGCCGTGATCGATCCCGCGCCCAGGTCGGCCTCGAGAAGGTCGGCGATCGCCTCGACGCGGTTGGCGCCGGTGCCGAAGCGGGCCTGGACGGTGGGAACGATTCTGAGGCGGCCCGAAGGTCCGGGCTGGCTGCGCACGCCGACGACGAACTCGGCGTCACCGACGGTGACTTGGACGGCGTCCCCGGTCGGCGTCACCGTCGACCCGGGGATCAGGCCGGCCAGCTCGCCGAACCACGCGGCGCGGCGGGCGGCGTCGGCGAGCACATCGTCGAGCCATGTGGTGATCGCCCCCACGCCGATAGTCGCGAATTGCTCGACGGGCAGGGGCGGGATGGTGGTGCTCGTCCCGAGACCGAGCAGGGCGGCCAGCGCCTGGAACGAGCCAGTCGCCGAGGCGGCCTGTGCCCGTACCAGGCCGAGCACGAGGTCCAGCGCGATGTCGTCGAGCTCGTCGAGGCGGCTGAGGCTGAGGTCGAGGTCCCGCGGCGTACCGCCGGGCAGTTGGAGCGCACCGAGCTTGAGCCCGATCGCGGGGTCGTCGTCGTCGCTGGCCGTCGGCACGTCGAGCGACACTGCGATCGAGCCGAGGTGGAACTCGTCGGCTGCGGGCGCCGTGCCGTCGAGGTGCAGCGCGCTGGAGACTCGTATGCGCCCACCGCGGTGGCCGAGGAGCAGCACGGGATCGGGCGTGGCGGCGTTGCCGCGCGCCACGTGGAGGAGCGCGATGTCGAGCCGGCTCTCGGTGGCGGGCCGGGCCTGAGCGCCGGTGGTGGCCGCGGTGCGCAGCTCGACGCCGAGACTGACGACGACCGTCGACTCCTTGGGCTCGAGCACGACGGCGACCGTGAGGTCGGGGTCGTTGTGGGTGACGATCGGCAGCCGCACAAGGCCCTGGTTGTCGCTCTCCACCGCACCGTCGTCGAGCACCGTGTCCAGGAAAGAGACGAGAGCCTGGCGCTGGTCGTCGTCGGCCAGCACATTGCCGAGCCGGGCCGCGGGATCGCTGAACCACCCGGGATCGGCCGAGCCATCCTTGACGATGCCGAGCGCGGTGGCGAGATCGCCCAGCACGCCGAGGTCGGAGGCGGTAAGGCTCACTTCAGCAGCGGGCCGAGGCGATGGCGGGCGTACGGCACGAGGAGCAGGCCGTCGTCGTCGGCGACGATGCTCCCCGGGATCAGCTGATCGCCGCTGTCGTCGCGGCCGGCGATGCCCGAGATCGAGTTGGCCAGCTCGACGAGCGTGCCCCAGGCCAACGCCACGAGGGCGTCGGCCCATCGCTCGACAACGGCCGCCGGACCGTGCGGCCGTCTCGTCGCCGCCGCGAACATGCCCGCGCCGCGCTCCGGGGAACCGACGGCGAGGGCGACGTCCGCCACTCCCTGCCCGGACTGGTCGCAGCGCACCGGGATCGAGAACAGGATGGCGCCGGTCGTCGTCTTCACGTCGATCTTGGCCGGGTCGATGCTCAGCTCGTCGCCACCCTCCGACCAGATCACCTCGGTCACCTTGCGGCGGTCGCCCTGCCCGAGGGCCCTCCCCGCGGCGGCCGGGGTCAGTCTTCGCAGGGTCGGCAGGTCGAGCCGGATCGGCTCGAGATGCTCGCCGGGCGGCAACGGGTCCTTGGGCGGTCTGAAGATGCCCTCCTTGCGGAGGCGGGCCATCTCCCGAACAACATCGCGGGGCGCCGGACTCACGGCCGGGCCACGTTCGACGCCGCTTCGAGTCGGCTCACTCGCCCCTCCCGGTGATCCGCGCCCTGTGCAACACAAACAGCGGACACCCCGGCTGTCAAGGCTGACGTCGCCGAGGGAATGAGCGGTGCAAGCCGCTGCGTTGATCGTCCACACCCCGGCCAGCTACCCGATACCTTCACGGTTCGAGGAAGCCCTCGAGGGCCCACGAGCCGCTCATGTCTCGTGATGGTGCTCCACGGTCGTGCTGAGAGGGGAAGGTCGCGTGAACACTGTTCGCATCAGGCTGATCGCCGGAGCTGTGCTGATCCTGATCGGCGTGGGGTTCGCTCTCCTGTCGAAGGAGTGGATCGAGGAGACGCTGGGGTTCGAGCCGGACGGCGGAAACGGAGCACTGGAGCTGGCGTTCGTGCTGGTGCCCGTCGGCATCGGAGTTGCCTTGTTGGTGAGCGCGGTGTCCGCGCTCCGCCGGCGGCATACAGCTCGGCTGCCGGAGGGGTAGCGGGCGCCAGCGGTCCGACGCTCGCGTCGCTGATCCCCACGGTCCCGCCTCCACCCAAGGCCGATCTGATGCGGTCAGCGACAAATCGATCGTGCCGATCCATCCACCCCAGACCCGCGATCCAGTCGGACACACGACGGCGCCACCAGCTATGCATGACTTGACGCGTTGTCGCTTGCTCTCGTCAGCTAGAGGCGACGGCGGGAATCGAACCCGCGTGCAGGGCTTTGCAGTACCGGTATCGGCCGGAGGTTTGCCCTTCTCAGCGCCCCTAACCGACCAGGTCCACGGCCAGGAAGGGCGCGGGTGGGGCGAAGCAGACCGGACTCTGGCGGCCAGTCACGGCTCAGCGGCCAGTCACGGCGGATCCGACGGCACGGTCAGCAACATCGGCAGGGGGCGCCACGCACACGTCGGACAGGTTGCGGACTGCGATCACATTCCTGCGCGGAGCGCGTCAGCTGCTGGGTTCGCGCCGGATCGATCTGTCTGAGGATCAGATCTGGGGGACGCGGCGGATCACGCCGAGCGGGCGAGGTGCCGCGGTGAGGTCGCCGATGGCGTCGTCGGTGTTGTCAAGCATGGCGGCGAGCTCGTCGAGCTTGGCCCGCACCTGGGCGGCGAGCTCCCGCCCTGGTGCCGACAGCTGATAGCTCGGTGGTGCATTGGGGTCGAGGTCGAACACGGCCATGCCCTGGCTGTACGAGTCGAGCCAGGCCGGCAGGGTGGAGAGCAGGGCGCGGTAGCGGACCCAGCGGTGGTTGTCCCAGCCAGTCGACCGCGGCTCGCTCGGCGGATAGCGAGGCTCGAGGAACTGCTCGGTGATCACTTCCCCGGCCGCCGTGCCACGCGTCGCAAGGCGCGTCAATGTGGTGGTGTCCATGAACAGGTTGAGCCCGCCCTCGTCCTTGGTCTGGAGGATGCGCACGATGCGGTCGCGATAGCCGGGGAGGTCGAGTTGGGTGTTGTCGGACCAGTTGCGGGCGGTGTTGAGGGCGGCACCGGCGAACCCGCCGACGGCGGCGACGCCCTTAGTGGGCAGTTCGCTGAACGACGGGAGCAGGCCCGAGCTGTTGTTGTGTGCCCACCGGACGTTGTCCCGCTCGTCGGCCGCCGGCTCTTCCCCGGCCGAGAAGCGGCCGAGGTTGATGGCGAACGTCGGGCGCGACGGCATAGCCGCGTCGAACATCTGCACCGGGAAGTTGCTGCAGAACCCGCCGTCGGTGAACCACGCCTGACGGAACATCAGCCCGCTTCCGGGCAAGGCGGCACCGGCGCCCACCGCCTCGCGCAGCGCGACCAGTGTCCGCTTGGTCGAGTCGGCGCGCCGGTCGATGACCCACAAAGGAACCGCAGAGATGAGCAACGGGAAGCTCAGCGACATTCGCGTCGCTACGATTACCGGCAGATGCTCGCCGCTCGGCAGGCGACGTAATGGGGGTGTGTGAGCGGCGGCGAGCTGCTCCTCCCACCGCCAGACGGCGAGTTCGTCGGACTCCTCGTCGACGGTGCCCTCACCAGGATTTCCGAGGCCTTGAGGCGGCGTGGTCGGTGCCGCCTCCAGGGCGTCGACGACCGCGGCCGGGAACAGCGTCCGCCACAACGAGGGGTCATAGAAGAAGCGGTGGGCGTCCCACGGCATCCCGTACGGCCGCCCCTCGCTGAGACAGGTGGTGATCATGCGCAGGTCGATGGCCCGTTCCCCCGGCGGCACCGCGATGGCACCTTCCGGTCCTGTCCACAGGTGACCGAACCGCAGCGGGCCAGCGGCGGCGTCGAGCCCCGCGACACGATCGATCGCCTCGGCCAGCCAGTCTGTGAACCCGGGTCCGTCCGAACCGACCGCCGTGCCCCGGCAGATGCCAAAGTGGTTGCCCGGCACATCGACCGTCAGCTTGCGCCACAGACGCACAGCCAGCGCGACGGCGACACCGACTAGCAAGACGACTGCGCCACAGACGATGAGCAGCCACCCCGGCCAGACGAACTCGAGCACACCGACGACGACGAGCGCCACACCGGGGACGGCACCAAGAAGAATGGCCAGCGGGAACGCCTTGAGTAGGGCCTTGACGACCGGCAACACCTTTGATCGCCGCTTGCCCGAATCGCTCGGCGCAACTAGGCGCTCATGGCCGGTCGCCGCGAGCATCAGCGGAAGCAGCTGACGCGTCGACGGCTGAGGCTGAAATAGTGTCGCCAGCTTGCCCTCGCCGAGCTCATCGGGCAGCGTGCGCAAGCGCTCAAAGCCACCCCCGGCGCGCCCGTACTCGGCGGCGGCACCAAGCGCAGCGCCGATTGCCCCTGCGGAGGCGCCGCCGACGCCCCGGATGCGGTAGCGCTGGCCGATGGCATACAGCGCCGTCGGATAGAGCACACCCGACGTGATGCCACCTTTCATCACCACGTCGCACTCGCACTCGGGCCGCGTCGCCACCACGGCCGCGCCAGCCTCGTTCACCATCGCAACCTCCCTTCCCGGCGCGCAACGGCAGCCAGAATGGGCAGTGAGTTGGCTTGACTCTACGCCGCTCCTCGAGTCCTGACCCCTAGCCCTGATGTTCCAGTTTGTCTCCGATCAGGCCAGTCTCGGATGTGCCACGCAGGAGCTGTTGACCTCTGAGTGCGGGGGCCGTCGTCGGCGCGTGCCCCCGAGCCGGCGGTTGGTGACGGTCGCGACTTCCGTTGCTCACAGAGGACGAGTATCCCGCTGCGGTGGTCATGCAGTGGTCGACGACGAGCTCGACGCTCTGCGTGAAGAACGAGTCGGGTAGAGGGGCTCCGGAGTCCTCGACGCCGAGGTCCCGCGACATCACATCGGA
>CAVYKN010000009.1:0-334311 GCA_963769115.1 uncultured Acidimicrobiales bacterium
GGGGATACCTCCGACCTCGGCGCCGGCGAATCCGTCGAGCGCTGTGTCGGGCGAGTTCGACGTCGCTCCGGCTTCGTTGATCAGTGCGAGCGTCGCTCCTGCGACGACGTCTTCGTTGAAGCCGCCGAAGGCGCCCTCGCACTCGGCCATGATGCCGAGCCGAACGCCCTCACCGGTGGGTGCCGTGCTGACGTCGGTGCCTTCGGCAGCGGTGTCGGCCGTCGTTTCGGCCGTCGTGTCAGCTGTGGTTGCGGCCGTGGTGTCGTCGGGTTGTTCTGCGACGGTCCCGCTGTCCGACGAGTCGTCGTCACCGCCGCACGCGGCCGTGACGAGCGCCAAGGCGAAGAGCGCACCGAATGCCCTCCGAGTTCTCGTTGATTTCATGAGTTGATCCCCCTGTGGTTGCTGTGTTGCAGTGTTGAGATCGCTGTATTCGGAGTCATGGCCCGACCGGTGGTTGGCCAGGCGACACGGTCGACGCGCCAGGTGGCGTCGCGACCTGCGTCGGTGGATCGTCGATGATCGACCCGTCTCCCGATCCACGGCCGGCCGAGTGCGAGAGGGCGTTGCGGGCTCGAACGATGATTCCGGCGAGGCCTTCGGGGGAGACCAACATGATCACCAGGAGCAGCACGCCGATGACGGTGTTGAAGCGTTCCGGGGCCAGCAGGCGGTCCTCGAACACTCCGCCCAGGCGACCGATGAGTGGGATGTCGCGCAGATAGATGTTCGCACCGACGAACACGAACGCTCCGAGCCAGGCGCCTTCGAGATGCACGATCCCACCGATCACCGCGATGATGAACAGGTCGAGCGTCGGGCCAATGCCGATCGAGGTCGGATCGATCTGTCCGTTCCACCAGATGTTGAGCACGCCGGCAACTCCCGCGACGAATCCCGCCAGGGTGAAGGCGAGCGTACGGTGGAGCTGGACGTTGAACCCGAGCGACGCCATTCGGACCGGATCGTCACGGACACCCTGCAGCGCCATGCCGAACGGAGTGCGCACGATCGCACGGAATCCGACATATGCGAGCACCGAGAGGGCGAGCGCGGCGTAGTACAGGCGCTTCGGCTGGTCCAGGAAGAACGCCGGGGCATCGATTCCGGTCATGCCGCCGAAGCCGGAGAACGTGACGACCTGACCGAAGAAGTAGAAGCCGATCACGGCGTACGTGAGGGTCAGCATCAAGAAGTAGATGCCCGTCGATCGTGCGGAGAGCAACCCGAGGACCAGGGCGAGCAGCGTGGCCACGGCGAGGGCGATCGGCACCGCGGTCCACGGCGCCCAGCCCAACTTCATGCCTCGTCCGCTCTTGGCGACGATGTTCCCGACGGCGAACCCCGCAACCCCGAAGATGAGCCACTGCGCGAGCGATGTCACGCCGCCATACGCGTTGAGGAAGACGATGGTCGAAGCGGCCAGGCCGAGCATCAGCGCTCGGGTCATGACGAAGTCGACGAAGAAGTCCGAACCGAACGCGGGCAGCAGCAACATGAACGCGCAGGCCACAGCCACGGCTGCACTGCGCGCCGACACCGATCGGCGTGAGCGAGAGGTGGTCAGTACATCGTCCACGTCACTCACTCCTTCCGCCCGAACAGGCCATTCGGTCGTACCGCGAGCACGACGGCCAGAATCACGAAGGTGAGGATGATCGAATAGAACGTGTAGTCGGCCGGCAGATAGGCGGGCGAGAAGGCCGTGACGATGCCGTAGAGCAGCGACCCGGCAACGGCACCCTTGACCGAGCCGAGGCCGCCGATGATCACCACGATCAGGGAGTTCAGCAGCCACTGCCCGTCGGTGCCTTGCGCCACCCCGGCGAAGGACGCCCCCATCGATCCGCCCATTCCGGCGAGGAAGGAGCCGACGAAGAACGTGATGCCGAACACGACGGCGACGTTGATGCCGAGCGCTCGGACCATCTCCTTGTCGTCGACGCCGGCACGGATGACCATGCCCATTCGGGTTCGGTTCAGCCACAGCCACAGCACGATGCCGACGACTACGGAGATGCCGAGCATGAACAGACGGCTCCACGCGTAGCGCTGACCGAAGATGGTGGTGAAGTGCACGACATCGCCGGGCCACACCATCTTCTTCGCGAGACCGCCGTACTGGTACAGCATCTGATCGGCGAGAATGACCGTCACGGCGATCGTGATGATGGCTTGGCGGAGATCCTGGCCCTGGTTCCAGCGCAGGAACAGCTGTTGCATCACGACACCCAACACGGCGACAGCGAGCGCTCCGACCAGGAGCGGAACCACCCACTGGACCATCGAGACGTCGCCAGGTTCGATGTTCCTGGTCTTGCCGACCATCGTCTGCTGCAGGTCGATCGCGATGTAGGCGGCGAGCAGGAAGAACGCGCCGTGAGCCATGTTGACCGTGCGCATCAGCCCGAAGATGAGGGTGAAGCCGGATGCGACGACGAACAGGAGGCCGGCGAAGGTCAGCCCGTCGAGCAGCGTGACGACGAATTCACCCGGCTCGTCGATCGCAGCTCCCGCGGACGTATCGGCGGTCCATGTCCGGTCCGCGAGGAACAGGACCCAGACGACGGCCACGGTGATGACCAGGCCGACCAGGATCAGCGGCAGTTTCCGAAACCGCCGAATCTGTGTCGGCGTGAGTCGAAAGGCGCCAAGCCTCAGTCGGGGAACATCTTCGGTGACGACCTCAGACACAGGACCCCTCCCCCTTCGAACACGCTAGTGATCGTGCTCGGACACGGAAAGGGCCGCGCGAGCGACGAACAGCGGTTCGTTGGAGGGGGGCTGAAAGAACTACGCCAGCGGCGCGAGCGCCGTGACGATCGAGGTCAGTCTCGTGACCGCAGGAGCAGAGCGGTGGCTTCGGTACGGGTGCGCACCTGCAGCTTCATCAGAATGCTGCTCACGTGGTTCTTGACCGTGAACACGCTCAGGTGGAGCGCGTTGGCGATCTCGGCGTTCGTCTTGCCCTCGGCCATGAGCCGGGCGAGTTCCCGCTCGCGCGACGTCAACGGCGAGCGATTGGCGGCATCGGAGCGATCGAGAAGCGATCGTGTGACCTGCGGCGAATAGATGCCGTGTCCCGCTGCGGCGCTGCGCACCGCGAGAGCGAGCGATTCTGCGTCGACCGACTTCACGAGGTATCCGTTGGCGCCGGCGTCGATCACTTCGCGGACGCGCTCCGCATCGGAGAAGGACGACAGTGCGACGATCCCCAATCGATCGTGGGTGGCTCGCAGTTGCCGGATCGCCTCGACACCGCCCATGCCGGGCATCACGAGGTCCATGACCACTACGTCGGGCTGGAGGTCGGCGACGACGGTCAATGCGGCTTCGCCCGAACCGGCCTCGCCGATCACCTCGAGGTCCTCGAACCGGGCAAGACAGGCGCTGACCCCCTCGCGCAGGAGGTCATGGTCGTCGACGACGATGACGGTAGTCCGGGTCACGGATCGAACCGCACTCGAACGGAGGTGCCTTGCCCCGGAGCGCTGTTCACCGAGAACACCGCTCCGACGGCTTGCGCGCGTTCGCTCATGATTCTGAGTCCGAGATGGCCGCCGGGTACCTGGTCGGGGTCGAAGCCGGCACCGTCGTCGGCGATGCACAGTTCCACGGGCGGTCCAGCGACGAGGCGGACCGCCAGCGACCGGGAATTCGCATGCTGGGCCACGTTCCCGAGCGACTCCTGCGCGATTCGGTAGAACGCGACGTGGACGTCGGGGTCGAGACGAACCGGATCGAGCGCGGCGGTGACGTCGAGCGTCCGCCGGCACTCGAGGGCGTCGAGCAGATGGGTGATGAGTTGAGCGAGGTCGACGTCGGCCAGCTCATCGGGCCGAAGCTCGAGGAGCAGCGAGCGCATCTCGGCCAGCGCGCCACGATTGAGCCGCCGCAGACGGTCGGCCCGATGGAACAGCTCCGAATCCAGGTCGATGTCGTTGAGCAGCGACTCCGCGGTGAGCGCCGCGGTCCACAACGTCTGATTCACCGCATCGTGAAGGTCGCGAGCGAGGCGTTGGCGTTCCTCAGTAGCGGCCAGCTCGGACACCCGGCGAGCCAGTTGCGAGTTGGAAAGTGCGGCGCCGGCCAGGTCGGCGATCGCCCCGAGCCGGTCAGCGTGATCGGCCGTGAAGAAGCCAGGGGTGGCGCTCTCGACCACCAAGTAACCGATCAACCGGTCGGCGACCTGCATGCGCGCACCGACCGTCGAGCCCGCCGGGCCGAACGCGTGTCCCGGTTGGTCGACGATGACGGGCCCCTCCCGGTGCTTGACACGCTCGATGACGGTGAGGGATTCGATGTCTTCGTCGACGACACCGGTGCCCTCCGGCAGGTAGCCGAAGCTGCTGCGATGCAAGGTCAGGCCGCAGCAACCGGACGCGTCGGCGAGCACGATGGCTGCGAGGTCGTTCGAGATCAGACGCTCGACTCCCTCGAGGGTCTGTTCGGTCACGGCATCGATGTCGAACGTCTTCGACATCGCTGCAGCGGTGTCACGCAGTGCCTCTGCGTACGCCCGCTGCTCGCGCTCCTCGGACTGCAGACGAATACGGAACTCGACCTCTCGCCGCAGTGTCTCGTTGGATCGCAGCAGATCGTTCGTGCGCAGGCGCACTCGTTCGTCGAGGTCCCCCAAGGTGCGCTGCAATTCATCCTCGGCCTGATGCCGATCGGTGACGTCCTTGAACGTTCCCAGCACGCCGATCACGGCACCGTCGACACCGCGCAAGGGAACCTTGTTCGTCTCGATCCACCGCTCCTCGCCATCAGCCCGGCGAAGCCGCTCGAGAATTCCGAACTTCGGCTCACCGCTGTCGAGCACCGCGCGATCCCAGTCGATGAACCATTCGGAATCGAACTCTGGGTCATCGGCCCACGGCATGTCGCGATCGGACTTGCCGAGCAGGATCGAGGAGTCGAATCCGGCGAAAGACGAGAACACGTGGTTGCACCCGAGATAACAGGAGTCGCGGTCCTTCCAGAACACCGCGTTGGTCAGTGAGTGCATCAGACTGAAAAGCATCTGTTCGCTCGCGGCCAACGCCGCGCTGGCTGATTGCTCGCCGTGGAGCAGGGGCGCGTACATCTCAGGTGCGGGTGCCAGCCGTCCCGCATCTTGGTTCGAGGCAGACTGCGAACTCATGCCAACGACAGAGTAGACGGGTGCTTCGGGGCGTTGGCGCCGGGCTTCGCAGCGCTATCGGACCGCAAGGGTGCCGCGGCGTGGTCGCTGAACCGCCCGAGATGTCAAGTCTCCCACTTCGTATCTCACGGGTGCGGGTGAGTGATGCCCGTGACGCGGGGTGGTCGCCGACGCCGCTGAAGGGAAGTCTGAACCGGTGACCCCGAACAGACGGCAGCCGCTCCTGCTCAGAGGCTTGCGGCCCTGCTCAGGCGTAGTTCTTCGAGTGACTGTTGGTGACTGGAGTGACCGGAAATGACCGGTGTGCCCCGTCCCTTTCCCGTCCCATCCGTCTCCTTTTCCGTCCTCCCACAGGGAAGGCGCCGGTGCGTGTCTCGCATGATTCCCTCGTCCATAGTTCCATCGTCCATCCATGACGTCGAGGCGGACGCCTGACCGCGGGCGGCCCGAGCGTCAGAGCCGTCACGCCCGACGACGACGCGCTCCGACTCCGCAGCACGGGCACACCCTGGTCGCTGTGAAGGTGGGTTCATCCATGTCTCGATGCCGAGGTCGCGCGGGCTTGGTGGATGAGGTCGTCCAAAGTGAGTCCGGGCCGGCCGACGATCGTGCGTGTCCCGGCGGTGCGGAGCTGCTCGGCCAATCGATGGGTGCGATCGGCGACCTCCGGCGTGGTCACGGTGAGCGCCACCAGCCGTACATCGTGGTCGGTACAAAAGTGGAGGATCTCGTCCTCGGGAAGGTCTGCCCCGAGGTGCTCGACGATCCAGTTGTCGTCGCGGAGCGCCATCGCCGCCATGGTGGTCGGCAGCCAGTGACGATCTCCGGCGACGGCGGCGACGACCGCAAGGCCGCGCCTTCGTCCACGCGGGTTCGGAGCCAGATCACCGATGACTCGCTCGACGATGGCGGCCGCGCGGTGCTCCTGCCAGATCGCAATCTGGCCGGCCTGCCAGGCCTGCCCGATCTCGTACATCGCCGGGACGAACAGGGACTGAATGACCTCGACGACCGACGACCCTTCGTCGACGAGCCGCCGAGCGAGAGCGCGAACGGCGATCTCGTCGCCCGCAAGCAGGTCGATCCTCACCCGTTCGGCGGACCGTTGAAGCCGACGAGCGCTCGGTGCGGCCCGTCGACGGGGGGTGTGGCGGACGGATTCGAGGGCGTCGAGATCAGCGACATCGATCGTGTAGCGACCGCCGATCAGCGATGCTGGGAGGCGCCCTGTTCGCACCCACCGGTAGGCGGTCTGATAGTGGACGCCCAATCGGTCGGCCGCCTCTTGGAGGTCGAGATGCTGGTCTGCGAGCGGCATGAACGCCAGAGTACGCCCCGCCGACCACATTGAGCGCTAAGGAGAACTAAATCGAACTAAGACGGAGATAAAATGGCCGGATGTCCGCCACCCGCACCGTGTCGCACGGTTGGGCGCCGCCCAACGACGCCAGAACGCTCACCTCACTGCTCATCGACGATCTCCGCCGAACGATCGAGGCACGTGACTTCGTGGCAACGCTGCAGCGGTCAGCGGAGTTGTCGAGGTGGACGCGCGCCGCTCCCGGCCCCTCGGCGATCCTGCGTGAACTCACGGCTCTCGCCGAACACGGCCCGATCGCACGGCTGGCGGCACTCGAGTCGATCGCCGCCGTGCAGGATGACGCCGCCGATCAGTTGCTCATCGATGCCCTGAGCGGCTCCGAACCGCTCGCGCGACGTCACGCCACGTGGCATCTGGCACGACGCACTCCCCATCAGGGAGCCGTAGCCGCACTGCTGCGGCAGTTGGTCGCGGGCGGAATCGACACGATGCACGCACATCGCACGCTTCGTCGGTGGGCCGAGACGGAACCGGCGATGATCAAGCGCCCGGCCGAAATCGCGCTGTCGACTGAAACAGGCTGCCAGGCACGTGCCAGGATCGGCGATCTCCTCAGCGCACTGGACCTGGGGTCGTTGTCCCAAAGCTCGGTCGCCGACGCCGAGCGATCATCGCGCGGCCTTCGGATCGCGCAGATCGTGCTGGCCCCCGGCCTCGACGGCGCACTGAGCCGAGGCGGACGCGGAGACACCGGCGGCGTCGCCAGCCTGCTCGTGTCACTCGGTGAGCATCTCGCCGCACGCGACGACGTCGACCACGTGGTCACCATCGGTCGTGGTGACCTCGACGACGCGATCCGGGGGCCGGTGACCTCACGCGACGGGGAGCTGACCTACGCCACGATCACCGTGGGCGACAGGCACCGTCCGGCCGAGTCGGCCAACGACGCGTGGGAGCACCTCCCCGGCATCGAGCGTGACATCCGACGGGCGCTGCGCGATGCGCGACCGCTCGATGTGGTCCATCTCCGTATGGCCGACGTCGGCACGCTCGCAGCAGCGTCCGTCGCCGCAGAGCTGCGACTGCCGGTGTGCTTCAGCCTCGCCCCCGACCCACACCACCTCGTGCATTCGTTGCAGACGAGCGGGGAGCTCGACGAGGCGTCGTTCGTTCAGCTCGACGCCGACGCTCACATCTGGTTCCGGGCTCGCCTCGTCGAGCAGTTGGCCGCGGAGTCCGATCGCATCGCGCTGTTCCCCGGCTCTCGAGCCACTGGGCTGATCGACGAGCCGACGACTCGCCACCACGGGCAGCGGCGCGCGGTGATCGCCGAGGGTGTCGACGTGGCGCTTGCTCGCCGGGCGGCAACCAGGCAGCGAGCAGCAGCCTTCGGTGCATCGACCGCCCAGGTCGAGGTGAGCACCGGCGTGCTCGACGAACTTGCCCGCCGGATCCCGACCTCTCGCCGCGAACTGCCGATCGTGCTCAGCGTCGGGCGCCTCAACCCCGTCAAGGGAATGGAACGCGTCGTCGCCGCCTGGGCGAACGACGACGTGCTGCAACGCACCTCGAACCTTGTGATCGTCGGCGGCGCGCTCGACCAGCCATCCCGGGTCGAACGGCAGGTGCTCGATGCCATCGATCGAGCCCTCCCGCCGACCGATTCCCGTCGGGCCGGGCTCGTCATGCTCGGTGGACGTCCGCGTGGCGACATCGCCCACCTGTTGGCGAGCGTCGCCAGCGGTCGGCATGGCAGTTGGGCGCCGGGCGGCGTGTACGTCGACGGTGCACTCAAGGAGGAGTTCGGCCTCGCCGTCCTCGAGGCACTCGCGGCCGGACTGGTGGTGGTGGCACCGAGCACCGGTGGGCCGTCGAGCTATGTCGAGAACGGCGACACTGGCGTCCTCGTGCACCCCGGCGATGCGCTGGAAACCGCGATCCGGGGTGCCTTCACCCTCGTCGATCGGCCCGGGCGGGCCGACAGGGCCCGCACGATGGTCGAGTCGAGCTACTCGATCGAAACCATGGCAGCCAAGCTCGTGGCCCTCTACGCATGACGCTGCTCGTCGCTCAGCCCCGACTTTGCGTCGCACTACGGCCCGCTCGCGATCCTCGCCGATGCGGCCGCGACGCGCGGGCGTCGCGTGGTCGTCGCCAGCGGCGACGCGATACGGCCCCGTGTCGAGCACGACGGATTCGAGTGGCGCCCGCTCCGGCTCAGCGCCGGAGCCAACGATGGCCTCGTCCGGCCGGACGACGCGATCAATCGATTCATCGAGGCGACGCGGCGGGGTGCGGTCGCCACGTTGCACCATCAGGCAACGGAGCGGGCGCGTGATCTCCTGTGGGAGCCGGAACGGGTTGCTCGCGAGATCATCTCGCTCGTCGAGCAGCTCGAGCCCGACCAAACCCTGGTCGACCACGTTTCCTTCGCCTCCACGCTCGGTCTCCACGCCAGTGGACGTTGCTTCGTCACCCTCGTGCCTGGCCACCCGTCCCAGCTCCCCGTCGGCCGCGAACGCTACGGCGTCCCGCCGGAATGGCCAGCGCCCTGCATCCCCGACGCCACCGACCTCGCCCACCTCGAACGACTCGCCGACGACGTCTCGGCTGCATTCACGGCGCGCTGGAATGCCGCCCTGGCGGAGGTGGCCCCCGGTCGTCTGCCGGTAGCCGACGCGATGCGCATGCACGGCCGCAGGGTGCTCTACAACAGCGACGCAGCGCTCCTCGCGCCCGATCGGCGGGCCGCGATCCAGCACGAGCACCGCTTCGTCGGACCGCTCGTGCGTGACGAGAGCTTGCCAGCGGCGTACGCCTCCTGGCTTGCAGGCGGCGACGGCCGGCGCAACGTGTACGTCGCGCTCGGCACGTTCCTGTCGCTTCGATCCGATGTGCTCGTGGTGATCGCCGACGCGCTCCGTCGCGCCGGTGTGCGTGCCGCCGTCGCCACCGGCGACACGCCGATCGATGCGCTCGGCCCGATGCCGGATGACTGGATCGTCGACAGGCGGCTGCCGCAGGTCGCGATGTTGTCTGCTGCCGACCTTGCCATTCATCACGGTGGCAACAACAGCGTGCAGGAGTGTCTGGCCGCCGGAGTCCGCCAATTGGTGCTGCCGTTCTCGACCGATCAGTTCGCCAACGCAGCCGACCTGGCCCGAACCGGGCGCGCCGCGGTGGCATCGCCGAACCATCTCGACGCCGGTTGTCTTGCCCGCCAGCTCGCGGAGTTGCTCGCCACCCCTGCACCGACACCCGTGCCCCGGCTCACCACCGACGAACTCGTCGATGCCCTGTTCGCATGACTATCGCCCGGCCGACTTCCGAAGGTGAGACCATCGCAGCCATGACCGGCGACGCACGAACTGACACGAGAGCGGCCGGCACCGGCCAGCGCGTCATCGACGACGAGGAGCTGAAGCAGCTACGCCGCGTCAATGCGGCGGCCGGGCTGCTGCATCTCGCCTCGGCGATCCTCATGCTTTCGCTCAACAACGGCTTCCGGATCGGCATCAGCGGGTTCTGGCTCAACGGCCCACCGGGAACTCCGGTCGAAGACGGCATCATCACCCAGGCGTTCACGTATCCGCTCGCCGTCGCCGTCGCCGTCTTCCTGCTGCTGTCGTCGCTCTTCCACTTCCTCATCGCGTTCGGGATGAGCGAGCGCTATCGCGACGAGTTGCAGCACCAGCGGAACCGGTTCCGCTGGGTCGAGTACTCGTTGTCGGCGACACTGATGATCGTCATCATCGCGACGATCACGGGCATCACCGACTTCACCGCGCTGATCGCCATTGCCGGCGCCAACGTCGCGATGATCCTGTTCGGTTGGGTGATGGAGATGGTCAACGAGCCAGGCCCGACCACCTGGTGGGGTCCGTTCTGGTTCGGCTGCATCGCAGGGGCCGCGCCGTGGATCGCCATCGTGGCGTCGCTCGTCTACGGCGTCAACTCGGTCGACGGCGCCGAGCGTCCGCCGACGTTCGTCTACGGGATCATCGTGTCGCTGTTCCTGCTGTTCAACTGCTTTGCCGTGAACCAGTGGCTTCAGTACCGGCGGATCGGCAGGTGGCGCGACTACGTGTTCGGCGAGCGCATCTACATCGTGCTGAGCTTCGTCGCGAAAAGCGCCCTGGCGTGGCAGGTGTTCGCCAACATCCTCATACCCTGACCAGGTCCAGAGATCGGAGTCCTCGGATGGTTCGATCGTTGGTTCAGGTGAGCGAGGCAATGACGGCTTCACCGCAGCGCCGCCCCGAGTAGAGGGCGCCCTGGATGGAGGCGGTGTCACGGTGATCGCCGCACACGAACATGCCGTCGCCGAGATCGACCCGTTGCTTGGGAGAGAACGGGGGATGTTGGCGAGGTTGGCCGTGGGCGATCGCATCGGTGCGCAGGTGACGCCAGTCGTCGACCGGGCGGCCCCAGATGCGTCGCAGCTGGGCCCTAACTGTGGGCTCGATGTCTGGATCGTCGACACCCGGACAGGCGGCTGCGATCAGAACCGATCCCTGCGGGGCGTACTCGCGAGCGATGTTGCTGATCACCGCGATGTTGAGGGCCGGACCCGTACCCGTGCCGTCGAGCACGATGTAGCGATCGGGGATCGGTGCGGCGTCGGCCGCCAACCAGACGCATGTTGCCGGATTCGACTCGACTGGTGGCAGTCCGAGCAGCGACGCGGCACGCGGGCCTTCGACCGCAACGACAACGCGTGTGGCATTGATCGTGTGACCATCAGCAAGCGACACTTCACGCGGTGCGACACCGATGACCTCGGTGTCGAAGTGGATCAAGCCGTCGGGGAGGCGAGCTGACAGCTGGTCTGGAATCGTTCCCATCCCGAGCGCCGGCACGGCAACATCCCCCAAGATCAGGCTCCGCAGGATCACGTCCAACATGCGGCGGCTGGTGCGCAGCGACGGATCGAGCTGAAAGCCACCCACCAACGGCCGGAAGAAGCCCTCGATGATGCGGTTGCTGAAGCCCTGTTGTTCGAGTGCTGTCAGGGTGCTGATGTCGGGTTGCCGAAGCAGCTCGGGGGCGGTGGACCTCGTCAGTCGGGTTCGTTGGCGGAGGATCCGCAGCTTGTCGGCGATGGTGCCGACCGGGGCGAACCCGGTGCTCAGCAACGTGCGAGGGCGCCGAATCGGATCACCGACGAGATCGATCGACGTGCCGTTCCACACGAGCGCACCGGGCTCGAACCGACGCAAGTCGAGCGCGTCGAGATCGAACTGGGTCTGCAGCTCTGGATATGCCGTGAGCAGCACCTGGAAGCCCCGGTCGAGCCGGAACCCGTCGACGACGTCGGTGCGGACTCGGCCGCCGACACGGTCGGATGCCTCCAGCAGCACGACATCGTGGCCAGCACGGTGCAGGGTGTTGGCGGCTGCCAGACCCGCCAGCCCGGCCCCCACGATCACTACTTCGGCCGTGCCGGGGAGCGGCCGGCGATCTATCGACGAGTGGGAGGTCACGGCGTGGTCCTTCCTGGAGTCCATTCAAGCTGGATTAAATTCGACTGAACAATGTTAAAGCGACCCGCGACCGCGGTAGGTCCCATCGCCGACCGTTGGGAGGTTCGGCCCCACCGACGCAAGGCAGCACCAGGCCTTCACGTGATTGCGGGCGAGAGTCCTGGATTCACACGCCCCTTTCACGCCCCCTGGTCGAGTTTGCCGCTCGTGACCTGCGCGCCTCCGTGGACGGACGGGGGTTCAGGCGCCGAGGATTCCCTCCAGCACTCGGACCGGCGAAACCCCTGGTCAGACGGGTTGTGACGTGCCGACCCGTGAACTGCACGGATCACGTCACGACTCAGGAAACACCTGGTAGATGACCATTTCTTGCGCGGTGGAGCTGGGGGGAATCGAACCCCCGTCCATCAGGCGGTGACCGCCCGTGCTACGACCATTCCCGAGTGCGGGGCTCACGGTGCCCCACCGCCGGGTCGGCTGACCTCCGGGTGGAGGTCCACGGCTCGTCTTTCCGAACCGTCAGCAGTCTTTCCTGCCGTCAGCCTGCTTTCAGGCTGTCATCCTCCGCTTCTGTTGCCGGGCTGCGGTGGAGCGGCCCCGTGCGGCCTTGCGGCTCACGATGGCTGTCGATTCACCTGAAGATCAGGCGGCGACAGCGAACTGCGTGTTGGCAGTTTTTGTTGGTGCCCCGTTTAGCGAGTCTGAGCAACTCGGGTCGCACGCTCGACCAGCGACACTGACGTCGAAACCTGTCAGCCCCGTTGACGTTGCTCGACCATTGTACCGGCGGGAGTTGCCGGAGACGGCCTGGTTTCGGGCCGGAGACCGGCGCCCGGTCGAAGCTCACGGCCGACTAGGCGGGAACCCAGGCGGCGTGGAAGCCGTAGGGCACGCGCTGCGGGCAGTTCCACCTGCGCGATCGGGCCGTCGGCGACCTCGGTGGCGTCGATCACGACCAGCTCGCTCCTGTCCGTCGCCTCGTCGTGGACGTAGGTCAGCAGGTACCCCTCGTCCTCGTCCGGCTCCGGTCGGGGACGAACAGCCACTCGCCCGCTGTGCGCGGCCGGGCCGGTGTCCCAGACCTCACTGTCGCCGGTGACCATGTCGCGCTTGATGACGCCGCCGAACTCGGCGGTCGTCGGGGTTGTCGCGGGTCTCGACGAGGTAGCCGTAGCGGTAGCTCGCGGCCGACGAGGCGGGGTCGCGCGACGGGAGGTCGCCGGTGCGGTCCATCTCGAACACGTCGTCGGGCACCGTCGCCGGTCGCGGTGTCGATCGTCCAGCGCCGCAGCGAGGCGTCGCCGCCGAGCACCTCGCCCTCGACGAAGACTCGGCGAGCCGGCAGACGTCGACGACGACCTCGTCACCGCGCGGAACGCGTTGACCCCGTGGAACACGTAGCACGGCTCGATGTCGAACCACCGCATCGCCGGTCGGCACCGCCGGCGAGCGGCATCACGCCGATCCGGGCGCCGGCCTCCGGACGCCACTGGTACGGGAACGCCCCGCTCGCGGATCCTCGATGTACTTCGTCGCCGCCTCGAGGTCGAACACGACCGGGAGATCCCAGAACACCGCGTCGGTCTCGGTGATCGCGAAGTCGTGCATCATCACGCTGTTCGGGAGACTCGACTGGTCTCGACGTGCGACAGCGTGCCGTCGGGCTCGGTGACGTGGTAGGTGAGGTACGGCGGCACGAAGCCGTAGCCGAAGGAGTGCAGGCGGCCGGTCGCCGGGTCGATCTTCGGGTGCGCGGTGAACGCAGCTCGTGAGCACGCCCGCCGAAGTCGTAGGGCCCGATGGTGCGCGAGGTCGGTCGGGTCGAGCCGTACGGCAGGCCGACCTCGCCGCTCGTGAGCAGCTCGGCCGCCGTGCCAGATCGCCGACACGTTCGACTGGTTCGACGCGCCGCCGGGCGCGCCCTGTCCGAAGCCGGCGCCGGCCTGGTACATCGTCGTGTCGACGAACCGGTTGCGGTACATCGTCGCCTTGCCGTCCTCGAGGCGGACGCCGTGCACCATCCCGTCGCCGAAGAACCAGTGGGGCGAGTCGCCGCTCGCCGGGTTCGACCCGTTGCGGACGTAGAGGCCGTTGAGCTCCGGTGGGAGCGCGCCGCGGACCGTGAGCTCGGTCGTGCACGACCTCGCTGGTGACCGGGGCGAAGTTGCCCTGCATCCACCACGGCCGGGACGGATCGAACGGCCGCGGTGGTGGGTGGCATCGTCGTCGGTGGACCGGTGGTCGGCGGCACCGTCGTCGTGGGCAGCTCGGTCGACGGCCGCGCGGTGGTTGGCGGGGATCCGCCCGTGGACGGACTGCCGGAGCGCCCGCACGCGGCGACGATCGCCGCCAGCGATGTCGCCCCTCCGGCGGTCAGCGACCACCGGATCACCTCCCGCCGGCTGACTCCCACGGTTCGTCAGTGTGGCATGCAGCCCAGGCGGTCGGGCCCTAGTCCAGATGGCCCTTGCGCTGGCGGCCGAGCGCTCTGGCCACCTCTCGGCTGGCGTCGCGCTCGGCCATGGCCTGGCGATGGTCGCCCTTGCGCCGGCCCCGGGCCAGGGCCAGCTCGACCTTGGCCCGCCCGTCCTTGAAGTAGATGGCCAGAGGGACGACGGCCAGCCGTTCCTGTGCCACCCGGGCGCCGATCTTCTCGATCTCCTCGGCGTGCAGCAGCAGCTTGCGGGGACGGTCCGGGTCGGGCGAGTCCGAACCGGTCGCGAAGGCGTACGGCGCGATGTGCACGCCCTCGAGCCAGGCGTCCTTCTTGCCGAAGCGCGCGTACGCATCGACCATCTGCACCTCGCTCGCCCGGAGGCTCTTGACCTCGGAGCCGCGCAGCACCAGCCCGGCCTCGAACGTCTCGAGGATGGTGAAGTCACGCCTGGCCTTGCGGTTGCTGGCGACGAGCTTGGTGCCGGAGGGACTCATGGGATCGTCGAGGCTACCGACCACGTCGACCCGAGGGCCGCCTGGATAGCCTCGCCCGCCGATGCTCACGTTCACCGACGGCGCGCTGGCCGAGATGATCGCCCACGCCTACCGGTGCTATCCGGAGGAGGCCTGCGGCCTGCTGGGGGGCGACGCCGTCCGCTCCCGGGTGAGCGTCTTCTACCCGTGCCGCAACGCCGCCGAGTCGGCCCGGGTCTACACGGTCGAGCCCCGTGACCACCTGCTGGCCGAGCGCGACGCCGACCGGCGGGGCCTCACCGTCCTCGGGGTGTTCCACAGCCACACGCACACCGAGCCGTACCCGAGCCCGACCGATGTCGAGCAGGCACCCGACCCCGACTGGCACTACGTGATCGTCAGCCTCAAGCGGGAGGCGCCCGAGACCCGCAGCTATCGCATCGTCGGGGGCGAGATCGCAGAGGAGCCGGTCGCGGTCAGCGGCTGAGTGCCGTCCGGATCGCTCCGGAACGCCGCGGCCGCAACGGCCGTCGCCGCCGCGGTGACCACGTAGACCCCGAGCGCGGCGGTGAGTCCGAACCGGTCAGCGAGCAGCGCGGCCGCAAGCGGCCAGAGCGCGCTGGGCAGGGAGAGGTAGCCGATCACCGCCGCCGTCGTCCCCGGCTGACCCGGGCGCAGACCGAGGATGCGGGCCTGCACCGTGGTCCAGAACAGCGCGCTGGACGCGCCCGCGGCCAGACCGAAGAGCACCTGGAACGGGATGGCCGGCGCCACCACGATGCCGAGCACCGACCCGGCCAGCACGACGGTCGGGGCGACGGGCAACCGATCCGGCCGCAGGACCCGCTGACCGACGGCGCCGAGTGCGAGCGCGCCCGCACCGAGGACGCCGCCGACGAGCACGCTCCCGCCGACCAGGACGGCCACGGCGTGCGACTGCCCGCGCTCGACCTCCAGGAAGGCGATGGCGAACCCGAGGAACGGCTCGTCGAGCGTGTCGAAGAGGAGCGCGACCAGCGCCAGCAGCCACACTCTCCGATCGCGGAGGCACGAGCGGACGTCGGACACCGCGGAGGACGGTTCGGCCGCGGGCTGCGGACGCGGGAGGTCCTGAGTGGCCAGCGCGGCTGCGTACGCGAAGGCCGCGATCGCGGAGACGATGAACGGGACCCGCCAGGACCACCCCAATGCCGCCGACCCGGCCAGGAGCAGCGGCCCGATGAGGTCGCCGACCTCGGCGCCGAGGTTGCCGGGAGCGAGGACCCGCACCAGGTCGTCGCCGGCCAGGTCGACGAGGGCCACCTCGCAGGCGGCCAGCATGGCGTCGGAAGAGAGGCCCAGCAGCAGCGAACCCACGGCCAGCACCCACCAGTCCTGCCCCAGGCCCCAGCAGGCCAGGCTGAGCCCGTAGCCGAGCGCGCCGAGCGAGGCCAGGACCCGCCGGCTCATCCGGTCGGCGGCGATGCCGGCCAGCCCTCCCACGAGCCCGCCCACCCACATCATGGTGAGCAGGACGGCCACCTGCCCGTAGGTCAGGTCGAGCTCGGACCGCAACGGCTCGATGGAGCCGGTCGGGAGGAAGGAGAACCACTCGTCGAACAGCCGGACGGCGACGAGCGATGCGACCAGCGACAACGGGGCGCGAGCAAACAGCTCGAGCTCCCGCCAGCGAGGACGGCGACGAGGTCAGTAGTGGGTGAGTCGCGGCATCGGGTCCGAGCATAGAGCGGGGCTCACGGCCGGTCCGCGGGATTGCCGCCTCCGGGATCGTTGGAGGTCGGGGCTGACGTGAAGGCAGCGGCGCCGGTAGAATCCCGACTAAGCGAATCGGATTAGCCGGGAAAGGGCAGGCCGATGCCGGTCTACGAGAACGTGCTCGACATGATCGGGAACACCCCGCTCGTCGATGTCAGCGCGGTGTCCCCGAACCCGCACGTTCGCATCCTGGCCAAGATGGAGAGCCAGAACCCGTTCGGCTCGGTCAAGGACCGCATCGCCCGCTCCATGATCGAGACGGCGGAGAAGGAGGGCTACCTCCATCCCGGCCAGACGATCCTGGAGCCCTCGTCCGGGAACACCGGCATCGCCCTCGCCGCCATCGCCCGCCTCAAGGGCTACCCGATCAAGATCCTGATGCCCGAGAGCGTGAGCATCGAGCGCCGGCAGATGCTCGAGGTCTACGGCGCCGAGATCATCCTGACCCCCGGTGCGGAGGGTTCGAACGGCGCCGTGCGTCGCGCGCAGGCCATGGCCGAGGAGCATCCCGAGTGGGCCTTCCTGTACCAGTACGGCAACGACGCCAATCCCCGGGCCCACTACGAGGGCACCGGGCCGGAGATCTGGCGGGACTGCGAGGAGGTGACCCACTTCGTCGCCGGCCTCGGGACCAGCGGCACCCTGATGGGGACGGGCACCTACCTCAAGGAGCGCAACCCCGACATCAAGGTGATCGCCATCGAGCCGCCGCTCGGTGAGCGGGTCGAGGGACTGCGCAACATGGAGGAGGGTTACATCCCGCCCGTGTTCGACCGCTGGGGTGGCCCGGACCTGCTCGATCGCAAGCGCGTGGTCCGGCCCCGGGAATCGCTGGAGTGGACGCGGCGCCTGCTGTCCGACTGCGGCATCTTCGCCGGCATCTCGTCCGGGGCGGCACTGGCCGGAGCGGTGAAGGTGGCCGGGGAGATCGACGAGGGCGTCATCGTGTTCATCGTCTGCGACGGCGGGCTGGAAGTACCTCTCGACCGGCGCCTACACGGACGATCTCGACGCCGCCGAGGCGCGCGCCGAGCAGATCATCTACTTCTGAGGTCCGGCTGACCCGACGCCGGCGCGCCGCCCGGCGAGCAGGAACCCGAGGGTGATCAGGGTCGTCGCCCGGGCTCCCGCGGTCCGCAGGTGCCCCCACCCCTCGAAGATGTGCGCCCAGCCGTCCTCGACGCCGTCAGCCGTCGCCTGGAACATCTCGCGAGGGTAGAACGGGTCCTTGCCGCCTCCGATGACGAGCGTCGGGGCGGTGATGCGAGCCAGGTCGTCCTTGACGTCGAAGACGTCCTCGGCGTCCACCGTGACGAGCACGTCGTTCGGGTCGCCCCGGGCCATCGAGCGGGCCGCCAGCCGGGCCACGGGTCGCACCGGCCCACGCACGGACCGAGGCATCGTCAGCTCGATCACCTTCGCCCACCCGGCGGCCGGGTCTCCGGCCCTGGTCAAGCGGGCGAGCTCGGCTTGCGAGGCGCGGCCCTCCGGCCCGAGCTTGTAGGCCGAGGCGACCACCACCAGCCGGCGCACGAGGTCGGGCCGGTCGACCGCGAGTTGCAGCGCCACCGATCCGCCCGTGCTCGTGCCCTGCAGGACGACTGGCTCACCGAGATCGTGCTCGATCGCGCCGGCGATGTGGGCGGCGATGTCGGACATCGACTGGCCGGGTTGGAGGCCTCGCCTGCGGTTCACCACGAAGACGGTGAACTCGTCGGCCAGCGGGGCGACGGCACTCAAGGTCATGCGGCGCTGCCAGCCCTGCGGGATGTCGTGCTGCGGCGACAGGCCCTGCACCATCACCAGTGGCGGCCCCTGCCCGAGACGCAGGTAGGGGATGTCGCCGTGGAGGAACCCCTCGGACGTTCGTGCTGCCATCGAACACCTCCGCGTCGCCCCGTCGTGCCGTCCAGCATGACACCCTCGTCATGCCGGGAGCGCGACGTGACCGGTCGGTAGCCTGCGGCGGTGGACCGGCCCATCGGCATGTTCGACTCCGGCTTCGGCGGCCTGACGGTGGCGCGCGCCGTGATCGACGTGCTCCCGGTCGAGGACCTGGTCTACGTCGGCGACACCGGCCGCTACCCGTACGGACCGCGGCCACAGGACGAGGTCCGGGTGTTCGCCCGCGAGCTGGCGTGGAGCCTGGTGAAGGACTTCGACGCCAAGGCCGTGATCGTCGCCTGCAACACCGCGGCCGCGGCCGGGCTCGGAGAACTGGCCGCGGAGCTGCCCGTCCCCGTACTGGGGGTGATCGAGCCCGGAGCCCGGGCGCTCGTGCAGGCGACCCGATCCGGCCGGGTGGGGGTGATCGGCACGGTCGGCACCATCTCGTCCGGGGCCTACGCGCTGGCGGTCACGGACACGGGAGCACCGGTCGAGCTCACGTCGGCCGCCTGTCCGGGCTTCGTGGAGTTCGTCGAGCGGGGCGAGACCGAAGGCGAGCAGGTGACCATCCTGGCCGAGCGGCTGCTGGCGCCGGTGCGGGCGGCGGGCGTCGACACACTGCTGCTGGGATGCACCCACTACCCCTACCTCGCCCGGGTGATCGCCGACGTGATGGGACCGGAGGTCGTGCTCGTGAGCTCGGCCGACGAGACCGCGTTCGCGGCGCGGCGGCAGCTCGAGGCGTTCGGCCTCCTCCGTCCGGAGGCGCCACGGCCGGCCGTGCACCGCTTCCTCTCGTCGGGCGACGTGTCGTGGTTCGCGGAGCTCGGTCGCCGGCTGCTCGGCCCCGAGCTCTCGCACGCCGGCCGCTGGGCACCGACGGTGACCTTCGCCGCAACCACAACCGCCACGATCGCAACGACCGATGCCGATGAGGAGCAACCGTGAGCGAGCGGAGCGAGCTCCATGTCGTGCAGTGTCCGCCGCATAGCGGCGGACGGCTCATTGGTGCCGCCCGATCCTCGTGGACTCGGACCTGTGCCCAGACTGACATGGTGCACCGATGAGCCGTCCCGATGGCCGTCAGCCCGACGAGCTCCGCCCCATCAGCTTCGAGCGCGACTTCACGACGATGGCCGGCGGGTCGGTGCTGGTCGCCTTCGGTGGCACTCGGGTGCTGTGCACGGCGAGCGTCGACGACGACGTGCCCCGCTGGATGAAGGGGCGCGGCCAGGGCTGGGTGACGGCCGAGTACTCGATGCTCCCCGGCTCGTCGGCCGAGCGGGTGGACCGGGAGGCCGTGCGGGGCAAGCAGGGCGGGCGCACCATGGAGATCCAGCGCCTCATCGGCCGGGCCCTGCGCGCGGCCTGTGACCTCGTCGTGCTCGGTGAGCGGCAGGTCGTCGTCGACTGCGACGTCCTCCAAGCGGACGGGGGCACCCGCACGGCCTCGATCTGCGGCGGCTACCTCGCACTACACGACGCGCTGGCCCGGCTCGTGCAGTCCGGCCAGCTCGGCCAGCACCCGTTGCACTCGCTCTGCGCGGCGATCAGCGTCGGCATCGTCGACGCCACGCCCGTCCTCGACCTCCCGTACGTCGAGGACTCCCGCGCCGAGGTCGACATGAACGTCGTGATGCTGGCCGGGCTCGACGGTCAGGAGTCGCGCTTCGTCGAGGTCCAGGGCACGGCCGAGGGCACGGCGTTCACGCGGAGCGAGCTGGACGAGCTGCTGGCGCTGGCCGAGCTCGGCCTCGCCGAGCTGTTCGCCCTGCAACGCGAGTACGTGTCTGTGCCGCCCGGTCGCCGGCCGGGGAGCGGATCGCGGGCGTGAGGCACCAGCTCGTCTGTTCGTCGGCCAACCCGGACAAGGTGGCCGAGATCGCGGCGATAGTCGGCGGCGTCGTCGATCTGTTGCCGAGGCCGCCCGAGGTGGCCGAGGTGGTGGAGGACGCCGACACCCTGGAGGGCAACGCCCGCCTCAAGGCCGAAGCCCTGGTGCAGGCGACCGGGTTCGCAGCGGTGGCCGACGACACTGGGCTCTTCGTCGAGGCGCTCGGCGGCGCGCCGGGCGTCTGGTCGGCCCGCTACGCGGGCGAGCGGGCGAGCTACGCCGACAACCGAGCCAAGCTCCTGACCGCGCTCGCCGGTGTGCCGGCCGGCCCCGGACGCGCCGCACGGTTCGTCACCGTTGCGCTCGTGCGCTGGCCCGACGGCCGTGAGCTGAGCGTGGAGGGTGTCAGCGAGGGCGAGATCGCCCTCGCCGAGCGGGGGAGCGGCGGCTTCGGCTACGACCCGCTCTTCGTGCCGGCGGACGGTGACGGTCGCACGTTCGCGGAGATGGCCGACGCCGAGAAGCACGCCCTGTCGCAGCGGGGCCGGGCGTTCAGGGCGCTCATGGAGGCGCTCAGGTCGACCCCCGGTTGACGGCGAGGTCGGCCACGAAGCCGCGGTGGTCGCTGCCCGGTACGTGGAGCTCGCGCACCTCGGTGGGGACCACGCCCGGGCCCAGGAGGGCGTGATCAAGCCGGACGAACGGCGGGAGGTCCCACGCGACGGGCCACGACGTCGAGAACCCCCGGCCCATCCACTCGTGGACGTCGCGCAGGCCGCGACCCAGCAGTTCGCGGAACGGCGGGTGCCAGCGCGAGGCGTTGAAATCGCCCACGACGACGGTCGGTGGTCCGGGGGTGGTGGCGGCGTCGCCGATGGCGTCGAGGCTGTCCGCCCACTCCCGGCTGGTCTTCCCGTCCGACACCGGCGGGAAGGGGTGCACGATGAGGACGCGGACGGGCTGGCCGTCGACATCCAGCGTCGCCTCCAGTCCGAGGCGCGAGCCGATGCGCCGGACCTCGCCAACCTCGATCGGGAACCGTCGAGTAGAGGGCCAGACCCTCCGACGACCAGTGCGGCCGGACCAGCCGGTACGGGTAGCGGTCCTCGACGCCGAGCTCCTCCAGCCGTTCGGCCATCGCCGGGCTCAGCTCCACCACGCCGAGCACGTCGGCGTCGCGCGCCAGCACCGCCTCGCCCGCGGCAGGGGAGGAGTTGTTGCGGTACAGGTTGGCGAAGGCGACAGAGAACCGGGCCGCATCGGGTGACACGTCCGGCCGGCCGCCCGGGAAGGCGATTGGGGCGCTCAGGACGAGCAGGGCCACCGCGACCCCGGCCGCCGTCAGCGCGAGCGCACGCTGCTGCTTCCACGCCGCCACGACCGCGATCGGGAAGGCGGGCAGGAGCAACCACGGCGTCAGGCTCTGGACGATGGGGAGCGGGCCGATGAGGCCGAAGCCGAGGGCCTGCGTGATGGCCAGCGCGCCCATCGCCGCCACGGCCAGCCACCCGACCAGCCAGACCGACTGGCCCCAGCCGCTCCCGGCCGTCGAACCCGTAGGCCCGGCGGTGTTCCGGCTGGCGGTCACCAGCCCCGGAGATCGACCGGCCAGACCTCGACCACCGCCCCGTCATCGTCGACGACGTGCACCTGCTCGTGCTTGGCCATGGTCGGGTCGATGTGCGCCGGCCACACCCGTACACGGTCGCCGAGGCGTGGAGCCTCGCTGCCGTCGTCCGGCGCGAACGTCAGGTGCTCGTCCGAGCAGAACCAGACGGTGGTGCCGTCGACCGACGGGTTGCCGTGGTCCATGCCCAGCGCCTTCAGGCCGACGTCGAGGACGGCCCACTGCGGCCGCACCGAGATGACGGTCCCGAGCACGGACAGCGCCAGCCCGAACGGCTGGCCCAGCGTCCCGAAGTCCAAGGTCGCGTACTGCGTGTCCATCAGGGCGTAGCTGCCGGCCTGCACCTCGGTCACCCGGGTGTGCAGGTCGAAGGTGCCCGTGCCGCCCGACGACACGATGTCGCCGCCGACGGCGGCGTGGGCCGCCAGCAGGACGTCGACGGCCGCGTCGACGGCGGCGCGCTTGCGCTCCCGGTCGGTCTCCATCATGAGGTGGCCCTCGTAGCCCATGACCCCGCGAACCTCGAGGCCTCGCCGGCGTGCCTGCTCGGCCAGCCGCCCGGCGTCGGCGGGAGCGCACCCGCAACGGGGCAGGCCGACGTCGACATCGATCACGACCTCGCGGATCCCGGCCGAGGCGGCGGCTTCGATCGTGCCTTCGCTGTCGACGGCGACGATCATCCGCACCTCGTCGGGGGCGGCGGCGACCGCGGCGGCCATCGCCTCGAGGCGTCGCTGGTCGAGCACCTCGTTGGCCAGCAGCAGGTCACCGCCCAGCCCAGCGGCAGCCATCCCCAGCATCTCCGCGGGCGTGGCGCAGGTGAAGCTCTCGTGGCCGTGGCGCCGCTGCGCGGACGCGATGGCCGTGCACTTGTGGGCCTTCACGTGCGGACGCAACCGCGCGCCGGGGAGCACCTCGGCCATGGCGGCGAGGTTCTGCTCGAACCGCGCCTGGTCGAGGACGAGCGCCGGTGTCGGGAGGTCGGCGACGTTCACGCGTCGTGACCGTCGCGCAGTTCGAAGGCCAGGAAGCCGCGAGAGGCCAGCGTGACGGGGTAGGGATCGGTGCCGACCTCGGGGAAGGGGACGTCGCCCAGGAGCTCCAGGGGGCGGGCGCCGACGTGCCCGGGGAGCGGGATGGCGGCCGGCTGCGCCTGCCGGTGGAGGTTGGCGACGCAGAGGATGGGGTCGGGCGCCTCGCCGTCGACGCCACCCCGGATGTAGGCGAAGACGGCGGGGTTGTCGACCGGGACCATCGTGAACGTGCCCACGGAGAGCTGGGGGTGCTCGCGCCGGACGGAGAGGATGTGGCTGAGCCAACGCAGGAGCGAGCCGCCGTTCTGGCGTTGGGACTCGACGTTCAGCGCCGGATAGCCATACACCGGATCGCTGATGACGGGCAGATAGAGGGCCTCGGGGACCGCCGCCGAGAAGCCGGCGTTGCGGTCGCCCGACCACTGCATCGGCGTGCGCACCCCATCGCGATCACCGAGGTGGATGTTGTCGCCCATGCCGATCTCGTCGCCGTAGTAGAGCACGGGGCTCCCGGGCAGGGTGAACAGCAGCCAGTAGAAGAGCTCCGTCAGCGGGCGGCTGTTGTGGAGCAGTGGGGCGAGCCGGCGACCGATGCCCGAGTTGCGCCGCATGATCGGATCGGCGGCGTACTCGGCGTACATCTCGTCCCGCTCCGCGTCGGTGACCATCTCGAGGGTCAGCTCGTCGTGGTTGCGCAGGAAGAGGCCCCACTGGCAACCGTCGGGCAGCTCGGGGGTCTCGGCGAGGATGGCCTCGATCGGGCCGCGCTCGCCGCGCTTGGCGGCCAGGTACATGCGAGGCATGAGCGGGAAGTGGAAGCACATGTGGCACTCGTCGCCGCGACCGAAGTAGGGGAGCACGTCGCTCGGCCACTGGTTGGCCTCGGCCAGCAGCATCCGGCCGGGATGGCTGGCGTCGAGCGCCGTCCGCAGTCGCCGCAAGAAGGCGTGGGTCTCCGCCAGGTTCTCGCCGTTGGTCCCGTCGGCCTCGTAGAGGTACGGGACGGCGTCCAGCCGGAAGCCGTCGAGCCCGATGTCGGCCCAGTAGCGGACCATGTCGATGATGGCCTCGCAGACCTCCTCGTTGCGGTAGTTGAGATCGGGCTGGTGGGAGAAGAAGCGGTGCCAGAAGTACTGCTCCCGCTGGGGGTCCCAGGTCCAGTTCGAGCGTTCGGTGTCGTGGAAGATGATGCGGGCCTCGGACCAGCGCTGGTCGTCTTCGCCCCACACGTACCAATCGGCCTTGGGGTTCGTGCGGTCCTGGCGGCTCTCCTGGAACCACGGGTGCTGGTCGCTGGTGTGGTTCATCACGAGGTCGGCCACGACGCGGATGCCCCGCTTGTGGGCCTCGTCCACCAACTCGATCACGTCGGCCAGGACGCCGTAGGTCGGATGGACGGTGAAGAAGTCGCTGATGTCGTACCCGCCGTCGCGCAGCGGCGAGGCGTAGAAGGGCAGGAGCCAGACGCAGTCGACGCCCAGCCAGTCCAGGTGGTCGAGTCGCTCGGTCAGGCCGCGCAGGTCGCCGCTGCCGTCGCCGCTCGAGTCGGCGAAGCCCCGCAGGAAGACCTCGTAGAACACCGCTCGCCGGTACCACTGAGGATCGTCGAAGCCGGGCCGTGCCATCGGGGGGCCATCCTGCCATTGCGGGGTCCTCCGAGATGGTTGTTGCGAACCAGTCATCTATCCGTCGCGTAACCGCAACATTCACTGACAACGGTAGGATTGAGCTCGCGAGCCCCCGATCGCGGCCGCAGGATGGAAAGTGGAGGGTCCCCCTCGATGTTGGATGTCGCCATCCGCCGCAGCCTCAAGACCGCGTCCTCGGACGACTCCGACGCCACGGGAAGCGAGCTCGACGCACCCACCGTGTGCCGGTTGGACGGTGCGCTCGACAGCAGCGCGGCCCCTGTCGTTCGGGCTCTCCGCGGGCGTCTGGCCCACGCGAAGACCTTGCTGGTGGACCTGCGCGGCATCGCCGCGTTCGACCGACCGGGGCTCGGCGCGCTGGTGGGTGTGCTGCGCGGGGCGCACCCCGGCGTCGGCCGTGTGCGCGTGTGCGCCGACCAACCGGCTCTCGTCCGCCTGCTGCGGGCCGAGGGCCTCGACCGTCTCTTTCCCTTGGTCTCGCGGCCCGATCAGCCGGCGGTGACCGCCCGCCCATGAGTGTCGGGGCGGCCGCGGAGCCAGACGGATCCGTCGACGCGTCCGGCCACGACCTGGTCATCGTGGCCAACCGACTGCCCGTCCACCACGAGACCGGGGACTCGCCGTGGGAGCCCAGTCCCGGCGGGCTGGTGCGGGCCATGCTGGGTGTGATCCGCACCCGCCAGGGCGCCTGGGTGGGATGGTCGGGCCTGGCCGACGATGTCGCCACGCCGTTCCAGCACGACGACATCCCGCTGGTGCCCGTGCCGCTCTCGGCCGACGAGGTCGCCGAATACTACGACGGCTTCGCCAACGACACGCTCTGGCCGCTCTATCACGACGCCATCCGCGCTCCCACGTTCGAGCAGGAGTGGTGGGAGTCGTACGTGAGCGTGAACGAGCGCTTCGCGGAGGCCGCCGCCGGCGCGTCGAGCGAGGGTGCGGTCGTCTGGGTCCACGACTACCACCTGCAGCTCGTCCCGGCCATGCTGCGCGAGCGCCGGCCGGATCTGCGCATCGGGTTCTTCTCGCACATCCCCTTCCCCCCGCAGGAGCTGTTCATGAGGCTGCCCTGGCGGGAGGAGATCCTGCGCGGGATCCTCGGCGCCGATGTGGTCGGGATGCAGCGGCGGGGCGCGGCCGAGAACCTGGTGCAGTGCTCGCGTCGTCTCCTCGACGCGCAAGGCGCGGTGCCCGGTCTCACGGTCGACGGCCGCCGGATCGAGGTCGGGGCGTTCCCCATCTCGATCGACGTGGCCGAGTTCGAGGAGCTGGCGGCCCGGCCCCGGACCCGTGCCCATGCCGAGCGGCTGCGCGCCCGCCTCGGTGACCCCGACGTGGTGCTGCTCGGCATCGACCGGCTGGACTACACGAAGGGCATCGACGTCCGCCTCGAGGCGTTCCGCGACCTGCTGGCCAGCGGGGACCTCGACCGGCGGCGCTGCGCGCTCGTCCAGGTCGCCGTGCCGACCAGGGAGCGGATCGAGCACTACGCCGACGAGCGCCGCCGGGTGGAGCAACTCGTCGGCGAGATCAACGGTGAGTTCAGCCGCCTGGGATACCCGGTCGTCCACTACCTGCACCAGAACGTCCCCATGGAGGAGCTGTCGGCGCTGTACCAGGTGGGCGACGTCATGCTCGTGACGCCGCTGCGCGACGGCATGAACCTCGTGGCCAAGGAGTACGCGGCGTCGCGGGTGGACGGCGGCGGTGTGCTGGTGCTGTCGGAGTTCGCCGGCGCGGCCGACGAGCTGGGCGACGCGCTGCTCGTCAACCCCCACGACCGGGAAGCGGTCCGGGCGGCGATGGTCGACGCGGCCACGATGGACCCCGAGGAGGCCCGCCGTCGCATGGCCTCCATCCGGGCCGTGGTGCGGGCCAACGACGTCGGCCGCTGGGCCCAGGGCTTCCTCGGCCGGCTGGACCCGGCCCTGGCCGCCTGAGCCGGCGCTGCCGGGATCATCCCTCTGGGATGCTGTCCCGGCGGGCGAGGTGCCGTAGAACGTCGGCGTGAGCGGACGGCCAGACTGAGCTTGTGATCGAGACCGGACGAACGAGGCACGCCCTCCCAACGGACGTGGTGCGCTCGCCCAGTGACGTGCTGCGGCTGGTCGTCGGCGCGGTGCTGCTGCTGACCCTTCTGCTCGTGCAGTGGTTGTGGGGCGAGACCCTCGTCACCTTCGCCAGCGAGCTGCTCGCGGGACTGAGCGCGCTTGCCGTCCTGGCTCGTGGGAGTGGTGGTCGCCGGCACGCGGGTGCTGGCCGTCGTCGTCCTCGTGGGTGGGCTTGTCCTCACCGTGCGAGCCGGCGGCGCGCGGATGGTGGGCACGGCGGCCGCGGCGGCGGGCGTGGCGCTCGTGCTCCAACTGCTGCTCGAACGTCTGGGTCCCGACGCCGGGACGACCGCCCTCGACATGCCGGATGCCCTCGGCCCGCTGCTCGAGGGGAGGTTCCTGCCGACCGCAGGCCTTGCCGCCGTGGTGGCTGCCGTCACCGCCGCCGCCCCGTGGCTGAGCCGCCGGGCCCGCCGCCTCGCGTGGCTCCTGGTGATCGGCCTCGTCGTGACCCACTTCCTGGCCACGCCGGCGTCGTTCGACTCGCTCCAGTCCTTGCTCGTCGGCTGGGTGGCGGGCGCCGCCGCCCTCGTCGTGCTCGGCGCCCCGTCGCGCCGCCCGACCCTGGAGACCGTGACAGCCGGGTTGGCGCGGGTCGGCGTTCCGCTCGCCAGCCTCGACCAGGCCAGCGTCGACGCCCGCGGCTCCACGCCCTACTTCGGCGCCACCGTCGAACGGCCAGAAGCTGTTCGTGAAGGCGCTGGGTGAGGACCAGCGCAGCGCCGACCTGCTCTTCCGGGCCTATCGCTGGATCGACCGGCGGGACCGGGGCGACGAGCGCCCGTTCTCCTCGCTGCGCCGGACCGTCGAGCACGAGGCGCTCGTGGCGCTGGCGGCCCGGGAGCACGGCATCCGCACACCGCGCCTCGTCGCCTTCGCCACGGCCGATCCGAACAGCTTCGTCCTCGCCTACGAGGCGGTGGCGGGCCGGTCCCTCGACCGCGTCGCTCCCGATGAGGTGACCGACGACGTCCTGGCCGCCATCTGGGCGCAGGTCGGCGAGCTCCGACGCCACCGCATCGCCCACCGCGACCTGCGGCTGGCCAACATCTTCCTCGCTGAGGACGGAGCCGTGTGGCTCATCGACTTCGGGTTCAGCGAGCTGGCCGCATCGGACACGCTCCTCGCCACCGACATCGCGGAACTGGTGGCGTCGTCGTCGCTCAAGGTCGGTGCCGAGCGATCGGTGGGCCAGGCCCGCGCCGCCCTGAGCGCAAAGGAGCTCGCGGCGGCGGCCGGCCGGCTGCACCTGTGGGCGCTCAGCGGCGCCACCAGGACCGGGCTCAAGGAACGCGCCGGCCTGCTCGACGAGGTGCGCCGCGGCCTCGCCGGGGCAACTCAGCTACGGTCCTGAACGGCACCGCAAATCCCCCCGACAGGGTGAGGACGATCGGGCGCGCGCACATCATCGTGTCCATGCAGTTGCAAACGTTCAGAGAGGATCGCTTCATGGCCGACGTCGACGAGATGGGACCGATCGACTACCTGGTGGTCGAGTTCCCCAACGACCGTGAACCGGACGGTTCAGCACTCGGCATCCTCCGCCGGCTCGTCGAGGACGGCGTGATCCAGGTCCTCGACCTGGCCTTCGTGAGGGCGGGGGACGACGGGTCGATCGCCGGCATCAACATCGCCGATGTCGGTCTGGACGGCATCGACATCACCCTGTTCGCCGAAGCGCGGTCAGGTCTCCTCGACGACGAGGATCTCGCCGAAGCCGGCGTCGCCCTGCAGCCAGGGCACACCGCCGCGGTGCTCGTCTACGAGAACGCCTGGGCCGCTCCGTTCGCGTCGGCCCTGCGACGGGCCGGCGCCCAGATGGTGGCGTACGGCCGTGTCCCGGTCCAGGCCATCCTCGCTTCCCTCGACGCGCTCGACACCGCCTCCTGAGCCGAAAGGACATCGACCATGCCAGGACTTCTTCGTGGAGTGGCCCGCACGGCCGTCGTGGCCGGCACCGCGACCGCCGTCTCGAACCGGGTGTCACGGCGCCAGGGAAATCGCTGGGCCCAGCAGGAGCAGGCGTCCGCCTACCAGCAACAGCAGCAGTACGACCAGCAGCAATACGCGCAGCAGCAGGCTGCCCCGGTCTACGCCCCACCGCCCCAGCCGGCTCCGGCGGCGAGCACGGCCGGTGACGACCGCATCAGCGTCCTCAAGCAGCTCGGCGAGCTGCACGCCCAGGGGATCCTGACCGACGAGGAGTTCACGGCCGAGAAGGCCAGGGTCCTGTCGTCGTAGACACGCCTGCGGGCCGCACGACGCCATCTCGCTGGGGGCGACCGAGGAGCAGATCATCGACGTCCTCCTCGCCGTGGCGCCGGTCGTCGGACTGGCGCGGGTGACCTCCGCCGCGCCGGAGCTCGCCCTCGCACTCGGGTACGACGTCTTCCAGGCCGGGACCTAGGAAGGGTTTGGGCTCTACCGTGCCCTGACATGGCCGAAGGACTGTCAGCGGCCGAGGTCGGCAAGGAGATCTCGGAGCATCGCAAGCACGCGCACGGCGAGGGGACGAGACCGGCCACGACCGGCGCGTGACCATCATCGAGGCCGCGCTGCTGGCCGTCGTGGCGCTGCTGGCCGCCTGGTCCGGCTACGCCTCGGCGAAGTGGAGCACGGAGTCCCGGCTGGACCTCGCCGAGGCCTCGACCGCCCGGGTGGAGGCCGACCGGGCCGAGGGCAAGGATTCCGAGACGCTCGAGTTCGACTCGTCGACCTTCGACGCCTGGTTCACCGCCTACGTGGCGGGCAACGAGGAGGCCATGGCGATCGCCGAGCGCCGCTTCCGCCCCGAGTTCCAGGTGGCGTTCGAGGCCTGGTTGGCGACGGACCCGGCGTCGAACCCTGATGCGCCCCCCGGCCCCACGTACATGCCCGAGTACGAGCGCCCGGGACAGGAGGCGGCCGAGCGGCTCGACGCCGAGGCCGAGGAGCACTTCGCGGAGGGCGCGGAGGCCGGCGAGGTGGCCGACCGATACGTGCGCATCACGGTGTTCCTCGCGACCGTGCTCTTCCTCGTCGGCATCAGCGGTCACTTCAGGGTGCGGGCGGCGCGCTACGGGCTGGTCGGGCTGAGCGTCTGCATCCTCGTGCTCGCGCTCTTCATGCTGATCAGCTCGCCGCTGCCGCCGGCGTGATCCGGGCGACGAACAGCCGGTAGTCGGCCTCGTTCTGGTCCGCGTAGGCGTCGGCGAAGGCGGTCATGGCCCGGGCCATCGACGCGCCGTTGCCGAGGTAGCCGGCGAGTGCGATGGGATCGCCCGAGCGGGCATGGGCCCGGGCCAGCGTGTACCCGCAGACCTGGGCGTAGACGGTCATGCGACGGAGATCGAAGGACTCGACCGCTGCCGAACCCTTCTCGTCCCAGAGCTGGCGGAAGTAGTAGTCCTGGCTCTGGCCATCGATCCCTTCGTAACGTGTCCATCCCAGCAGCACGTCACTGACAGCCTGCGTCTGCCGCTGGCCCTCGACCACGCGCTGGCCGTGTTGCGTGTACCTGCTCCGTCCGAGGTGCGGCTCCAACACTGAAGCCTCCGCCTCCTTGACCTGGAGGAACAGCGGATCCTCGTCGTCGCGGCCGACGAAGAGCGCGACCCAACAGCGAGTGCCCACGCTCCCCACGCCGACGACCTTCCTGGCGACGTCGACCAGCCGGTACCGGTCGAAGAGTGCCCGCCGGTGCGGAAGGAGCGTGCGGCGGTACTGGTGGACTGCGGCGCGGATGTGGTCGAACAGCTCGGCATAGTCGGTACCGCTGACGAGCTCGCTCATGCGCTCGAGGAGCGGGGGCCGGCTCACGAAGCGCAGTTCGCCGTCGTCCAGGGTGGTGAGCTTGGCCAGGGCGTGGAGACGGTCCTTGCTCTCGACCTTGCGGACCGTGCGGGTGAACTGCTTCCGGAAGCTCTTGGACTCGTCGGCGCTCCACCGACGGACGAGGTCGTCGACCGTCAGCCGGGTGTACCAGATGTCGAGATTGCCCTTGGCGGCCATCTCGGCCATGGTCGAGCAGTACGTGGTCACGAGCGCGGTGACGACGGCGTCGCCGTCGCGGGCGTCGAAGCCGTTGGCCCGCGAGGCGATCTCGAAGCTGGCGGCCAACCGCTTCAGGTCCCATTCGAAAGGACCCGGAAGGGTCTCGTCGAAGTCGTTGATGTCGAACACCAGGTTGCGCTCGGGCGAGGCGTAGGTGCCGAAGTTGGCCAGATGGGCGTCGCCGCTGAGCTGCACCCGCAACCCCGTGCTCGGCACGGATGCCAGGTCGGCGGCCATGATGATGGCGGCGCCGCGGTAGAAGGCGAACGCCGAGGCCGACATCCGCTCGTGGCGAACGGGCACGAGGTCGGGCGCGCGGTCAGTCTCCTGCTGTAGCAGCAGGGCCACCGGGTCGGCGCGATCCGTTGCCGGCGACCACTCGCCGAGCGTCGTGCGCCGGACCTGCTCACGGGCCCGGCGGCCGGAGAGGGCCCGCTCCGACGGGGTCAGACCGGTACCAGGGGTTCGATCGCGAGCAGTCACCACGGGCTTCATCAGATCACCCCTTCCGGATGATGACGCTAGGCCTTCGCCGGGTGATGCTCGTGACTGCACGGTCCGCGCCTGCCCTGGCTTCACGCGCGCATCATCCATCAACGACACATTCCCCTAATCACGGAGGTCACCCATGTCCGTCCTCGCCGCCGAGTGGGGCACCGGCCAGGTTTTCTGGTCGATGCTCTGGTTCTTCCTCTTCTTCATCTGGATCTGGTTGCTGATCATGGTGTTCGCGGACATCTTCCGCAGCCACGACATGGGCGGCGTCGCCAAGTTCCTGTGGGTCCTCTTCGTGATCCTCGTCCCGTACCTCGGCGTGTTCGTCTATCTGATCGCCCGTGGCCACAAGATGGGCGAGCACGCGGCGCAGGACGCGGCTCGGCAGGAGGCCGCATCACGCCAGTACATCCAGTCCGTCACCGCCTCGAGCACGGCTGACCAGATCGCCAAGCTGGCGGACCTCAAGGCCAGCGGCGCGATCACGGAGGCCGAGTACACGGAGCTGAAGGCCAAGGCGCTGGCCGGCTAGGCGTCTCCGGCCTCCTGGCGGGCTTGCGCGACCGTCCGCTCCAGGAACCCGTCGAAGGGCCACTCGCCGGTCGTGTACCGGGGGGCGAGGCGGGAGATGCCCGACCACGCTCCCCGGATCACGTCCCTGGGGTACGCCATGGCGCCGGCGTGACGATGGAACTCCTCCTCGTCCTCGAGCGCCACGCTCCCGTCGCGCACCTCGAAGTCCAGGTCGAGGTCGATCCACCTGACGACGCCGTCGGTGGCGGCGTCGACGGGGACGGCAGCGTGGAGCACGATCTCGACGATGGTCCCGCCGTCGGCCTTGGCGCACAACACCCACCACTCGTCCGTCGAGGTCATCCAGAGCTCGTCGTGCTCCAGCCGCTCGGTGAAGCCCTTCTCGGGCCGCGCCCGGGACGAGCCCGCAGGCGCGTACCAGGCGAGCAACGGGGGCGCGACGGCGACGAGGTGGGCGTCGTGCACGGCCGTCATGCGGCCGTCCCACTTGACCTTCTCGATCCGGATCGGGGTGCCCACGCGACCCATCATCCATCGTGAAGCACCATCCGGTCGCACTTCGCCACGACGACGGACAGGATCGGTCTGCGAACATGGGCGGCGCCGACCCGGAGGTGGACCCGATGACCGACACCGAACACACCGAACACACCGGGCACACCGAACACACCGGGCAGGCGTCCCCCCGCCACGGCGCGGGCATCGACCGCACGGCCGAGTGGGAGGGGCTCCGCCGCCGTCACCTGCGGCCTCGCGGCACCCGTCCGGCCTCGTCGGCCCGCGGCGTCCACCACGTCGCCTTGCTGTCGTCCGACGTCGAGGCAACCATCCGCTTCTACCAGGAGCTTCTCGAGTTCCCGCTCACCGAGCTGTTCGAGAACCGTGACTACCAGGGCTCCACGCACTTCTTCTTCGACATCGGCCACGGCAACGCGCTCGCCTTCTTCGATCTCCCCGGCCTCGACCTCGGTCCGTACGCCGAGGTGCTCGGTGGGCTCCATCACCTGGCCATCTCCGTCGAGCGGGAGCGGTGGGAGCGCATCCGGGCCCGGTTGGCAGAAGCGGGGGTCGCCGTCCACGAGGAGGGCGGAACCTCGCTCTACTTCCCCGGACCGGACGGCGAGCGCATCGAGTTGATCGCCGATCCCCTGGGCGAGATGTACGGCTCAGCGGTCGTCTAGAGGCATCTCGTGCTGGCCGCGGACGATCCACTGGCGGTGGCGGCGACGCAAGCCGTCCAGACCGGAGATCTCGAGACGCTCGGTCGGCTTCTCGCCGAGCACCCGGACCTGGCGACGGCGCGCATCGGCGACCCCGACGGGATGTCACGCACGCTCCTGCACGCGGCGACCGACTGGCCCGGCCACTACCCGAACAACGCGGCGACGGTACGAGCGCTCGTGGCGGCCGGCGCCGACGTGGACGCGCGCTTCGCCGGCCCGCACCGCGAGACGCCGTTGCACTGGGCGGCCAGCAGCGACGACGTCGAGGTGATCGACGCGCTCCTCGACGCCGGTGCGAACATCGAGGCCGACGGCGCCGTGATCGCCGGGGGCACACCACTCACCGATGCCGTCGCCTTCGCCCAGTGGAACGCGGCGCGGCGGCTGGTCGAGCGGGGCGCCCACGTCCCGATGCGTGAGGCCGCCGCGCTCGGGATGCTCGACCGGCTCGACGAGTTGTGCGCGGCCGACCGGCCGCCGTCGGCCGACGACCTGACCCAGGCCCTCTGGTACGCCTGCCACGGCGGTCAGCGGGAGACGGCCGAGCGCCTTCTGGGCCTGGGAGCGGGCCTGAACTGGGTCTCGACGTGGGACGGGCTGACGCCCCTCGATGCCGCCCGCCGCAGCGGAGCCGATGACCTGGCTGGCTGGCTGGCCGAGCAGGGCGCTCGCCCGGCGGCGGGAGGCGACGAGCCGCCCCACTGACCGCTGCGAGCAGGTCTTCGGCCTCCCCTGCCAGGTGGTTCGTCGGATCCCGTGGCCGGTCCGAACGATCATACGGGCTACCTGTCAGCTTGTATTAGGTTGACCTAACAACTACGTTCGGCGACATGCAGACCGCCGTCCCGTCGGCCACCGTCCCGCAGCCGGCCTGACCCGGGAGGAGACCGCCATGCCCAGGATCGACGCCGCCGACCTCGTGCTCGTGGCCCTGCGGAAGGCCGCGCTGCTCTCGCACTGGATCCCCGGGCTGGGGCTGCGCATCGAGCAGCCCGGCCGGCCCGGGTTGCGGGTGGCTGGATGGTCGGCCGACACGACCTCGACGGACATCGGGTTCCACCCCTGCGAGTTCCGCGGTCTCGTGCTGCAGCGCATGCAGGCCGACCTGGTGGGACTGACCGGGCTGATCGCCACGGACGGTGCCGCGCTTCGCATCGGGCACATCACCGCCGCCGGCACGACCATCGGTCACCAGGGCCTCGTGCGCCACGAGCTCGACGAGGCCAACGCCGTGCTGGCCTTCGCCACCCTCCTCGACGTCGGAGCGCTGACGAGGGTCGGCCTGGCCGCCGGCGCCCATCCCGCGGGGAGCAGCACCGGCGTGCGGGTCGACTTCAGCCGCGACGAGGATCTCCGGGTCACGATGGTCCACAGCACCTTCGCGACCGGCTGCTCGGTCTTCGAGGACCGGGTGCTGGAGGTGGTCCTCGACCTGGCGATGACCTACGCGGCCGAGGAGGTCGCCCTGGCCGTCAACGGCTGGCCGGCCGAGGCCTGAGGCAGCACGTCACTCTGCACCGATTCGATATCGATTCGGTGGAGATGGACAAGAGATCCAAAGCGTCACTGCTGGCCGGCGACGGCCTTCGACAGCGGCGACGGGAAGCGGGGCAGGACCCGCCGGCCGGCGAACCACGTGGTCAGGCGGTCGGCTTCGTGCTCGACGGCCCGGCGGCCGGCGGCGCCGATGTCCTCGAGCAACTGGAGCTCCACCTCGCCACCCTCCCGCTGGCGCCAGCCGCCGACGATCCGTCCGTCCCACCAGATCGTCGGACCGGCGTTGCCACTGGTGTCGAAGAGGTCGGCCTTGTGAGGCCCGAGGTACCACTCGCGCTCGGTCCAGCCCATCGTCGTCGGATCGAGCGGCGGCAGCAGCGCCGCCCACGGCGGGACGGCTTCGGTGGGTTCGAGGTCGTCAGGGAGCACGAACCCGCTCTGCCCGTCGAGGTCCACCTCGACCGCTCCCACGTCGACCAGCGCCCGGCGGACGGCGGTGAGGGTCGAACCGAGCCACCACTTCAGGTCGGCGATGGTGCCTGGTCCGAAGGCCCGTAGCCAAGCGCTGACCAGCCCCGCCACGCCCTCCTCGGCGGGCAGCGTCTCGATGGGTTCGCCCAGCCAGGACGCCATCGACGCCCAGCGGGGGCGGGAGATGGCCCAACCGCCGTCGTTCGTGGCCCGGACGATGCGCCCCTCGGCGGACAGGATGGTCAGGACCCGAGGGCCGACCGACACCTGCCCGCCCCACGAGCGGCCCTCGCCGTAGGTCATGGCGCCTTCGAGCAGTGCGATCTCCTTGCGCAGCTCCGACGACGAGGCCTCCCGTCCGCCGGCCAGCGCGGCGAGCACGTGCTCGCAGGCGTCGGCCAGCCACCGCTCGCCGTCCACGTGGAGCCCCGCGGCCGCGACCTCCTTGACCAGCCGGCGGCGCTCGGCGTCGGCGACCCGGTTGCTGGCCCCGGCCTGCACGAAGGGCAGCAGCTCCCGGGGGAACACGAACAGCGTCCGGCGCATGGCCAGGTGCTTCACGAGCGACCGATCTGCGTAGAGCGCGCGATCGAGGTCGGGCACGGTCATGCCGTCCATCCGCGCCCACGCTGACAGGTAGACGGTCGCCGGATCGGTGCCATGGAGGCAGGCGACACTCCTGGCCGCCTCCAAGACGTCGCCGGCGCGATGGCCGGGCGCGAGCCGGTGCCGCACGGCCAGGCGGGCTCGCCGCTCCTCGACCGTGATCCGCTTCACGCCGCCGCGCCGGGGCCGTCCGGGCAGCTCAGGACGAAGAGCTTGTCGTCCAGCGGGAACGACCAGAACTGGAAGCCCACCGCGTCAATCGTCGCACACGGAGGTGCCGCCGCCGGGGGGTCATCGACTCTCGGAGCACCGTCCGGCCGCTTCTCCACGAAACCTCCACATGGGCTCCAAGCACTGGCGGGCCGGTCTCCGTACCTTGACGACGAGCCCCCGAACACGAGGGAAGACGACGGGGAAGGCCGGAGGAAGGCTCACTCCGTACGTTCGCCCGAGCGGTTCCGGCCATGACCAGTGGTCGTGGTCCTGGCCCCGCTCGCCCTCCCATCGGACGGCGAACGACACACGACACCACCACCCAAGGAGACACGACGTGACCGTCACCGAGAACCCGATCCGCAACGGCGTCGACACCGCCACCCTCTTCGCCACCCTCGATGCCGTGCGGGGTACCCCGGAGATCGCCAACTTCCAGTTCCGCGCCACCAACCGTTGGGTGAGCGGCACCCACAACCAGTCCACGCTGCACGGCTTCTACGGCGCGATGCAGGAGATGACCCACAAGCAGCCGTTCACCTTCGACGCCGACCATCCCGAGGTGCTGGTGGGCCAGGACCACGCCCCCACCCCGGTCGAGTTCCTGCTCCACGCCATCGCCGCCTGCCTGACGGCCGGCATCGCGAACATCGCCGCCGCCCGGGGCGTGAACCTGGAGTCGGTCGAGTCCACCGTGGAGGGAGACATCGACCTGCTCGGGATCCTCGGGCTGTCGGACGACGTCCGCAACGGGTACAAGCAGATCCGCATCTCCTTCACCCTGCGGGGCGACGATCCCGAGAAGCTGGCCTCGGTCGTCGAGCAGTCCCGCCGCCGTTCCGCGGTCTACGACGTCCTGACCAACGGCGTCCCTGTCGACATCTCGGTCGACGCCGGTTGACCGACCCGACCCCTCCTGGGCCGCCGATGGCCCGACCCGTTCGTGCGGGTCGGGCCGTCGCGGCCCCGACGTCCTCAGCTGGAGAACCCCTCATGTCCGCCACCCACACCCTCGTCATCGGAGCCGGCCAGGCCGGCCTGGCCGTCAGCCGGTGCCTGACCGAGGCATCCGTCGACCACGTGGTGCTCGAGCGGGGACGCGTCGCCGACCGGTGGCTCGGCCAGACGTGGGAGTCGCTGCGGCTCCTCACGCCGAACTGGGCCTCGCGGCTGCCGGGCTGGAGCTATGAGGGGCCCGATCCCGACGGCTTCATGACGGCGCCCGAGTTCGCCGGATACCTGTCCGGCTACGCCCGCTCCTTCGACGCCCCGGTCGAGGAGCACTGCGACGTCCGCTCGTTGCGGCGGGTGGAGGGTGGTTTCGCGGTCGAGACGACGAAGGGTCGCTTCCGCGCCGCCAACGTCGTGATGGCGACCGGCTGGTGCGACAGGCCGCACGTGCCGCCGCTGGCCGATCGGCTGCCCTCCGCCGTGATGCAGCTCACGGCGAACGACTACCGCTGCCCCGACGACCTCCCGGCTGGCCGGGTTCTCGTCGTGGGCGGCTCGGCGACGGGTGTCCAGCTGGCCGACGAGCTCGCCCGGGCCGGGCGGGAGGTCGTCCTCGCCGTCGCAGGGCACAGCCGCGTGCCCCGCCGCTACCGGGGGATGGACATCTGGTGGTGGCTCGACCAGACCGGCACCTTCGCCGTCACGATCGACGAGGTCGCCGACCCGGCGCGGGCGCGAGCGGAGGGAGCGCTGCAGCTCATCGGCCGTGATGATCACCGGGACGTCGACCTGCCCGCGCTCCAGCGCCTCGGTGTGCACTTGGCCGGCCGGCTGGTCGGCGCCGACGGCAACCGCGTGCACTTCGCTCCCGATCTGCGGGCTTCGACGGCGGCCGCCGACGAGCGGCTGACCCGCTTGCTGGTCCGGATCGACGACCACATCACCCGCAGCGGGCTCGACGCCGAGGTGCTCCGCCCGCCGACGCCCACCGCCGTGCGCCCGGACGGACGGCTGACCCGGCTCGACCTGCGCCGCGAGGGTGTGGGCGCGGTCCTGTGGGCCACCGGCTACCGACGCCCGTACCCGTGGCTGCAGGTCCCCGTGCTCGACGGCGCCGGGGAGATCCGGCACCGGCGCGGCGTCACGCCGGTCGAGGGGCTCTACGTGATGGGCCAGCGCTTCCAGTACCGCCGCGACTCCAACTTCATCGACGGGGTCCGCCACGACGCGGCCTACCTGGCCGAGCACATCGCCAACCGCCAGCACCAGCACCAGACCACCCACCGATGAGCCGAGGGATCGCCATGGACCAGCCCAACTCCCGCCACGACGTGATCGTCGTCGGCGCTCGCGCCGGCCGGTGCCGCCACCGCGATGCTCCTCGCCCGGTCCGGACTCGACGTGCTCGTGTTGGACCGCAGCCGCTACGGCGCCGACACCCTCTCCACCCACGCGCTCATGCGCGGCGGCGTCATCCAGCTCCACCGGTGGGGACTTCTCGACGCGGTCGTCGCCGCCGGCACGCCCGCCGTGCGGCGCACCAGGTTCACGTACGCCGGCGACGAGCTGACGGTGACGATCAAGCCCTCGCACGGCGTCGACGCCCTCTACGCGCCGCGGCGCACCGTGCTCGACCCGATCCTGGTCGACGCCGCGGCGGCCGCTGGCGCGCAGGTCCGCTTCGGGACGACGGTCGGCGGGATCACCCACGATCGCCATGGCCGGGTGGACGGTGTGGTCGGCCGCGGCGCGCGACGGCGAGCCGATGCGCCATGCCGCGGGCCTGGTGATCGGCGCGGACGGGCTGTTCTCGTCCGTCGCCCGCGCCGTCGATGCGCCCGTCGAGCGGTCACGGCACGGGTTCCACGTCGATGGTCTACGGGTACTGGCCCGATCTCGAGGTCGACGGCTACCACTGGGTGTTCCGCGGCGACGCCGCGGCCGGGGTCATCCCCACCAACGACGGGCTGTGGTGCGTGTTCGCCGGCGCCACGCCAGAGGGCATGGGCGCCGGCGGGCTGGACGGCTTGCGGCGCGTGGTCCGCCGAGCGGTCCCGGATCTGGGTGACCAGCTGGCTACCGCCGCTCCCGTGGCGGGGGTCCGCGGGTTCAAGGGTGTGCCGGGCCACCTCCGCGTGCCGTGGGGGCCAGGTTGGGCTCTGGTCGGGGACGCCGGCTACTGGAAGGACCCCATCGGTGCCCACGGTCTGACCGATGCGCTCCGCGACGCCGAGCTGCTGGCGCGAGCCGTCGTGGCCGCCGCCGAAGGGGGCGACGAGGCCGGTGCCATGGACCGCTACCACCAGACCCGCAACCAGCTCTCCATCCCGCTGTTCGACGTGGTCGACACCATCGCTGGCCTGCAGTGGACGGACGCCGAGATCCCCGAGCTTCTGCTACGACTCAACTCGGCCATGAGCGATGAAGTCGACCTGCTGGCCCGCCTGGACGACGAACCGGCGCTGGCCGGTCGCCGCTGACCCACGACCTCGCTGCCCCCGTCACTCCTCGAGGAAGTGGTCGACCTCGGTCAGGAACTGCGTCCAGGCCGGCTCGGCCGGGCGCAGGAGGTGGTTCCTGCTGTCGAGCGGTACGAAGCGGGAGTTCGGGATCAGTGAGGCGAGCAGATGGGCTTGCTCCTCCGGGACGCGCAGCTCGTCCCGGGCGTGCAGCAGCAGCGTGGGCGCCTGGACGCGGGTTGCGGCGTCGGCCACATCGAGCTCCGCCCACGACTCGAGCATCTGCGCAGCGTTCTCGGCCGAGGTCGTGCGGCGCAGCAGCTCGGCGAAGGAGTCCCAGAGCTCGGGCGAGGCGTCGGGGATGAACGTCGAGGTGAAGAAGCGCCGGAAGGTGGCATCCGGCCGACCCCATCCCACGCGCGCGATCTCGAACTGGAGCAGCGCCTCCCGTCGTTGCTCTTCGGTCGTCGCTCGGCGCAGTCGACCGTGCGCGTAAGCACCGAGCAGGATCAGGTGGCTGACCCGCTCGGGATGGCGCGCCGCGTAGCTGATGGCGATGGGGCCGCCCTGGGACACGCCGAGCAGCGGGAACCGCTCCAGAGCGAGATCGTCGACCACTGCTTCGAGGTCGCGCACGAAGGCGTCGATGGAGAAGTCGTCGACGTCGTGCGCGGACAGCCCGCAGCCCCGCTCGTCGTAACGGATGAACTGGCGCCGTCGGGCCAGCCCGACGAGCCAGTGGCGCCACACCGGGCTCTGCCAGTCGTAGTCCAGGTGGGTGATCCAGTGGGCGGCCCGCACCAGCGGCGGGCCCGTGCCGACCGTGGCGTAGGCGATCCGCGTGCCGTCGGTCGCCGTGCAGAAGTGGATGTCCTGGCGCAGATCGGGAGGCACGGCGAGGATCGGGCGCTCGCCGTCGCCGGACTCCTCCTCGACCGGAGCGATGAAGCGGTACCCGCGGCCATGGACGGTCTGCACGACGCGCTGGTCCCGGCCGGTATCGCCCACTGCCTGCCGCAGCTGCTTGATCCGCGTGGTCAGGGCCGACTCGGACACGAAGTCGTGGCCCCAGACGGTCTCGAGCAGCTCGGACTTGGTGACCACGCGGTCACGGTGCTCGACCAGGTGAGCCAGCACGTCGAACACCTGCGGCTCGACGTGCACGAACTCGTCGCCCCGGCGCAGCTGGTAGCGGGTGGTGTCGAGCACGGTGTCCCCGAAGCGGTACCGCACGGGCCGATTCTGACCCTCGACCCGCTCAGTCGTGCCGGGTGCCGGCGATGACGGCCCGGTCGCGGGGGAGGCGGACCCGCAACACGGTGCCGGCCGGGCTCGCCTCGATCGTGATGGTGCCGTGGTGCCGGTCGGCGATGATCCGCCGCGAGATGTCGAGGCCCAACCCGGTGCCCCGGCCGACCTCCTTCGTCGTGAAGAAGGGCTCGAACGCCCGGGCCTGCACCTCCGGCGGCATGCCCGGCCCGGTGTCGCCGATCTCCACCACGAGCACGTCCGGTTCGGTCCGGGTCGAGATCCGGAGGGTCCCGCTCCCCTCCATGGCGTCGATGGCGTTGTCGATCAGGTTCGTCCAGACCTGGTTGAGCTCGCTCGGGATCGCCTCGATGCGGGGGGCGTCGGTGGCGTAGTCGCGCACCACCGTGACGTCCTCGCCGAGCTTGTGCGAGAGCATCACGAGGCTGCTGTCGATGCCCTCGGTGACGTCGATGACCTGGAGCGATGCCCGATCGAGCTGGGAGTAGGACTTCACGGCGTCGACGAGCCCCGAGATCCGCGCCGTCGAGTCCTTCACCTCCGACAGCAGCGACCGGGTGGAGAGCGTGCCGGCGATCCAGTCCAGCCCGGGTTCGAGGGTGTCGGGGGAGAGGATGGTGGCGACGCCGACGCACCAGTCGACGTCGACCCCGGCCGCGGCGAGCGGGGGAGCGATGCGCCAGGCGTTGACCACACCGCGGGCTTCGAGCCAGTCGGAGATCGCCTCCTCGCGGTCGGCCATGGCCAGCGGGTCGATCGGTGACCGGCGTGGCGTCGAGGTCACGTCGCATCCGGTCGAGAGCGAGGAACTGCTCGCGGGTGAGCGAGCTCTCCGCGAGGTGGGCGAGGGACTCCATCAGCGTGTCGCACGTGTCCTGCAGGGCGTCGACGGCGCGGGCGCTGGCGGATGCCGGGTTGTTGAGCTCGTGGGCCAGGCCCGCGGCCAGCGTGCCCAGCGCGATCAGCGCCTCGCGCTGGCGTGACAGGGAGTCCATCATCCGGACGGTCTGGAAGAAGCCCTCGATCAGGTGCACGCCGAACGGGAACCAGGCTCGCGTCAGCTCGCCGAGCGCGGTCGAGGGCACCCGGAACATCCGGCCGTCGCTGGCGCCGCGTCCGGTGGCGAGATAGCTGCTGGTCTGGTCCCAGGCGCGGAAGCCGCCGGCCCACAGCCCGGGGCGGTCCATGGTGCGCATCACGACCGGCTCCTCGCGGCCGGCCTGGCGCACGAGATCCACCAGCCCGTCGACCAGCACCCACCACGAGTCGGCGGGCGTGCCCTTCGCGGAAGAGCTCCGATCCCCTCGTGGAACGGCACCTCCTCGCCCGCGGCGAGCAGCTTCTGGAGCTCGTCATCGCTGACGCCGTCGAAGATGAACAGGGCGCGGAGGTCGTCGAGCTGCATCAGGTCATCGCCAGGTAGCGGTGGACGAGGTGGACGGCCATGGCACCCTCACCGACGGCGGACGCCACGCGCTTCATGGACTCGAGCCGGACGTCGCCGGCGGCGAACACACCTGGCACGCTGGTCTCGAGGGCGAGTGGTGGTCGGGCCAGCGTCCATGGCTGGTCCACTTCCAGGAGCATCAGGTCGGGGCCGGTGATGATGAAACCTCGCTCGTCCCGGGCGACATCGTCGCCGAGCCAGTCGGTCCGCGGGGACGCGCCGATGAACACGAACAACCAGTTGGTGGCCACGTCCTCTTTCGTGCCGGCGGCGCGGTCCGCGAGGGTGATCCCTTCGAGGTGGTCGTCGCCGTGGCCGGCCACGACCTCCGTCGCCAGCCGAACTTCGATGTTTTCAGCGGCACGGATCCGCTCGACGAGGTAGAGGGACATCGACTTCTCCAGCGAGTCGGAGCGCACGAGCAGGACGACGCGCCGGGCGAAGCGGGCGATGTTGAGCGCCGCCTGTCCGGCCGAGTTGGCCGCACCCACCAGGTAGACGTCGTCGCCCTCGCACGACCGGGCCTGACTGGCGGTGGCGCCGTAGTACACCCCGCGGCCGCCTAGCTCCTCGAACCCGGGCGCGTCGAGGCGGCGGTAGGAGACGCCGGTCGCCACCAGGACAGTGCGCGCGTCGAACTCGGCTCCGCCGTCGAGGTGCAGGGTGCGGGCCGGCCCGCTCGTCTCGAGGCCGACGACGTCGCGGGCGAGCACCATCTCGGCGCCGAAGCGCTGGGCCTGGGCGACGGCCCGGTGGGCGAGGTCGGCGCCGGACACGCCCTTGGGGAAGCCGAGGTAGTTCTCGATCGACGCGCTCTGGCCCGCCTGCCCTCCCGGTGCCTCCCGCTCGATGACGACGGTCTGGAGTCCTTCGGATGCGGCGTACACGGCCGCGGCCAGACCGGCGGGGCCGCCGCCGACGACGCAGAGGTCGTAGAGCGGCTGCCTGGCGATCGTCCGCAGTCCGAGGGCGTCGGCCAGCACGAGCACGGATGGCGCCCGCAACGGCTCCCGGTCGGGGACCAGCACGAGGGGCAGGTCGGCCGGGTCGGCGTCGGCGGCGCCCTGCAGCCGCTGGGCCTCCTCGTCGTGCTCGAGGTCGAGCCAGCGGTAGTGGATGTGGTTCCGGGTGAGGAAGGTCTTGATGTCGTGGCTCCGTTCCGACCAGCGGTGGCCGACGACCCGGAGCCCACCCTCGACGCCGGGGTGCTCCTCCCGCCAGTCGCTGAGCAGGTCGTCGAGGACGGGGTAGAGGCGCTCCTCCGGAGGGTCCCACGGCTTCAGGAGGTAGTAGTCGAGCCCGATGTCGTTGATGGCCTTGATGGCGACGTCCGTGTCGGCGTAGGCGGTGAGGAGGACGAGCTTGGCCTCCGGAGCGAGCACCCGGGCCTGCTCGAGGAACTCGACCCCGGTCATCTCGGGCATCCGCTGATCCGACGCGATCAGACCCACCTGCCGGTCGCGCAACGCGAACTCGGTCAGGACGTCCAATGGCTTCGGCGCCCGATGCCGTCCGGATGATCTGGAACTCGGCGCCGTACTGGCGGCGCAGGTCGCGGGAGATGGCCTGCGAGACCGCAGGATCGTCGTCGACCGTCAGGATTGCCGGTTTGGCCACCTCTACCTCTCGCCAGCCCAGGGCCGGACATTACAGGGCGGGGGTGGGCGGCCGGCTGTGACAACGGGCGCCCACCGGCCGCTCGCGGTGCGGGCGGACGATGCGGATGGGATGTCGTGCGGCGGGCCATGCTGCGCCCATGCGGTACGGCGCCTTCTTCTCCCATCCCGACATCGGCAACGACCCGGTCATGATCCGCGACTGGGCGCAGGCCATCGACGGGGCCGGCTTCGATCGCGTGCTGGCCGCGGAGCACGTCGTCGGCGGTCACCCGGACCGCGCCGTCGGGCATCAGCCGATCCACACGAACCGGGTGCCGTACCACGAGCCGTTCGTCCTCTTCGGCTTCATGGCGGCCGTCACCACGCGCGTGGAGCTGATGACCTCGGTGCTCGTGCTGCCGCAACGGCAGACGGCGTTGGTGGCCAAGCAGGCGGCCGAGCTCGACCTGCTGTCCGGTGGCCGCGTCGCGCTCGGGGTCGGTGTCGGACGCAACTTCATGGAGTACGAGGCACTGGACCAGGACTTCACCACCCGCGGCCGCCGGCTGGAGGAGCAGGTGGAGGTCCTGCGGCGGCTGTGGACCGAGGAGTACGTGACGTACGAGGGGCGCTGGCACCACCTCGACCGGATGGGCCTCAACCCGGGCGCCGTGCAACGACCGATCCCCATCTGGATGGGATCGTTCCGGGGTGCCGTCGTGGACAAGGTGCTCCAGCGGACGGCGCGGACGGCCGACGGTTGGCTCCCGCAGTTCCCGCCGGACGACGAGTTCGCCGCCGTCGCCGAACGCTTCTGGGGCTACGTGTCCGACGCCGGGCGCGACCGGGTCGAGGTGGGGATGGACTGCCCGATCCCGGTCACGCCGGACGACGACCCGGACTCATGGGTGCGCGCCGTCGAGCAGTTCGAGGCGCTCGGCGCCACCCACGTGCGCGTGATGACCGCCGGCGGCGGCTTCCGGACGCCGCAGGAGCACCTCGACGCCGCGTTGCGGTGGCTCGAGGTCGTCTCGGGTCGTTGAGCAGTCTGGGCTGACGCGGGTCAGGCGAGCGCGGGTTCGCCCGGCGGCGGCGGACCGTACTGGTTGACGCCCGGATTGCCGGCCGTCGCGAAGAAGACGACGAGGATGATGAAGCCGACGAGCGGGATCAGGTAGAGCAGCAGGAACCAGCCGCTCTTGCCGGTGTCGTGCAGCCGGCGGATGCTGACGGCGATCGACGGGATGAGGACCCCGAGGCCGTAGATGGCGCCCAGCACGGTGAAGATCGTCGAGGCCTGGCCCAGCAGGCTGAGGATGACGCTCACGATGAGGTTGGCGAGGAAGAACCACCAGAACTCGGCCCGACCGGCACGGCCCACGAACTGAGCGAACCGTTCGAGTACGACGACTTTCCACCAGGTGATCAGCGGCATCCCGCCCCCCTTTGCTTGTCGATGGGACGCTAGCAGCGCGCCGCGAACCGCGGCGCGGGTGCCGTTCAGGACGTCGTTGCCGTCCGGCGCGCGATCGACACGCTGTATGCGCCGGGACGGGCGAGGAGGATGGGGTCGTCGGTGAGTTCGATGCCGTCCGTGATCCGGGTCGGGTCGAACACCAGCACGTCACCGTCGCGCTCCCGGTCGAAGGCCAGCCCGGTGAGCTCCAGCCGGCCGAGCTCCACGACGGTCCGCCCGTCCGGCCACACCGCCGTGGGGTCGTCGACCGGATCGTCGGTCTCGGCCAGCTCGACACGGAGACCGAAGATGGCCGGGCCGTGCTCCAGGCGCGTCGCCAGCTCTTCGCGCAGGTAGTCGGGCGAGCGGGTGGCGGCTTCGTCGTCGCTCAGGCTGTGCTCACCGTCCTCAGGGACGAGGTGGTACCGGCCGTGACGTGCCGAGCTGTCGGCGGCCTCGAACCGGTAGGCGTGGATGCCGTGGTAGGCGAGGGCCGCGTAGCTCGACGGGATCGGGTGGGTGATCGCGGCGTTGACCGCGGTCATCGCCTCGGGGTGCTCGGCCAGGTATGCACCCACGCGGGCGAAGTCCATCTGCCCGGTGGCGGGGTCGACCCGCCGCGCTTCGTTGAACGCCAAGAGGTCCGCTGGCGTGCGGGCGAAGAAGGCCGGGAGGGAGAGCATGACGAGGTCCGTCGTCGTTGCGTCGGGTAGGTAGAACTTCACGGCCATGCCCCGGCCATCGCGAGCGGCGTCGGGTGCACCAGGATCACCGCTGCCGTTCGAGAACCGGACGTGGGCTCGGACGGGTGGCCCGGACAGATGGGGCGCCCGACTGAGCGTGGCAGCCTCCGGGGTCGGGTGGAAGGTCGCCGCGCAGAGGACGCCCTTGGCGTGGGCCGCCCGGTGGCCGGCGTGCACGCCGTAGGCCGAGTTGATCGACTCGACCAACCTCGTCGAGAGGTCCTCGTCGGTCATCGCACCTCACCCTACGCGGGTCGCTGCTCGGGCGGTGCGGGTTGCCGTTCAGACCGGCCGATTCGTGGGTACCTCAGGCAGCGGGCAAGGTGTTCGGGGCGGGTTCGATGGGAGGAGGGATCTCATGGCAGAAGAGTTCGAGGACCGGGATCTGTCGGGAGCGACGTTCTGGGGTGTCGACCTGACCGGTGCGACGTTCCGCGACGTCAACCTGACGGACGTGACGTTCAAGGGCTGGGTCGTCAACGTCGACATCGACGCCTTGATCGACCGGGTCGTCATCAACGGCGTCGATGTCACGTCGTACGTGAACGAGCACGACCGCTGGTCCCCGGTGCGCTCGAACCTGCGGGCGCCCGATCCGGAGGGTATGCGTGCGGCTTGGGCCGCGCTGGAGGACGCCTGGGCGTCGACCATCGATCGGGCGCGCCAACTGCCGGAGGAGAAGCTGTACGAGTCGGTCAACGGCGAGTGGTCGTTCGTCCAGACGCTGAGGCACCTGGTCTTCGCGATGGACAAGTGGTTCACCGTTCCGGTCCTCGGCGAGGGCTTCCATCCGATGGTGCTCCCGAACAGCGGCTCCGACGGCCTCGACTGGCCGGGCAGGGATCGCGCCGCCGAGCCGACCTTCGCCGAGGCCCTCGAGGTGCGGGCCGGGCGATCCAGGCGCTTCGGCGAGTACCTCACGACGGTGACTCCGTCCGAGCTGGACCGGGTCGTCGAGGTGCTCGAGAACGGGCCGAACCCCGTGCGGGAGTGCGTCTACACGGTGCTCGAGGAGGAGTTCGAGCACAACCGCTACGCCCTCCGCGACCTCGCCGAGCTCGAGTAGATCGATGGTGGGGCCGCGATCTCTGCGGAGATCGCGCCGTCCGCAGCGCAGATTCCTCAGACCTCCGTCGGGTCTTGCCGCGGTTGTGACGCGGGCACCCTCAGCACTTCGTAGGGTGCGGTCCGATGAGGGAACTGCTGGCTCTGTCCGAAGGGCTGCCATCGCGCGAGGTCGAGGCCGGCGGCGTGCTCGTGAGGGAGGGCGAGCGCTCGGGAGCGCTGTACGTGCTCGAGCGGGGTGCGCTCACGGTCGCCCGTGCCGGCGTGACCATCGCGGTGATCAGCGCGCCCGGCTCGTTGGTCGGTGAAGTCGCCGTCCTGGTCGAGGGCAACCACTCGGCCACGGTGACGGCCACCATCCCTTCTGCCGTCAGGGTGGCCGAGGATGGTGAGGCCTTCTTGCGGTCGTCGCCCGAGATCACGCTCCTGGTGGCCAAGGAGGTGGCCCACCGGATGCAGGGCCTGGTGGCCTACGTGGCCGAGCTCAAGGTCCAGTACGACGACGGGCCTGGGCTAGAGGTGATGGACGAGATCCTCGCCCGCCTCTCCGTCTGGCGCACCGAAGCGTTGGAACACGCGGCGGAGAAGGAACCGGACCCCCAGCACTGAGCGCCATCGCTGCTACGGGGTGTGTGAGCCGGACAGCGCAACCATCGTGCGGCGCAGCTCGTCGGTCGAGAGCGGTGACGTGTCGGGCTGAAGCATGTCGACGATCGGGGCGATCTGGTGGGCCTGCCACGGCGACCGGAGCCGTGCGGCTCGGTGAGCCACGTGATCGGCGGTCACGACGAGCCGTGTGGCTGCATCGATCAGATCGAGATCGAGGGCGATCAGGGCCGCTTCGTCGAGCAGACGGGTCTCGCCACGATATGGGTGGGCGAGTTGGTCGATGGGGACTCTGGCCAACAGCTTCGCCGCCCGGTCCGGCTGCCGATCGGCCCGGTGCACAGCACTCTGCGTCGTGATGGCGGTGGCCAGGCCGGTGTGGGCGAAGCGCTCCTCGGGCGGGTGCACGGTGAGCACGGTGCGTGCCAGGTCGACGGCGGTCTCGCGAACGCCGGCGAGCAGGTGAACGTGGGCGGCGATGCCGAGGGCATAGTGACGACGGATGCCCGCGCTCTGTGCTGGATGGTTGTCCAGCCAGCGCAGGTTGGCCGCCGAGAGGCTCAGCGCGCCTTGCGTGTCGCCGTGCTCGGCGAGGAGGAGATCGAGTTCGCTGAGAGCGCCGAGGGGAGAACCGGCCAGAGCCGCCGCGATCTCTCCCGCTCGTTTGATCCCCTCGGGTTGCAGCCGTGCCAGGGAGCGCCGCCGGAGCAGGCCCGCCTCCATCGAGAGCGCCATGTCGTGGAGGTCGTGGTCACGAGCGAGAGCGACCGCCTCGTCGTGGTAGGAGTCGCCGTTCGGGAGAGCATCCCACTGAGAGGCCGCCACGCCGGGTGAGGAGGCCGGTCAAGGGGCCCGGGCAACCGTCCGCCAGCGCGGCAGAGCTCTCGACGACGGTCCACGCTGATACTCGCCGTCACCGAAGGTCATCTCGAAGGCGTCGCGCATCATCGGGACGTGGGCGCGGAGCACAGGAGCGGTCGAGTCGGTCAGCCTGGCTTCCGCAGTCCGTACCCACTCGAGCGCCTGATGCGGTTCACTGCGCAGATGGTGGGCATGCGTCGCCGCCCACGCCGCCTCCGCGGTCCCGACAAGACCGGGATGCCGAGCGAGCGCGTCGAGGAGACCTTCCTGGTCGTCCATTCCCGCTACCGGTTCGAGGACCTCGTCGATCTGGATCCAATCGCACAGGACCGCCACCGCCGTCAACGGTTCGCTGGAGGTGAGCCACTCGACGGCGGCTCGGATGTTCCGCTTGGCCGCGAGCCATTCTTCATCCCACGCATCAGCCGGATGACCTTGGGGTCCGAGAAGGAGTCGATCGGCCACGGTGTGGAAGTGGGCGGCGTCCCGGGACGGCATCGCCCGGCGTCGCGGCCTCAGATCGGGCACCAGGACGGCCGCCACTGCTCGCCAGCGATGCGTCGAATCGCTCCTCGATGGATAGGCCGGTCCGGGAACTCACGGTAGACCGCCTGAAGGGTCGGGATTCTGACGCCCCGGTCCCGCCAGGGAAAGGTCACTCCGTCGTCGGGTGTGAACCTGTACCCAGCATCCAGGCTCTGGAGCTCGGCGAGCGTCATTCGGGCGACGCGGCCGGTCCCGTTCGTGGTGCGGTCCACGGTCTCGTCGTGAATGACCACGACCTCGCCGTCGGCGGACGTCCGCACGTCCAACTCCAGCACCACAGGCCCCAGCCTGACGGCCTCCTGGAAACCTTCGATCGTGTTCTCGGGAACGACCTTGCTCCCGCCGCGGTGGGCGAAGTTGACCGGCCACCCTGTCGGCGTCGGCGCCGCCCTCGTGCCGGCGGACCGCCGCGCCAAGCGGTTGACGAGGAGCACGCCCGCTGCGCCAGTGAGGAGACCTATGGCGTAGGTCCCGGCCCCCAAGTGGAGTTCCCAGATGTTGTCGGCGACGAGCGAGCCGTCACCGTGTTGCCTGATGATCGCGTTGCTCATGGGTGGCTGCCTTCACAGGTTGGGTACGCCGCCCCGCACATCGGTCAGCAATCAACGATGAACCTAATCGACAGCGCCAGTTCACTCCGCCGACGTCTGCGCCGGTCGGCTCGAGGTCTCGTGGGCTCGAGCGCCACAGAGGACGTTGCCAGTCTCATGGCGAGGCGAGGAGCATGGCGACTGCGCCGACCGATCCACCGCAGCTGTCACCGGACAGCCGCCTCCGTTGCTCGGAGCGCAACGACCCCGACCGGCTGCTCCCGTCGCCTGGGCCGACCCCGGAGCGTTGAGGAGGCAGCGTTGCCCCCGCGAGCTCCAACCGTGTCGGACGGATTCCCTCCATCGGCGTCGAGTCGGATGCCTCCAAGCGACTCGGCCGCTATGCCTACCATCGCCGCCAGGTCGGGCGTGGGCAGCGCGTGCCGCGTCCGCTGTCGGCAACGGCCTCGGCGCCTGGCTGCCGAAACCCACGTCTAACTGGTGCGGGCGGTGGGATTCGAACCCCCACCCCCCGAAGGGGACCGGGACCTAAACCCGGCGCGTCTGCCAGATTCCGCCACGCCCGCGACGGTGGCAGGACAGCCTGCCACAGAGGTCAACGGAGATCGCCGGCAAACACCAGGACGGGCGGACCGGTGGGGTCGACCTTGCGTTCCCACCCCGATCGCAGGGCGATCGACCCGCACGAGATGGCGAGCTCGCGCCGGTGGACGCCAGGAGGAAAGCACCCGTCCCGTATGTGCACTTGGCTTCGCCCGGTGCCCAACACGATTCGGCGAAGACGCGCCGAGCCACACATCCGTCGTTGTGATCGCAACATCGGCGGATGGCGCCAGTTGCTCCTGCAACCACACGACCTTGGGAGCCACGAAGTACGGGTCGAGCTCGAGGCCGGTGATCGCCGTTGGCCAGGCCGACCCCGTCGATCTCGACGCCGGCCGATGTTTGGTGGCCGACGTGCCCTGGTCCAGGGCAAGGACAGGCATGGGGCGGCAGGACCGGCTCAGGCCACGGGGAGCCAGGCCAGCACGAGCTGGGCGACCTGGATGTCCGTGCGTTCCAGGCTCACCGGCACGGAGTCGACCGACGCCGCCTTCTCGTCCCAGGCCGAGGTGATGCGGAGCAGGTCCTCCGCCAGCGCCTCCTCCACCTCGGCCATCTGCGCGCCGATGGTCCCCACCTTGTTCTGGGCGGCGTCGAGCCGCTCGCGGGCGGCACTCGAACGGGACCGGCGGCCGGCCGCGCTCCGCAGCTCGCCGGCCAGCCTGGAGCTGCCGCGGCGCCCGCCGAGGAAGCTGTCGAGAAGGCTGCCCGCGGTCGAGAGCAGCTCCTCCTGCTGGCGGCCGGACGCCTCCTCGGCCAGCACGTCGGCCCGGTCCTGCGCCGTCTGCAGCTTCTCCTGCAGCCCCCGCACCTTGGTCTCGTACTTGTCCCGCAGCTTGGCCGCCTCCTCGTCCGCCTTGGCGGCAGCCGCCTCGCGGCAGCGGGCGGTGAAGTCGTCCTTCGTCTCGCCTGCCCGGGAGTAGAGCTTGAGCGGACGGTTGGCGAAGATCTCCATCGTCCGGGAACGTGCCAGCTGCGCCACGAGATCCTTCTCGAGCGTGGACCAGAAGGTCTTCTTCCCGATCGGCGCGGCGGGCAGGACGTAGCTGACGGGTCCGGGCGCGGCCGGCTGGAGGTCCCGATCGTCGTAGTCGACGGCGACAGCCGCGGCGGGATCCGCGGTCGCGGTCAACGGATGCAGCACGACTTCGTACTCCTCGTCGGCAACCAGGTCGGCCCGTTCCTCGTCGTACCGGAGGCGGATCCGGGCGACCGCGGCCGCGGCGCGGCGATCGGTGCCCGAGGCCCCGCCGACCGCGCTCAACCACGGCGCGGCCTGATCCACCCACGTCACGGTCACACCCTGCGCGACCTCGGGCATCATCGGAGTGGCGTCGTCGGTCGTTCCCGATGCAACGACGCCGGAGACGGCTGCGGCCGCCGGAGTCGCCGCGGCAGGACCGGCCTCGACAGCACCGGCCTCGACAGGGTCCGCCCCAGCAGGAGCGGCCGCAGCAGGAGCGGCCGCAGCGGGCGCCGCCGCGGCCTCTCGCTGTGATGCCATCAGGCTCGCGATCTGGTCGCGGGTCAACGGCCCCCGCAGGTAGCTCATGGCCCAACGCGAGGTCAGGACGACAGGCGCCTGCTGACCGGCTCGGCGCAGCACGAACTCCCGCTTGGCCAGCCCACCGATGGTCGCGCCGACCGTCTGCACGTCGACCCCGCCGTCGGCCGCGCTCATCCCGTCGAGCAACCGTGCCTTGTCCCGCTCGGTCTGCAGCCGCCCGACCATCCACGTCCCGGCGTTGGAGATGGCCTTGTAGTCGATGTCGACCGGGTTCTGCGTCGCCAGCACCATCCCCACGCCGAAGGCGCGCGCCTGCTTCATCAGCGTCATGATCGGCTTCTTGGTCGGCGGCTCCGCGGTCGGCGGGACGTAGCCCATGACCTCGTCCATGTAGACGAGCGCCCGCAGGTCCGTGGTGCCGCTCTGCTTGCGCATCCAGGTGATGACCTTGGACAGGAGCAGGGCCACCACGAACTGCCGCTCCTCGTCCGACAGGTGGGCGATGGTGACGATGGCGGCCGACGGCTTGCCGTCCGGCGAGCGGAGCAGCGCGGCGACATCGAGCGGCGGCCCTGCGCTCCAAGCCGAGAACGACGGCGAGGCCAGCAGGCCGTTGAGCTTGATCGCGAGCTGTGTCCGGTCGGCCGGCGGGAAGAACTGGTCGAGGTCGAACACGCCCAGCTTCCGCAGCGGCGGCTGCTGGACCTGGCTGACCAGCGTGCCCAGGTCGAGCGACTGGCCCTGCGTCCACGCCGTCTCGATCAGGTTGCTGAGCAGGATGTGCTCGCGCGATGACAGGGGATCGGCGGAGATGCCGACCAGCCCGAGGAGGCCCGACACGTAGCCCTCGATCTCGTCCCGCACCACCTCCATGTCGCTCGTGTCGGCCGGCGCCTGGAGAGAGCCGACGATGTTGAGCGGCACACCGGCGGTGGACCCCGGTGTGTAGATGGTCGTCCGCACGCTGTCCCGCAGCGCCTCGATCCGGTCGGGCGTGATGCCCCAGCCGGCCAGCCCGTCCTTCCACGTGGTGGCCTGCTGCTCCGCGAACGCGTCGGGGGTGACGCCGGCCTTCTGCGCGTCGCCCTCGTTGATCCACGGCCGGAAGTCCGCCGGAGCCAGATCCGGGAACATGAGGCAGAGGTTGGTGAGATCTCCCTTGGGGTCGATGAGCAGGCAGGGCACCCCGGCCGTCATCGCCTCCTCGATCAGCACCACACCGAGACCGGTCTTGCCCGAGCCGGTCATGCCCACGATGACGCCGTGCGTCGTGAGGTCACCGGTCGGGACCGTGGCGGCGGTGCCGGTGCGCTCGTGCGACGCCGGATCGACGAGCTCCCCCAGGTGCAGGTCGGCCATGGGGCGACTGTACGCGGCGCACTACCGTGCGCGGCCATGGGCGCGAAGACGTTCAGGGGTTGGCCTCCCGACGCGTTCGACTTCTACCAAGGGCTCGAGGTCGACAACTCCAAGGCGTACTGGCAGGCCAACAAGACCCGCTACGAGGATGCGGTCCGGGCGCCGTTCGAGGCGCTGCTGGCGGACCTGGCCGAGCCGTTCGGTCCGTTCCGGCTGTTCCGTCCGTACCGGGACGTCCGATTTTCGAAGGACAAGAGCCCGTACAAGACGGCGGCCGCGGCGGCCAGCGAGACCGAGGGCGGCGCCAGCCTCTACATCCAGCTCTCGGCCAGCGGTCTGTTCGTGGGGTCGGGCTACTACCACATGGCTCCGGACCAGCTGACCCGGTTCCGGGAGGCACTCGACGACGACGCCCGGGGCGAGGCCATCGTGACGATCTGCCGGTCGCTGGAGAAGGCGGGCCATGAGCTCGCCGCCCACGACGAGCTGAAGACGGCGCCACGCGGCTATGCGAAGGACCACCCCCGCATCGCCTACCTCCGCCGGAAGGGTCTGGTGGCCGGGCGGACCTTCCCCGTGGCCGCGTGGCTGCACACACCGAAGGCGGAGGACCGCATCGTCGAGGTGTGGCGACAGCAGACGGCGATGAACGAGTGGCTCGACGCCAACGTCGGGCCGAGCGAGCTCCCGCCCGACGACCGGGAGCGGTGATTCCGCAAGCCTTGACTTGACAAATTCGACAGCAGTGGCGCAGGCTCGGAGGATGATGCTCGATCAGGCGACCCGGGCCGGCTCCTTCGACGACCTCCAGCGCGACGGACGGCTGCTGACGAAGGTCGGATCGCTCCCCGTCCTCGTCGTGTGGCACGACGGACGGGCCTTCGCCATCGAGGACCGGTGCCCGCACCTCGGCTTCCCGCTCCACCAGGGCACCGTGGAGGCCGGACTGGTCACCTGCCACTGGCACCACGCCCGCTTCGACCTCGTCAGCGGCTGCACGCTCGACCCCTGGGCCGACGACGCCATCGGGTTCGACGTCACGCATCGAGGACGGCGCGGTCCTCGTCGCTCCCCGGCCGGACGCCGATCCGGTCGGCCGGCTCCGGCGCCGTCTGCGCGAGGGGCTCGAGCACGGCATCACGCTGGTGACGGCCAAGGCGACCCTCGGGCTGCTCGAGACCGGAGGACCGGAGGCGATCGTGGCCGAAGCGCTCGACTTCGGCACCACGTACCGCGACGACGGCTGGGGCTCGGGTCTGACCGTGCTGGTCGCCATGGCGAACCTGCTCCCGTTGCTCGATCCGGCGGACCGCCCGCTGGCGCTCGTGCAGGCGCTCGCCTTCGTGAGCCGCGACACCCGTGGCCGCGCTCCCCGCTTCCCGGAGCCGGCCCTGGGCCACGAGGGTCACGATCTCGAGCAGGTCGGATCCTGGTACCGGCGCTTCGTCGAGACGCGGTCGTCGGACGCGGCCGAGCGTTCCCTGGCCACGCTCGTCGCCGCCGGCGACCTCGGCGCGGCCGAGCGGGCGATGTTCGCGGCCGTGACCGACCACGTCTTCATCGACGAGGGGCACACGTTGGACTTCACCAACAAGGCGTTCGAGGCCGTCGCGCTCGTCGGCGAGTCCTACGCGCCCGTGGTCACCTCCCTCGTGTCCCAGACCTGCGGGGCCGACCGCAGCGAGGAGAGCGGCGAGTGGAACCACCCCCACGACCTGGCCGCGCTGGTCCGCCGCGCCGAGTCCGAGCTGCCGGCCGCCCTCGCCGCCGGCGCCACGGCCGAGGCGGGGCCGGGGTCGCTCGACGTCGGCAAGGTGGCCTGGTCCCTGCTGGAGGAGGACCCCGAGGTCGTGGTGGCCGCCATCCTCGATGCCACCCGGGAGGGCGCGACGCCCGAGCAGCTCGGGCGGGCGCTGGCCTACGCCGCCGCGCTGCGCATCACCCGCTTCCACCTCAACAACGACCCCGGCGACTGGAACAGCGTCCATCACGCCTTCACCACCGCCAACGCCCTGCACCAGTCCCTGGTCCGCCAGCCCACTCCCGAGCTGCTCCGGGGTGTCATCCACGGCGCGCTGCGCGTGTACCTCGACCGCTTCCTCAACGTGCCGTCGGCGCGTCTGCCGCAGGCCTCGTCGGGCTCGCTCGACGACCTGGCCCGGTGCTGGGAGGTCCAGGGCGCGGTGGACGAGGCCGGTGCGGCCGCCTACGGCTTCCTCCGCGGCGGTGGCCGGCGTGAGGACCTCATCGCCGCGCTGGGCCGGGCGCTGGTCCAGGAGGACGCGGGTTTCCACTGGTTCCAGGTCGTCGAGGCCGGCGCCCGCCAGGCGCTGGCGTGGCCGGAGGGTTCCGAGGAGTCGGCGCTCATCCTGGTCGGCGTGGCGCGCTTCCTGGCCGCCCACACGCCGACCCGCCGGGAGCTGGCGACGGTCGTCCGCACGGCGGCCCGCCTGCGGCGGGGCGAAGCGCTGTACGTCGAGAGCTGAGCCGCGGGCCGCGCCGGCGACCGCGGCTGGTTAGCCGGTGACCGGGCGGCCGTCGCCGTCGAAGTCGAGGTCGGCCAGCTCGCCCGGCTTCACCTCGGCGTCGGTGCCGAGGGCCACGCTGACCTTCTGGTAGTTCCACTTCATGACGTCGAGCGTGAGCTCGACGAGCTCCTCACGGCTGAACCAGCGCCCGGCCTGCGCCCGGAGCTCCGCGTCGATGGCGCCGGGTTGCGTCATCAAGGCGTCCGCCACCCGCAGGGCCACCTTGTGCCGCTCGTCGAGATCGCTGGCCTCGTAGTCGTCGAGCTTCGCCGCGGTCGGCTCGTCCAGCCCTGCCTGCCGGGCAACTGCCAGGCGGAGAGACATTCAAGTGCGGCAGTCGTGATGGCGGGCGCACCGGAGGCGGACGAGCTCGGTCGTGACCGGATCGAGCTCCGGCAGCCGCACGACCGCGGCCTGCCACGCGTCGAGCGCGGATCGCAGGGCCGGCGATGGCTTCGTGCCCGCCGGGACACGCCGCTCGCGGTTCATGTTCCGACCGGCTCGAGCAGGCGCTCCCAGGCCAGGCGAAGGCGCTGGCGTTGCTCGACGACGAGCATCGCAGCCGTGAAGTCGGCCAATCCCTGCGGCCCGAGGTGCTCCGACACCCCGAACGCGAGGTCGTCGTCGAGGCCGGCCACGTCGATCACGAACTGCTCGCAGAAGGCCAGGCAGGCGCGCTCCCGTGCACCGAACCGCGGCGAGGTCGGCCACAAGGAGAGGTCGGCGAGCACGACCTCCTCGAGCCCGGCCGCGATGGCCTCCTCCGAGCGGGCCCGCGCCTCGTCCGCGCACCCGAGCAGCATCGCGATCCGCACCCGGCACAGCTCGAGCAGCACTGGATCCACGGCCGACCAGGCTGCCCGCTCGAGCTCGGCGAGCTGCCCGGCGAGGGCGGGGCGGTCCGAGAGAACCGCATCGAGCACGGCCGCCGTGCCGCTGGGGCGCCCGCTGTCGCTCACGGGCCGAGCGTACGGCAGGACCGACGCCGCACCCGGTCCGAGCGACCTACGCCGAGAGCCGCGTGTCGGCCGCAGCCTGCTCGTCGCCCGACGCGTCGGTGGCCCGCGGCGAGACCCGGTAGGCGCAGCGGAGGTCCCCGGAGAGGAGGTGCTGCGCACGCGTCACCTCGACATCGTCGCCGAGGGTCTGGCGGAACAGGTCGAGCTCCGCCCGGCAGAACCCCTGGCAGACGGAGGCGGCGTCACAGATCGGGCAGTGGTGCTCGAGGAGCAGCATGTCCTGCCCGTCGGGCACGGCCTCGGCCAGGTAGCCCTCCGCTGATCGCAGCTCGGCCAGACGCCGAACGCGGACCTTGACGCTGGTCCGTTCGGGGTCGGGGAGCACCTTGCGGTAGGCGGTCACCTGCCGCGCCGAACGGCGGGCGACGATGTCGTCGAGGCCCTCATCGCCGACCGATTCGCGGATGGCAGCGATGAGCTCGACCGTGAGGTCGGCGTGGCGATCGGGGAACAGATCGTTGGCGAGGGGCGTGAGCTTCCAGTGCACGGGCGGGCGGCCCCGGCCCTGCGGAGGGGCGCTCGTGCGCTCGACGAGGCCGGCCTGCTCGAGGGCTTCGAGGTGCTGCCGGACGGCGGTGTCGGTGAGCTCGAAGTCGGCCGCCACCTCCGGGGCCGTGAGCGTGTCGGCGCGCTTCAGACGGTCCAGGATCCGCCGCTTGGCGTCCGTCAACTCGGCCATGAGCGCAGGTTAGCGGCAAATACCAAAGCCCTCACTTGATGTATGACTGGGAGCTGGCGGACCGGGGTACGGTCCGCCGCATGCCTGCGATCGCCCGTCTGAGCCTGTTCGCCTTCGACTGCCCGGAGCCGCACGCTCTCGCCGAGTTCTACTCGGCCATCACGGGCTGGCCGGTCGAGCGCTCCGACGGGGACTGGGTCCAGCTGCGCAGCGATGGCGGCGCCACCCTGGCCTTCCAGCGGGCACCCGAGCATGTGCCGCCGGAGTGGCCCAACGCCGAGAGCTCGCAGCAGGCGCACGTGGACTTCGACGTGCCGGACCTGGCCGAGGGCGAGAAGCGCGTGGTGGCGCTCGGCGCCCTCAAGGCCGAGGTGCAACCCCGTCCCGACGACTTCCTCGTCTTCATCGATCCCGCCGGGCATCCCTTCTGCCTCGTCCTGGAGGACTGACCCGGCCACTGACCGATACAGCCTTTGGCAGGATGGCCACCGTGCCCACGTCCACGACCTCTGACGCGCTCGTCAACCAGCTCGGCCTGACCGACGCGGTGGTCGACGCGGAGAGCCGCCGCCGCTCTGTCACGCGCTTCCGCGAGCAGGGGATCGTCCTGCCGACGTTCGCGCAGCTCACGGATCCGGCGACGCTCGACGCCGACCTGACCGCGGGCGTCGACAAGGACGCCGCTGATCCCCGCAACCTGTTCCGGGTCCACTGGTACAACGACCTCGCCGGCGGGACGGTTGCCGTGCCCGACCACGTCGTCCTGCCGTCCGAGCTGACCGGCGTCGACAGCCCGATCATCGTCGTCTTCGGCGACCGCTTCCCGATGATCACCGCCCACAAGGTCCTGGCCGCCTATGCGTGCCTCGCTCCCCGGGTGATCACCGGGCAGTTCGATCCGACCCGCCACCGGGCCATCTGGCCCTCGACGGGCAACTACGCCCGAGGCGGCGTGGCCATCAGCCGGATCATGGGGTGCCGCGGGGTGGCCGTGCTCCCGGCCGGGATGTCACAGGAGCGGTTCGACTGGCTGGACCGCTGGGTGGCCGAGCCGGCCGACGTCATGCGCACCCCCGGCACCGAGAGCAACGTGAAGGAGATCTACGACGCCTGTCACGAGCTGGCGCAGGACCCGTCGAACTTCGTGCTCAACCAGTTCGCCGAGCTCGGCAACCACCTCGCGCACTACGAGGTGACCGGGCGGGCCCTCGCCGACGTCTTCGAGCACGTCCGGGCGGCGCGCGCCGAGGGCGAGGCCGGCGGGGAGCTGCGACTGGCCGCGCTCACGTCGGCCACGGGCTCGGCGGGCACGATCGCCGCCGGCGACCGGCTGAAGGAGGAGCACGGCACGCGCATCGTCGCCGTCGAGGCGTTGGAGTGCCCGACGATGCTGGAGAACGGCTTCGGCGAGCACAACATCCAGGGCATCGGAGACAAGCACATCCCGCTGATCCACAACGTCATGAACACCGATGTCGTGTGCGCGGTCAGCGATCGCGCCACCGACGAGCTCGACGTGCTGTTCAACACGCCCGAGGGCCGAGGGTTCCTCGCCCGGCGCAAGGGGGTGCCGGACGACGTCGTGGCGTCGCTCGGGCACCTCGGCTTCTCGTCGATCGCCAACGTCCTGGCCGCCATCAAGACGGTGAAGCTGCTCGGTCTCGGACCGGACGACGCCGTCATCACCGTGGCCACTGACGGCGCGGCGATGTACCCGAGCGAGCGGGCCAAGACGACGGCCCGCCGGTTCGGTGGCTCGTTCGGGGCGCTCGATGCCGCCGAGACCTTCGCCGAGCACCTCGGCTCGGCCAGCACCGATCACATGATCGACACCACAGAGCGCGACCGCACCCGCATCTTCAACCTCGGCTACTACACGTGGGTCGAGCAGCAGGGCACGCCGCTGGAGGTGTTCGAGGCCCGCCGGTCGCAGTCCTTCTGGATCGGGCTCCGCCGCTACCTGCCCGTGTGGGACGAGCTCATCGCCGACTTCAACGGCGAGGTGGCGGCCGGGGCGTGAGCGCCACCCCGATGGTGGAGGGCTTCCGGTGCCGGGTCTGCGGCGCCGAGGTCGACGTCTCGACGGCCCATCCCTGGCGTTGCCCGAACGCCACGGCGACTGATCGACACCACGTCCTCGACATCGTCCGCCGGCCAGGGCCGTTCGCGCCCGCCGAGGATCCGAACCCGCTCGTCGCGTACGGCGGTGAACTGGCCTGGCAGTCGTTCGCGCTGGCCAACGGGATGACTGTCGATGCCGCGCACGCGCTGGTCCGCCAGCTCGACGCCCGGGTGGCGACCGTCGACGGGACCGGGTTCCGCACGACGCCCTTCGCCCGGGCCGACAGGCTGTCCGCCGACCTCGGGTTCAACTCTGAGGGTGGCGTGTGGGTGAAGGACGAGACCGGGAACGTCGCCGGCAGCCACAAGGCCCGGCACCAGGTGTCGATCCTCCTCCACCTGAAGGCGGCCGAGCTGGTGGGTCTCGGCGGGCGCGAGCCCGGCCTGGCCATCGCCTCGTGCGGGAACGCGGCGCTCGCTGCCGCCACCCTCGCGGCGGCCGATCACCGGGAGCTCGAGGTGTTCGTGCCGACGTGGGCCAGCTCCGCGGTCGTCGAGGCGTTGCACCGCCTGCGGGCCACGGTGACGGTGTGTCCCCGGCGCGACGACGATGCGCCCGGCGATCCGTGCGTCCACCGATTCCGGGAAGCGGTCGAGCGCGGCGCCGTCCCGTTCGGCGTCCAGGGCCCGGAGAACGCGCTGGCGCTCGACGCCGGTCGGACCCTGGGTTGGGAGCTGTGCGCCGAGGCCGGCCCCGACCTCGACCGGGTGTTCGTCCAGGTGGGTGGCGGGGCGCTCGCCGCGTGCGTCGGCCGAGCCTTCGCCGACGCCGGGGCCCACCCCCGCCTGCACGCGGTCCAGGCCGCGGGGTGCGCGCCGATGGAGCGGGCGTGGCGAAGGGCCCAGGAGCTCGGGGTCGCCCATGCGGCCGAGCACTGGGACGAGTGCATGTGGCCGTGGGAGGACGAGCCGTCCTCGGCGGCCGACGGCATCCTCGACGACGAGACCTACGACTGGCTCGGCGTGCTGGCTGCGGTCGATCGGGATGGGGGCTCGGTGGTCGTGGCGCCGGAGGCGGCCATCGTCGAGGCCCATGAGCTGGGCGTGGCGTCGACCGGGATCGAGGCCAGCGCCACCGGGACGGCCGGTCTGGCCGGCCTGCTCGCCATGCGGGACCAGATCGGCGACGGTGAGCGGGTGGCGGTGATCTTCAGCGGCGTCGAGCGCTGAGGTTCCGCCCTGCTGCGGGTCTGTGCTCGGAGCGAGCCGGGAACGGCACCGCTAGCCTCGCCACCATGTCGGAGCTGACCCCGCCCTTCGCGCTCGAGACGTCGGGCTCCAACGCCCAGACCGAGATCTTCAACCGGTTGCTCAAGAGCCGCATCGTCATGTTGGGCACCGACGTCAACGACGACATGGCCAACCAGATCTGCGCGCAGCTCCTCTTCCTCGATGCCGAGGAGCCGGGCAAGGACATCTGGATGTACATCAACAGCCCGGGTGGCTCGGTCACCGCGGGCATGGCCATCTACGACACCATGCAGTTCGTCGGGTGCGACGTGGCCACGGTGTGTCTCGGGCTGGCGGCCTCGATGGGCCAGTTCCTCCTGTGCGCCGGCGCGAGCGGCAAGCGGTACACGCTGCCCAACGCCCGGATCATGATGCACCAGCCGTCCGCCGGCCTGCGGGGTCAGGCGGCCGACATCGCCATCCAGGCCGAGCAGCTCACCTATACCAAGCGCCGCATGGCCGAGCTCATCGCGCACCACACCGGGCAGCCGGTCGAGCAGATCACCGCCGACTCCGAGCGGGACCGTTGGTTCACCTCGGAGCAGGCGCTCGAGTACGGGATGATCGACAACGTGATCGTCAAGCGCACGGAGACTGCTCAGTCCTGATCCGGCCGTCCCGCCGGCCCGTTCACCGGGTCACGGGCGTGCGTCGGATGCTCGTCGCGCCGGAGATGAGGAGCGCGGCGGCAGCGGGGACGTAGGGCAGGCCGACGGAGGCCGCGCCGAGCAGGCAGGCGAAGGTCAGGATGCCGCCGCACACGAAGCGGACCTGCCGCGCTCGACGCGTGCCGGAGGCCGCCACCGCGATGCCGGCGATCACCACCGGTACCGCGAGGACCAGCACCACGCCGGCACCCTCGCTCTGCAGCAGGCTCGACGTCGACGACTCGGTGATGACCGTCCCGTCCGTCGTGGCCGTCACCGATGTCGACCGTCCCGTCGGAGCGAACAGCCACACGACGCCCATGACGATCGCCCAGGCCAGCGCGGCCATCGCCCATCGGGACGCCACCCGGTCCGGCGACCGTCGTGTCACCGTCCGGCCCTTCGCGATCTCGTCGTGGCCGTCGACGGCGGCTTGCCCGCGGGCTGAGCGGCCGTCATGAGCAGGGCTCAGGAGCTGACCGGCCACGGCTCGATGATCGGGGCCGCCCGGATCGATGACCGACGAGATGACCACGCCGTTGACCACGGCCAGGATCAGCGCTGCCATCGCCGATGGCTCGACCCACGCCGGCAACTGGCCGGCGGTGGACTGCGCGGCGATGTCGGCCGAGAGCCGGCTCCGCAGCTCGTTCCACAGGTCGCCGAGGCCGGCCTGCACGTCCGGCGAGTGGGGGGCGGTCGCCAGCGCGGCGAGGTACACAGGGACGTCATCGCGGGCCTGATCGAAGAGCTCGTTGAGCATCATCACCGCGCCGGTCGCCCGCTCGATCGGAGGACGGTCTGCACCCAACAGCTCCCACACCGGGGCCAGCAACTCGCGAGCCTCAGCGACCAGCGCCTCGGTGACCAGCGCCTCCTTCGTGCCGAAGTAGTACGGGATCGCGGCCAGGTTGGCCGACGCGCGCCCGGTGATCTCCCTGGCCGTCACGGCCGGCAGCCCGAGGTCGCGGATGGCCTCGCGGGTCGCGGTGACCAGGCGATCGCGAGTGGCAGCGGTTGCCATGCCGCGAATGATACGTACGTATGAATACCCTGGCAAGGGCGCGGCGTCAGGGGGCGACGGGGGGCACCGTGCCCGGCCCGGGCAGGGTGGTCGTCGTCGTGCCGGGCACCGTGGTCGCCCCGGGTACGGTCGTGGTCGCGCCGGATGGCGCGGCGACGCGCAGCTCCACCCCGCACGTCGTGCGGGCGTAGGACCGGACCTCGTCGATGGGTCGGGTCGCGGCGACGGCGCGGTCGCGCAGGCGGTCGGCGGCCGCCGGATCCGTCAGGTCCTCCGTGGCGACTGCTTCGACGAGCTCGGCGACCGTCTGCCACTGCTCTTCGATGGCGAGCGGGGCGATGTCGGCGAGCTCCTGGTAGCGCTCGACGAAGGCGTCGAGCTCGTCGGGGTCGGTAGGCACGTCGCGCCAGCAGGGCCTGTTCCTCGGCGAGCCGCTCGCAGAACCGATCTTCCCGGCTCCCCTTGTCGCACGAGGCGAGCACCAGCAGTGCGGCGCCGGTGGCCAGCACGGCACGGAGGTGGGGGGCCACGACCGCTGAGTCTCCCAGCCCCGCGCCGCCGGAGGGCGGCATCCCGATGCGGTCAGCCGGGCGGCGGACCCAGTTGGAGGAGCAGCCAGCGGGCGATGACGTCCGCGCCCTCCCCGGCGAAGTGGAGCCCGTCGGGGCGCAGCTCGATGCCGTCGATGACGCGGATGCACGTCGTGCCCTCCGGGCAGATCAGCGCCTGCAGATCGACGACGCCGACCCCGCCCACGGCCTGTGCGGCGCCCTCGTACATGCGGTTCAGGCAGTCCGTCTGGCGATCGGCGATCGCCTGCGCCTCGGGGCTGGCCACGCTCAGGTGACGGTTGTACGGCGCCAGCGTCATCCACACCCGAGCACCGACGGCCTGCAGTGCTCGCATGTTGGCCTCGATCGACGCCTGGAACCACGCGTTGTACCGGGCGTCGCAGGGGCGCAGCCACTCGCCGTCGAACTGGCGGTCCAGGCCGGACGCGCCGAAGATCATGAGGACGCCGTCGTACCCCTCCTGCTGCACACGCGCCGGCCACTCCGTGGTGGCGTTGATGCACGGGTCCTGGACCTCGACCCCGTTGTAGAAGCGGATCTGCGGGCGGTCCGGTCGGCCCGGGGTGCAGCCCACCCGGCCGGCCACTGTGACGTGCATCCCGTTCATCGCCTGTTGCGGCAGCGAGCGGCGCAGCGCGTAGGCGACGGAGTCACCCACCACCAGCAGGTTCCTGGGTGCGGGGAACGTCGGCGGGGCGACCGTGGTCGTCGTCGCGGGTGCGACCGTCGTGCTCGGTGGCTGCTGTTGTCGGTGCTGCTGTTGTCGGTGCGGTGGTCGAGGTCGAGTCGGCGGCCGTCGTGGGCGGGCGGGTGCTCGCGGCTGTCGTCGGCGGGACGGACGTGACGGGCGTGGTGGTGGCCGACACGATCGGTTGGTCCTGCGTGAGCTGGGCCAGGACGCGATCGGCTCGCGCCGCGCTGACGGGCGAGGCGGACGGCCACGCGAGCACGGCGGCGACCACGCCGACGACGCACACCGCGCCACCGAAGAAGCGGATGTGGAGCGGTCCCCGCCGGAAGCGGTACGGCCGCTCGATCAGGACGTAGGAGATGGCGACGAGGACGGCGGTGATCGCGAGACGCGACATGAGCAGCCGCCACCCGTCGACGTGGAGCTGATCCGGACCGAGCAGTGTGAAGACCGGCCAGTGCCAGAGGTAGATCCCGTAGCTGACCTGGCCGATCAGCACGAGAGGCGCCCACCCGAGCGCGCGGTTCAGGCGGCCGGGCGTCGGGGCCACGCTGCTGGCGAGGATCAGCGCTGCGGCGAGGGCGAGCACGGGGAACCCGCCGCGGTACAGCCACGGACCGGGCCGGCCGACGAACCAGGCGGCGACGATGCCCGCCAGCGCGACCGGGGCGAGCAGGTGGAGCCAGTGCCACACCACCGGGGCGACCCGGTGGCTGCGGGTCCAGAGCAGGATGGCGGCGCCGCAGCCGACGAGGATGGACGCGACCCGGGTGTCAGTGCCGAGATAGGAGCGGGCGCCGTCGGTCCCGGGCTCGAACAGCAGCCACTGCGCGGCGACGGAGGCGACGATGGCGACACCAGCGACAGCGAGGAGTGCGCGCGCCGGCCGGCGGGCCAGCTTCCACACGACCATCGCCACCACGGGCCACAGGACGTAGAACTGCTCCTCGATGGCGAGGCTCCACGTGTGGTTCAGCGGAGACGGCGTGCCGAACGCCTCCCAGTAGGAAGCCGGTCCGCTGAGCTGCCACCAGTTGGCGATGTAGATGGCCGTGGCCACCACGGACCGGCGCAGGCTGAGGCCGGAGCTGCGCTCGACCAGCCACGGGGACATGAGGATCAGGACGGCCAGCAGCAGCCACAGCGCCGGCAGCAGGCGGCGGGCACGGCGGCCCCAGAACGTGGCCAGGCTGAACCGGCCGCGGCCGAGGTCGTCGAGGATCAGCCGGGTGATGAGGAAGCCCGACACCGTGAAGAAGAGGTCGACGCCCAGGTAACCACCGTCGAGGTGACCGGCGTGGAAGGCGACGACGGCAAGGACCGCCAGCCCGCGCAGCCCGTCCAGCGTCGGCACCCACGTCATGCGCGGAGGCAGCGGCGGCGGAGGCGGGAGCGGTGTCGTCATGGGGCAACGTGCGCGTTCGTGTTGTGAATCGCCCGTCCCCCCAGCACGAAGAAGGCTAGTCACGGCTCGGCCGCCACGGCCAGCGCGTCTTGCCCTCCTGACCTGGGGCTGACCACGACCCGTGAGCCCATCGCGCGGAGCGCGGTCGAAGCGGGACAGCCCGTAAGGACCGGCGCGAGCCGGTTGAGCCTCGGGGGACGGCCGGCAACCCCGACACAGCCCCCTGCTACGTTGCCGCCACGGCTTCCCCGCCGTCCGCCATCGACCTCTTCGGACTGTCCTGCCCGTCGGTTGGTCGCCCGCCGGAAAGGGGATTCGCCGTGTTGGCCATCGTCCCGTCTGCCACGTTGCTCGGTGCCGAGGGGCGCCCTGTCTCGGTCGAGGTGCACGTCTCCAACGGCCTGCCGGCGTTCAGCGTCGTCGGCCTGCCCGACGAGGCGTGCCGGGAGTCGAGGGACCGCGTCCGGGCTGCGCTCATGTCGAGCGGTCTGACCTGGCCGCTGAGCCGCATCACCGTCAACCTCGCCCCGTCGGGGGTGCGCAAGAGCGGGTCCGGGCTCGACCTGGCGATCGCCGTGGGTGTGCTGGTGGCCTCGGGAGCCGTCGACTCGGCGGCACTCGCCGGACTGGCCTTCCTGGGCGAGCTCGGCCTGGACGGCTCCATCCGGCGGGTGCCGGGCATCGTGCCGCTCGTCGCCGCGCTCGAGGACCAGACCGCGGTGGTGCCGGGCGGGTGCGAGACCGAAGCCCGGCTGGTCGCGCGCGCCGAGGTGCACTCCGTCGGCACGGTGGCGGAGTTGGTCGCCGTGCTGGCCGGCAGGGCGGACTGGCCTCCGCCCGGCCCACCGCCGCCGCCCGCACCGATCGAGCCGGCTCCCGACCTGGCCGACGTGCGCGGGCACGTCATGGCCCGCATGGCGGTGCAGGCGGCCGCCGCCGGCGGACACCATCTCCTCCTGCTCGGGCCACCGGGTGCGGGGAAGACCATGCTGGCGCAGCGGTTGCCCGCCCTCCTGCCCGGGTTGGAGCGGGATGTCGCGCTCGAGACCACCATGATCCACTCGGCGGCCGGCCTCCCGCTGCCGGGCGGTCTGGTCTCGCGGCCGCCGCTCCGGGCGCCGCACCACACGGCGTCGCTGGTGGCCATGGTCGGCGGCGGGACGGCCAGCATGCGGCCGGGCGAGGTCTCGCTCGCCAACGGGGGCGTCCTGTTCTTGGATGAACTCGGCGAATTCCAACCGGCCGTGCTCGACGGGCTCCGCCAGCCGTTGGAGGAAGGCGTCGTGAGGGTGACGCGGGCGCGGGCGTCGGTGCAGTTCCCGGCTCGCTTCCAGCTCGTCGCCGCCATGAACCCCTGCCCGTGCGGTGCCGGCGGCCAACCCGGCGCCTGCCGCTGCGGAGAGGCGACGCGGTTCCGGTACCTGAGGCGGGTGTCGGGCCCGCTGCTCGACCGGTTCGACCTGCGCCTGGAGGTGGCTCGGCCCGGCGTGGACGAGCTGCTCGGCCTCCCGGCCGGGGAGTCCTCGGCCGTCGTCGCCGCCAGGGTCAGGGCCGTGCGCGAGATCAGCGCGGCGCGCGGCTACGAGCTGAGCTCGGACATCCCCGGCCCGCTGCTCGACGAGGTCGCGCCGCTGACGAGCGCCGCTCGTGCCGTGTTGCGGCGCGAGCTCGAGGCCGATCGGTTGAGTGGCCGCGGCCTGCACCGGGTGCGTCGCGTCGCGAGGACGCTGGCCGATCTCCACGAGTGCCACGGTGCCATCGACGAGGAATGGGTCATCACCGCGCTCAACCTGCGCATCGATCCCCTCGAGCAGGCCCGGCGGGCGGCGTGAGCGCGGGCGCTGCGACCGGGGCCGGAGCCGAGCCTGAGGCGACGCTGCCCGAGGAGGCCTTCGGTGCCGCGCTGGCGGGGCTCGATGCCATGACGCCGCGCCGCCTGTGGCTCCTCGTCCGGCCCGGGGAGTCGCTGGGGGCGTTGTGGCAGGCCATCGTCAGCGGCGAGCCGGGCGGTCACGTCGCGCTCGGTCACCTCATACGGGAGGCGCCGGAGCTGGTCACCACGTGGGCGCGCTCGGCGGCCCGTGTCGACGTCGCCGCGCTCTGGGACCGGTGCACCCGTTGCCCGCGTGATGCCGTCAGCGTCGTGGGGCGGCCCGGCTATCCGGCGGACCTGGCCGAAGATCCGCTCCCGCCGGGCGTCCTGTTCACCCGCGGCTCGCTGGAGGCGCTGACGCCGCCGAGCGTGGCCATCGTCGGCACCCGTCACGCCACCGTCGGCGGGATGGAGATCGCGGCGTCGCTCGGCCGGGAGCTGGCCGCGGCCGGCATCGCGGTCGTGTCAGGCCTGGCCAAGGGCATCGACGGCGCAGCCCACCGCGGCGCGCTCTCCGCCGCGGACGGAGCGGCGCCCATCGCGGTCGTGGGCAGCGGGCTCGACACCGTCTACCCGCGCTGCAACGCGGGCCTCTGGGAGGAGGTGGGCCGGCTGGGCCTGCTCTGCTCGGAGGTGCCACCGGGGACCGCGCCGGCGGCCCACCGGTTCCCGGCCCGCAACCGCATCATCGCCGCCCTGGCCGACGCGGTGGTCGTCGTCGAGTCCCGGGCGCGTGGTGGTTCGTTGCTGACCGTCTCCGAGGCCGGGTCGCGGGGCGTGCCGGTCATGGCCGTGCCGGGGTCGGTGCGCAGCCCGGCGTCCGAGGGCACCAACTTCCTCCTGGTCGATGGCGCGACGCCTGTGGTCGACGCGCTGGACGTGCTGGTCACGTTGGGGCTGGAAGCGCGGCCGACGCAGCGTCGCCGGCGGCGCGACCGCCGGCCCGCACCGGCGCCCGGCGACCGGGAGGTGCTGGACCTCTTCGGCGGTGACGCGCTCACGCTGGACACCGTCGTCCTGCGCGCCGGCCGGCCGCTTCCGGAGGTGGCCGTGGCGCTCGGCCGGCTCGAGGTCGCCGGCTGGCTGGTCCGGAGCGGGGCGTGGTTCGAGCGGACCGGTGCCCGGGGTCGGACATGACCGCTCAGTACGCTGCGGCCGGTGGCGTGGCGCCTCGACACCTTCGCCGAGTCGCTCACCCGCGCCTCCCCCAACACCGTGGCGGCCTACCGCGGCGATCTGGAGGGGTTCGTGGCGTGGGCCGGCCGAGCGGGCATCGAGGACCCGGCCGCGGTCGATCGCATCGCGCTCCGCCGCTACCTGGCGTACCTCGGCACCCGCGGCTTCGAGCCCCGGAGCATCGCCCGCAAAGCCTCGTCGCTGCGGCGCTACTTCGCCTGGCTCCGGCACGCCGGGGTCATCGAGACGGATCCGGCCCGGTCGCTGCGGGCCCCCGCCGGCAAGGGCCGGCTGCCCCACGTGCTGAACGCGTCCGAGCTCGAGGTCCTGCTGGACGATCCCCCGGCACGGGTGACCGACGACCCGCCCGAGGTCCGCTTGCGGGACGACGCGCTCCTCGAGGTCCTCTACGGATGCGGCCTGCGCGTCGGCGAGCTGTGCCGGCTCGATCTGCCCGACGTCGCCCTCCGCACCCGCACCCTCACGGTGTGGGGCAAGGGGGGCAAGCAGCGCCAGGTGCCGCTCGGGGAGCCGGCCGCGGAGGCCCTGGACGGCTGGTTGGCCGGCGGTCGGCCGGTCATGCTGGCGGAGGCCACGCCACCGGCCGGCGACGAGGCGGCGCTGTTCTACAACCGCCGTCATCGGCGGCTCACGCCGCGGGACGTCCGCCGAGTGCTCGACCGGCGGGCCGCGGCGCCTACGCATCCCCACGCGCTGCGGCACAGCTACGCCACCCACCTGCTCGACGGCGGTGCCGACCTCCGGGCGGTGCAGGAGCTGCTCGGGCACGCCGACGTGGCCACCACGCAGCTCTACACCCACGTGAGCAAGCAGCGACTGAAGCAGGTCTACGGCGAGACGCACCCCCGGGCCTGATCCCGTCGCCTCCGGTCGGCACGCCTGACCGACCCCAGGACCTCGCGGCCACGGCCGCCTCGTCGCCGTCCACACCGCCGAGGTCCAGCCATGTCGCTCATCCATCGTCTGCCCGCTCATCGCCGGTCCGCTCACCGCACGATGCTCGCCCTGTTGCTGGGCCTGGCACTCGTGCTCACGGCACCGCCGGCCGCCGGAGCGGGATCGACCTGCCTGGCGCCGCCCGTGCCGGCGCCGGTGGCCGTGCCGTTCCGGGCGCCGGACTGCCGGTGGTGCTCCGGTCAGCGGGGGCTGGAGTACGCGAACCGGCCCGGGATCGCGGTGCGAGCCGCCGGGCCGGGCACGGTCGTGTTCGCAGGACCCGTGGCCGGCGTGGTCTGGCTCACCCTCGACCATGGCGGCGACCTGCGCACCAGCTACGGGCCGCTGCGCCGCGTGCTCGTGCGTCGCGGCGCGAAGGTGGCCGCCGGCACGGTCATCGCCAGCGCGGCTGGCGCGCTCCACTTCGGGGTGCGGATCGGCGGGAGCTACGTCGATCCGGCCCCGTTGCTCGGCCGGCCCGTGCACCTCGTGCCGCGGCTCCTGAGCCCGACCGCCCGGGTTCCCCGCCCACCGGCGGTGCGCTGTGGGGGAGGCGCTCGCGTCGGGACGCGCCTCGGAAGAGGCTCCGGCTCCGTTTCGGATCGCTGCCCGGAGTCGCTAGCCTCGTCCGTTGCCCGGGCTTCCTCCGGGCTCGACCACAACGCGCTCGGTCCTTCCCTGCGGTCGCCTGCCCGGATCCGTCCGGCGGGTGCAGGACCGGGTGCCGGCAACCGCAGCGAAGGAGGACCTCCTCATGGCCGTCGTCACGATGCGACAGCTGCTCGAAGCCGGTGTGCACTTCGGGCACCAGACCCGCCGGTGGAACCCGAAGATGCGGCGCTTCATCTTCGGTGAGCGTTCCGGCATCTACATCATCGATCTGCAGCAGACGCTGCCCAGCATCGACACCGCCTACAGCTTCGTGCGGGACCTGTCCGCCGACAATGGGACCATCCTCTTCATCGGGACCAAGAAGCAGGCGCAGGATCCCATCCAGGAGCAGGCCGAGCGGTCCGGTATGCCGTACGTCAACCAGCGCTGGCTGGGCGGGATGCTGACCAACTTCGAGACCATCGCCAAGCGTGTCGCCAAGATGCAGGAGTACCAGCGCATGCGGGACTCCGGCGAGTTCGAGGCGATGCCGAAGAAAGAGGCGCTGATCCTCGGGCGCGAGCTCGAGAAGTTGGAGCGCAACCTCTCCGGCATCCGTGCCATGTCCCGCCGTCCCGATGCCGTGTTCGTGCTCGACACCAAGAAGGAGCACCTGGCCGTCGCCGAGGCCAACAAGCTGGGCATCCCGGTCGTGGCGGTCGTCGACACCAACTGCGACCCCGATCTGGTGCAGTACGTCATCCCGGGCAACGACGACGCCATCCGGGCCAGCCACCTGATGTGCCGCGTCATCTCCGATGCCGTCATCGAGGGTCGCTACATCGCCAGCAAGCGCAACCCGGCCGTGGCCCCGACGGCGGCCGCCCCGGTGCGCTCGCCCGAGGAGGAGCAGGCGTTCCGCTCCGACCAGGCTCAGGCCCGCCGCCAGGCGGCCGCGGCCCAGGCCGAGCGCGATGCCCGTCTCTCGGCGCAGCGTGTGGCCAGCGCAACCGAGGAGCCGGCAGCTGCCGACGAGCCGGCCGCTGCGGAGCCCGCTGCCGAAGAGCTCGCTGTCGTAGAGGTCACCGCCGAAGAGGCCGCACTCGTCGAGGCCGCGGTCGAAGAGGCCGCAGTCGTGGAGGCCGCTGTCGAGGTCGCCGCCGAAGAGGCCGCTGTCGAAGAGGCGGCCGCCGAGGAGAGCGCCGACGTTTCCGTCGACGAGTCCGCGCCCACCACCGAGGCAGCCGCCGCCGCTGACGAGGCGGCCGCCGTAGAGGACGCCGCCGCGTCCGCAGAGACCACCACCGAGACGGAGTCCTGACCCCATGTCCTTCACCGCCAAAGACGTGCAGACGCTGCGCCAAGCGACGGGCGCAGGGATGATGGATGCCAAGCGCGCCCTCGAGGCTGCCGACGGCGACTTCGAGGTCGCGGCGCAGTGGCTCCGGGAGAAGGGCCTGGCCAAGGCCGCCGAGCGGGCCGACCGGGAGAACACCCAGGGCGCCGTCGCTGTCTTCGTGGACGGCGCCGTCGCCAGCATCGTCCAGCTCAAGTGCGAGACGGACTTCGTGGCCTCCTCCGAGCGGTTCAAGACCCTGGTGTCCGACATGGCCGCGCTGGTCACGGCCAAGGGGATCGAGGCGACGGCCGACCGCGCCAAGGAGATCGAGGAGCTGCAGCTCACGCTGAAGGAGCACATCGAGCTGGGCGAGGTCGTACGCCTGGAGGCCGGTGACGGCAACGTGCTCGACTCGTACCTCCACGTCCAGGGCAATCGCGGTATCAACGCCGTCCTGGTCGAGCTCTCCGGGGGGACGCGCGCAGCTGGCCCACGACATCGCGGTGCACATCGCGTTCGCCCGCCCGAAGTACCTGAGGCGGGAGGACGTGCCGGCCGAGGACGTCGAGAAGGAGCGGGCCACGCTCGAGACCATCACCCGCAACGAGGGCAAGCCGGAGCAGGCCATCGGCAAGATCGTCGAGGGCCGGCTCAACGGGTACTTCAAGGAGATCTGCCTCCTCGAGCAGCCCTACGCCAAGGACGACAAGCAGTCGATCGGCCAGCTCCTCGGCGACGCCACCCTGGTGCGCTTCGTCCAGGTCGAGATCGGCTGACGACCCGAATGGGCGCGATCTCGCCGGACGGTGCCGAAGACCCCTCGCCGAAGTGGCGGCGGGTGGTCCTGAAGCTCTCCGGCGAGGCGCTGGCCGACGGCTCCGGCTTCGGTCTGTCTCCGGCCATCCTCGATCAGATCGCCTCGGAGGTGGTCGAGGCCCGGCGCGAGTTCGGGGTCGACCTGGCCATCGTGGTCGGCGGGGGCAACTTCTGGCGCGGCCTGAAGGGCGCGGGCCAGGGGATGGACCAGGCCCAGGCCGACTACATGGGCATGATCGCCACCGTCATGAACGGCCTGGCCCTACAGGACAGCCTGGAGCGCCTGGACCAGCCCACCCGGGTGATGACGGCGCTGGAGATGCCCAAGGTGGCCGAGCAGTACATCCGCCGTCGCGCCATCCGCCACCTCGAGAAGGGCCGGGTGGTCATCTTCGCCGGCGGCACCGGGAACCCCTTCTTCACCACCGACACCGCGGCCGCGTTGCGGGCCGCCGAGATCGAGGCTGACGCCATCTTGAAGGGCACCCACTCGGGCGTCGACGGCGTCTACAGCGCCGATCCCAAGCTCGATCCTGAGGCCACGCGGTACGAGCGGATCTCGTACATCGACGTCATCAACCAGGGCCTCAAGGTGATGGACGCCACCGCCATCACGTTCTGCATGGAGAAGGGGTTGCCGATCGTGGTGTTCGACCTGCTCGGGGACGGGAACATCCGGTCCCTCCTGCAGGGTCGCCGCGTCGGTACTCTGGTCGCGTGATCGAGGACACCCTGCTCGATGCCATCGACAAGATGGAGAAAGCAGTGGAGCACGTCCAGGGGCAGTTCGCGACCGTGCGGACCGGTCGCGCCACGCCGGCCCTCGTCGAGAAGCTGATGGTGGAGTACTACGGCGCCGATGTGCCGCTGCAACAGCTGGCGGGCTTCCAGGTCCCCGAGCCGCGCCTCCTCGTCGTGAAGCCCCACGACCGCAACGCCATGGGCGCCATCGAGAAGGCCATCCGCGACAGCGATCTCGGCATCGCCCCCTCGAACGACGGTGTGGTGATCCGCCTCAGCTTCCCTGCGCTCACCGAGGAGCGCCGCAAGGAGTACGTGAAGCTGGCCAAGCACTACGCCGAGGACGGTCGCGTCGCGGTGCGCAACATCCGGAGGGACGCCCGCAAGCACCTCGAGGCTTCCGAGAAGAACCACGAGATCTCGGCCGACGAGCTCGAGCGCGCCGAGAAGGAGATGGAGAAGATCACCCACGAGCACGTCGACAAGATCGACAAGGCGCTGGCTCGCAAGGAGCATGAGCTGCTCGAGGTGTGAGCGGAGGAGGCAGCAATGGCAGACGAGCGCGACGAACCCGGAGAGGAGCAGGAACCCGCCGAGGGCGTGAAGATCGCCGACGACGACGGTCCCGCGCTGCGATTCGGGCCCGACGACACCGGCCCGCTGCCCCACTGGACGGAGCCGCCGACCGGTGAGGTGCCGAAGATCCTGGCCGACGAACCGCAGGACGACGTCGATCCGTGGTCGAGCTTCTCGGGCCAGGCCCCGGTCTGGCGCGACGACCAGAGTGAGACGCCCGACGCCGAGGTCGATCTGACGCCCCTGACCGGTGATCTACCCCCCGTCGATCCCGACGCCGAAGGCGAGCTGTTCGGCTCCGGGGAACCCTCCCGACCCACCGAGCGCACCACGCGCACGGCCACCGGCGAGCAGGCACGGGTCACGCCGATCCGCACCCGGCGCGAGCCGCCCGCACCACCGCGGGCTCGCCCCGAGAACACGGGGTCGGTCCCCCGCGGGAGCGGTTCGTCGACGCGTGACCTGCCGATGGCCATCGCCGTGGGCTTCGGCCTCGCGGCGGTGTTCCTCCTGCTGCTCAACTTCGGCGAGCGTTACGTCGTCGGTCTGGTCGCCGTGGCCCTCGCCGTGGCCGGTGTCGAGTTCTACGACACCGTGCGCAGCAAGGGCTACCAGCCCGCGCAGTTCATCGGCCTGGCTGCCATCATCGGCCTCCCGCTCGCCGCGTACTGGGTGGGGTCGGACGCACTGCCGCTCATCATCGTGCTCTCGTTCATCGCCACGGCGGTGTGGGGCATGGCGTCCGGCAGCGTCGACAGCGGCCCGCTGCCGAACACGGCCATCACGATGCTGGGGGTCGTCTACATCGGCGTCCTCGGTGCCTACGGGGCGTTGATCCTCCGCCTGCCTGAAGGGTGGGGCAAGGGTGTGCTCCTGGCCACGGTCGTCGGCGTGGTCGCCAACGACATCGGGGCCCTGTTCGTCGGCTCGAGCGCGGGCCGCACGCCCGTGGCGGCGTGGATCAGCCCGAACAAGACGGTCGAAGGCGTGGTCGGCGGGGCGTTCCTGAGCGTGATCGCGCTGGCCGTCGTCAAGCTGCTCAAGGTGGACCCGTGGGAGACGGGCAGCTGGGGCAAGCTGCTCCTGTTCGCCCTGGTGATCGTGATCATCACGCCCATCGGGGACTTCACCGAGTCGATGTTCAAGCGCAACCTGGACGTGAAGGACTTCGGCACCCTGCTCCCCGGGCACGGAGGCGTCCTCGACCGGTTCGACGGTCTGTTGTTCGCCATGCCGGCCGCCTACTACGCCTCCCTCGTCCTCGAACCCTGGGTCGCCTAGCGCGGCGCCGGCCGGCGGGCACGGCCTCCGGGCCCGACCGCCGAGTGCGGCTACGGTGCCTCGTCGAGGGGCACGACATACGTTCAGGGGAGGACCTCATGCATCGGACCTCACGGCGGTTCGCGGCAGCGTTGATCGCGGCCGCCTCGCTGCTGCTCGTCAGCGCCTGCACCGGCGACGACGACGCCTCCGGAGACACCACGGAAGCGGGCGGCGCGACGACTCCCGCCGCCGGTGACACCGCCGAGACCGCGGCCCCCGGCACCAGCGGTGGCGGCGCGTCCGGCGACACGCTGGCCGCCGTGCAATCGGCCGACGTCGTTCGCTGTGGCACACGCGACGACCTGCCCGGGTTCGCCGTGCTCGACTCGGCCGGGGAGCACGTCGGGTTCGACGCCGACTTCTGCCGCGTCATCGCGGCCGCCGTGCTGGGTGACGCCACGAAGGTCGAGTTCGTCGACGTCGCGACGGATGATCGTTTCACCGCGCTCCAGTCCGGCGAGATCGACGTGCTGGTGCGCAACACGACGTGGACGGCGACTCGCGACGGCACCGAGGCCGTGCAGTTCCTGCAGCCGACGTTCTATGACGGTCAAGGGATGATGGTCGCTGCCGACAGCGGCATCACCGATCTCAACGGACTCGTCGGCGGCGTCGTCTGCGCCGCAGGTGGCACCACGACCGAGGGCAACATCGCCACCGAGTTCGAGCGGCTCGGCCTGGCCCCGCCGGAGGTGCTGTCCTTCGACGACGTCGCGCTGTTGCAGCAAGCGTTCCAGGAGGGCCGCTGCGATGGCTGGTCATCGGACCGCAGCCAGCTCACCGGTCTGCGCTCGAATTATCCGGACGGGCCGGATTCCCTCGTGATCCTGGAGGGGACGTTCTCCAAGGAGCCACTCACTCCTGGGGTTCGCGACGGCGACTCCCAGTGGGCTCAGGCCGTGCAGTGGGCCATCTTCGCCGCGATCCAGGCCGAGGAGTTCGAGCTCACCCAGGCCAATGTGGACGCGGAGCGCGACGGTTCGACCAACCCCAGCGTGCAGGCCTTCCTCGGGAACGAGATCGAAGGAGCTGTCCTCGATCCGGGGCTGGGTCTCCCCACCGACTTCGCGTACCAGGTGGTGAAGCAGGTCGGGAACTACGGCGAGATCTACGACCGGCACATCGTCCCGCTCGGCCTCGATCGCGGGCCGAATGCGCTCTGGAGCGACGGAGGACTGCTGTACGCCCCGCCCTACCGCTGACGTGACGGCCGTCCCGGCCCAGCACGATGACCTCGACGACCCGGCCGCGACGTAGCCAGTCGCGGCCGCCCCCGTGGCGAGACGTCCGCGTCCTGCAGTGGGTGTTCCAGATCGCCGTCCTGGCGGTCATCGTCGCCGTCGTCGCCATCCTGGTCGGCAACGTCAGGGAGAACAGCCGCTCGCTCGGCATCCCCATCGGGTACGACTACCTCGACAACCCGGCGTCGTTCCCCATCCCCGACAGCGATTTCCGCCAGCGCCAACCGGTCCGCGATGCCCTCGTCATCGGTCTGGTCAACACGCTCCGGGTGTCTCTCATCGGCATCGTGCTGGCGACCGTCCTGGGCACGGTCATCGGCGTCGCCCGGTTGTCGCGCAACTGGCTGCTGCGCAACGCCGCCCGCGTGTACGTCGAGGTCATTCGCAACCTGCCGCTGCTCCTCATCCTCACGTTCTGCTACGCCGGCCTGGCGCTCGTGGCGTTCCCCCGCATCGCGGACGCTTGGGAACCGGGCGGTCTCGTCGTCATCTCGAACCGCGGCGTCGTGCTGCCGTGGTACGACGGAGGCGGCGGGCTCCTGGCGGTGCTCGGGCTGGCGCTCGTGGCCGCCGTCATCACCTACCAACTACGCCGGCGGACGGCGGACCGAACGGGCGCGCCGGCCCGCAGCGGCCTCTGGGCCGTGGGCGCCTTCCTCGTCGTGGCCGCCGCAGGCTGGGTGGTCGTCGGCGTCGGCACGAGCGTGCCGACCCGCGAAGGCAACGCCGTGACCGGAGGGGTGCGCCTCAGCCCCGAGTTCTTCGCCATCCTCTTCGCACTCGTCATCTACACGGCCAGCCACATCGCCGAGATCGTCCGCGGCTCCGTCCAGGCCGTGGCCCGCGGGCAGGGCGAAGCGGCGGACGCGCTGGCGTTGTCCGGCTCCCAACGGCTCTGGTACGTCGTGCTCCCGCAGGCCTTTCGCATCGCCGTGCCACCGCTCGGCAACCAGTACCTCAACCTGACCAAGAACTCGACGCTCGGTGCCACGGTCAGTTACTTCGAGCTCGCCCAGGTCACGTCGATCGCGGTGGCCAACGGGGCGCCTGCCGTCCCGTCGTACCTCCTCACGCTCAGCATCTTCATCGTGCTGTCGCTCGTGCTGTCCCTCGCCGTCAACATCGCCAACCGCCGGCTGGCCCTGGTGGAGCGCTGACAATGAGAGCGGCGACATGAGCCGGTTCGTGGCCGACTCGCCGGGCGGCGCGACCCGCTGGCTGCGCCGGAACCTGTTCCGCAACCCCCTCGACGGTGCCGTCACCGTCGTGGGCGGACTGGTGGCGGCGTGGATCCTCTGGCGGCTGGTTCGGTTCGTGCTCGTGACCGGGCGGTGGGAGATCGTGGAGGTCAACCTGCGGCTGTTCATGTACGGGCGGTACCCGGAGGTCCACGTCCTGCGCCTGTCCGTGGCCGTCGTCGTGGCCGCCCTGGTGGGCGGGCTGGTCGCCGGCGTCGTCCACGCCCGGCAGGTGGTGGCCGGCACGAGCACCGTGGAGCGCATGACGCCCGCCCGTCGCCTCCTGGACCTGGCCGAGCGCTTCTGGCCGCTCGCGCTCGGGATCGGGATCATCCTGTCGATGACCCGGACACCCGGCCCGACCGTCACGGTTGCCGTGGCGGTCATCGCAGCCGTCCTCGGCCGGATCGCCGGCAACGTGGTCCCGCGACGTCTGCACCCGGTGGTCGCGGTCGCAGCCGTCGCTACGCCGTTCGTGCTCATCTGGTACCTGGCCGACGCCGTGGGTTGGAACGAGTGGACGGGGATGATGCTCAACGTCTTCCTCGCGGTGTCGTCGATCCTCCTGTGCTTCCCGTTCGGCGTCCTGCTCGCTCTCGGCCGGCGTTCCCGGCTCCCGCTGCTGCGCGGGATGTGCACCGTGCTGATCGAACTGGTGCGGGGCGCCCCGCTCTACGTCCTGTTGCTGATGGCCAACGTCGCCCTGGGCTTCTTCGTCCCCCAGGAACTGGCGCCGGGCAAGGTCGTGCGGGCCATCGTGGTCTTCACCATCTTCACCGCGGCGTACGTCGCCGAGATCGTCCGTGGCGGACTGCAGAGCCTGCCCTCGGGCCAGGAGGAGGCGGCCAAGGCGCTCGGGCTCTCGCCGACGCGGATCACGTTCCTGATCATCGTGCCGCAGGCGTTGCGCAACGTGATCCCGGCCGAGGTCGGCCAGTTCATCAGCTTGTTCAAGGACACGACCCTCGCCGGCGCCGCCATGGGCCTGTTCGAGGTCCTGCGGGTCTCGGAGGCCGTCCGGGCGCAGCCGGAGTTCGCCGGCCAGAACCTCCTGCCGGAGACCCTCGGCTTCGTCGCCCTGCTGTTCTGGGTGGGGTCGTACACCATGTCGCGTGAGAGCCAGCGCGTCGAGCGCAAGCTGGGGGTGGGCCAACGATGACCGAGCAGGACGCAACCGAGGAGGTCGAGGCGGTCGACGCCGATGCCACGCCGGCCGTCGGACCGGGTGACCCGATCATCGAGATGGAGGGAGTGGGCAAGCGCTTCGGCGACTTCGTCGCGCTGCGGGACGTGGACCTGTGCGTGAGCCGGCGGGAGGTGGTCGTCGTCATCGGTCCGTCGGGGTCCGGCAAGTCGACGTTGATCCGCTGCATCAACCGGCTGGAGGAGCACGACGCCGGGCGGATCGTGGTCGACGGGGTGGAGCTCTCGGACGACATCCGCAACATCCAGGAGATCCGGCGGGAGACAGGGATGGTCTTCCAGCAGTTCAACCTCTTCCCGCACCTGACCGTGCTCGACAACATCACGCTGGCGCCCCGCCAGGTGCTCAAGCTGCGCCGGCGCCACGCCGAGGAGATGGGGATGGCGCTGCTCGAGCGGGTCCACATACCTGAGCAGGCGGCCAAGTATCCCGGCCAGCTGTCCGGGGGGCAGCAGCAGCGGGTCGCCATCGCCCGGGCCCTGGCGATGAAGCCGAAGGTGATGCTGTTCGACGAGCCCACGTCGGCCCTGGATCCAGAGATGATCAACGAGGTGCTGGACGTCATGAAGGACCTCGCCCACGACGGCATGACGATGATCGTCGTGACCCACGAGATGGGGTTCGCCCGTGAGGTGGCGGACCGGGTCGTGTTCATGGCCGACGGCCAGATCGTGGAGGAGGGCACGCCCGAGCACTTCTTCCTCGACCCTCGGGAAGACCGGACCAAGCTGTTCCTCTCCCAGATCCTGTAGGCCGCCACCGGGGCCCGGTGAGCACCGGCCCGTGGGGGCTGGGAGACTTGCCGCATGACGGTGCGAGTCGCCATCGCGGGGGCGTCCGGCTCGATCGGCACGCAGGCGCTCGACGTCATCCGGGCCGAGCGCGACCGCTACACGGTGGTGGGGCTGGGCGTGTCCTCGTCCGTCTCGACCCTCATCGACCAGGCCCTCGAGTTCCGTCCGAAGGTGGTCGCCGTCGCCGAACCGCAGGCGCGGGCCGAAGCGGCGGCCGCGCTCCCGTTCGCGGAAGTGGTCGCGGACCTGGCCGAGCTCGTCACCGACGCCGACGTGGTCGTCAACGGCGTCGTGGGCTTCGCCGGCCTCCCGGTCACCCTGGCCACGCTGGCCGCCGGCCGCCGGCTGGCGCTGGCCAACAAGGAGAGCCTCATCGCCGCCGGGCCGGTGGTGCAGCCGCTGCGGGCCACGCCGGGGGCCGAGCTGATCCCGGTCGACTCCGAGCACGGCGCCGTGCACCAGTGCCTTCGCGCCGCCGAGGGTGGGACCCGCCAGCTCGACCGCATCGTGCTGACCGCCAGCGGCGGACCCTTCCGGGGGAGGACGGCCGAGGACCTCGCCGCGGTCACGGTCGAGGACGCGCTGGCTCATCCCACCTGGTCGATGGGTCCGAAGATCACGGTGGACTCCTCGACCCTCATGAACAAGGGCTTGGAGGTCATCGAGGCCCACGAGCTGTTCGGCGTCCCCTACGACCGCATCGAGGTCATCGTCCACCCCCAGTCGATCGTGCACTCGATGGTGGAGTTCAGCGACGGGTCCACCATCGCCCAGCTGTCGCTCCCGGACATGCGCCTGCCGATCGGCTACGCCCTCGCCTACCCGGCCCGCATCGGGACGCCCTTCGGACGCATCGACTGGACGGAGCTGCGCCGGCTGGACTTCGAGCCCCCGGACCTGGGCACGTTCCGCTGCCTCGGCCTGGCCTACGAGGCCGGGCGGGCGGGCGGCACCGCCCCGGCCTGGCTCAACGCGGCCAACGAGGTGGCGGTCGAGGCGTTCCTCGCCGGAAGGATCCGATGGGCGGCCATCCCCGACGTTTTGGAAGGGGCCCTGTCCAGGCATGATGGAGCAGTGCCGGACTCCGTTGACGCCGTGATCGAAGCGGACGGTCGGGGACGCGCCGCGGCCGCCGCCGTCATCGGCGCGATGGGGGACGCGGACCGATGACCATCGGCACCCTCGTCCGCAGCGATCCGGAGGACGCACCCGGTCTCAGCCCTGGTCAATCGGCGTTCCGGCTGGCTCATCGCGGTGGGGCTCCTACTCGTCCTGGGCTTCGCGGCGTCGTGGGGCGTCGTCTTCTTCGTCGTCGCGCTGCTGGTGTCGATCGTGCTCCACGAGCTCGGCCACTACCTCGGCGCCCGCTGGGGCGGGATGAAGGTCACCGAGTACTTCATCGGGTTCGGCCCCCGCATCTGGAGCACCCGCCGGGGCGAGACCGAGTACGGCCTGAAGGCCATCCCGCTCGGCGCCTACGTGAAGGTGCCCGGGATGAGCAACCTGGAGGAGATCCCGCCAGAGGACGAGCCCCGCACGTACCGAGCGCAGTCCTACGGCCGTCGGGTGCGCATGGTCTTCGCCGGTCCGGCCATGAACCTGCTCGTCGCCCTGGTGCTGTTCATCGCCTTCTTCGCGGCGCACGAGGAGCGCATCGTCAGCGATCCGCGCTGGCCCACCATCGACACCCCGGGGGACGCCACGCCGGCCGAGATCGCCGGGCTGCTGGCCGGCGACCGGATCATCAGCCTCGACGGCGTCGACGTGACCGACTTCGAGACCTTCCGCGAGACCGTGCGAGAGCTGCCGGGCGAGACCGTCCCGCTCGAGATCGAACGGGGCGGCGTGCGGCAGGACCTGACGGTCACCCTCGGCGACCGCAACCCGGGCACTGGAGAAGGAGGCATCGGCTTCCTCGGGGTCTCGCCCGCGGTCGACGTCGGCTACATCGGGCGCAACGTGCCCGAGGCGGTGCAACGGTCGTTCACGGAGTTCGGCCGCCAGGTCGGCGGCACCGTGGTCGGCATCGGTCGCATCTTCAGTCCTTCCGGTCTCAACCAGCTGTGGGAGACCGTGAGCGGCGAGCGGCCCGACGACCCGACCGAGCGGGCCAGCTCGATCGTCGGCATCGTCCGTGAGGGCGGCCGGGCCGCCGACACCGGCTGGGTCTACTTCATCGGCCTCCTCGGCGCGGTCAACCTGGCCCTCGGCCTGTTCAACCTCCTGCCACTGCTCCCGCTCGACGGCGGACACATCGTCATCGCCACCTATGAGCGCCTGCGGTCACGCAGGGGCAGCGTCTACCGGGTGGACATGGCCAAGGTGATGCCGATCTTCGTGATCCCCCTGATCCTCCTCTTCACGGTGGTGATCGGGGCGTTCTGGCTCGACATCACCGGGTCCTGAGTTGGCCGTCGCACGGCGGCCCACCCGCCAGATCATGGTGGGGTCGGTGCCCGTCGGCGGTGACGCGCCCATCAGCGTCCAGTCGATGACGATCACGAAGACCGCGGACGTCGAGGGCACGCTCCAGCAGATCTACGCGCTGGCCGCCGCGGGCTGCGACATCGTCCGTTGCACCTGCAACGAAGCCGAGGCGGCCGAGGGGCTGGCGCAGATCGTGCCCCGGTCGCCGGTGCCGATCATCGCCGACATCCACCACCAGTACCGCATGGCCCTCGCCGCGCTGGAGGCCGGGGTCCAGGGTCTGCGCCTCAACCCGGGCAACATCCGCCGGGCCGAGCACATCAAGGCCGTCGCCACCGAGGCGCGCGACCGGAACGTGCCCATCCGCATCGGCGTGAATGGCGGCTCGCTGGACGACCGGCTCTACAAGAAGTACGGCGGCATCACGCCCGAGGCGATGGTCGAGTCGGCGCTCGTCGAGCTGGCGTACTTCGAAGAGGTCGACTTCGACCTGGTCAAGATCTCCGTCAAGGCCTCCAGCGTGCCGCTCATGGTCGAGGCCTACCGCCAGCTCTCGGAGGCCACCGACCACCCGCTGCACCTGGGCGTCACCGAGGCCGGTCCGCCGCCCGCGGGCCTGGTCAAGGCCACTGCGGGCATGGCGACGCTCCTCCTCGAGGGGATCGGCGACACCATCCGCTACTCGCTCACGGCCGACCCCGTGGAGGAGGCCAAGGCCGGGCGGCAGCTGCTGGAGGCCCTCGGCCTGCGGGAGCGCAAGAACGTCGATCTGATCGCCTGCCCCAGTTGCGGGCGCGCCGAGGTGGACGTGATCGACGTCGCCAACCGGGCCCTCGAGGCCTTCGGCGAGCGGCAGCTGCCGCTGCAGGTGGCCGTGATGGGGTGCGTGGTCAACGGGCCGGGTGAGGCCAGGGAAGCCGACCTGGGCATCGCGGCCGGCAACAAGCGGGGCCACCTCTTCGTGAAGGGCCGGAACGTGGCCGTCGTGCCCGAGGAGGACATGGTCGACGCCCTGGTGGAGTGGGCCGAGTTCATCAATGAGCACGGCACCGACGCCGCCATCGCCCGCGCCGACACCAGCATCGCCGAGCGCGAGGCGCAGCGGGACCGGTCCGTCCTCCTTGCCGCCAAGGGCGAGGACGCCAACCACGCCGAGGAACGCATCGTGGAGATCCGCAAGACCGTCAGCCAGAGCTGAGTCGTCGCCGGATCTCGCCGCCGGAGGAGAGCCGGCGAGCACTACCCTCGTCCGTCCATGGCCAAGCGCAGTGTGCTCACCCCTCAGGCCGAGGACTTCCCCCGTTGGTACCAGGACGTCGTGGCCAAGGCCGAGCTGGCCGACAACGGCCCTGTGCGGGGCACGATGGTCATCCTCCCGTACGGCTACGCGCTCTGGGAGCGGATGCAGGCCGAGGTCGACGCCCGCATCAAGGCCGCGGGCGCCAAGAACTGCTATTTCCCCCTGTTCATCCCCGAGAGCTACTTCCACCGGGAGGCCGAGCACGTCGAGGGCTTCAGTCCTGAGCTGGCCGTGGTCACCCACGGCGGCGGCAAGGAGCTCGAGGAGCCCGTCGTGGTGCGGCCCACCAGCGAGACGGTCATCGGCGAGTACATGGCCAAGTGGATCCAGTCCTACCGTGACCTGCCCCTGCTCTGGAACGTCTGGGGCAACGTGGTGCGCTGGGAGCTCCGTCCCCGCCTCTTCCTGCGCACCAGCGAGTTCCTCTGGCAGGAGGGGCACACCGCCCACGCCACCTACGAGGACGCGGCGGCCTACGCCGAGCGCATCCTGCACGAGGTCTACGCCGACTTCATGGTGAACGTCCTGGCGATTCCGATCGTCAAGGGCCGAAAGACCACCCGGGAGCGCTTCCCCGGCGCCGTCAACACCATGACCTGCGAGGCCATGATGCGCGACGGCAAGGCGCTCCAGATGGCGACCAGTCACGAGCTGGGCCAGAACTTCGCCCGGGCCTTCGAGATCCAGCACCTCGACGCCGGCGGCCAGCAGCAGCTCTGCTGGACCACCTCCTGGGGCTCGTCGACCCGCATGGTCGGCGGTCTCATCATGTGCCACGGGGACGATGCCGGCCTCCGGGTGCCCCCCCGCCTGGCCCCGACGCAGGTCGTCGTCGTGCTCGTGAAGGACGACGGCGGGGCCGGCGCCGCCGCGGAAGCCCTGGTGAAGGAGCTCGACGCCGCCGGGGTGCGGGTCGAGCTCGACGCCCGGGTGGACGTCAGCTTCGGCCGGCGCTCCGTGGACTGGGAGCTGAAGGGTGTCCCGGTCCGCTTCGAGGTCGGCCCGCGGGACCTGGCCGAGGGCGTCGTCACCGTGGTCCGGCGAGACCTGGGGACGAAGGAGTCCGTGCCGCTCGGCTCGGTCGCCCTCGACGCCCCGGCCCTCCTGGAGTCCATCCAGAGCGACATGCTGGCGGCGGCGACCGCTGAGCGGGACGCCAGGACCCACGAAGCGGCCAGTGCCGACGAGGCTCTGGAGGCCTCGGCCGACGGGTGGGCAGTCATGGATTGGGACGCCATGCGGGCCTCCGACGTCGAAGCTCGGCTGCGCGACCAGGGCATCACCGTGCGTTGCCTGGTGGCCGCCGACGGCTCCCTGCCGGCCAGCGAGGACGCCCCGGGCAACGTCGCCTACGTCGGTCGGGCCTACTAGCCGGTCGCACCCCACCGGCAGCAGAGCTTCCGGCGGGGACCCCGCCGTCCCCGGGACGCCGTCAGAACGTCTCAAGTTCGCACGCGAGCGGGGGTTAGACTCGCTCGGTCCTTAGTCGTCTATGGCGAAGGCGTGGGCGGTTTCCGTCCACGCCTTTTGTGTGAAGGAGGTGCCGTCCAGGTGAGCGTGTCGGACCGGGTCCGGGACCTTGTCGCGCCCATCTGCACGGATCTCGGGCTCGAGCTCTACGACGTCGAGCACACCGGCGGCAAGGTCCGCGTGACGGTCGAGCGAACCGGAGGGGTCGACCTCGGGACCCTCGCCATCGCCACCCGTCTGATCTCGCGTGAGCTGGACGAGCGCGACCCCGTGCCGGGCCGCTACCAGCTCGAGGTGTCGAGCCCCGGCCTGGAGCGCGCGCTGCGCCTTCCCGTCCACTTCCAGCGGGCGGTCGGCTCCACCGTGAGCGTCCGTCTGCTCCCGGGCACTGGCGACGAGCGCCGGCTGGCGGGAACGCTGACCGAGGCCGACGACGAGGGGATCACCGTCCAGCTCGAAGACGCGGGCGAAGTGCAGGTGCCCTACGGCGACATCGAGCGCGCCCGTACCACCTTCGCCTGGGGCGGGCAGCCCAAGCCGGGGAAGCGGCCCGGCGCCCAGCGCACCCCCGCTCGCCGCGAATCCGCAAAGGAACAAGCATGAGCATGAGCAACATCGACATGGTGGACGCCGTCAGGATGCTCGCCGCCGATCGCGGGATCCCGGTGGACACCCTGCTCCAGGTCCTCGCCGATGCCCTGGTCACGGCGTACAAGCGCCGTCCCGACGCCGCCGACGAGGCGGAGGTCCAGATCGACGCCGAGACCATGGACATCCGGATCTTCGCCTACGACATCGACGAGTTGGGCGACCTGGTCAACCGGCGCGACGACACGCCCGACGACATGGGCCGCATCGCCGCCCAGACCTTCCGGCAGGTCCTGTCCCAGCGCATCCGCGAGGTCGAGCGGGACCGCAAGTTCGAGGAGTACGCCAACCGCGAGGGCGACATCGTCACCGGGATCGTGCAGCAGCTCGACAACCGCTACACGCTGCTCGACCTGGGCAAGGTCGAGGCGCTCCTACCCCAGGCCGAGCAGGTGCCCTACGAGCGGCCTGAGGCCGGCGCCCGCCTGAAGGCGTACATCGTCGAGGTCCGCCGCACGCCCAAGGGTCCGCAGATCGTGGTCTCCCGCACCCACCCCGGCCTCATCAAGCGCCTGTTCGAGCTCGAGGTGCCCGAGATCGGTGACGGCGTCGTCGAGATCAAGGCGTGCGCCCGCGAGCCCGGCCACCGCACGAAGATGGCCGTCCTGTCCAACGACCACAACGTGGACCCCGTCGGCGCCTGCGTCGGCGCACGCGGCGCGCGGGTGCGGATGGTCGTGACCGAGCTGCGGGGCGAGAAGATCGACATCGTCCCCTTCAGCGAGGACCAGGCCGACTTCGTGGCCAAGGCCCTGTCGCCGGCCAAGGTCAAGGAGGTCCGGATCCACGAGGACACCGGCATCGCCGAGGTCATCGTGCCCGACTTCCAGCTCTCCCTGGCCATCGGCCGGGAGGGCCAGAACGCCCGGTTGGCCGCCCGCCTGACCGGTTGGCGCGTCGACATCAAGAGTGAGACGCAGCGGGCCGAGGAGGATGCCGGCATCTTCCGCTCGGACGAGCGCTACGAGCGCGAGGAAGGCGTCGAGTACGCCGAAGGCGAGTGGGTGCCGAACGCCCAGACGGGCGAGCTGGAGTGGCACGCCGCTGACGGGACCGTCGTCAGCGCGCAGGAGTGGGCCGCCGGCGGCGAGGCGGAGGACGGGGCTGAGGCGGCCGCTGCGGTGACCGAAGGGGCTGAGGTGGCTGCTGTGACCGAAGGGGCCGAGTCCGCCGAGTCCGGCGACGGCGAGGCCCAGGTCGCCACGGACGAGGTCACCACGGACGCGAGGTCGCCACGGACGAGGTTTCGGTCGATGAGGTGGAGGCCGGCCCGGCCGACGCCACCCCCGAGGAGGCCGCCGGTGCGTCGGAAGAAGCGGCCGAAGCGGCGCTCGACGAGGAGGCGGCCATCGAGGCCGATCTCGACCCGATCCAGGACGCGGCCGACGCCGAGGCGGCCGAGCGGGCCGACGAGCAGGAGTAGGCGACGACAGCCATCGGCCCTGGCGGCGAGCAGCCCGAACCGCTCCGCACCTGTGTCGGGTGCCGCCGGCGGGCCCCACAATCCACGCTGGTCCGGTTGGCACTTGGGCCCGACCACGGCATCCTGGTCAGTAGAACGGCTCCCGGGCGGGGCGCGTGGCTCTGCAGAGGGTCGCTCACCTGCCTGGAGCGAGCGGTGAAGCGTGATGCGTTTCGCCGGGCGTTCCGCCGCTCGGTGACGTCCAACTCGATCGCAGCGCTCCGGGACTCGTTCGTGAGATCCCCGCAGAACATGGAAGAATCGTCGACCGCCGGGTTGTCGCCCGGCGTCGGAGATCGACAAGGGAAAGGTTGACCGCGTCCGTGCCGAAGAAAGTCAGGGTCCACGAGCTCGCCAAGGAGCTCGGCCTCACCAACAAGGAGGCCCTCGACCTCTGCATCGCCCTGGGCATCGACGCGAAGTCCCATTCCTCCAGCATCGAGGACGCCCAAGGGGACCGGGTACGCCGGCGCGCGCACAAGGACGGCCTGGTCCGGGAGGTACAGCCCGAGGAAGTGGCCCCGGTCAAGCGCACGACCAAGAAGGCAGCGGCCACGAAGAAGGCCGCCGCAGCCGCCGAGCCGCCCGCCGAGGGTGGCGGCGTGGCCGTCGTCGTCGAGGACGCCCCACCGTCCCGGGCCGAGCCGGAGCCCGAAGCAGTGCCCGTCGTGTCCGTCGTGCCCGCGGCGCCCGTCGAGACGGCGCCCGTGACCCGGACGGCCGAGGTCGCAGCTGCTGCCACGGAGACCATCGCGCCGGTCGCTGAACCCGAGGTGGAGGTCCCACCTGCGGCTCGTCCCGCACCCGCCCCCGAGGTCGAGGCGCCTGCGGCCGCAGCCGCGCCTGCGCCGGTCGAACAGCCTGCCGCTGCCGCTGCCGCTGCCCCCGCGTCCGAGACCGTGGTCGAGCGGCCGGCCGACGACGGCGAGCACCGCATCATCTCCAGCCGCCAGGCCGTCGAGCCCGAGCGCCCCATCGCCCGGCGACCGGAAGGTCCCGCACCGGGTGCCGTCAGCCGCGCCCCGCGCCCGCGCCTGCGGCCCGGCCCGCCGCCCCGGCTCGGCCGGCCACGCCGGGCGCCCGTCCCGTCTCCCCGCCTCCGGGACGCCCCCTGTCGGCCAGCGGCAAGCCCATCCCGCCGCCGCCCGGCCGGCTGATCTCGGAGACCGGTCGACCGATCCCGCCCCCGCCGGGCGGGCCCCGATCCTCCCCGCCCGCAGGTCGCACCGGCGGTCCCGGCGGTCGCCCCGGTGGTCCGGGCGCGCGCCCGGGCGGACCGGGATCCAGGCCCGGCGGTCCTCCCGGTGGTCGCGCCGGCGGGCCCAGCGTCGGCCCCCGGACCGGTACCGGTGGTCGCCCCGGTGGTCCTGGCGGCCCCGGTGGTCCCGGTGGTCGTCCCGGCGGTCCCGGTGGTGGCGGTCGGCGCCCACCGCAGCGCAAGCGGGGCGGTCGCCGGCGCCGCAATCGTGAGGAGCTGCAGCCCCAGCAGCTGCTGGCCAGCTACTCGCCCAACAACGCACCCGTGCCCGAGGGCACCATCGTCGTCGAGCGGGGCTCGTCGGCCCAGGAGTTCGCGCCCAAGCTGAACCGGACGGCTGCGGACGTCGTGCGCTTCCTGCTGCAGCAGGGCGAGATGATCACCGCGACCATGGCGCTGACCGACGAGCAGATGGAGCTGTTCGCCCTCGAGGTCAACGCCGAGCTGCTGCTGGTGGAGCCCGGTCAGCAGGAGGAGATGGAGCTCCAGGCCCTCTTCAACGACGACGATGACGACGACGAGGAGGCCCAGCGCGGTCGTCCCCCGGTCATCACCGTGATGGGCCACGTCGACCACGGCAAGACGACGCTCCTGGACAAGATCCGCTCCGCCAACGTCGTGGCCGGCGAGGCCGGCGGTATCACGCAGCACATCGGCGCCTACCAGGTGGACCGGGCCGGTCACGAGATCACGTTCATCGACACGCCCGGTCACGCCGCCTTCACCAAGATGCGGGCCCGAGGCGCTCAGGTCACGGACATCGTGGTCCTGATGGTGGCCGCCGACGACGGCGTCATGCCCCAGACCGTCGAGGCCATCAACCACGCCAACGCGGCCGAGGTGCCGATCGTCGTCGCCGTCAACAAGATCGACAAGGAGAACGCCGACCCGCAGCGGGTCCTGACCCAGCTGGCCGAGCAGGGCCTGGTGCCCGAGTCCTGGGGTGGCGACACCATCACGGTCGAGATGTCGGCGCAGCAGAACCTCGGCGTCGACGACCTCCTCGACCAGCTGCTCGTCGTGGCCGAGCTCGAGGAGCTCACGGCCAACCCCACCGGCCGCGCCAAGGGCGTGGTGCTCGAAGCCAACCTGGACGTGGGCCGCGGTCCCGTGGCCACGATCCTCGTCGACAAGGGCACGCTCAAGCCCGGCGACCCGATCGTGGCCGGCGCCGCGTGGGGTCGTGTGCGGGCGATGCTCGACGACAAGGGCGACCAGATCAAGGAGGCCGGTCCGTCGACGCCGGTGCAGGTGCTCGGTCTGTCGTCGGTGCCGAACGCCGGCGACGAGTTCCGGGCCGCACCCGACGAGAAGACGGCCCGCACCGTGGCCGAGGCCCGCGAGCAGCGGGCCCGGGTCAAGAACCAGCGGGCCGACGCCCGGGTCCAGAAGGGCGTCAAGCTCGAGGACATCTTCACCCAGATCCAGAAGGGTGAGACGGCCACGCTGAACCTGGTGCTCAAGGCCGACGTGCAGGGCTCGCTGGAGGCGCTCACCGAGAGCCTCCGCAAGCTGGAGCGGGAAGACGTCCGGCCGGTGTTCGTGCACCGCGCCGTCGGCGGCATCTCCGAGAACGACATCACGCTGGCCGCCACGACCAACGCCACGATCATCGGCTTCAACGTCCGACCGGACCGCAAGGCCCGCGAGCTGGCCGAGACCGAGAACGTCGAGATCCGGACCTACGAGATCATCTACCAGATCATCGAGGACATCGAGCGGGCCATGGTCGGTCTGCTCGCACCGGAGTTCGAAGAGGTCGTCACCGGCGAGGCCGAGGTGCGGGAGATCTTCCGGGTTCCCCGGGTCGGCGCCATCGCCGGTTGCTACGTCCGCTCGGGCGTCATCACCCGCGGCAGCAAGGTCCGTTTCCTGCGGGATGGCGTCATCATCTGGAAGGGCTCGATCACGTCGCTCCGCCGCTTCAAGGACGACGTCCGCGAGGTCCGCGACGGCTTCGAGTGCGGCATCGGGCTCTCCGACTTCCAGGACCTGAAGCAGGGCGATCTCATCGAGACCTTCGAGGAGCGGGAGATCGCCCGGACCTGAGTCTTCGTCGCCCGCTCATGGCGGGCTCCTACTCGCTTCGCTCGGCAATCCCTCGGGCGTCGCTCGCCGGATGCGTCCGCCAAGCGGAACGCACCGGGCACCGCCGGTAGGCTCGGCGGTCCGTGTTCGTGCTGGCCTACGAAGTCGAGCTGCACGTGGGCTCATCGCAGTCGTTGAAGGACAAACGCCAGGTGGTCAAGGGCCTGCTGGACGGTTCCCGGCGGCGCTTCGGCGTCTCGGCGGCCGAGATCGGCTTCCAGGACCAGTGGCAGCGGGCCCTGCTGGGGTTCGCGGTCGTGGCGTCGACGCAGGGGCTGGCCACCGAGATCATGGACAAGGTGGACCGCTTCGTCTGGTCCCATCCGGAGCTGGACGTGGTGCGGACCGACAGGAGGTGGTTGGAATGAGCAAGGCGAACCGTTCCCGACCGGCGCCGTCTCGCGGCAAGGGGCCCCGGACCGCGCGCCTGGGGGAGCTGCTGCGTGAGGTGGTGGCCGAGGAGCTGAAGCGCATCGACGATCCCCGCCTGGAGCTCGTGAGCATCACGTCGGTCGACGTCGACGCCGACCTCAACCGGGCCATCGTGCACTACGACTCCCTGGCCGGCGAGGCCGGCGACGCGGAGATCCTGGAGGCGTTCACCGCCCGCCGGGTGCGGCTGCAGGCCGCGGTCGGCCGCCAGATCCACGCCCGCAAGACGCCCATCCTGCAATTCCGCCCCGACGAGGTCATCCGCCAGGCCGAGCGCATCGAGCAGATCCTGCGCCAGGAGCGGCGGGAGGCGGCGCACCGATCCCGACGGGAACGACGCTGGCCCGGCGTAGACCGCCCGTCGTCCACGGCCTGGTCGTCGTCGACAAGCCCGCCGGGGTCACCAGCCACGACGTGGTGGCCCTGCTCCGCCGCCGGCTCGGGGAGCGGCGGATCGGCCACTCGGGCACGCTGGACCCGGGCGCTACGGGCGTGCTCCTGGTGGGCGTCGGTTCCCTGACCAGGGCGCTGCGGTTCCTCACCGATCTCCCGAAGACCTACACCGGCGAGGTCGTGCTCGGCGTGGAGACCAGCACGCTCGACGCCGACGGCGAGGTGGTGGCAAGCCACGACATGGCCGGTGTGCGTCCCGACGACGTCCGGGCCGCCGTCGCCGAGCACCTGACCGGCCCGATCCAGCAGGTGCCGCCGATGGTGTCGGCCCTCAAGGTGGGCGGTCGGCGTCTCCACGAGCTGGCCCGGGAGGGCGTCGAGGTGGAGCGGCAACCCCGGCCGGTCACTGTGCACCGATTCGATATCGAATCGGTGGAGAGTGACCCGCTGGTGTACCGCATCGAGGTCGAGTGCTCGTCGGGGACGTACATCCGGTCGCTGGCGGCCGACCTCGGGCACCTGCTCGGCGGCGGCGCCCACCTGCGCGACCTGCGGCGCACGGCGATCGGCTCGTTCACCGAGGCCGACGCCGCGCCGCCCGACGTCGCCCCGCTCCTCCCGCCGGCCGAGGCGCTGCGCGACTACACGCGCGTCGAGGTGGATCCGGCGACCGCCGGTCTGGTCGCCCACGGGCGGGTCCTCCCCGCGTTCGCCGGCCCGGCGCCGTGGGCCGTCATCGGCCCGGACGGAGATCTCCTGGCCGTGTACGAGCCCCACGGTCCCGACGGCGGCACCGCCAAGCCCTCGGTCGTGCTGGTGGCGAACGGATAGCGTGCCCGGCCGTGCAGGTCATCAGCGACCTCAGCGTCCCGCCGTGGCCGGGCAGCCGTGCGGTCATCACCATCGGCGCGTTCGACGGTGTGCACCTGGGCCATGCCGCCGTGGTCGCCCAGGTCCGCCGTCTGGCCGCTGACGCCGGAGCCCGGAGCGTCGTCGTCACCTTCGACCGGCACCCGGCCAGCGTCGTGCGGCCCGAGTCGGCGCCCCGCCTGCTGACCGACCTGCCCACCAAGCTCGAGCTCCTGGCCGAGACCGGCCTGGACGCCACGGTCGTGCTCAGGTTCGACGAGGCCCGCTCGCAGGAGTCGGCCCGCGAGTTCGTGCAGGAGATCCTCGTCGACGCCCTGGCCACCCGGACCGTGGTGATCGGCGAGGACTTCCACTTCGGTCGCCACCGGGAGGGCAACGTCGCGCTGCTCCGCCAGCTCGGTCCCGACGCTCGACTTCGAGGTGCAGCCCGTGGCGCTGGTCGAGCGCCCGGACGGCGTCGACGAGCCGGTCAGCTCGACCGCCATCCGCCGTGCCCTGGCCGGCGGCGAGGTCGACGTGGCGGCGCGGTTGCTCGGCCACCTCTACGAGGCGCGGGGGCCTGGTCGTCACCGGCGACATGCGGGGCCGCCTGCTCGGCTTCCCGACCGCCAACGTCGAGGTGCCGAACGCCATGTGCCATCCGGCCGACGGCGTGTACGCCGGCTGGTACGTCCGGCCCGACGGCTCGGTCCACCCGTGCGCCATCAACCTGGGCCGGCGACCGACGTTCTACGAGCACGCCGACCACTCGCTGCTGGAGGCCCACCTGCTCGACTTCTCGGGCGACCTCTACGGCGAGCCGGCCCGCGTGCGCTTCCAGTCGTTCCTGCGCAGCGAGCGCAAGTTCGACGGCATCGACGCTCTCATCGCCCAGCTCAAGCACGACATCGAGTCGACCCGCCGCGATCCTGGGCGTCTGAGCGGCCGGTCAGCCGGACGACGCCGGCCAGATCACCTTGCCGTCCGTCGCCGTACACGCCGGCGATGAGCGCCTCGTCGTACGTGCCCTTCGATCGGCGGCTTCTCCGTGAAGATGCCGATGGCGTCGTAGGCGTCGAGCTGGGCCTGCAGCTCGGCGGGGTCGATCAGGCCGATGGGCTCTCCGTCGGGCGTGAACTCGGTGACCAGCGCCGACTCGGTCCTCCAGCGGAACTGCTCGCCCTCGGGGGAGAGGAAGTTCTTGTTGCCGTTGGCGTTGATCAGGTCGACGGCGGTCTGCGACGCCGCGTCCGGATCGGCGATGGCGTCCTCCATGCCCCGCATGGCGGCCCGCACGAAGTCCTGCGCCGCCGTCGGATGCTCGTCGAGGAACCCGGCGTTCGTGTAGAGGATGCCGAACGACCCGGGGATGTCGTCCTTCGACGGGTCGAGCAGCGTGAACGGCACGCCGGCCCGCTCCAGCTGGCCGGGCTCGTTGGACTTGTAGCCCGGTGAAGGCGGCGAGGCCGGGCAGCTCGATGTGCACCAGCGGATCGAAGCCTTCGATGCCGCACCGTCGTGTAGTCGGTGCCCTCGACCAGCCCGGCTTGGGCGAGCATCGCCTTGAGCGACGGCTGCAGCTTGCCCTTCACCCCGATGGTCTTGCCCTCGAGATCGGCCGGCGTCGTGCCCTCGCCCTCCTTGACGATGAGCCCGTCGATCGGCGGTCTTCCCCTCCACGGCGACGACGACGAGGTCGGCATCGTTGGCGGCGTTGAAGTCGGCGATCTCCGCGTACGAGCCGGCGCTGGCGAACTGGGACTCGTTGGCGGCCACGAGGGTGTAGTTGGCCACGGAGAAGCTGGGCTTCAGCTCCACGTCGAGGCACATGTCGTCGAAGTAGCCCTTGTCCTCGGCCACGATGACCTCGACGATCGACGCCGAAGCGGAGAAGTCGAAGCCCGACAGGTAGGTGATGGTGCCGGCGGCCTTGTTGGCCTCGCAGCGCTCGGGTGAGATCCCTGACGCGGTCACCTCGCCGGCCGCGTCGGCCGCCGGACTGGCGGGTGTCGTGGTCCCGCCGCCGTCCGCCGCCGCCGTCGTCGCTGCCACAGGCAGCGAGCAGGGCGAGCGGGACGCACGCGGCGAGAACAGCGGTGACGGCAGGGATGCGCTGGCGCGCCATGTCGATCCTCCAGGACTGGTCGGTCGGGTTGTGCCAGCGCCCAGCGGGCTCCCGTGACCGTGCGAGAAGGTGGTCCCGGAACCCGATCTGCCGAGCGATGTGAGGCTACCGGACCGTCCGTGTGGAGGCGTGCCAGTGGAGGACCCGCCGCTCCACCACGTTGAGCACCAGGATGGCCAGCCCTCCCAGTATGGCGACCGCATAGATCGAGGCCCAGAGCTGGCGGGTCTGGTTGAAGTCGATGGCCTCCTGGATGCGGCGGCCGAGGCCCTGGTCGACCAGCGCGTACCACTCGGCCAGCACGGCGCCGATGAGCGAGAGCCCCACGCACGTCCGGGTGGCGGAGAACAGGTAGGGGAGCGCGTACGGCAGGCGGATGCGTCTGATGACCTGCGACGTGGGGGCATCGACGATTGTCATGAGATCGAGCGCCGCGGGGTCGGCCGAGCGCAGACCGGTCGTGACGGCGAAGAGGAGGGGGACGAGGCAGATCAGTCCGGTGATGAACACGATCGGCTTGAGGCCGCGTCCGAGCCATAGCACCGCGGATGGTGCATACGCAACGATCGGCGTGACCTGGATGAGCACGGCGACCGGCGTGGAGGCGTGTTCGAGGAACCGGGACCGCGCCATGACCGCGCCCCAGAGCAGCGCGACCGCCAGCGCCACGAGGTATCCGAGCAGTGCCTCCCGGGCCGTCACCAGGGTGTTGCGCCAGTAGAAGCCCGGCTGACCGAACAGCTCGTCGAGGATCGTCGTCGGCCGCAGCAGCACGAACGTCCGGACGTCGAAGGCCCGGACCAGCAGCTCCCAGACGCCGAAGAACACGACGAGTCCGATGACCGGTGCCACCCAGCGGCCCACCGTGCTCCTGGTGCAGCGCGATCGGAGGGGTCCAGCCGCGCCTGCCATCTGTCCGCCGCTCTTGCGGCGGCACTGCACGTACATGAGCTCGCTCCGCTCGTCATGGCCGTTCCCCGGCGCGGAGGCGGCGGCGCAGGTCCGTCTCGAGCGCGAAGAACTCGGCTGTCTCCTCCTGCTCCGGCTGGCGAGGCCGGGGCAGCCCGATGGTCTCGTCGGCGTCGACCCGCCCCGGCCGACCCGTCATCACGACGACACGGTCGGACAGCATCACCGCTTCGGCGATCGAGTGGGTGACGAACACCACCGTGACCTGACGCTGCTCACACAGGCGCAGCAGGAGGTAGCGCATCTCGGAGCGCGTGATCTCGTCCAGGGCCGCGAACGGCTCGTCCATCAGCAGCACCGGCGCGTCGAGGGCGAAGGCGCGCACGAGCGCGACCCGCTGCTGCATCCCGCCGGAGAGCTCGTATGGATAGGCGTCGAGGAAGTCGCCCAGCCCCACCTCCTGCAGCAGTGTGTCGACCCCCTCGGCGTCGAGGCCGCTGCGCCGCCGGCCCACCGTGGTCAGCAGGCGGGCGTTGGCCCGGACGGTGCGCCAGGGCAGGAGGCCGGGGGACTGGGGGACGAAGCCGAGCTGGCGGTCCGATCGGGCCTCTGCGGGCGACCGGCCGCCGATGGTCACCGAGCCGCGGTCGATGTCCAGCAGCCCGGCGATGGCCCGCAACAGGGTCGTCTTGCCGCACCCGGACGGGCCCGATGAGGGTGGTGAACTGCCCGGGCGGCACGACCAAGTCGAAGCCGTCGAGCGCCACGGTGGTGCCAGCCGCCCCGAAACGCTTGGTGACGGCGGAGACCTCGATGGCCAGCCCCGTCGTGCGCACGGCCGGGCACGCTACCCACGCGGCCGCGGGATCCTGCTGGTATCCTCGATGCGTCCGTTGCGGTTACGGCGCGTGTGCGTCGCCGACTGCGGCGAGATGCATCCCGGATCTCCCGGCGGTGCGACCTTCCCTGCTGGTCGGGGAACGGCAGCGAAGGATTCATCACATGGCAGACAAGCAGTCCACGATCTCGGGCCATCGAGTACACGAGACCGACACCGGATCTCCCGAGGTCCAGATCGCACTGCTGACGGACCGGATCAACCAGCTCACCGAGCACTTGAAGGTCCACCAGAAAGATCACCACTCGCGGCGTGGTCTCCTCATGCTCGTCGGCCGTCGCCGGCGCATGCTGGACTACGTCCGCAAGACGGATGTCGAGCGCTACCGGGCGATCATCGCCAAGCTCGGCCTCCGTCGCTGAACAGCTGAAAGCAGACAATCAACCAGAGCGGCACCGACGAGTGCTGCGGAGCGGCTCGGTCGGTTGTCAGTCGAGAGCTCCCGGGCCATCGTCCGGGGCCTGCCGACTGGGAACTGACCTGCCGCTCCCGATCGGTCGTCACGGGAACGTCCCGAGGGCGGCCGGAAAGGACACCCAACCATGGCTGAGGCCATTCGGGTCAGCGGGCCGGTCTCCGGCACCGACAAGACCCTCACCTTCGAGACAGGCCGGTTCGCACTGCAATCGCAGGGCGCCGTTCAGGTCTCGCTGGGCAAGAGCAGCGTCCTGGCGACCGCCAATGCGGCGTCGGGCGTGCGGGAAGGCATCGACTTCTTCCCGCTGACGGTGGACGTGGAGGAGCGGGCGTACGCCGCCGGGAAGATCCCGGGCTCCTTCTTCCGCCGGGAGGGGCGCCCCACCGAGGACGCCATCCTGACGTGCCGCCTGACCGACCGGCCGCTCCGGCCGTCGTTCGCGAAGGGCTTCCGGAACGAGACCCAGATCGTGGTCACGGTCATCGGGGCCGACCAGGAGAATCCCCACGACATCATCTCCATCAACGGCGCCTCGGCGTCGCTGATGATCTCCGGCATCCCCTTCGAGGGACCGATCGGCGCCGTGCGCCTGGCCTACAGCCAGGACGGCACCTGGATCCCCCACCCGACCTACGAGGAGGGCGACACCGCCACCTTCGAGCTGGTCGTGGCCGGCCGTGAGCTCGACAACGGCGACGTCGCCGTCATGATGGTCGAGGCCGGTGGCACCGAGAAGGCGTTCGCCTACTTCGAGGCCGGCGCCCCCAAGGTCACCGAGGACGTCGTCGCCGACGGCCTGGAGGCCAGCAAGGTCTGGATCAAGGAGTCGATCGCCCTCCAGCGCCAGCTGGTCGAGAAGGTCGTCGCCGCGCGAGGGCCCCATCGAGCCGATGTCCTTCACGCCCGTCCTCGACTACGGGGACGACGTGTGGGAGGCGGTGGAGCGGGTGGCGACGCCCAAGCTCGGCACCGCGGTCACCATCTCGGCCAAGGCCGAGCGCAACGCGGCCACCGACGCCGTGAAGGACGAGGTCATCGCCGAGCTCGCCGGGTCAGCGGACTCGCCGGGCGCCTTCGCCGGGCGCGAGAAGGAGCTCAAGGAGGCGGTCCGCTCCCTCACCAAGAAGCTGGTCCGCAAGCGGATCATCGAAGACGGCGTGCGCATCGACGGTCGGGGCATCACCGACCTGCGCCCGGTTTCGGCCGAGGTCGGCGTCCTGCCCACCGCGCACGGCTCGGGCCTGTTCCAGCGGGGCGAGACCCAGGTGCTCAACGTGTGCACGCTGGCCATGCCTCGCATGAACCAGCTCATGGACACGCTCTCGCCGGAGACGACCAAGCGGTACATGCACCACTACAACATGGCGCCGTGGGCCAACGGCGAGGTGGGCCGGGTCGGCTCGCCCAAGCGCCGGGAGATCGGCCACGGTGCACTGGCCGCCCGGGCGGTGCTGCCCGTGGTGCCCAGCCAGGAGGAGTTCGCCTACTCGCTGCGCCTCGTCTCCGAGGTGCTGTCGTCCAACGGCTCGACGTCGATGGCGTCGGTGTGCTCGTCGTCGCTGTCCCTGATGGACGCCGGCGTGCCGGTCAAGGCCGCCGTCGCTGGCATCGCCATGGGCCTGATCTACGAGAACGGCAACTACACCACGCTGACCGACATCCTCGGGGCCGAGGACGCCTTCGGCGACATGGACTTCAAGGTGGCGGGCACGGCCGACGTGGTCACCGCCCTCCAGCTCGACACCAAGATCGAAGGCATCCCGGCCGACGTGCTCAAGGCCGCTCTCGGCCAGGCTCGTGAGGCCCGCCTGCAGATCCTCGAGGTCATGAACGCCACGATCAGCGAGGCCAGGCCCGAGGTGGGCGAGACGGCCCCGAAGATCGCCTCGTTCCAGATCCCGATCGACCGCATCGGCGAGGTCATCGGTCCCAAGGGCAAGGTCATCAACACGATCCAGCAGGAGACCGGCGCCGACATCGCCGTCGACGACGACGGCAAGGTCGGCACCGTGACCATCGGCTCGCCCGACGGCCGCAAGGTCGAGGCGGCCAAGGAGCGGATCATGCTGATCATCGATCCGCCGACGGCCAACGTCGGCGAGGTCTACACCGGCAGGGTGGTCAACATCACCAAGTTCGGTGCCTTCGTCAACATCCTTCCCGGGCGCGACGGCCTGGTCCACATCTCCAAGCTGGGCCGGGGCAAGCGCATCAACCGGGTGGAGGACGTGGTCGACCTCGGTGACGAGATCGTCGTGCGCGTCGACGAGATCGACGACCGCGGCAAGGTCAGCCTGTCCCCGGTCGGTGACGACGGCGATGCCGCCGATGTCGAGTCCTCGGGCGGCGAGACCTCTTCATCGGGGGGCTCGGGGCATCGGGGATCGGGGGCATCGGCCGAGCGGTCGTCCGCTCCCAGCCGGCCGGCCCGGGACACCTCCGAGGTCAGCTTCGAGGAGGCCTTCGACGCCGAGGCCCGCGAGGTCTTCGGTGATCTCGGGCCCGAGACCGCCACGGCCTCGTCGGGCGATGGCGGCCGTCGTGACGGAGAGCGTCGCCGGCGGCACCGCTGAGCGCACAGCCCGTCACCCATGTGACGCAGCTCCCGTCGGGGCTGCGGGTCGTGACCGAGCGCGTCCCACGGCGCTCTCGGTCGCGGCCGGGGTCTGGGTCGGGGTGGGAGCGCGGGACGAGCCGGACGAGCTGTCCGGCGTCTCGCACTTCCTGGAACATCTGCTGTTCAAGGGCACCGAGGAGCGCAGCGCCCGGGCCATCGCCGCCGCCGTGGATCGGGTCGGCGGCGACATGAACGCCTTCACGGCCAAGGAGTACACGGCGTACTACTGCCGGGTCCCTGCGACCGAGCTGCCCCTCGCCCTCGAGCTGCTCGGCGACGTGCTGACCGCTCCGGCGCTGCGGGACGGGGACGTCGACAACGAGCGCCAGGTCATCCTCGAGGAGCTGGCCATGGACGACGACCTCCCGGAGGACGTCGTCCACCGCCTGCTGGCCGAGGCCATGTTCCCGGGCCACGCGCTGGGCCGCGAGACGGCGGGGACGATGGCGACGGTGGAGACCATCACGCCCGACGACGTCCGTGCCTTCTTCCGCCAGTGGTACCGGCCGTCCTCGATGGTGGTGGCCGTCGCCGGCGCCTGCGATCACGACCAGGTGCTGGCCGAGGTCGAACGGCGCTTCCCGGCGACCGGGCCGGTCGATCTGCCGCAGACGGGAGGCGCCCGCCAGCGAGCCGGCACCACTGGTGGTGGACCGGCGCCGCACCGAGCAGGTCCAGCTCGCGCTCGGCTTCCGGGGCCTTCCCCGCGGCGACGCCGACCGCGAGGCGCTCGACGTCCTCAACCACGTGCTGGGCGGCGGCCCGTCGAGCCGGCTGTTCGAGGAGATCCGCGAGCAGCGGGGTCTGGCCTACGCCGTCGGCTCCGGCACGGCGTCGTACGCCGACGCCGGCTCACTCGTCGTCTCGGCGGGGACGGCGCCGGCCCAGGTCGGCGAGGTGCTCAACCTCATCGACACCGAGGTCGCCGCGCTCCTGACCGACGGAATGACCGGGGACGAGCTCGAGACGGCCGTCGGCTACCTCACGGGAGCGTTCGTGATGGGCCTGGAGGACAACGGCAGCCGGATGGCCCGCCTGGGTGCGCTGCTGACGACCACGGGCGCCGTCCGCCCGGTCGAGGAGCAGCTCGAACGCTGGCGGGCCGTCACCGCCGCCGACGTCGGCCCGGGTGACCGAGCGGATCCTGGACCAGCCTCGCTCGCTGGCCGTCGTCGGACCGGTGTCGGAGGCCTCGCTGCGCCGCGGTGGTCGCCGCCGGGCCACGCCTGCCTAGCATTCGGGCATGCCTGCACAGGAAGAGCTCCCGCGCTGGCGGGGGATCAACCACCTCGCCCTCGTCACCGACGACATGGACGCGACCGTCCGCTTCTACCACGGCGTGCTCGGCGCCCGGCTGGTGGCGACCATCGGCACTCCCGGGTTCCGCCATTACTTCTTCGACGTCGGGCCCCAGAACACGGTGGCCTTCTTCGAGTACGAGGGCCAGGCCGTGCACCGCTTCACCAAGCCCGCGGGCGTGCCCGATCCCAGAGCGACCCAGTTCGACCACCTGTCGCTCAACCTGCCCGACGAGCAGGCGCTGGAGTCGCTGCAGGCCCGCTTGAAGGAGCACGGCTGCGAGGTGACGGACGTGGTCGACCACGGGTTCATGCGCTCGATCTACTTCACGGACAACAACGGGATCGCGCTGGAGGCGTCGTGGTGGGTCACGGACGCCACCGGCCGTCCGGCCGACTCCGGCGACGACCGCCTGTTCGCCGACGAGAACCCGGTGCCGGCCGTGCGCGAGCTGGTCGAGTCGGGCGTCCTCGCGTCGACGCCGTCGACCCGCCTGGCCCACGGCCCCGACGACGTCGTCGACCCGCCTGACCCGAGACTCGTCGCATCGACCGTCCGGCAGCTGAGCCGACGATCGCCCGACGGCTGGGCCGACCTCCGGCCGGCGGCTGTTCCTGATCAGTGGGTGATGCCGGAGGCGACCAGCTGGAAGGCCAGCAGGCGGGCCTCGTCCCGCCAGGTCTCGTAGCGACCGGACGGACCGCTGTGGCCGGCGCCCATCTCCGTGCGCAGCAGCAGCGGCCCCCGCGTCGTCGCCACCGCCCGGAGCTTGGCCACCCACTTGGCCGGCTCGTGGTACATGACCCGGGGGTCGTTGAGGCCGGCCGTGACGTACAGCGCCGGGTATACCGTCGCCCGGCTCGACGTTGTCGTAGGGCGAGTAGCCGAGCATGTAGCTGGCGTAGGGCTCCTCGCGGGGGTCGCCCCACTCCTCCCACTCGCCGATGGTCAGCGGGATGCTCGGGTCGCGCATGGTGGTGACGACATCGACGAACGGGACCGCGGCGACCACCCCGGCGTACAGGTCCGGTCGTTGGGTGAGGCAGGCGCCGACCAGGAGGCCGCCCGCGCTGCCGCCCCTGATCGTGACGCGGTCGGGGGAGCCGTACCCCTCGGCCACGAGGTGCTCCGGCGCAGGCGATGAAGTCGGTGAAGGTGTTGCGCTTGGCCAGCAGCTTGCCGTCCAGGTACCAGGCGCGGCCGAGCTCGCCGCCCCCGCGTGGGTGGGCGAGGGCCCAGACGCCGCCCCGGTCGAGCAGCGACAGCCGGTCGATCGAGAACCACGGCGGGCGGGAGTACTCGTAGGCGCCGTAGGCGTAGAGCGACAGTGCGGCCGTGCCGTCGAGCGGCGTGTCGCGGCGCCACACCACGTCCACCGGGACCTGCGTGCCGTCGGGGGCCTTGGCCCATTCGCGGGCGGACTGGTAGTCGTCGGGGTCGAAGCCGGCGAGCACCGGCATCTGCTTCAGCAGCTGTCGCTCACCCGAGACGACGTCCTCCTCGTAGACCGAGGGCGGCGTCACCAGCGACTCGTACCCGAACCGGAGGATGGAGGTCTCGTACTCGGGGTTCATGCCGATGCCGACCGAGTGGACGGGCTCGTCGAAGGAGAGCATGCGCTCGTTGCCGTCGGCGCCGACGATGTGGAGCTGCTCGCGGGCCTGCGACCACTCGTGGAGGACCAGGTGCCCGGCGAAGGCCTCGACCTGGGTGATCCGCCGGCCGGCCTCGTGGGCCACCAGGTCGCTCCACTGCTCGACGCCGGGGGTCGTCGCACGGAGCAGTCACGACCTTGAAGTCCGGCGCGTCGAGGTTGGTGAGGATGACGAACCGGTCGCCCCAGTGGTCGAGCCGGTACTCGACGTCCGGCTGCCGGGGCGGCGACGAGCTTCGGCGCGCCGAGCGCGTCGTCCGCCCGGAGGACGAGGACGTCCGTGGAGGTCGTGCACTCGTTCGTGATGACGATCCACTCGCCGCTGCGGGTGAGGCCGAGGTCGACGTTGAAGCGCTCGTCGTCCTCCTGGTGGATGAGCACGTCGTCGGACTGGCTGGTGCCCAGCTCGTGGCGCCAGACCTGGTGCGGCCGCATCGCGTGGTCGGGCACGGTGTAGAAGAGGTGGCGCCCGTCGGCCGACCAGGCCGTGCCGTAGTAGGTGCCCTCGATCACGTCGGGCAGGTCGACGCCGGCGTCGAGGTCCCTGACGCGCAGGGTGAAGACCTCGTGGCCGTTGAGGTCCGCCGACCAGGCGAGGAGCCGGTGATCCTCGCTGACGTCGAACGCGCCGACCTCGAAGAAGGTCTGGTCACGGGCCCGCTCGTTCTCGTCGAGGAGGACCTGCTCGGTGGCCGTCTCGGGGCTGGAGCCACGGCAGTGGATGGCGTACGAGAGGCCCTCGACCGTGCGGCTCACGAACCACCAGGGTCCCTTGCGGGACGGCACGCTCTGGTCGGTCTCCTGGGTGCGGGCCTTGATCTCGTCGAAGATGGCGTCGACGAGGTCGGCGTGCTCCTCGAGCCAGGCGTCGGCGTAGACGTTCTCGGCCTCGAGGTAGGCGACCGTGTCCGGGTCGTCGCGGTCCGCCAACCAGGCCCAAGGATCCTCGACCGGTCCCGTGGGGCGCTCCCAGACGTGGGGCACTCGCTTGGCGACAGGAGGCTGTGGCGGCGTGGGCACGGGGGCGAAGGGTAGCGATCCCGGCCGGTCGGGTCCGCTGGCAGGCCGACCGGTAGCCTGCCGCCCGTGCGGGTGTGGATCGACCAGGACCTGTGCACCGGCGACGGCCTGTGCGTGGACCACAGCCCCGACGTGTTCGTCCAGCTCGAGGACGGCATCGCCTACGTGGCCGAGGTCGGCTACCCGCTCAACGACCCGGGCGGGTCCGGCAGCCTGGCCCGGGTGCCGGGCCGGCGGCACCAGCAGGTGATCGACGCCGCCCTCGACTGCCCCGGCGAGTGCATCTTCATCGAGATGGACTGAGCGCCAACCCGCGTCACCCTCCGTCGGAATCGGGACGTGAACCGGTGGCGGTGTGGTCTACGGTCCCGCTCGTGATGGCCTCCCGTTGATCCGCTGATCGCGACGCCCGTTTCCACAGCTGGGCGTCGCCGCTCTCGATTCGACGCGTCCCTGGAGGTCCCCCGTGCGCTACCGGCGCCCGACGCGCTCGCCGCGTCCCGCCCGCCACGTCATGTTCGTGCTCATGGCGGTGATGGCCGCCGCGGGAACGATCGCGTTCACCGTCGCGCCGCTCTACCGGCTGCAGACGGTCGGGCTCGATCCGTTCCAGCTGGTCGTCGTCGGCTCGGCCATGGAGGCCACCGTGTTCGTGGCCGAGATCCCGACAGGCATCGTCGCCGACGCCGTGAGCCGGCGGCTCTCGATCATCATCGGGCACGCGGGCATGGGCCTGGCGTTCCTGGTCGAGGCCGCGTGGCCGACCTTCGCCGGGGTCATGGCCGGGCAGGTGCTGTGGGGACTGGCCTACACCTTCACGTCGGGCGCCACGACGGCGTGGCTCACCGGCGAGCTCGGCGACCCTGACCGCACGGCGCTGTCCAGCCTGTTCCTGCGCCTCAGCCGGACCGGGTCCGTCGCCGCCCTCGTCGCGCTCCCCGTGGCCTGGCTGCTGGCCGGTGGATCCCTCCGCGCGCCGCTGGTGGCCGGCGGACTGCTGGAGCTGGGTCTCGCCGCCTGGCTCGTCGTGGCGATGGGCGAGGAGCGGTTCACGCCCACGCCCCGCCACGAGCGCTCGACCATGCGCCACCTGGCCGGCATCGGCCGGGCCGGGCTGGGCGCCATGCGGCGCAGCCGCGTGCTGGCCTGGTTCGCCCTCTTCGCGCTCGTCGTCGGCGGGGCCAGCGAGGCGTACGACCGCCTCTACGAGGCCCAGCTGCTCGGCCCCGTCGGGCTTCCCGACTGGTTCGGGTGGTCGCCGCTCGTGTGGTTCGCCCTGCTGTCCATGGCCTCTGCCGTGCTCGGGATCGTCGTGCCCCCGCTGGTGGAGCGGGCGCGACCGTCGGCCTCGCTGCAGCGCCACACCCGCTGGCTGCTGGTCCTGACCGGCCTGCAGATCATCGGGCTGCTGGTCTTCGGCCTCACCGGCCTGTTCGTCGTGGCGGCCGTGGCCGCCCTGGTCATCGAGCGGTGCCGCAGCGTGCGGGACACGCTCCTGTCCTCCTACCTCGTGCCGCTGACCCCGCCCGCCGAGCGGGCGACCGTGCTGTCCGCCTTCGGTCAGGCCGACGCCATCGGCCAGGTGGTCATCGGCCCGGCCTTCGGCGTCATCGGGCGCGTCGTCAGCATCCCCGCCGCGCTCGTGGCCAGCGCCGTGGCCACCACTCCCGGCCTCGCCGTCATCGCGTCGGCTGGTCGGGCCCGCGCCGCGTCCGACGCCACGTCCGACATCGGGGACGGATCGCCACGTCCCCCGGGCGATGACCAGGTGGCACCCACGCGGGCATAGGCTCGCGGCGTGAAGCGCTCGAGCGTCGGTCACTTCAACTGCTCGATCGCCCGCTCGCTCGACGTGGTCGGGGAGTGGTGGACCCTCCTGATCGTGCGGGACGTGTTCCTCGGCATCCGGCGCTTCGAGGCCATCCAGGCCGACCTCGGCATCGCCCGGAACGTCCTGTCGGATCGCCTCTCGACGCTGGTCGAGCGGGGTGTGCTCGAGAAGCGGCGCTACCAGGACCACCCGGAGCGCCACGAGTACGTGCTCACCGAGATGGGCCGCGACCTGGCACCGGTGCTGACCACGCTCATGCAGTGGGGCGACCAGTGGTTGAGCCCGGAGGGCCCGCCGATGGTGGCGCTCCATCGGGACTGCGGCCAGCCGGTCCAGTGGGGCGAGACGTGCCCGCATTGCGGTGTGACCGTGGACGCCAAGGCGCTGCGCATGGTCAAGGGCCCGGGCTGGCGCCCTGTGACGGATGCCGCACGCCCGGTCGCCTGAGCACCGTTGCGTGACGAAACGCTGGCGGGTTACCGTCGGGTAAGGACGACGGAAGGGGACGCCGTGATCGACGAGCTGACGGACGAGACCGCGGTGACCGATCGAGCCGGCACCAACGGGGCTGACTGGCACCAGACGGCCTGCATCCTGTGCGAGTGCAACTGCGGCATCGAGGTGCGGCTCGGCGGTGAGGACGGGCGGCGGTTCGAGCGCATCCGCGGCGACAAGGCCCACCCGGCCTCGAAGGGCTACACGTGCGAGAAGGCGCTGCGGCTGGACCACTACCAGAACGGCCGGCACCGCCTCACCAGCCCGCTGCGGCGGCGACCGGACGGCACCTTCGAGGAGATCGACTGGGACACGGCGATCTCGGAGGTCGCGTCACGCCTGGCCCAGGTGCGTGACACCTACGGCGGCGCCTCGATCTTCTACTTCGGCGGCGGTGGCCAGGGGAACCACCTGGGCGGCGCGTACAGCGGCGCCACCATGCGGGCGCTCGGCGGCCGCTACCGGTCGAACGCCCTGGCCCAGGAGAAGACCGGCGAGTTCTGGGTCAACGCCAAGGTGCTGGGCACGATGGTGCGGGGCGACATGGAGCACGCCGAGGTGGCGCTGTTCATCGGCAAGAACCCGTGGCAGTCGCACGGCCTGCCCCATGCCCGCACCACGCTCAAGGAGATCGCCCGCGATCCCGACCGCGCGCTGATCGTCATCGATCCCCGTCGGAGCGAGACGGCCGAGCTCGCCGACTTCCACCTGGCCGTCAGGCCGGGTACCGACGCGTGGTGCCTGGCCGCGCTGGTGGCCGTGCTCGTGCAGGAGCGTCTGGTCGCGCGGTCGTGGCTCGACGAGCACACGGTCGGGCGCGCCGACATCGAAGCGATCTTCGGCGCCCTGCCGGTGGCCGACTACGCGGCGATGTGCGGTGTCGACGAGGAGCTCCTGCGGGCGACGGCGCGCCGCATCGCCAAGGCGTCGAGCGTGGCCGCCTTCGAGGACCTCGGCATCCAGATGAACCGCCACTCGACGCTGGCGAGCTATCTGGAGAAGCTGCTCTGGCTGCTGACCGGCAACTTCGGCAAGCCCGGCACGCAGTACTCGCCCACGGCGATGGTGGCGCTGGCCCGCGGCGACAGCGGCGGCAAGGGAGGCAAGGGCGGCAGGACGAGCCCGGTCGTCGGCGCCCGCATCATCGGTGGGCTCGTGCCGTGCAACGTGATCGCCGAGGAGATCCTGACCGACCATCCGGACCGGTACCGGGCCATGGTGGTCGAGAGCGCCAACCCCGCCCACTCGCTGGCGGACAGCACGCGGATGCGGCGAGGCGCTGGAGGCGCTGGACGTGGTGGTGGTCGTCGACGTCGCCATGACGGAGACCGCCCGCCTGGCCGACTACGTGCTGCCGGCGCCGTCGCAGTACGAGAAGTGGGAGGCCACGTTCTTCAACTTCGAGTTCCCGGCGAACGTGTTCCACCTGCGCCGGCCGGTGCTCACGCCTCCGGACGGCGTGCTCCCGGAGCCCGAGATCCACGCCCGCCTGGTCGAGGCGCTCGGAGCGATCACCGAGGACGACCTGGCGCCGTTGCGGGCCGCCGCGGAGACGGGAAGGGCGGCCTACGCCGAGGCCTTCTTCGCGGCGATGTCGGCCAACCCGGCGCTCGGGGCGCTGGCTCCGATCGTGCTCTACCGCACGCTCGGCCCCACCCTGCCCGATGGCGCGGCGGCCGCGGCCGTGCTGTGGGGAGCGGCGCACCGCTGCGCGATGAGCTTCCCGGACTCCGTGCGGCGAGCGGGCTTCACCGGCGAGGGACTCGAGCTGGGGGAGGCGCTGTTCGAGGCCATCCTGGCCAGCCCGTCCGGCGTGACCTTCACCGTCGACGACTACGAGGACTCGTGGCGGCGGGTGGGGACCGAGGACGGGCGCTTCCACCTCGTGATCCCCGAGCTGCTGGACGAGCTGGCGGGCCTCGCCGACGGGCCGCCGTCCGACGCCGAGTACCCGTTCGTCCTGTCGGCCGGGGAGCGGCGCTCCTTCACCGCCAACACCATCTTCCGCGATCCCTCCTGGCGCAAGAAGGACCCGGACGGCGCATTGCGGATCAACCCGGACGACGCGGCGCGGCTGGGCGTGGAGGACGGCGGCAAGGCCCGGGTGACCACCCGCCGGGCCAGCCTCGTGGTCGTCGTGGAGGTGTCCGACATCATGCAGCCCGGTCACATCTCGCTCCCCAACGGGCTCGGGGTCGACTACCCGGAGGCCAGCGGGGCCGTCGCAGCGGGAGTGGCGCCCAACGAGCTCACGGCCCTCGAGGACCGGGACTGGCTCGCGGGCACGCCGTGGCACAAGCACGTCCCCGCCCGCCTGGAACCGGTATGAGCGTCGACGCCAACGCGCGGGCCTGGATCGAGCGCTACGCCACCCTGCTCGGGCTGCCCGTCCCCAGCGAGACCGAGATCGAGGCCCTGCTCGAGCTGGCGGGGCTGGCCGCCCATGCCTCGCAGCGCCAGGCGGCGCCGGTGGCGTGCTGGCTGGCCGCCCAGGCGCACCTGTCCGCCTCGGAGGCCTTGGAGCGGGCCCGCAGCCTCGACACCTGAGGCCCTCCAGGCCTGTGGCATCGGGCAGGCGAATTGTTACTATGTCCGTAGTGCAAATTCCCGCCCACCTGCCCAAGCTGCCCGGAAGGGTGTGAGCTGCCATGGCTGTCGCTGACCTGGACCTCGGTCGCTACAAGCTCGGCTGGTCCGACGACCTCGAATACGTCTTCAAGCCCGAGAAGGGCCTCAGCGCCGACGTCGTCGACCAGATGTCGTGGTGGAAGGGCGAGCCGGAGTGGATGCGCCAGGTCCGCCTGCGCAGCCTCCGGACGTTCGAGCGCAAGCCCATGGCGCCCTGGTTCGCCGTGAACATGCCGGACCTCGACTTCCAGGACATCTACTACTACATCAAGCCCACCGACGCGCAGGTCGACGAGTGGGACGAGCTGCCCGAGCAGATGAAGGCCACCTACGAGAAGCTGGGCATCCCCGAGGCCGAGCGCAAGTACCTGGCCGGCGTCACCGCGCAGTTCGAAAGTCGAAGTCGTCTACCACCGCAACCGGGAGGACCTGGAGGCACGGGGCATCCTGTTCTGCGACATGGACACGGCGCTGCGGGAGTACCCGGAGCTCGTGCGGCAGTACTACGGCACCGTGATCCCGCCCGGCGACAACAAGTTCGCCGCCCTCAACTCGGCGGTGTGGTCGGGTGGCAGCTTCATCTACGTCCCGCCCGGGGTCGAGTGCGAGATGCCGCTCCAGGCCTACTTCCGCATCAACGCCGAGAACGCGGGCCAGTTCGAGCGCACGCTGATCATCGCCGACGAGGGTGCCAAGGTGCACTACATCGAGGGCTGCTCGGCACCGGTCTACACGTCGGACTCGCTGCACTCGGCGGTCGTGGAGATCATCGTCAAGCCCAGCGCGAGGGTCACCTACACGACCATCCAGAACTGGAGCCCGAACGTCTACAACCTCGTCACCAAGCGGGCCCGTGTCGAGGCCGAGGGCCACATGGAGTGGATCGACGGCAACATCGGCTCCAAGCTGACGATGAAGTACCCCTCGGTCTACCTCGTCGGCCCGAAGGCCACGGGCGAGGTGCTGAGCGTCGCCTACGCCGGCCCGGGCCAGCACCAGGACGCCGGGGCCAAGATGATCCACGCCGCTCCCGAGACCACGTCCAAGATCGTGTCGAAGTCGATCTCCAAGGACGGGGGCATCACCACCTACCGCGGCCTGGTCCGGGTGGACGAGGGCGCCTACGGCTGCAAGAGCCACGTCCAGTGCGACGCGCTCATCCTCGACGAGGACTCCGAGAGCCGCACCCTGCCGTACATGGAGGTGGCCGAGCGCGACGCGGAGATCGGTCACGAGGCGACCGTCTCCAAGATCGCCGACGAGCAGCTCTTCTACCTGATGAGCCGCGGCCTCTCGCAGGAGCAGGCGATGGGCATGATCGTCAACGGCTTCATCGAGCCGGTGACGAGGACGCTCCCGATGGAGTACGCCGTCGAGTGGAGCCGACTGATCGAGCTGCAGATGGAGGGCTCGGTCGGCTGACGCGCCACCGCCGCAGCGGCCGGTGACCGCTGCGGCGAGACGTGTAGCAGCTGGAGTGTCAGCTGTGGTGCGGGGGCTCCACGCCGTAGTGCTGCGCGATGTGCTCGGCCTCGCGGGAGGTCGGTGCGGTCTCGTGCGCGGCCGGCGCGTCCTTGATCGTGTCCTCGGTGAACGCGACCACCAGATCGCCGCCCTCGGAGAAGTACGACTGATCGAGCGGGACGAGCGGGCTGCGCCGGTGGAGCACACCCAGCTTGACTGCGATCCACTGCGGCTCCAGCGTCTGGTCGTCGTAGAACACGTTGGCGACCTTGCCTACCGGATGGCCGCGACTGTCGATGACCTTGGCGCCCATGTGCTGGTGCTGGTCGGTGTTGGCCACGATGGCTCCTTTTCCCTCGTTGCCCGCTAGCCCTTGAAATACCCGCTGCCCCGGCGCGACAAACCGGCGCCTGCGGCAGGGCAGAATGACGGCCATGCCGATGCGGGAGGAGTGCAAGAACTTCGAGAGCAGGACCTACGCCAACGGCGAGACGGTCCGGAAGTGCAACCTCGATCTTGCTCCTGACGCTCCCTGGCGCTGCCCGGACCCCTGCTCCGGTTACGAGCGCCGCCTGGCCGACGTGAACTGGTCCCACGGCACGCTCGTCACCCCGGCCAGCCCGGCCGAGCCGCCCGGTCTGGACGACGGGTCGGCGGCCGCCATCCTGGACGAGGCCGAGGACATCATCAACGCCATCGGTCCCGGGATCGTGGCCGACGTCGAGGCCAAGCAGCGGAAGAAGCGGGGCTGGAAGCGCTTCCGCCGCGGCTGAGCCCGGTCCGCCGTCCCGGTCCGTCGTCAGGGCCCCGCCGGTGCGCCGCCGGCCATCCGAATTTCCCCTATCACGATGGTAGAATTCCCTGTCGTGCCCGCCTTCACCGTCGACGCCGCACGCGAGCTCGGCGGGCCCTCCTGGCTGGTGGAACAGCGTGTGGCGGCCGCCGAACGCTTCGCCGCCGCCCCTTGGCCGACGACGGAGGAGGAGATCTGGCGGTACAGCCGGATCGACGAACTGGACCTCGAACGCTTCACCCCCGGCACCGTCTCCACGACCGTCGCCGGCGCTGACGGTGTGCTGGTCGAGGGCGGTGCGGCGGGGGACCTTCTCGGATCGGTCATGGTCGAGGCGGTCGACGTCTTCGCCGAGCTGAACCGGGCCTTCGCCGTCGAGCCCACTGTGCTCTCGGTGCCGGCGGGCAAGGCCGTCGCCGAGCCGGTCGTCATCACCCACGAGATCGCGGGACGGGGAACGGCCGGGTTCCCACGGCTCGTCATCGACGCCGGAGCCGACAGCGAGATCACCGTGGTCGAGCGGTTCATGTCGACCCCGGACGCCCACGCCCTGCTGGCTCCGGTGCTGGAGCTCCGAGCCGGCCCGGCCGCCCGCGTCCGCTACCTGGCCGTCAACGAGCTCGGGCCCGAGGTGTGGCAGATCGGTGCCCAGGCGGCGGTCGGCGACCGGGACTCCACGACGCTCATGGGAGCGGTGGCGCTGGGCGCCGACTACGCGCGGGTGCGCACGGACAACACGCTGCAGGGGCAGGGCGCCAGTGCCCGCCAGATCGCCGTCTTCTTCGCCGAGGGCGACCAGATGCACGACTTCCGGACCATCCAGACCCACGTCGGCCCTCGGACCTCGAGCGACCTGCTGTTCAAGGGCGCGGTGGCCGGGCGTTCCCGCAGCGTCTACACGGGCCTCATCGAGATCGGCCACGAGGCGCGAGGCGCCAACGCGTTCCAGACCAACCGCAACCTCAAGCTCAGCGACGAGGCGTGGTCCGAGAGCGTGCCGAACCTGGACATCAAGACGAACGACGTGCGCTGCAGCCACGCCTCGACGGTGGGCCCGATCGACGCCGACCAGCGGTTCTACCTCGAGAGCAGGGGCGTGCCGCCCACGGTGGCCGAGCGCCTCATCGTGCTCGGCTTCTTCGACGAGGTCCTGGACCAGCTCCCGGCACCAGGCCTGGTGCCCGAGCTGCGGGCCCAGGTCCTCGCCAAGCTGGACCGGAGGGCGGCCTGATGCCGACCGCCGTCACCGTCGGGCGCCTCGACGACCTTGCCCCCGGCACCGCCCGCAAGGTCGAGGTCGACGGTCACCTGGTGGCCCTGGTCCGCATCGAGGACGACGTGTACGCCATCGGTGACACCTGCAGCCACGCCAACGTCTCGCTGAGCGAGGGTGAGGTGCTGCCGCAGGACCGGGAGATCGAGTGCTGGAAGCACGGGAGCACCTTCTCGCTCCTGACCGGCGAGCCCCAGACGCTGCCCGCCACCCAGCCCGTGCCGGTGTACGAGGCCCGGGTGGAGGACGGCCAGATCGTCGTGGTGGTGCAATGAGCGAGCGAAGCGAGCTCCATGTCACGGTGCAATGTCCGCCGCAAAGCGGCGGACAGCTCACTGGTGCACCGGCCGCGGCGACGGCCACGACGCTCCCGTGACCCGATGGAGCACCAGTGAGCACCTCGTCGTCGAGGGCCTGCGGGCGTCGGCCGGCGGCACCGAGATCCTGCACGGCATCGATCTCGCTGTCAGTGCCGGCGAGGTGCACGTCGTGATGGGCCCGAACGGGGCCGGCAAGTCCACGCTCTCGGGCGTGGTCATGGGCAAGCCCGGCTACGAGGTGACGGGCGGCAGCGTCACCCTCGACGGCCGTGACGTGCTGGCCATGGACCCGTACGAGCGGGCCGTGGCCGGCCTCTACCTGGCCATGCAGTACCCGATCGAGGTGCCCGGGGTCCGCCTCGAGGCCATGCTGGCCGAGGCGCTCATCGCCCGCGGACGGAGCACCGACGGGCTTTCCGCCCAACTGCGGGAGGAGGCGGCCCGCATCGGCTTCGACGACCGGTTCCTCGAGCGCCCGCTCAACGTCGACCTGTCCGGCGGCGAGAAGAAGCGCAACGAGACGCTCCAGCTGGCCGTGCTCCAGCCCCGCATCGCCATCCTGGACGAGTTGGACTCGGGCCTCGACGTCGACGCCCTCCGGGCCTGCTCCCGGCGGGTGGAGGCGGCTACGCACGAGGATGGGCTCGGGGTGCTGGCCATCACCCACTACAACCGGCTCCTCCACGAGCTGAAGCCGGACCGCGTCCACATCCTGATCCGGGGCCGCATCGTGGCGTCGGGGGGTCCGGACCTGGCCGACGTGCTCGAGCGGGACGGCTATGCGGCCTTCGCGCCGGTGGAACCCGAGCCTGCTGCGACGGCCGACGCCGCGGCCCCCGACCCGTTCGCCGATCCCTTCGCCTGATCCCGGGATCCCTCGGGCCTGCCCGTCTCGCCGCGCAGCGTGACCGCCGGTGGTGGTCTCGGCACGGGCAGTACACGGACGGGGACTGGTTCGGGGCCAGGGCCGCCGATGTGCCACGGCATGACCGAACGGGTGCGCGACCATTTTGACGTGTCATCGTCCCGGCGGGCCCGGCCGCGCCTGATCGCCCTCGGTGGCGCGCTGGGCCTCGGCCTGCTGGCCGCGGGGACCGGCGCGCTGGTGGCGTCGGCCCGCCTGTCGGAGACCCCTCCCTCCGTCGGCGTCGGGACCCTGCCGCCGACGACCGTCGTCGTTCCCGCCGGTGGCGGGGTGCCATCGACGACGGCCGCGGTCACGCTGGCGCCCGATGCGACGGCGGCCACTGGGGCCGCGGCGCCGAGCGGCCCGGCGACGGTGCCGCCGGTGGACCTCACCGGCCAGTTCGCGTCCTTCGACGAGAGCCTCCGCTCGGCGCTCATCGGGAACGGCGCGCTCGCCGTCTCGGTGGCCGTGGCCAAGGACGGCGAGCTGGTCCACACCGCCGCGTACGGGGTGGCCAACCAGGCGACCGGGGAGGCCGTCAGCCCCGGTCACCGGTTCCGGGTGGCCAGCAACTCCAAGCTCCTCACCGCGACCGCGGTGCTGGAGCTCGTCGAGGCCGGCGAGCTCGGCCTGGACGAACCGGTCCTCGGCCGGCTGACCGACCGGTTGGGTGTGACGCCGACCGAGCCCGGCATCGCCGCCATCACCCTGCGCCAGATGCTCAGCCACACCTCCGGGTTCCCGGAGTACCAGCGCACCTTCTTCGGTGGCGCGGCGGCGAACTGCGAGGAGGCCGCCCGCCGGGGACTCACGGGGGCGCTGCTGGGACCGCCCGGCACCGTCTACCGCTACAGCAACATGAACTACTGCCTCATCGGCCTGCTGCTCGAGGAGCTCACGGGCCAGTCGTACGAGGCCGTCATCCAGGAGCGGGTGCTGGAGCCTCTCGGGATCAGCGACATGCGCATGGCCGGGACGTACGACGTACAGCCCGGTGACGTCGCCCACCCGACCACGCCGGGCCGCACCTTCATGGAGGCGCTCGGTGGTGCGGGCGCCTGGATCGGCACCGCGTCCGACCTGGTGGCCATCGTCGACGGCTTGGACCGCACCCGGCCGGGCTGGCACCCGCTCTCGGAGTTCACCCTCGCCCAGATGCAGCTGCCGCAGCCCGGCATCCCCTACTCGGCCGGGCAGTGGTACGGCCTCGGCCTGCGGGTGTGGGCCGACGGGACCTGGGGGCACACCGGCACCGTCGAGAACGCCCGGTCGATGGTCCTGAGCCGGCCCGACGGAATCACCTGGGCGGTGGCGATCAGCGGCAACGCCCCCTCGAACACGGATCGCATCAGGACCTACGTCGACGACGCCTTCGCCACGATCGGCATCACGGCACCGCCGGTGACCGCCGCGCTGCCGCCCGCTCCGGCGGCACCCCCGACGACGGTGGCGGCTTCCTCGACGTCGGCCGCCCCCTCGACAGCGCCAGCGTCCACCTGATCAGAGGCGGTCCTGGCAGACTCGCTGCGATGGAGGCCGCTCCGCTCGTCGCGCTCGCCATGGGCTCGCGCTCGGACTGGTCCGTCGTCGAGCACACGGCCACGACGCTCGACGAGCTCGGCGTGCCCTACGAGGCGAGGGTGGTCTCGGCGCACCGGACCCCCCACCTGCTGCCCGAGCTGACGACGTGGGCCGAGGGCGCCGGGGTGGAGGTCATCGTCGCCGCGGCCGGAGGGGCCGCGCACCTGCCCGGCATGCTCGCCGCCCACACCGTCCTGCCCGTGCTCGGCATCCCGATCCCGTCGCAGCACCTCCAGGGGATCGACTCGCTGCTGTCGATCGTGCAGATGCCGGCCGGGGTCCCTGTCGCCACACTGGCCATCGGGCGGGCCGGCGCCGTCAACGCCGCGCTGCTGGCCACCGCCATCGTGTCCGCGGGGCGCCCTGAGCTGCGGGCCCGGCTGCAGGCGTGGCGGACCGCTCAGACCGAGGCCGTGCTCGCCGCGCCCGATCCCCGTACTCCGTGACGCCGTCGTCCCCGGCGCCGGCGTCCGTCACCGTCGGGGTCCTCGGTGGCGGCCAGCTCGGCCGCATGCTGGCGCTGGCCGGTGTTCCTCTCGGGATCCGGTGCCTGGTGCTGGAACCGGCGGCGCACGCTCCCGCCGGAGCCGCGGCCGAGGTGCTCGTCGCGCCCTATGACGATCGTGCCGCGCTGGAGGAGCTGGCCCGGCGCTGCAGCGTCGTCACCATCGAGGTGGAGCACGTGCCCGTCGAGTCGCTCGCCTGGCTGGCCGAGCGCCTCCCGGTCCATCCTTCGCCCGAGGTCGTCGCCGTCGGTCAGGACCGGCTGGCCGAGAAGCGACGGCTGGCCCGCCTCGGCATCCCCACCGCGCCGTGGGCCGACGCCGGCGAGCTGGAGCACGGCTTCCCCGCGGGCACCATCCTCAAGCTGAGCATGGGCGGCTTCGACGGCCGGGGTCAGGTCCGCCTCGGCCCCTCGGCGTCGGAGGCCGAGGTGGCGGCCGCCCGGGAAGCGCTCGGCGGGCCGGCGGTGGCCGAAGAGGTCGTGGCGTTCGATCGCGAGCTGTCCGTCGTCGCGGCGCGTGGTCCGACCGGTGACGTGGCCGTGTACCCCGCGGTCGAGAACCGTCACGCCGACGGCATCCTGCGGGAGACGATCGCCCCCGCACCGGGTCTGTCCCCGGCGCTGCAGGACGAAGCGGTGCGGCTGGTCGTCGACCTCATGGACGACCTCGGGCACGTCGGCGTCCTGGCGCTCGAGCTGTTCGAGGTCGATGGCGCGCTGCTGGCCAACGAGTTGGCGCCCCGGGTCCACAACTCGGGTCACTGGACGATCGAAGGCGCGGCGACGAGCCAGTTCGAGCAGCACCTGCGGGCCATCTGCGGACTGCCGTTGGGCGACACCGGAGTCCGGGGCCCCGCGGCGATGGTCAACGTCATCGGCGCCGAGGCCGAACCGGGCGTCGTGCTGGCCGTTCCCGGCGCGCACCTGCACCGCTACGGGAAGGAACCGCGCCCGCAGCGCAAGATCGGCCACGTGACCGTGGTGGGCGCCGACGAGCGCGAGCGGGACGAGCGGCTGGCCGCCGTCCGCAGCGTGGTCAGGCGGGCGTCATCGCCATGAGGCGGGCGATGCGGTCCTCGGTCGACGGGTGGGTGGAGAAGAGCCGGGCCATGTCGACGCCCCGCTTGGGGTGATGCGCCTCGGCCAGCGGGTTGTGGATCCACATCGACGCCTGCGACGGGTTGACCGCCATCGGGACCTGGTGGGCCATCGAGTCGATGCGGCCCAACGCCTCCGCGAGGGGCCGCCCGGTGCGCAGCAGTTCGGCCGCGCCCCGATCGGCCTCGTACTCCCGCGATCGGGAGATGGCCATCTGGAGCAGCCCGGCGGCCATGGGAGCGAGGATGCTGGCGGCCAGGAGGACGAGCGGGTTGGGCCGGTCGTCGTCGTCCCCGCCGCCGAACATCCCCGACCACAGGGCCATGTTGGCGATGAAGGAGATGGCGGTGGCGATGGCCGCGGCCACCGAGCCGATGAGGATGTCCCGGTGCTTGACGTGCATGAGCTCGTGGGCCATCACACCTTCGAGCTCGTCCCTCGGCATCTGGCGCAGCAGCCCGACGGTCGCGCAGACCACGGCGTGCTTGGGGTTGCGGCCGGTGGCGAAGGCGTTGGGCTGTTCGCTCGGCGACACCGCCACCTGCGGCATGGGCAGGCCGGCCCGCTCGGCGAGCGAGCGGACGAGGCCGTAGAACTCCGGCGAGTCGGCCTCCGTGATGATCTGGGCGTGGGCCGACCGCAGGGCCAGCTTGCCGCTGAACCAGTACGTGCCGCCGACGGTGACGAGCGCGATCACGAGGCCCAAGAGCAGCGCGGTCGTGCTGCCGCCGCCCAGGAGGCCGGCCACGAGGATGATCAGACCACCCAGCCCGCCGAGCAGCACGGTGGTCTTCAGGGTGTTGGCGAACATGCCCGCAGCGTATTGGCGGCGGGCTCGATCGCGGCGCGCGAGCCGGCTGCGCAGGGCGCGCAGGAGGCGAAGTGACGGATCGTCAGCATCGGACGGGTGCCGCTACAGTCGACGGCACCGCGCCATCCACTGGGGGTCGACGATGCGGGTCTTCTCGTTCCACCTGATGCCGTACCCGGGCCTCCCGGACGACTACGAGGGTCCCGCCTGGGTCACCGTGCCGAACGAGATGTTCGACCCGCAGGTCGGCCACGAGATCTACAACCGGTACCTGGACGAGCTGATCTACGCCGACGAGCTCGGCTTCGACGGCGTCTGCATCAACGAGCACCACCAGAACGCCTACGGGCTCATGCCCTCGCCCAACCTGATGGGCTCGATCCTGGCCCGGCAGACCAAGCAGGCGAAGATCTGCATCGTCGGCAACGCGCTGCCCCTCTACGACCCGCCGACGCGGGTGGCGGAGGAGTTCGCCATGATCGACAACATCTCCGGTGGGCGGTTGATCGCCGGCTTCGTCGTCGGCGGCGGGCCTGAGTACTACAGCTTCTCCATCAACCCGGCCCACGCCCGCGAGCGCTTCTACGAGGCCCACGAGATCGTCATCAAGGCGTGGACCGAGCCGGGGCCGACCGAGTACATCGGCAAGCACTACAAGCTGCGATTCATGAACACCTGGCCGCGGCCGATCCAGCAGCCGCACCCCGAGGTCTGGATCCCGGGGGCGGGCTCGCTGGAGACGATGGAGTTCGTCGCCAAGCACCACTACGCCTACATGGGCATCCCGTACTTCCACATCAGCGTGTTCGACCGCCAGTTCCGCATGTTCCGGGAGGCTTGCGAGCGCGAGGGCTACACGTACGAGCCGCGGCAGGCCGGCTGGCTGGAGCCCATCTACGTGGCCGAGACCGACGAGCAGGCCCGGGCCGAGTACGAGCCCCACTTCTGGTACTGGGCCCGGAAGCTGCTGCCTGGCATCGAGATCAGTCCGCCCGGCTACACGTCGCTGCGGTCACTCGAGAACATCATGAAGGGACGCCACCAGTTCGCGCTGTCGCTCGAAACCTGGGAGCAGGTCGTGGACGGTGAGTACGCCATCGTGGGGTCGCCCGACACCGTGTACGAGAAGCTGGTCGAGAACATCGAGCGGCTCGGGACCGGAAACCTGCTCGGGTTGTTCCAGCTCGGGACGCTCCCCGCCGACCTCACCCGGCGCAACCTCGAGCTGTTCGCCACCGAGGTCATGCCCCGCCTCAAGGCGCGGTTCCCCGAGGGCGAGCCGATCCTGAAGCAGCTCAGCCAGGCGCAGGTCTGAAGGTGGAGACCCTCTACGTCGACACCCACGTCGGCAAGGTCCAGTACCGCCGCGGCGGGGACGGGCCGGCGCTCGTCTACCTCCACTCCGCGAACGGCGAGGGCGAGGGACTGCTGCTCCTGGACGTCCTCGCCGAGCACTACGACGTCGTCGCGCCGATGTTCCCCGGCTTCGGCGACAGCGAGGGGCTGGACCAGATCGACGACATGGAGGACGCCACCTTCCACCTGCTCGACCTCTTCGAGCGCCTCGAGGTCGATCGCCCGGTCCTGGTCGGCTCGTCGCTCGGGGGCTGGATGGCCGTCGAGCTGGCGACGCGCTACCCGGAACAGGTGGCGCGTCTCGTCCTCGTCAATCCCGCCGGCCTCTACCTCCCCGGCGCGGAGATCAAGGACATCTTCGGCCGCGGCGTGGCGGAGATGGTGCCCGACCTGTACTACGACCAGCAGCACCCGATGGCGCAGCTCATGCTGCAGTTCGCGGCGTTGGCCGCCGACCGTGACGCCGAGCTGCCCTTCGAGATGGTGAAGCCCGTCTTCCAGACCATGGCCGCCACCGCCAAGCTGGGCTGGGACCCGTACCTGCACAACCCGAAGCTCCGCAAGCGGCTGTGGCGGGTGTCGGCGCCCACGCTGGTCGTGCGAGGAGCGGCCGACACGCTGATCCCCGAGCCGCACGCCCGTACCTACGCGGCGGAGATCCCCGCGGCGACGTACCGGGAGATCGAGGAGGCGGCGCACATGGTCATGATCGAACGACCTGACGCGCTGGCCGCCGCCATCGCGGAGTTCGCCCCGCCTCCGTGACGGCCGTACCGGCCGGCGCCGTCGCACCCCCGCCGGTCCGCTTCACCGCGGGCTGGGTGGTGGTGGCGGCCTCGTTCACCGTCCTCCTGGTGAGCTCGGGCCTCGGCTTCTACGGGCTGTCCGTGTACCTGGCCGCCATCACCCGTGAGCAGGGCTTCTCCACGGGCTCGGTGTCGGCGGCCACGTCGGTGTTCTTCATCGTGTCGGGCATCACCGGGCGGCTGGTGGCGCCGCTCATCGCCCGCGTGGACGTGCGTTGGGTGCTGATGGGTGGAGCTGCGCTGTCCGCCCTGTCGCTCCTGCTCCTGGGCCGCGTGACGTCGATCGCCCAGGTGTTCCTCGTCTACGTGCTGTTCGGTGCGGGCTTCGCCGCCGGCGGTCTGGTGCCGACCACGACGGTGCTCACGCGCTGGTTCCACCGTCGCCGGGCTCTCGCGTTGTCGGTCGCCTCGACCGGCCTGTCGGTCGGAGGACTCACGCTCACGCGGATGGCATCGGGCCTGATCAGCGACGAGGGCATGAAGGCGGCGACGCCCTGGCTGGCCCTGACGTACCTGGTGATCATGGCGATCGCCGTGCCCTTCGTCTACCCGAGCCCGGCCGCACGCGGACTGCGGCCCGACGGCGCGGTGATCCCGGAGGGTCAGGAGGCGCCCGTCGTCGACGGGGTTCCGTACGAACGGGCGGTCCACTCCCGGTACTTCATCCTCGTCACCGTGGCGTTCGTGTGCTTCATGGGTGCGCAGGTCGGTGGCATCGCGCAGCTGGCGAAGCTGGGGGAGGAGCGGGTCGATGTCGACGCCGGCGCTCTCGCCCTGTCGGTGCTGGCGCTGTGCAGCGTCATCTTCCGGCTGATCGGCGGCGCGCTCGCGCCCCGGCTGCCGCTCACCGGGATGACAGCCGGGTTGGCGGTCGTGCAGACGGCGGCCCTGGCCGCGCTGGCGTTCGTGGGCGGAGAGGCTGGTCTCCTGGCCGCTTCCGCGCTCTTCGGTGCCACGGTCGGCAATCTGTTGATGTTGCAACCACTACTGATGGCCGAGGTGTTCGGTGTGCTCGACTATCCCCGCGTGTTCTCGTTGAACCAGCTCATCGTCTCGGCCGGCGTCGCCGTAGGCCCGTTCCTGCTCGGCGTGCTCCACGACTCCAGCGGGTATCGCCTTGCGTATCTGGTCGCAGGAGCAGTGTCGTTCCTGGGCGCGCTGCTGGTCTGGTCGGCCGGACCCGCCGATCGGGCACGGATGGCGTTGACCTGATGCATCCGAACGTGCGAGCGGGTCATGGCCGCCGCCGAGGACCTCGGCCTCACCATCGAGGTGCGGACCTTCCCCGAGGGCACGAAGACGGCGGCCGACGCCGCGGCGGCGATCGGCGTCGAGGTGGGCCAGATCGTCAAGAGCCTCGTCTTCGCCGTCGACGGCGACGTCGTCATGGCGCTCGTGTCGGGCGCGAACCAGCTGGACGAGCGCAGGCTGGCGGCGGCCGCGGGCGGGGCGAAGGCAGGCCGCGTCGACGCGGACGCGGTGCGGGAGGCGACGGGCTTCCCGATCGGAGGCGTCCCGCCCTTCGCGCACGCCACCGCTCTCCGGGTGTTCGTCGACCCGGACCTGCTGGGGTGGGACGAGGTGTGGGCGGCTGCCGGCACCTGGCACGACGTCTTCGGCATCACCCCCACCGAGCTCGTCCGGGCCACCCACGGCCAGGTGATCGACCTTCGTAAGGCCTGACGGCTGCTCCTGCCCTCGCTCGGCGAGGGATCTCGGCCCGCTCCGAGGCAGTGCATGCAGGCCTGCTAGCATGCCTGCATGCCCCAGATCACGATCCGAGCCGGCGAGGACCTCATCCTCCGCGTCAAGCAGTGCGCGGCCGAAGAGGGGAAGTCGATGAACGAGTACGTGACCATCGTGCTCGAGGTGGCCACCAACCCCTCCAACGCCTCGACCGCGGGCGAGCGCGTCCGGGAGCGGCTTGGCGCGGGCCGGGCTGCTGGCCGATCTCCCGCCGTACGAAGGAGTTCGGCCGGATCCTGCCGAGGTCGAAGAGGCGGCCCGGGAGGCGGCGAGGGGCAGGCCACTCTCGGAATTCGTCAGCGACATCCGTTGAGTGTCTTCGTCGACACGTCGGCCCTCGTCAAGCTCTATGTCGCTGAGGTCGACTCAGCAGTCATACGTGGGATCGACGAGCGTCATGATCTCCGAGCTGACACGAGTCGAGTTGCCGGCGGCTCTGCACCGAAAGCGGCGGGCGGGCGAACTGAGCGTGCAGCGAGCGGAGGTCCTCGCCAGCGACGTTCGAAGCGGATTACTACGGGGAGGATGGCGACCCGCGGTTCACGGTGATGCGCATCTCCGACCGAACCATGATCACGGCCGCTGGCCTGGTGGCCCGGGCAGATCTGCGGGCTGGCGACGCGATCCAGCTCGCTTCGGCGCTTGTCGCTCGCCAGGTCGGTCGTGAGGTGACGGCGTTCGCGACCTTCGACGCCCGCTTGCACACTGCTGCCGCCGTCGAGGGCTTCACGTTGGTGCCGCCGAGGCCGGCCTGCCTGAGCCGAAGCGCCCTCGGCGGCCGTACCATCGACGGCCATGGACACTCCCTTCGACCACGTCCTCACGACCGTCGACGAGCTGCGGGAGCTGTATCGCCAGCCGTCCCGCCTGGTCCAGGGCAAGAAGGTCGGCACGCTCGATGACGCGACGCGGACGTTCATCGCCGCCTCGCCGTTCGTGCTGCTGGCGACGGCGGCAGCCGACGGCTCGTGCGACGTGTCGCCGCGTGGCGGCCCGCCCGGCTTCGTGCGGGCGCTGGACGACCGGCGCTTGGCCCTGCCCGATCTGAGCGGCAACAACCTGCTCGACTCGCTCATCAACCTGACGTCGAACCCTCAGGTCGGGCTGCTCTTCCTGCTCCCTGGCCGGGACGAGACGCTGCGGGTCGACGGGCGGGCCTGGGTGACCGTCGACACGACCGTGCTCGACCTGTGGGACGAGGAGCTGTCACGCCCGAAGACCGCGGTCGGGGTCGAGGTGGAGCACGCCTTCATCCACTGCGCCAAGTCCTTCCGCCGGGGCCGGGTGTGGGACCCGTCGTCGTGGGAGGAGCTGGCTGCCGCGCCGGACGCCTGCGAGCTCCTGGTCTCCCACATGAACCTGGACGTGGCGCCCGCCGACGTCAGGGCCAACCTGGAGCAGGGCTACGCCCACGACCTGGCCGCCGAGCGCCTGAGCTCCTAGCGGCCGGCCGTCAGTTGGCGCTGGGGTCGGCGGTCTCGGTCTCGGCGTCGTCGAGGCCCTGGGCCAGGGTGTTCCAGGCCAGGGTGGCGCACTTGATGCGGACGGGGTACTTCACGACGCCCTGCAGCGCTTCGAGGTCACCGAGCTTCACGTCCGCTGCACCGTCCTCCGCCTGGCCGTTGTCCTCGTGGTCGTGGCCGTCCTCGATCGACAGGAGCGACTTGAACGCCTGGACGAGCGCCCGGGCCTCGGGCAACGAGCGGCCCTTCACGGCCTGGGACATCATCGAGGCCGAGCTCTGGCTGATCGAGCAGCCCTGGCCCCCGATGCGGATGTCGTCCACCACCCCGTCGCTGACGGCCAGGTAGACCTGCACCTCGTCGCCGCAGAGGGGGTTGAAACCCTCGCTGCGCACGGCGGGCGGGGTGGGCAGCTCGCCCCGGTTCCGGGGGTTGCGGTAGTGGTCGAGGATGATCTCGCGGTACAGGTCTTCGAGGCCGGGCATGGCGGCGGTGGTCCTCCTGGTCCCGTCTTCAGAGACCGAAGATGTCGGTGGCGGCGTCCAGGGCGTCGACGAGCGCGTCGGCGTCCGGGCGATCGTTATACAGGTAGAAGCTGGCCCGGCACGTGGCGCCCACGCCCAGGACCCGCATCAGCGGCTTGGCGCAGTGGTGCCCGGCTCGGATGTAGACGTTGGCCTGGTCCAGCACCTGGCTCACGTCGTGGGGGTGCAGGTCGCGGAAGGTGAACGACAGCGTCGCCCCGCGGACCTCGACGTTGGTCGGGCCGTGGATCGTGATGTCGTCCCCGTAGCGGTCCTTGAGGGCGCCCATGGCGTACCCGGCCATCTCCATCTCGTGCCCCCGCACGTTGGTCATGCCGAGGTCGGTCAGGTAGTCGAGCGCGACGCCGAAGCCGACCGCCTCTGTGATGGGTGGGGTGCCCGCCTCGAACTTGTCCGGCAGCGGAGCGGGGACGAACCCGTCGAGGCGGACGTCGGAGATCATGTTGCCGCCGCCGAGGAAGGGCGGGATGGCCTCCAGCAGCTCCTCGCGGCCCCACAGGACACCGATCCCCGTCGGTCCGCAGAGCTTGTGGGAGGAGAAGGCGACGAAGTCGGCGTCCATGGCCTGCACGTCCGTCGGGTTGTGAGGGACGAACTGGCAGGCGTCGACGATGGCGAGCGCGCCCGCGGCGTGGGCCGCATCGGAGAGCAGGCGGACGGGGTTGATGGTCCCGAGGACGTTCGACATGGCGGTGAACCCGAAGGCCTTGGCGCCGTCGAGCAGCCGGTCCAGATCGGTGAGGTCGAGCTGGCCGTCCTCGGTCAGCGGCACCCAACGCAGCTCGACGCCCCGCTCGGCGGCGAGGAGGTGCCACGGCACGATGTTGGCGTGGTGCTCCATCTCGGTGAGCACGACGATGTCCCCGGCGGCGAGCTGGGAGCGCCCCCACGAGTAGGCGACCAGGTTGAGCGCCTCCGTGGCGTTCTTGGTGAAGACCAGCTCGTGCGCGTGCGGGGCGTTGATGAAGCGCTGTGCCTTCCGGCGGGCGCCCTCGTAGGCCTCGGTGGCCTCCGCGGCCAACTTGTAGGCGCTGCGGTTGATGGGCGCGTAGGACGTCTCCATGAACCGGCTCATGGCGTCGATCACGACCCGCGGCTTCTGGCTGCTGTTGGCCGAGTCGAGGTAGACGATCGGCCGCCCGTCGACCTCGACGTCGAGGATGGGGAAGTCCTTACGGATGCGGGCGACGTCGAGCGTGCTCACGGTGCCGCGCTCCCGGACCCGGCGCGGAACGCCTCGTAACCCTCCCGCTCGAGTTGCTCGGCCAGCTCGAGCCCTCCGGAGGCCACGATCCGCCCGTCCACGAGGATGTGCACGTGGTCGGGCGCGAGCTCGTTCAGCAGTCGCTGGTAGTGGGTGATCAGCACGATGCCGAGCTCGGACCGGTCCTTGCGGACCTCACGGATGCCCGCGGCGACCGTGCGCAGAGCGTCGATGTCGAGGCCGGAGTCGGTCTCGTCGAGGATGGCCAGCTCGGGTTCGAGGATGGCCATCTGGAGGATCTCGTTGCGCTTCTTCTCGCCCCCCGAGAAGCCCTCGTTGAGATAGCGGTCGGCGAAGCCGGAGTCCATGCCCAACCGCTGCATCCACTCCATGATCGACAGCCGCAGCTCGAGCACGGAGAGGTCGATGCCCTTGCGGGCCGACAGGGCCTGGCGCAGGAACTGGATGACCGAGACGCCAGCGATCTCCTGCGGGTACTGGAAGGCCAGGAACATCCCGGCCTTGGCCCTGACCTCGGTCGGCCAGTCGGTGATGTCGTCGCCCTGGTACAGCATCCGGCCCTGCGTGACCTCGTACTCGGGATTGGCGAGCAGGACGTTGGCCAGGGTGCTCTTGCCCGAGCCGTTGGGGCCCATCAGGGCGTGGATCTCCCCGGGCTGCACCACCAGATCGATCCCTCGCAGGATCTCGGGGCCGGGCCGGCCGCCCACCTCGCCCACCGGAGGCGCCGGTCGGGCATGCAGATCCTCGATGCGGAACAGCTCGGCCACGGGTCCAAGTCTATTACCACTACGCGGATAGTGGTAATGCCTCTCGACCTGCGGCGACTTGCTCCCCGGGCGGTTCGCCACATCGGTCGCGGGGCGGGCAGACTGGCGGCGTGAGCGATCCCGGTTCCAGTCCTGACCAGCCCGTCGACAGCCCGCGCGACTGGGTGAACGAGCACATGGGTCGCTACCTGGCGACCGGCGGCCAGGACGGCCACGAGTGGAACGGCACGACTTGCCTCCTGCTCACCTACCAGGGCGCGGAGTCCGGGACGTGGCGCCGCACCGCCCTGATCTACGGCCGCCACGGCGATGCCCTGGCCCTCGTCGCCTCCAAGGGCGGCGCACCGTCGGATCCCGCCTGGTACCGCTCGCTCGTCGCCCATCCCGACGCCCGGGTGCAGGTGATGGACGAGGTCTTCGACGTGCGGGCCCGGACAGCGGACGCCGACGAGCGGGCCGCCATCTGGCCGGTGATGACCGCGCAGTGGCCGGCCTACGACGAGTACGTCGAGAAGGCCAAGGCCGCCGGGCGGGAGGAGATCCCCGTGGTCGTCCTCGAACGGGCCTGACCGCCGGCGGCCGTCCGGGCCGGCCTAGCTCCGGCCGCCCTCCAGGCCGAGGCCGGCTTGACGGGCCATCACGATCGCGTTCGAGCGGTCCGACGCGTGCACCTTGGTGAGCACGTTCGACACGTGGTTGCGGACCGTCTTGGGGTTGAGGACCAGGCGGCGGGCGATCGTCTGGTTGTCGAGGCCCTGGGCGATCAGCTCGAGGATGTCGAGCTCGCGGTCGGTGAGCGACGGGAAGGCCTTGTTGCGGGTGGGACGACTTCGGGTCTGGGCCAGCTCGCTCACGGCCTGGGCCAGCTCCTGGTTGAGCACGACCTCGCCACCGGCGACCGCCCGCAGCGCCCACTCCATGCGCTCGGGCCCCGTGCCCTTCACGAGGTAGCCGCGAGCGCCGTCGCGCAGCGCGGTCAGCAGCGTGTCGTGGTCCTCGGACATGGTGAGCAGGATCACCTTGACGTCGGGATGGCGCTCGACCAGCAGCCGGTTGACCTCCAGGCCCGAGCCGTCGGGGAGGCGGACGTCGAGGAGCACGATGTCGGGCCGGGTCTCCTCCACGAGGGCCGAGACGTCCTCCACCCGTTCCGCCTCGCCGACGAGCTCGATGCCATCCATCTCGGCCAGCGCGGCGGCGAGGCCGAGGCGGAACAGCGGATGATCGTCGACGATGAGCACGCGCAGCGTGCTCGGGAGCCGTCGTCATGGCAACACCGCCGGCAGGCGCACGTGCAGGTGGGTGCCGTGCGGTCGGTGCGGGCCGAGGGTCACGCTGCCGCCGAGCTCGGCCGCCCGCTCCCGCATGGCGGCGAGTCCGACGCCACTGCCGATGCCGCTGCCGCTGCGTCTGTCCAGGCCGACACCGTCGTCCACGACGTCGATCTCCACGACCTCACGGGCGTCGATGCGCAGCCAGCAGGTGGCGGCCTGGGCGTGCCGCACCACGTTGGTCAGCGCCTCGGTGACGATGCGGTAGACGGCCACCTCCACGGCGGCCGGGAGCGCCGGCTCCTGCCCGGGGAGCTCGACGTGGAGCTGGACGGCACCGTCGATCGATCGCGCGAACTCGGCCACCGCGCCCATGAGCCCGAGCTCGTCCAGCGCTGACGGGCGCAGGTCCCGCACGATCCGCTTGACCTCGCCGACGGTGGTGTCGACCTCGTCGGCCAGGTGCGACAGGAGATCCATCGTCGGGCGGCCGGCGTCCGTGCGTTCGAGCTGGCGGATGGCGGTGCGCAGGCCGAGGGAGATGCCGGTCAGGGCCGGGCCGAGCCCGTCGTGGAGGTCCCGCCGGAGCCGGCGCCGCTCCTCCTCGCGAGCGGACAGCACGGCCAGGGACGACCGGCGCAGGTCGGCGGCGAGGCGGACCCAGCTCACCGCCAGCGCCAGCGGCGCGGCGAGCTCCTCGAGCGTGGCCTCGTCACGCGGACGGAGCGACGGCGCGTCCGCCCAGCCCACGATCACGCGCCCCACCACCTCGTCGTGGTGACGGAGCAGCAGCTCGTGGCGGCGGCCGAGCCCCGCCTTCGGCGCGTCCTCGGCCTCGTAGTCCGCGGCCCGCTCCCAGCCGCCACGAGCGGCGACCTCGATGACCACGGAATCGAGGCGCATCTCCCGGCCGAGGCTGGCGGCGAGCGCGGGGAGCAGGTCGTCACCCGGCCCGACCGAGCTCACGTGGGCCATCACCTGGCGGACGAGCGACAGGGTGTCGTCGCGGGAGCCGTAGACCAGGCGGTCGACGAGCCCGCGGATGCGCTGGCGGGCCGGCTCGACCAGCAGCGCGATCGCCCCGGTGGCGGCGACGAGCAGCCACGTCGGGCCGCTGCCGCCGACCATGCGACCGAGCCCGGCGACGAGGCCGGTGTAGATGACGACGATGCCGGCGGCCAGCAGCACCCACTCCAGGAACTGGTGCGAGGCCCGCTCCAGCCCGCTCGGGGCGAGCCGCACGATCTCGATGAGGGCCCCGACCACCAGGAGCGGGACGGTGGCGATGAGCAGCATCGGGGCCACGACGTTCGGCGCTGTCAGCCAGCTCCGCAGGACCGTCGAACAGCGACGGGAGGACTCCCGAGCACCGCGACGACGCCGCCCGCCAGCAGCCAGGCCGGCAGCGGGTCGTCGCCGCCCCGGCGGCGCAGGCGCCAGCGCACGGCCAGCAGGACGACGGCCGTGACCGCCACCAGGGCGACGATGACGGCGCCGGCCCAGCCGTCCGGGTCGATGGCGGTGACGGCGATGCCGATCGCGGCCAGCGCCATCGCGCCGCGCACGCGGGCGTCCCGTCTGCCAGGCGCGGGGGAGGAGGGCCAGGAGGACCAGCGTGGCCAGCGTCCCGCCGCCCACCAGCCACACCCAGGTCGACAGGTCGGCCAGCCACTCCCACCGCACCGCCTGCTCGCGACCGAGCTCGTAGCCCCGGTACTGGGTGGAGAGCGCGTCGAGCAGGGCGCAGGCGCCGACGACGAGGAACAGCCCTCCGAGCAGGCGCCGGTCCCGGCGGGCCGTGAGGATGGCGCCGGCCGGCAGGTAGGCGAAGCCGAGCACCAGGCCGGCCACCAGCCACCAGTTCTGGCCTTCGGGCTCGTCGCCGGCGTTGGCCACCCGCAGGGCCACCACCGCGCGCGGCGACGACGAGGGCGACGCCGAGCGCCAGGCCGACCCGCGCCCGGGTGGCGCCGGTCAGACCGGCTGCCTGTTCGCCCGGTCGCGCCACTCGAGCCTCCGTTCTGTGCCCTCTGTGCCCCTCTGCGCCCCTCTGCCAGGAGCGCCGTTCGCCCAACCGTACGGCGGCGGGCGTCCCGCCGGCATGGTACCGGGGTCCTGAGCGCGGCTCGGGCGCTGATCGGGACCGCGGCCCGGTGTTTCCGGGACGGCCGGAGGGGCACGGTTCGGGGGTGACGAGCGTCCGCGTGCACGACGGCCGACTGGCCGCGGCTCGGCCGCTGTTCGTGACCGGGTGGGTCGGGAGCGTTGGCGGCCACGCTCGCCGTGCTGGCGGCGACGGCCGGGTGGAGGGGGGCCGACGCCCCCAACTACGAGTTCAGGATCGAGCTGTTCCGGCGGGCCGGGTTCACCATCTGGAGCTCGGCCTGGTACGGCGGGCACCACACGCCTCGGCTACAGCCTGCTCCTGGCTCGCGCCGGTCGCCGCACGCTCGGACCCGTGCTCGTCGGGTCGGTGAGCGCCGTGGTCGCCGCCGTCTGCCTCGAGCGCCTGATCCGGCGCCTGCCCGATGTGCAGCCTCGGCGAGCGATCGTCGCGTCCGCGCTGTTCGCCGCCGGGACGGTCGTCAACCTGGCTGTCGGCCGGCTGGCGTTCGCGCTCGGGCTGGCGCTCGGTCTGGCGGCGCTGGCCGCCGGACGTCGCACCGCGGTGGCCGGCATGGTGGCCGCCGGCCTGTCCGTGGCGACCACGCTGGCCAGTCCTGTCGCCGGGTGCTTCCTGGCGCTGGCTTGGACGGCCATGGCGATCACCGACCGCCGTCCGCGGGATCCTGTGGTGGGCAGCCTGTGCCCTCGTGCCGGTGGGCGTGCTCGCGGTCCTGTTCCCCGAAGGCGGGCGCTTCCCGTTCGGCGTCGGTGCACTCGCGGTCACCCTCGCCGTGTGCGTCGCGGCGTGGGTGCTGCTGCCCCGCTCGTGGACCGCGGTGCGGATCGGCGCCGCGCTCTACGCGGCCGCCGCGCTCCTCACGTTCGCCGTGCCCAACGCGTTGGGGGCCAACATCACCCGGCTCGGCATGTTCGTCGCGCTCCCGCTCCTCGTCGCCGCGCCGCTGCGGCGTCCGCGGGGCGTCCCGCCGGTGGCGATGGTCGTGCTCGGCCTGCTGTTCGCCTGGTGGCAGTGGTCCCCGGCCATCGACGCCATGACCCGCAGCAGCCGCGACGCGTCGACCGAGGCGTCGTTCTACGCGCCGCTGCTCTCGTACCTGCGCCAGGCCGACCCGCCGGCGGAGCGCATCGAGATCCCGTTCACGAGGCGGCACTACGAGGCGGTGCACGTCGCTCCCGAGGTGCCGCTGGCCCGGGGCTGGCAGCGGCAGCTCGACATGAAGCTGAACCCGCTGTTCTACGAGCCCGGCGGGCTCGGCGCCGGCGAGTACCACCAGTGGCTGCACGACACCGGTGTCGACTACGTGGCGCTGCCGGACGCCGAGCTCGACGCGTCGGCGGAGGCGGAGGTCGGCGCTGCTCCGCCGCGGCCAACCGGGACTCGAGCTGGTGTGGGAGGGCGACGACTGGACGGTGTGGCGCGTGGTCGGCAGCCCGGGTCTGGTGGACGGGCCGGCCGAGCTGGTCGAGCAGACATCGGACACGCTGACGCTCAGGGCATGGTCGGCCGGCACCGTTCTCGTCCGTGTGCGGCCGAGCCCGTGGTGGACGGTCGACGGGTCCGGCTGTGTGGCCGAGACCCCCGACGAGGAGTGGGTGCGGGTGGAGGTCGAGCGTCCCGGTGCGCTCGTCCTGCACCAGGTGCTGGTGGGAGAGCGCGTCCGCTGCCCGACCTGACGCCGGTGGGCGAGGATGGTGGGATGCGAGCCGTCCTCCTCGTCCTCGACGCGCAGCCCCACCGCCACGTCGACCCGGCTGTCACGCCGGTGCTGTGCGAGCTGGCGGCCGCCGGCGGGTGGGCGGCTGACGGAGGCCGGGCGGTGCTGACGAGCGCGACCTATCCGAACCACGCCAGCTTCGTCACCGGGACGGATGCGACCGGACACGGGCTCTACGCCAACCACGTCGTGCGCGACGGCCGCGTCGCCCGGGCCTACGAGGTGGGTCCGGCGGGACCGACGGTGTTCAGCGCCTGCCGGGACGCCGGCCGCCGGGCCGTGGCCGTGTTCGGTGACCACCACCTCGTCCCGGTCATGGGGGCCGGCGACGCCGCCACGCACTGGCCGCCCGAGGGTCGGCTCCCGGAGGGCCTCCGCCTGGACGAGCTCGGGTACCTGCACGACTCGGGCACGATCGAGGTGTTGTGCGAGGCGGCCGCCGGTTCGTGGGACCTCCTGGTCGCGCAGCTCAACGGACCCGACACCGCGGCGCACCTCTACGGCCCGGACAGCGATACCGCGCTCGCGGTGTACGCCGAGACGGACGCGTGTCTGGGGAAGTTGCTCGAAGCGCTGCAGTCCCGGTGGGACGAGACCGTGCTCATGGTCGTCAGCGACCACGACCAAACGGCGGTGAGCGACGATGAGCCCATCGATCTGCAGGCCGTCGCGGCCGCCGCCGGCCTGGACGGCATCGTCGTCCTGGAGGGCGACGGCGCGGTGGTCGTCGGTGACGACCCGACCGGCGGCGTGTGGCTCGACGATGTTGCCGGTGTGGGTGACGCCTCGGAGCTGGCGCCGGGGTTGCGCTTCGTGTCGGCCGAGAAGGGGCGCTGGTTCGCTCCCGCCGGTACGACCGTGCCGCTGCGCGGCGTCCACGGCGGGTCGTCGACGCGGACCCAGGTGGCCGTCGTGGCCGGAGGTCACCCGGCCGTGTCGGCCATCGCCAGCTCGCTGGCTGACCGTCCGCCGGACGCCCACGACTGGGCGGTGACGATGGCCGACCTGCTCGAGATCGAGGTGGCGGGGGCCACCGGCCGCTCGCTCGTCGCTTGAACCGGCCCGACCTCTTCCGGAGCCCGCTCGACCGCCGGATCACCGCGCTCGCGCTCCCGGCCTTCGGCACCCTGGCCGCCGAGCCCCTCTACCTCATCGCCGACACCGCCATCGTCGGCCGACTCGGGACTGACCCGCTTGCCGGGCTCGCACTGGCGGCGTCCGTGCTGCTCTTCGTCACCGCGCTGTGCAGCTTCCTGGCCTACGGCACCACCCCCCGCCTGGCGCGCGCCCGCGGGGCGGGGGACGAGGGCGGCGCGGCCAACGTCGGTGTGCAGGCGCTCTGGCTGGCCCTGCTGCTCGGGCTGCCGCTGGCGCTGGCGCTCGCCGTGCTGGCCCGGCCCCTCACGCTCCTGCTGGGAGGCGAGGGCGCCGCTCTGGACGCCGCTGTCACCTACCTGCGCATCAGCGCCCTCGGGGTGCCGTTCATACTCGTGGCGCTGGTGGGCGCGGGGGTGTTCCGCGGTGTGGCCGACCTGCGCACGCCGCTGGTCATCGTGGCCGTCGCTGCGCTGGCCAACCTTGCGGTCGAGCTCGTGGCCGTCTACGGCCTCGACCTCGGCATCGCCGGCTCGGCCTGGAGCACCGTTCTCGTGCAGGTCCTCGCCGCCGGCGCCTATCTGCTGTTCATGCGGCCCCACCTCCGGGCCGCGGGCTCGCATCGCCCCGACCGGGTCGAGCTGAGCCGGCTGCTCAGGGCCGGCGCGCACCTCGTCGTACGGGTGGTTTCGCTCATCGCGGCGTTCGCGATCGCCACTGCCGTGGCCGCCCGGGTCGACACGGCCACGGTGGCCGCGCACCAGGTTGTCAACACCATGTTCACGTTGCTGGCGCTGTCCCTCGACGCCTTCGCCATCCCCGCGCAGACGCTGGTGGCGGAGGCGCTCGGCGCGGGCGACGAGGGCCTGGCCCGGCGGGTCGGGGAGCGGGTGCTCGTGCTGTCTGTGGTGGTGGGGATCGGCGTCAGCGCGGTCGTGGTGGGGACGGCACCGCTGCTGGCGCGGGTGTTCAGCGCCGACCCGGCCGTCGTCAGCCGGACCGTGGCCGGCCTGGTGGTGCTCGGGCTGATGCTCCTGCCCGGGGCCGTGGCCTTCGCGCTCGACGGGGTGCTCATCGGCGCCGGCGACGTGCGGTTCCTGGGCCGAGCGATGGTGATCGCGCTGGTCGTCTACCTGCCGTTCGCCGCCCTGCCCCTGGCCTGGCCGGCCCTGGGCATCGTCGGCGTGTGGAGCGCGCTGGCGGTGTGGATGGTGGCCCGGGCCGTGCTCATGCACCGCCGCTTCCGGGGACCCGCCTGGCTGCAGTGAGCGGCCCGCGGAGGCTCACCAGCCCCGGTCGACCCACTCCTGAAGGTGCGGTCGTTCGGTGCCGATGGTCGTGTCGTCGCCGTGGCCGGGCAGGACGATGGTGTCGGCCGGCAGCGTGAACAGCTTCGTGTCGAGGGAGGAGATGATGGTGGCGAAGTCGCCGCCCTCGAACGTCGTGTTGCCGGGCCCACCCGGGAACAGCGTGTCGCCGCTGAAGAGGATCGGGCTGCCGGCCACCTTGAAGCAGATCGAGCCCTCCGTGTGGCCGGGGGTGTGGATGGCGTCGAGGCGGACGCGGCCCACCTCCACGACCTCCTTGTCGTCGAGGAAGACGTCGTAGCCCACGTCCTTCAGGCGGGGCGCGTCGAGGGCGGTGACCGCCACCTCGTAGCCCGCCTCCCGCATGGCCGGCACGGCCTGGATGTGGTCCCAGTGCCCGTGGGTCTCGAGCACGCGCCGCACGTTGAGCGACTGCGCCAGCTCGAGGAGCTTCTCGTGCTCGTTGGCGGCGTCGAGCAGCACCGCGTCGCCGGTCTCGCGGCAGCGCAGGACGAACACGTTGTTCTCGTAAGGGCCCACGACGAGCTTGTGGATCTCGATCTGCTCGTCCTCGTAGTGCAGCGTCATGCCTTCCAGTCTGGCACCGGGTTCGCCGAGCGGGACGTCCTGCCGTCCGGAAGGCGGCGAAGTCCGAGGCGTTCGCGCCGTCGGCGGCGCGTTCGGCTCAGAGTTCCGCTGCGCGACGACGCCGTCTCGGCGAAGGTCTGAGGAGTTCGCGCTGTTGTCGGCGCGCTCGGCTCACAGTTGCGGCTCGGGCTCAGGTCGAGATGACCTCGAAGCCGAGTGAGAGGGCGACGGGGATCTGGCCGGGGTCGAAGGTCAGGAAGCGCACGGGCCGCGGGAGGCGGTCGGCGGCGGCGAGATGGAGGGCGTCGGACAGGCGCAGCGGCTGGGCCCGGGCGAGCTCGGCGGCCCGGTCGAGGCAGGCCGCGTCGACGGGCACGACGGCCAGGCGGTCCCAGTCGAGTCGCACGGCGTCTTCGAGTTCGTCGCGCAGCTCGGGCTCGTCGGTCAGCCGATCGATGAGGACGAGAGCCTCGGTCAGGGCCAGCGCGCTGGCGCACCACTCGGGGTCGGCAGCCATCGCCTCGGAGGTGACCTCACGGGCGGGGATGGCCAGATGCCGGGCGACGAGCGCGCTCGTGTCCAGGGCGAGGGTCAACGGTCAGCCCCGCTGTTCGCGTAAGAGCCGGTCGAGGCGGGCGCCTGACCAGACCGGGACAGGCGGACCCGGGGGCGGCCGGTCGTGGCGCCGGGGAGCGAGGACGAGGCCGCGGGCGAACAGGTCATCGAGCGTCAGCGGCGCCGGGCCGAGCGGCTCCAGCGGGCCGAGCTGGGCGGCCGGCCGGCCGGCGACGGTGATGACGGTCCGCTCGCCCCACTCGGCCCGCCGGACCGCTGCCGCCACGTTCGCCCGGAACTCCCGGATGCTGACCCTGTGCACGACTCCACGGTACCGGCTCATGTGTACACGTATGTACATCCGGCGAATCGACGGCGATTCGCCGGACGAGCAAACTTGGACGACATGAACTTTGCCTTCAGCGAGGAGCAGGAAGAGCTCCGCAAGACCGTCCGGTCCTTCCTCGACAGCAAGTCCCCCGAGACCGAGGTCCGGCGCCTCATGGACACCGAGGACGGGTACGACCCCGCCGTCTGGTCCCAGATGGGTGAGCAGATGGGCCTCCAGGGCCTCGCCATCCCTGAGGAGTTCGGCGGCTCGGGCTACAGCTTCGTCGAGCTCGGAGTCGTGCTGGAGGAGATGGGCCGCGCCCTGCTCTGCGCGCCCTACTTCTCGACCGTCGTCCTCGCCGCCAACACGCTCCTCCAGAGCGGTGACGACGCGGCGAAGAAGGACTTCCTGCCGGGCATCGCGGCCGGCGAGACGATCGCCACGCTCGCCTACACCGAGCCCTCGGGCAAGTGGGACGAGAGCGGCGTCACCATGGAGGCCACGCAGGACGGCGAAGGCTGGACGCTCAACGGCACCAAGATGTTCGTCCTCGACGGACACACGGCCGACCTGATCATCGTCGCCGCCCGCACGGCTGGAGGCGTGAGCCTCTTCACCGTGGTCGGCGACGCCGACGGGCTCACCCGCACCGCGCTGTCCACGATGGACCAGACCCGCAAGCAGGCCAAGCTCGAGTTCGCCGGCACGCCCGCCCGCCTGCTCGGCACCGAGGGCCAGGGATGGGCCGTGCTGTCGACCGTGCTCGACCTCGCCGCGGTGGCGCTGGCGGCCGAGGAGGTCGGCGGCGGCCAGAAGGTCCTGGACATGGCCGTCGAGTACGCCAAGGTCCGGGTGCAGTTCGGCCGGCCCATCGGCTCGTTCCAGGCCATCAAGCACAAGTGCGCCGACATGCTCCTGGAGGTCGAGTCGGCCAAGTCCGCCGCCTACTACGGCATGTGGTGCGCGGCCGAGATGAACGACGAGCTCCCGTCGGTGGCCTCACTGGCCAAGGCCTACTGCTCGGAGGCCTACTTCCACGCCGCGGCGGAGAACATCCAGATCCATGGTGGCATCGGCTTCACCTGGGAGCACCCGGCCCACCTGTACTTCAAGCGGGCCAAGAGCTCCGAGCTGCTGTTCGGCGACCCGACCTACCACCGGGAGCTGCTGGCCCAGCGCATCGGCATCTGAATCGCACGTCGCGGGCCTCGCTCGCCAGGCCCGACGGGCCCCGCGGGACTACTGCTCGAAGTGCGTCGAGTGCCACTGCCATGCGGTGGCGATGATCTCGTCGAGCTGCTGCGCCGGCTCCCAGCCCAGCGTCGACCTGACGAGGTCGTTGTCGGAGTACAGGCGCCACAGGGTCGCCCGGCCGGCGGCCGACGTAGACCCGGGGCACTTCGCGGCCGGTGACGCGCTCAGTGGCATCGATCACCTCTTGGACCGAGCGTGCCCACGCCGGTCCCGACGTTCAGCGCCACCGTCGCCGCCGCCCTCGGCGAGGTGATCCAGGGCCTTGACGTGCGCGTCGGCCAGGTCGTCCACGTGGATGTAGTCGCGGATGGCGGTGCCGTCGGGCGTGGGGTAGTCGGTGCCGAACACCTCCAGCGGCGGGCGCTTGCCGAGCATGGCCTTCATCGTGTGGGGGATGAGGTTCTGCGAGAAGTTCCAGTCCTCACCGATCGATCCGTCGGGCGCGGCGCCGGCGGCGTTGAAGTAGCGCAGGCTGACCGACGTGACGCCGAGGGTCCGGTCGTACCAGCCGAGCATCGACTCGATCGATGCGCTTGGTCTCGGCGTACACGCTCTCGGGACGCAGCGGAGCGTCCTCGCTCACGGGCACGTGCTCCGGCGTGCCGTACACGGAGCACGACGAGGAGAACACGATGTTCCGGACGTCCGACCGGTGCAGCGCCTCGATCAGGCGCTGGGAGCCGGCGACGTTGTTGGCGAAGTAGCGATCGGGCTGCTGCATCGACTCGCCGACGGCCTTCAGCGCCGCGAAGTGGATGCACGACGTCACGCCGTGGTCCTTGACCAGCTGGCGGACGAGCTCGACGTCGCCGATGTCGCCGATCACGAGGGGCGCCCCGAGGACAGCGTCCTTGTGGCCGAACTCCAGGGTGTCGAGGACCACCACGTCCCGCCCTTGCGAGCGGAGGAGGCGGACGGTGTGCGAGCCGATGTAGCCGGCGCCGCCGGTGACGAGCACGGTCATGGCGGGCGAGCATATGGGCGGATCCCTCGTGGCTACCCTCGCCCCCGTGGCGCTGGTGGTTCTGATCCTCGTGCTGGCGGCCGTCACCGTTTTCGGCATCGCGGCCGTCACCGTCGGTAGGGAGGCCCGCCGCCTGGACGGCGTGGCGCCCCGGGCGGTGTATGTGCTGGACGAGGCCGTCGAGTTCGTCGCCGACACGCTGCCCCCCGGCGCCCAGGCCCGGCTCACCCACGACGACGTGCGGGTCCTGCTCCGGGCGCACATGGCGCAGCTCCGCCGCAAGGGCTTCCAGCCGCCCGTCGCGGTGGACCAGGTGCAGGAGATCGTGGACCCCGTCGTGATCGACGAGACCGACGCCGTCGCCTACCTGATCGGGCAGGCCGACGACCTGGGCATCGAGGTCACGGACGAGGACGTGGCCCACGTCGTCGAGGCCCACCTGGCATACCTCGACGCCATCGGCGCCGTCGGCCCGGAAGCGGATGAACCGGCCGCCTAGATCATCATGTTGAGCTGATCGACGACTGCCTGGCCCCAGTCGCCCTCACCCGAGATCTCGATGCGCTCGGCTCTGTCGGCCGCGGTCTGGCGGCCGACGGCCAGGACGAGGAACGTCTCGGAGTCCATCGTCACGGTCACGTCCGGCGCGCCGGCACCGTCCAGGTCGATGACCTTCGCCCGGCCCTCCTCGACCAGCACCGGGACCGTCCGCTCGACCGGGCCGGAGAGGCGCAGGAGCGTGAGTGAACCCTCCGGCGCACCCGCTCGCTTGCCGACGACGATCGGAAGGGTCCGCAGGAGCCGATCCGTCGTGTGCTCGGCCGGACCGCCATCGAGATGGCCCGGCTGTCCGACGGCGCGCCGGATGTCCTGCTCGTGCACCCAGCAGTCGAGGATCCGGATGGAGAGGAAGTCGAGCATGGTGCCCGGCCCTGTCGGGGTCATGGCGTCCTGCGCGAAGTACGCGTCGTCGGCGTTCCGCAGCGTGTCCACACGGAGATCGACCAACTCCTCGAGCTCGGAGAGGACCTCGGCGCCGGACTGAGCGCGCCGCATCTCCACCTCACGCTCGTTGAACTCGCCGATCGGGTTCCTCACGTGCGCCGATGGTTCGAGCTCGATCTCCGACAGCGGCAGACCCTGCAGCATCCGCTCGGTGCCGATGAGGTGGGAGACATGGTCCTTGACCGTCCATGCCGGGCAGTCCGTGGGCAGCTCCCACTCCTCGTCCGAGAGCTGCTGGCCGACGGCGATCGTCGCCCTCAGGGTCTCCTCGAGCAGGTCGGTCGTGCGGCTGGCGTCCATGCCGGCGGACCGTAACCGGACGAGGTTCCGGCCGCTATCGTCCGCCGCCATGGAACGGCCGGCCCGGTTCGAGCACCAGCGCTACCTGGGCGACAAGCGCTCGCAGGTCGTGTACGACCTCGACCACTGGGACGATCCCGCGGTCATCGAGGAGCTGATGGCAGCCGAGACGTTCCTGTGCTTCGGGCCGGACGAGCTGTCCGAGGCCCACAACCGCGGCTACCGGCTGGCCCGACCCGGTCGCCGGTCGCGTCGACGCTCGCCCCGTTGAACAACAGCTTCACCTCCGGCACGCTGACCCTCGCCTGCCACCTCGCCTTTCCCGCCGGGCGCCGGACCGCCGGGCTGCCCGCGCTGATCCTCTGCCACGGGTTCCCGCTCGGGCCGCTCGACGCCCGTCAGTCCGGCGGGACCTTCCCCGAGCTGATGGACCGCATCGCCAACGAGCTCGGCTGGGCGGCCATGACGTTCACGTTCCGCGGGTGCGGCCAGTCGAGCGGGGACTTCTCGCTCCAGGGCTGGATCGACGACCTGCGGGCGGCCATCGACCATCTCGAGAGCGTGGCGGAGCCCGACGGCGTCTGGCTGGTCGGGACCAACACCGGAGGCTCGTTGGCGGTGTGCGTCGGCGCCGAGGACGCGAGGGTCCGCGGCGTGGCGATGCTGGGCGCCCGGGCCGACTTCGACGACTGGGCCGCTCACCCGCGCCGCTTCCTCGAGCACGCGCGTGAGCTCGGAGCCATCCGCCATCCGGCCTTCCCCCCGTCGTTCGAGGCCTGGGCCAGGGAGTTCCGCCGCTTCCGGCCCCTGCCCGCGGCCCGGCGGCTGGCCCCGCGGCCACTCCTGGTCCTGCACGGCGAGGAGGACCCGTACGTCCCGGTGGTCGATGCCCGCCAGTTCGCCGAGTACCACGGGAGCGCCGAGCTGCGGCTGCTGCCCGGCGCCGGGCACCGGCTGCGTCACGATCCCCGGGCCATCGCCGTCCTGCATCGGCTGGCTCGACCGCCAGCGCACGGTCGTCCGCCACTAGCCCGGGTCGATCACGCTGATCGAACGACTGCCGAAGTTGCCGACGAACAGGTGGTCGGTGCCGACGGCGATCTCGTCCGGCGCTGGCCCCGACGGGGATCGAGCGGCACTTCAGCGGACGGCGGTGATCATGACGTGCCAGCCGATGGCCCGACCGAGGATGCGCCGGATCGGCAAGCGGCAGCTTGCGTGCACAACGGACCGAACCCGTACGTGAACGGGTAGGCGCAGGCCACGTCCACCTTCGAGAAGTCCGCGAACAGGCGCCCGGCGCTGCCGCGGCTGAACGTGTAGACGACCGGGCAGTGGTCCTTGCGGTCGGCGCGGCGACTCGTAGGGCAGGCGCAGGACGCCGGTGCACGAGGTTCACGAGCGACCAGCGGTGGTAGAGCATCACGTAGCGCCGTGCCGCCGGGCCTCAGCACCCGATGGACCTCCTTCACCGAGCGCTCGATGTCAGGCGTGTGGTGCAGCACACCGAAGGAGTAGACGGCGTCGAAGCTCTGCGTCGGCGAAGTCCAGGCCCTCGGCGTTGCCGAGCCGGAAGTCGATCGAGACGCCCGCGTGCGCCGCGAACTCGCGGGCGACCGTCGAGCGCGCTCTCGGTGAGATCCACCGCGGTGACGTCGAACCCGCACTTCGCCAGCTGGATGCTGTCGACCCCGATGCCGCAGCCGACCTCGAGCAGCCGGCCGTGGCTGCCGTGCAGCGAGGCGAAGAGCTCCTCCAGGTGGTAGTGCGTGCGGTAGCGCCGCTCCTCGATCTCCGTGAAGTAGGCGTCGGAGCCACGCTCCTCGGCCGTGTAGTACTCGTTGTTGACGTGGGACTCCCAGAAGTCCTTGACGTTCTCCACCGTGGGGGCGGGCTCGGTGGTCATGACGTCGATCCTTTCACGAAGATGTCGCGCCAGAGCTCGACGCCGATCATCTGCCAGAGCATGAAGTAGTGCCAGCGGAGCCGGGGCGTGCGGGCGCGCCGCCAGCACCCTGCGCACGAACTCGGGGTTGAACACGCCGCGTCTCGGCCAGCCGCGCCGGCGTGAGCAGCTCGCGGGCCATCGTCCCGAGGTCCTTGTCGTACTGCTCGACCGGGTCGAACGTGAAGCCCCACTTCTTCTTGTCGAGCACCCGGTCGGGCAGGACGCCGCGGAGCGCCTGCTTCAGCAGGCCCTTCATGCCCGCGCCGAAGCGGACGTGGTCGGGGATCCGGGCCACGAAGCGGACGAGCTCGAGGTCGAGGAACGGCACCCGGGACTCGACGGAGTGGGCCATCGACATCGTGTCCTCGTTGTGGAGGAGGTCGCTGACCATCTTCGTGGCGAACTCCGCCCGCAGCACCTCGCCGGGCAGGGATCCGCCGACCGGTGAACAGCCCGTCGAACTCGCCTCTCGTCCTGGTCGTCAGCCGCTCGAGGAAGTCGGGCGTGTACACCCGCCGGAGCAGCGGCGCGTTGAAGTCCCAGGCGTTGCGCAGCAGCAGGTAGTGGCGGGCCGGGTCGCCGGCGGACGCCAGCCACTCGAGCCTGGCGGACGGCGAGGTCGAGCTGCGGCTGTCCGAGCGCCGCACCACGCCGGCCGGCCCAGTCCAGCACGGGCGCGAGACGCCGGAGCGCCGTCGCGGCGCGGCCCGGCCGGAGCCGCTCGGTACGGCCCAGGTAGCCGTAGATGTCGTAGCCCGCGAACAGCTCGTCGCCGCCCAGACCGGAGAGCGCCACCTTGACGTGCTCGCCGATGAAGCGGTGGAGCAGGTAGAGCTGGAGCGAGTTGACCTTCGGCTCCTCGGTGTGGCGGATGGCGTCGGCGCAGGTGCTTGAGCGCCGGCTCGTGCAGCACGACCTCGTGGTGGTCGGTCCCGTAGGTCTCGGCGACGAAGCGGGCGTCGTCCAGCTCGTCGGTGGGCTCGCCGAAGCCGAGGCTGAACGTCTTGATCGTGCCCGTCCCGCTCTGGCGGAGCATCGCCACGATCGAGCTCGAGTCGATGCCGCCGGACAGCGACACGCCGACGCGGCACGTCCGACAGCAGCTGGCGCTGGTCACGGCCTGCCGGAGTGGTGGCGGATCCCTTCGAGTCCAGTCGGCCAGCCGAAGGCGCCTCGTCGGGCGTCCCAGTCGACCGTCGCGTACGGGTACTGGCGCGAGCTCGCCGTCGGCCACCTCGAGCACGTGGCCGGGCGGCAGGCGTCGGATGCCGCGGAAGAACGTGCGCTCGCCGGGGACGTAGCGGACGTTCATGGCCAGGTGGAGGCTGGCCTCGTCGAGCTCGGCGTGCCACGAGACCGCTGGCCAGGACGGCCTTGGCCTCGGAGCCGAACGCCAGGCGGCTCCCGTCCTCGCTGTAGACCAGCGGCTTCACGCCGATCGGGTCGCGGACCAGGAACAGCTTGCGGCGGGCGCGGTCGTAGAGGGCGAAGGCGAAGATGCCGTTCAGGCGGGAGGCGAACCCGATGCCCTCGTCCTCGTAGAGGTGAGGCAGGAGCTCGGTGTCGCAGGTGGTGTGGAGGCGGTGGCCGCGCTCGCAGCACGTAGCGCGCGCAGCTCGGGGTAGTTGTAGGTCTCGCCGTTGTAGACGACGACGACCGAGCCGTCCTCGTTGCTCATCGGCTGCGCGCCGCCGGGGACGTCGAGGATGGCCAGCCGCCGATTGCCGAGGCAGACGCCGTCGCCGACGAAGAAGCCGTCGCCGTCCGGACCGCGGTGCGCGATGGTGTCGGTCATGGCGCGGATCAGGTCCGCGTCGCCGAAGCCGACCGTGCCGGCGATGCCGCACATCAGGCGCTCAGGCCGCCGTCTCGCACGTCAGGCCGCCTGCCCGAAGCCGGACTCGAAGTAGTCGACCATCCAGCGCGGTGACGTCGATCTTCTCGTCGAGCAGCTGCTCGCGGGCTCGTGCCCCGAACGCCCGGGGGATCGTCGGCCAGGAGCTCCTCGACCGTGGCGACGGCCTCGTCGTACTGGTCCTCGGTGAAGTGGCGCACCAGTCCGTAGCGGCGCTCCTCGTCGTCGGTGTACCCGCGGCCGGTGGTGGCGATGAACACGGCGGGGACGCCGAGCACCGCGGCCTCGGAGGACATGGTGGCCGACTCGCCGACCACCAGCTGGGCGTGGGCCATGAGGTGGTGGATGTCCTCGACCGGGCCCGGTGAGCTCGCAGCGGCGCGAGGTCGGGCGGCAGGGCCGCCTCGGAGGACAGCAGCACGCGCCCGTGCCGGTGCAGCGTCTCGACGAGGTCACGCTTCTGGCCCGCGGTCAGGCCCTTCTCCTTGCGGTCGTGCACGGCCTGCCAGGACACGAAGCGCACGACGACGAACGGCTCGTCGGGCGCCGACGCCGAACGCGGCCAGCCGATCGCGGGTCGGGCCGGAAGCGGCTCGGGATGGAGGTAGGCCAGCTCGTGGTAGCCGGCGTACGTGCGATGGCGTCCCGCGCACCTTGCCCTGGTAGCAGTCCGGCGTGCACACGCTGTGGGCGAGCGGGTAGGTGAACCAGTTGGTCTGCCGGGCGAACTCGGTGTCGTAGAAGACGACCGCCGGGACCCGCCGGACGGCGCCGGCCACCGCGATGGACGGGCCCATGATGCCGGTCATGACGTCGGGCCGGAACCGCTTCATCACCCTCAGCAGCCGGCGCGGTGCGCTGGGACATCTCGGTGACCATGCCCGACGCGCGCCGGTGCCGCTGCGTCGAGAGCTGCTCGTACGGGAGGCCGTACTCGCTCGAGGAGCTCGAGCGAGCGGTCCTTCTCCCGGGCGGTGATGAGGAGCTCGTGCCCGCGCTCGGTCATCTCGCCGTGGAAGTTGCGGAAGAAGTGGACGTGGGCGGGGTGGAGGATGTCGATGAGGATCCGCACCGGTCAGCCGCCCTCCGCCGAGCCGCCGGCCGGGCGGACCGCGGTGGCCAGCACGCCCGCACCCCAGCGCCGGCTTGGAGCACTTGCCCGAGCCAAGAGACGGCGAGGAGCACCGGGAAGGCGAGGGCGTAGAGGCCCTTGCGGCGCTGGTCGGCGCCGCTGATGACGTACGAGATGTTGTTGGTGACCGTCTCCAGCAGGCCGTAGGTGGCCTGGTGGGACGTCACCTCGAACCCGGCGGCCTCGAGCTTGGCCACGAGCTCGTCGGCCCGGTAGCCGGGACGGACGTGGCCGGGCACGTCGAAGTTCACCCGCCGCCCGAAGACGAACCAACGCCGCTCGTAGCCGGGGACGTGGACGACCAGACGGCCCCCGGGCCGCAGCGAGTCCCGGCAGCGCCCGCATGGCGCTGACGTCGTCCTCGACGTGCTCGAGGTTGTCGACGCTGACCACCAGGTCGAACTGCTCGTCGAAGCCGAGCTGCGTCACGTCGCGCACGTCGAACCGGCACCGCGTCAGCCCGGCCAGCGCCGCCACCTCGTTGGCACGCGCGACGACGTCCGGGTCGCTGTCCACGCCGAGCACCTCGGCCTCGGGATGGCGCTTCGCGAGCTCGTAGGAGAACACGCCCGGGCCCGAGCCGGCGTCGAGGATCTTGCGGTAGTCGCCGTCCGTGGCGGGGAGCACCCGCCGCAACCGGATGCGCAGCCCGTTGGCCGGGGCGCCCAGGATGCGGGCGTAGAGCGCGCTCGAAGCGGCTGCGTGACGGGTCGAGCGCCAGCTCCCGGCCTGGGAACCCTCTCATCGGTCTGCCTCCTGGGTCACGCGGCGTGTCTCGAGGCGCAGGGCCAGCGCCCACGACATCCAGGCCTGGCACCAGCGCAGCTCGCGGATGTTGGTGCGGATGCCGCGCCGCTTCTGGTAGAGAACCAGCCGCTGCGCGGGTCCCACATGTTGGCCATGGTCCAGTCCAGCACGCGGTCCGCCATCTCCCCGCCTCGGCCGCTCCCGTTGCTGTTGCAGCGAGAAGGTGATGATGCCCTGGGCGCAGCCGTGGATGTCGACCGGCCAGCGCTGGTCGCTCATGAACCGGGCCGCGCCGTCGGGCTCGAACAGCCGGTCGCGGTAGAAGTCCAGCCCCTTGTCGTAGGCCGCCACGAACTCGTCGCTGCCGGAGGCGTCGGTGTACCCGGCGATGGCGTCCAGGATGAAACCGGTGTGGTAGTTGTCGTGCGTGATGTGGCTGGCCGAGGGCGGGTCGGCGTAGAACCAGGCGCCGTCGGCGGTCTGCTTGCGTCACGACGTAGCGGACCAGACGGCCGGCCTCCTCCATGAGTGCCGCGTCGCCGTTGAGCGCAGCCAGCCGGGCGGCCAGCGCGCCGCTCAGCACGGAGACGTCCATCACGATCCAGGTCACGGCCGGATCGGGGACGTAGCTCACGCAGCGGTGCCGCTCGTCCTCGAAGAGGGTCGTCGGCGCCGTCGACCAGGAACTCGACCGCTCCGACTGGCCGCGTCCAGGTGGCGCTCGTCGCCCGAGCGTGCCGTACGCAGTCCAGCAGGGCCTGGCCGACGAAGGACGTGACGACCCGGTTCGGGAAGTTGCGCGGCGCGAAGAAGCCGACGTCCTGCCACGGATACGGATAGCCCCACGCCACGCCGGGCAGGGCGCCATCCGGCCCGGTGGCGGGCGACGGGTGCTCGACCAGCCAGTCGAGCAGCCCGGTCGCTTCCTCGCGCGTCGCTCGTCCGAACCCGTCATGCGGTAACGGGCCAGCAGGCCGCGTGCGAACAGCGAGAGGCCCTTCGCGTTGCGGGCCCGCTTGACCCGGGCGAGGCGCCGGACGTCGACCGGGCTGCGCATCACGGACTGGGTGGCGACCAGCCGCCGCGGCCGGGAGCGCCCGGCCAGCCGCTCGAGCCAGGGCGCGTTCAGCGCGTCGTGCTTGGACCAGCCCTCGTAGTCCGTGACGCGGGCGGTGTCGAACACCCGGTCGAGGACATAGCCGAGGTCCTCCGAGCGCGACCCCTCATCGGTGAACGGAGCGGAAGAGGTCACGCCTCCAGCGTCCTCGCCGCTGCTGCCGGTCCGGTCTCCACCGGTCCGGTGTCCGCCGAGCCGTTGGCGGTATCGACCGGCGACTCGTCATCGGCACCCCGGGCGTGGAGCCAACTGCTCAACCGGTTGCCGACGAGTGCCAGCACCTCCGTCGCAATCGTGAGCAAGCGCAGCGCCAACGACGCCGCCAACAGCGGCGCCGTCGGTACGCCGGGGATGGCGGCGACGAGGACCGCCTCCCGCACCCCGACGCCAGCCGGGACGGGAACGGCGAGGAACCCGACGGCCCAGCTCATCGCGAAACGCGCAGAAACGGTCGCGCCGTTGATGTCGTCCGTGACGGAGAGGAGGAGCACGGTGTAACCACCGCACAGCGCGCCGATCGTGACGAGTGCCCAGAGGTAGAAGGCGAGGATGTCCACCTGGCGGGGGAGCTGATCGGCCGCCGGCGTCCGCGGGATGAGACGTCGCGCGGCGAGCTCGAGACGCGGGCCATGAGCGGCCGGGAGAGCAGGACCAAGGTCAGGAGCGAGAGCCGGCCAGCGTCCGCGCCCATCGCGGAAGGTCGGTCACGAGGGCGAGGCCGCAGCCGAACGTGGCGCACGCGGACAGGGCGCCGATGACCGTGACGGGGAAGGCCACCGCCGCCCGCTTCAACGGGACGCCCGCTGTCGGTGCCAGACCGAGCTGACTGGCGACCTGGATCACCCCGCCAGCCGGGAGGTACTTCGTGAGCTGGGCGATGTAGAAGGTCCCCCGCAGGGCCAGTCGCCGGGAGCGCGTCGTCAGCAGGTCCCGGAACAGCACCGCCCAGGCCCGCGCCGAAGCGGTGATCGCGAGGAGGGCGAGGGCGCCGGCGATCGACAGCGCCGGCGTCGAGGGCATGACCTGTCCGGCCGAGTCGTCGACGGTCTGGGTGATGACGAAGGCGATGCCGGCGAGGCCCGCCACGAGGATCCCGGTCTGGAGCAGATTACGGTGCTTCATGCGTCGATGGGTCTCTGCGCCGGCGGGCGGGACGGCGACGAGGGGCGCCGGGACCACGAGAGCGTACTGTGCGACGGCCCGTCCGTCCGAGCGCTTTCGACGACAGGAGCACGACCGATCTTGGAACCGATCCGCCAGTGGCTGCGGGATGCCGTCCCGACCTCGACGCGACTCCGGGCGATCCGGGCGATGAACCGGCTCGGCGGGAACTACCTCTCCCGGTCGCTTTACGGCAGGGCCACCTACAACCAGGACGGCATGGCCACCACGCACAACGCGGACTTCATGGTCGATCCCCGTTTCGCCGCCGCCTACGCCGCCGGACGGGCCACCGGGTCGTGGACCTTTGGAGATCTCCACTGGCGCGCCTACGTCGTATGCTGGGCGGCGGAGCGGGGGACCCACCTGGACGGGGACTTCGTCGAGTGCGGTGTCAACCGTGGCGGCTACGCGCTGACGGTCGTCCGGTACCTGGACTTCGAGGAACTGCCGAAGCGGTTCTACCTCCTCGACACCTACGAGGGACTCGTCGAGCGGATGATCTCCCCCGAGGAGAAGGTGCATGGTGTCCGCGTCGGTGAGTATGAGCCCTGTTACGAGGCCGTCGTGCGGACGTTCACGCCCTACGACAACGTCGAGATCGTCAAGGGCGCGGTGCCCGGGACGCTCGACCAGGTCGAGAGCGAGCAGGATCGCGTTCCTCTCGCTCGACATGAACACGCGAGACCCGGAGATAGCAGCGGCGGAGTACTTCTGGGACAAGCTCGTGAGCGGCGCGGCCATCGTCCTCGACGACTACGGGTGGCGCAAGCACATCGAACAGAAGCGGGCCTTCGACGACTTCGCCAGTCGACGCGGCGTCCAAGTGCTGTCCTTACCGACCGGCCAAGGGCTGATCCTCAAGCCATGAGCCGGAGCATCCGCCCCTCAGGAGCACGCTGCTGATGGCGAAGGAGATCGTCCACGTCAAGGTGCCCATCGTCACCGCCATCGGCGACTACCTCGTCGAGCTCTTCATGATGGTGGCGCCCCACGATCCGGCGTCGTGCAAGGTCAAGCGGGTCCTTCTCCGATGGCGGGGGGCGACCGTGGGCGTCCGTCCCAAGGTCTGGCGCGACGTGTGGATCGACGACTATCGGAAGCTCGCCATCGGCTCCGACGTCTCGATCGGCAAGTCGGCGATGCTGCTGACCCACGGCGGTGTCACCATCGGCGACGAGGTGATGATCGCCCATGGCGCGCAGATCATCAGTGCCGGGCACCGGATCCCGGAGGAGGGATCGACGATGAGGTTCTCGGGCCTCGAGGTCGCACCGATCACGATCGAGGACGGGGCGTGGATCGGCGCGGGCGCCATCGTCCTGCCCGGGGGTTCATGTCGGACGTGGCGCGGTCGTGGCGGCGGGCGCGGTGGTGACGAGGGACGTGGAACCAGGCACGATCGTCGCCGGCGTGCCTGGCGAGCCGATCGGGCGCCGGACCTAGCGCGTCGGCGTGGGGAGCGGCCATGTGAGGATCTCGTCGCACTTCGCGCTCGAGATCGTGCTGTGCGCGGCGCTCTCCATCACCCTGTGGGCGGCGTGTGCCGGTGTCGGGTTCCAGCTCCTCCCGAGAGCAACAGGGTGCGACATGCCGGACAGCCGCCGCCGTCCGGGGGTGGCCGCGGGTGTCGGGCTCGGAGCGCTCATGATGATCGGTGGGGTGGCGCTCGTGCTGCGGATCCCGTGGTGGCTGTACACGGGTCCTTTCGTCGTGATCGGACTGGTGCTCGCTGTCCGGGAGTTCCTCGGGTTCGGGCCAATCCGTGCGATCCCTCGCTCGTCGCTCCTTCTCGGAACGCTCGCAGCGGCGGCCCTCGGCGTCGTGGTCGCCGTCGAGTCCCTGGTAGGGCTCCGGTTCCCGTTCAACCGCTGTGACGACCTGCGCGCCTACCTACCCATGGCCCGCCGACTAATCGAGACCTATGGCCTCGAGGAGCCATGGAGCGCCCGGCGGGCCCAGAGCCTGGGAGGGTTCGATGTGCTCCGAGCCCTGCCGGTCGCGGTGTTCGGAAACCGCGCCCTCGGCGTGGCCGACACGGCGATCGCCGGCACGTTCCTGGCTGGCCTGTTTGTCGGCAACCGGCTGCGGTCCATCGGGACCAGGGTGCTCTGCATAGTACTGATCCTGGCGATCCCGTTCGCCTGGGTGCTGCGCGTGAACTCGACCGGTGTGCTCCTCGCTGCCCCGCTCCTCGTCGTCGTTCTGGCCGCCACGGCCGAGATGCGGCGCGCGCTGCGCACGGGCGACACGCGGAGTGCGATTCGATGGGCCGCGGCGGCAGGCCTGGTCACAGCGGCACTGATGTCGGTTCGGCCGAACCTCGGCCTGCTCGGCGCGCTGATCGTGACGCTCGGGGTGCTCCTGACCACACGGTCCGGGATCGCCAGCAGGGTCCTCGTCGTGGTGGCCGGCGGGGCCAGCACGCTCGTTGCCGTGGCGCCCTGGTCCTTCGCCATGTGGCGGACCGTGGGCACGCCCCTCTATCCCCTGCTCGCCGGCAACATGAACATGCCGGCACTGCGGGGCCCGCCGGTGGGCGATCTCGGCCGCCGGGCCGACCTCGCCTTCGACCTCGTCCGGAGCGGGCCCTACTTCTGGGTCGTGCTCGCCGTCGTCGTCGTCTCGCTCCTGGGTTGGCGCCTCCTCCCAGACGCAGCGTTCGTCATGATCGCTGCCACAGCGACGATCCTTGTCGCGGTTCTGTTCGCGCTCAACACGCCGCTCCTGGGGGCATCGGTCTTCGCCCGGTACGCGGGCCCGATGAGTGAGGGGGTGGCGATCTTTCTGCTTCTCGAGCTGATCCGCTCAACAGACGTCATGGCCGAGCGCGTCGGATATCGGCCTCGTCTGGGAGCGTTTCCGATCCTCGCTGCAGGCGTAGCAGCGGCCACCGTCAGCTTCTCGACGCTCGGGTTGGCCTGGAACCTGCTGCCCAGCGGCCAACAGCTCGTCGGGCGGGCCGCGGCAGATGACCTCGGGGGTTCGAACCATCCTCCCGACAACGAAGTCCTGCGGGACTACCTACCGCGAGGCGCTGGCCAGCGTCGTCGGGGAGCGGGCCATCGCGGCGGTCGACCGGCCGTACCTCATCGACTACGGCCGCTTCAACATCCCGCACCTCGACGCCCCCGGCTTCATGACAACGGACGGTAGGTTCCCGTTCTTCACCGGCCCTGGCCCGAAGATCGCCGTGCTGCGTGACGCGGGCTTCGACGTGCTCCTCGCCACAGACCCGGACGAGGACGTCTGCATCAGGCCGGCAAGGATCGCCGGTTGGGCGCAGGAGCAGGGTCCTTCCAGCGGCGTCTACCGCCGCTTCCTCGACTGGGGCCAGGACCTCGAGGAGATCGAGCGCGTGGCTCCTGACCGCGGTCCGCCGCGTCGGAATGCTCCTCCGCATCGACCTTCGCGTGGCGCAGGAGCAGATCGGCGGCTGACGCGCCGAACCTCACCTTCCGCTAGTCGGTGCGCTGGAGCAGCTCCCGCCTGTACGCCTCCAGGTCGATCGGCTGCGCGGTGCGGATGCTCTCCTGCGCCGCGAACACGCTGAGGGTCGCCAGCGACGCGTCCGTCCCAGCGTCAGCAGGGAGTCGGCTCACCGCGGACGGCGGCGACGAACGCCGCGCAGCTGCTCCTTGTGGCCCATCGGCGCTCCGGATCCGAAGCCGGCGCGCACCTTCCGGCCGTGCAGGGTCAGCTTGGAGAAGTCGTCGAGCGATCGCGACCTGGCCCTTGGCCAGCACGGTGAGCCGCTCCTGGGGGTACTCGGCGCCGGCGCTCTCGTCGAACACGATGTTGGCGACCGCACCGTCGTAGTGCACGGTCACGGCGAAGTTGCACAGGGTGCGGAGGTCCTCGGGCGTCTTGCCCGAGCGCGCGGGCGTAGACGGAGAGCGGCGGCCGGCCGATGAGCAGGTGGCAGAGGTCGAGGAAGTGCTCGCCCTCGCTGATCAGCCGGCCACCGCCGTCGACCGGGTCGAGCGACCAGTGGTCGGGCGGGAGGTAGCGGGCGGGTCACGGTGTAGGTGACGGAGTCGACCGGCGCGGTGACCGCGGCGCCTCGAGCTGCGTCGAACACGGCGAGTACCGCCGGTTGAGGCCGACGGCGAACACGGACGGTGTCCGGCTCGTCCATCCACTCGCAGCAGCGACCGGCCAGGTCCTCGAGCGTGGTGACCATCGGCTTCTCGACGAGCAGCGCCTTGCCGGCTTCGAGCGCCCGGCTGATGTGCTCGTAGTGCTCGGGCTGGCTCGACGAGATGATGACGCCGTCGGTGCCCGGGTCGGCGAGGACGCTCCTCGATGTCGGTCGTGACGAAGGTGGCGTCCGACCTTCTCCGCGACGACGGCGGCGTTGCGGGCGGTGGCCGACGCGATGCCGCGGATCTCGACGTCCGTCGATCGCCCGCAGGTTGGGGAGGTGCTGGGCGAGCGCGTGGTTGCCGAACCCGATGAGGGAGATCCCGAGCGTCCCGGCCGCTTCGGGCCGCGCGTCGCGGTGCTGCGGGTCCGCGACCGGTCGGGCTCTTCGTCGCCGTAGCGGATGAGCGCGGCGATGCCGGGAGGGTGCGGTCGCGGATGGCGTCGAACGCGGCCTGGACGTCGTCGAGGTCGAAGACGCCGCCGATCAGCGGCTCGAGCGTCGACGGCACCGGTGGCCAGCAGCCGGACGAACTCGGCCAGGTTGCGCTTCTCCGTCCAGCGGACGTAGCCGAAGGGGTAGTCGAGCCGGCCCTTCTCGTAGCCGGCGTGGTAGCTGCCGGGGCCGTAGGCACGGGAGTAGCGGAGGTCGATCTCGCGGTAGAGGAAGTGCTTGGGGTGGATGTCGAGGCGGACGTAGCCGACGAGCACGACCCGGCCCTGCCGGCGGGTGATCTCCATCGAGGAGTTGATGATCTCGGACGAGTCCGAGCTGGCGCAGATGATGGTGGCGTCGACGCCGTGCTTGCCGGTGAAGTCGAGGATCCGGCGCTTCCACTCCGGGTCGCTGGGGTCGACGACGAGCGACGCGCCGGCGCCTCGAGCGAGCTCGTTGCGCCCGGGGGCTGACGTCGATGCCGATGACGACGCAGCCCGCCGCAGCGCGATCCGGGCGCAGAGCTGGCCGACGAGCCCGAGGCCGTAGACGGCGACGACCTCGCCGAACTGCGAGGTCGGCGCGCCGCAGGGCCTGGGTCGCGATGCCGCCGACGGTCACGAACGCGGCGTGGCGCAGGTCGACGTCGTCGGGCACCGGCACGACGTGGTTGATGGTCGGTGCGGCGAGCTCGGCGTGCCCGGTGGCCGCGTAGGCGACCGTCTGGCCGACCTTGAGGCCCTCGACGTCTCGGCCCACGGCGCAGCACCGTCGCCGGCGCCGCTGTACCCGATCTCCCGCGGGGTGATCATCTCGTGCCAGATCCGGCGCGCCGTCTGGCTCATGCCGGCGACGAGCACGGTCTGCTTGACGACGTTGCGCATCCACGGGTCCGACAGCGTCTGCTTGACCAGCTCGGCGGGGGTCTTGGCGAGCGTCGTCATCTCGGTGCCCGAGCTGATCAGGGAGTACCGGCTCTGCACCAGCACCTGGTCGGGGCCGACGTGCGGCTCGGGGAGGTCGAGCACGACGACGCGGCCGCGCCGGTCGATCACCCGGCGGAACACTTGCTTCATCGGCCTCGTCCTGTCGGGGTAGTCGGCTACCGGTCGGGGGGACCTGCGTGGGCGGGCTTGGACACCCGGACGACGAGGTCGGCGAGCAGCCCGATGGCGATCAGCTGGAACGCGGCGAAGAAGATCAGCAGCGTGTTGGCGGCGAGGCGGAAGTCCCGCACCGTCCAGTCGTAGATCGAGCTTGACGATGCCGAGCGCGAGCAGGGCGAAGCCGACGGGCAGGAAGACCCGCAGCGGGCTGTAGGACAGCACCATCCGGATGACCTGGGGCAGGTAGCGCTTGGTGTCGCGCCACCAGTGGAACTTCGAGTGCCCGGCCCGCGGCGCGTACTCGATCGGCACGTAGTTGACCGAGTAGCCGTTGCCGAGGAACGACATGGTGAGCGTCGTGACGCACGAGAAGCCCGGCGGGAGCTGGTGCAGGTACTGCAGGCCGACGTCCCGGCGGAAGGCCCGCAGCCCCGAGTTCAGGTCCGGGATCTTCGATCTGGACGAGGTAGCTGGCCAGCGAGCGGATGAACCACTTGGCCGGCACCCGGAAGAACTTCACCGTGCCTTCCTCGGTGCGTGCGGGCCCCGACCACCTGGTCGTAGCCGTCCATCGACTTCACGAGCGCCGGGATCTCGTCGTTCGGGTAGGTCATGTCGGCGTCGGTCCAGACGACGACGCGGCCGACGGCGGCGGTCGTACCCGTGCGGCGGGCCGAGCCGCGAGCCACGGTTGACGGGGTGACGGATCAGCCGGATGTCCTGGATCGGCGGCCAGCTCGATCTCCGAGCCGTCGTTCGAGCCGTCGTCGACGACGATGATCTCGTAGGAGTAGGCGGAGGCGTCGAGGGCGGCGCGGATCCGGTCGATCTCGGCGCGGAGATGGCCCTTCTCGTTGTAGACGGGCAGCACGACGCTCACGTCGCATGCATCGGCTGCAGCTGGAGGGATCACGACCGACCATCGTACGGCCCCGTCGGCCATGTGCCAGCTCGCGGCAGGCGGACGGGTCGGACGATGGGCGAATGGGCGTCCACACGATCTAGAGTCCCACGGTTCGAGCGATGGAGGCGTGCCTGTTGTTGACCCCCAGGACCGAGGTCAATCCCTGGGAACGGAGTGGAGTCGGGAAGCGACTGCCGACGATGTCGCATTCTGCTTCAGGCTCTTGCTGGGTCGTGATCCGACTCCTGAGGAGTGGCCGGGCCACAGGCACTTCGCGGGCCGCGACCTCACGGACGTCGTTCGTGCGTATGTCACAAGTGCCGAGTTCGTTCGCCGTGAGCTCGTGTCGACGCCGAGCCGGTTCGTCGAGGTCCAGACGCCCGCGGGTTTCACGATGTTCGCTGACCCTCACGATCTCGCTGTCGGGCAGCACATCGCCGCTGGTGTGATGTACGAGCCCGCCGTCACGGAGGCATTCCAGCGGCACGTGTCGAGGGGTTCGGGGGTTCTGGACGTCGGTGCCAATATCGGCTGGTTCAGCATGCTGGGCGCATCGCTCGCTGGCCCGAGTGGCCGAGTTACTGCAGTCGAGCCGAATCCGTCCAACGCGCGAGCGGTCGAGGCTGCCCGACTTCGGAACGGCTTCGAGAACATCAACGTCGTGCAGGCAGCAGCCGGGCAGACCATGGGACTGCAGGTGCTCTACACGAGTGGGAGCAACGGTGTTGCGCTCGCTCTCAGCGACGATCCTCTCGAAGTCCTCGACGCAACCTCGGTTGCTGTGCTCCGCCTCGACGACGTCATCGACCATCGGGTCGACCTCCTCAAGATCGACGTAGAGGGAGCCGAGTATTTGGTCTTGATGGGGGCGAAGGATCTGATTCGGCGCACCCGACCGACGATCATCACCGAATTCACCCCTTCCGCCATGCCCGGTGTCTCGGGCGTTTCAGGGGAGGAGTATCTTTCGCTGCTCGTCGACCTCGGGTATGAGATAACGGTTCTGTCCGAGGACCAGCCGCCAGCAATCTGCGGGTCCGACGTGTCCGCGGTCATGGATGTCTGGAGGCGAGCAGGATCCGACCATCTCGATCTCCTGTGCCTGCCAAGGGCTTGATGGCACCCCCAATTGGATGACCCTCGATAGGTCACGATCTCGCGTCGGCGAAGGGAACCCGAACGACGCGGAGGCGTCCGAAGCCTCCGACACCCTGGTGCCCCCGTGGTTCGACGTCTCGGCTGTCGCCGGGCCGATCGTCCTGCTGGCGATCAGCTGCGTAGCGCTGGCTCTGGCCTTGGCCGATCGGTATTCGATGTGGGTCGCACTCGCGATCGGTGTGCCGCTCGGCGCTGCTGCCGTGTTCGCGGTAGGACGCGCCTTACTTCGCCCCTGGCACGGCCCCCGGGCATCGCAGTGGTGGGCCATCGGCGCGGTCGCGATCGCGGTGACGGCGTTCGCGTGGAACGGCCTGCGGCCTGCACAGCACGTGATCTTGGAGAATGATCCCGGCGGGTACGCGGCGACGGCGCGGTGGATCTCGCGTGACGGAAGCCTTGTTGGAGACCTTCCGGCGGGCCCATTTCTCGATCATCCGAAAGCCTCCGTCGAAGTGCCAGGCGTCTACAACGTCGGAGACGGAGTGGTGGAGTTCCAGTTCAACCACCTGACTGCCGCCGCGCTCGCTGTCGCCTTCGACGTGGGCGGCACCCGCGCCATGTTCCGCCTGCCCGCTCTCGCCGGTGCGCTCGCACTTCTACCGCTCTACTCGGTCATGGCCCGGCTTTCAGGGCGACCGTGGCTGGGCGCCGTCGGGGTCGTCGCGCTGGCCACCTCCCTGCCCTTCGTCGTGTTCTCACGAGACACCTACTCGGAGCCTTTCGCGCTGGCACTCGTGTGGTCCGGCATGCTTCTCCTCTGTCTGACCGTCGCCCGCCGATCGTCGACCTTGGCGCTTCTCGCCGGACTCCTCCTCGGAGGAACGACGATCGCCCGCATCGACGGTGTCGTTTATCTCGTTGCAGTGCCGCTCGTCGCCGCCTGGTTGGCGCGCAGGCGTGATCGCGCCTGCGCTATCGCACTTGTCGGGGGGACCGTGGCTACCTACTTCCTCGGCGCCGTGGATCTGTGGTTCTACACGGGTCGCTACGCGAGTGCGCTCGCTCCGTCCCGGCTGCAGCTGGACATGCTGCTCGGCGGTGCGATCGTGGTCGCCATCGTCGGATATCTCGTCGTGCGATTCCGACAGGGATGGACCTCGGGCGCAACAACGTTGGCAGCGCACGCCGCGATACCGGCAGCCGCCGCTGTGGTCGCCGTCGCCCTCGGCCTCTGGTGGATCCGACCGGAAGTCTCCACCGCTCGCATGTCGCCCGCGCAGTGGTGGGGCGACCGCACCTTCGCCGAGCATTCCGTGCAGTGGCTGTCCTGGTACCTCGGTCCGGCGACCATCGCCTTGGCGATCGTAGGGCTCGCGGTCGCAACTGTCGGCGTGCTGCGTCGCACCGCCGACCAATGGGTCGCCATCCTCCTGCTGATCGTGGTGCCAAGTACTGCGATCTACCTCTGGCGGCCGAGCATCACGCCGAGTCACATCTGGGCGATGCGGCGCTACGTCCCTGCCGTCCTGCCAGGAGTTGTCGCTCTGGCGGTGATCGCAGCGGCCTGGATCCTTGGATCTCGCGTTGTGCGCGCACTTCCCACCATCGGACGAGCCGTCGTCGTCGTCGCCGCCGTCCTTGCGCTTGCGCTGCCGCCGATAGCCGCCACCTGGCCGGTACGGGACGTTCAGGAGCGCCGGGGCTACCTGCTGGGTTTGGACCAGGCCTGCGAGCTGTTAGGCGATGACGCGGCCGTTCTCGTCTTCGCCGGAGGCGCGTGGACCCAGAGCCTGAGGAGCTGGTGCGGCGTGCCGGCGGCCTGGGCCAATCTCAGGGATCCGCCGTCGTCGGCCGAACTCGATGCACTCGCAGAAGCCTGGGCCGCGCAATGCCGCCGACTCGTGGTGATGGCGGATGACGCGAGGTCGATCAGTCGCTACGCGGGCGTCGTGGGTCCCTTCCAGACATCGAGCCCCGTGGGTAGCGACAAGAGCCTCGAGCTCACGTTCGAGGGGCGGCCGAGCCACTATCGCGGCGATCCGTCGCAGCTCACACTGGCGAAGTCGACCGTCGCGCCTTCCTGCTCCGACGAATGACGGCGCCGGTAGCTACGGCTGTCCGGTCGAGACCTTGACTGTGAGCGGGAACGCCACGACTCCCGCCCGACGGTCGGGATTCATGACTTCGAAGAAGTGTCGCTGCTCGCTCCAGTCGTACACGGTTCCCTCGTCGACCGAGTGGATACCGATCGTCAACTGATAGGTCCCGTCGAGCAGTGGAACGCTCTCGATGTCGAATGAGACGTGCCCAGGCCCGTTGAGAACCGGCACGTCTGCACCAGCGATCTGAGTGTTGATGCCGTACAGCGGACGTCCGTCCCGGCTGTCGAACACTCCCAACCCGAACACGGCATCGTCGATCGGTTCGGACGCATCGAACGTCACGCGTATCGAGAGCGGCTCACCTGGCAAGAGATAACGGCGACTCTCTCGCTCCGGATAGTCGATGTCGACTCCTGTGATACGGACCTTCAGGTTGCGCCGGGCCTCCTGCGCACGACCATGCGTCAGCGACATCGATGAAGCTGCCAGATCGCCGAGCGCCGCGGCGTCGCCCATCGCGGCTGCGCCACGGGTTGCCTCCTCAGCGACCGCGGCCTCGGCGCGGGCCTCTTCGATGGCCCTGCGTTCGAACTGATGCTCGAGCATGTGCTCTCGGAAGACGCGGATGGCTTCACCGGGCTTGTCGAACGCAACGAGCAGGCCTCGGTCGAGTACAGCGATCCGATCGCACAGCCGACGCTGTTCATCGACGGCATGTGAGACGACCACGATGGTGCGCCCTTCACGCTGGAGTTGGTGAACACGCTCCATGCACTTTCGCTGGAAGTTCTCGTCACCGACGGCCAGCACCTCGTCGACCAACAGCACGTCCGGATCGACGTTGATCGCGACGGCGAAGCCGAGCCGCACGTACATGCCGGAGGAGTAGCTCCGCACCTGTGTGTCGATGAACTGTTCGAGCTCGGCGAACTCGATGATGTCGTCGAGCCGGCGATCGAGATCGCGCCGGGTGACGCCGAGGATGGCGCCGTTCAGGTAGATGTTCTCTCGGCCGGTCAGCTCTGGATGGAAACCCGCGCCCAGCTCTAGGAGTGACGCCACCCGACCTCTGGTTCGGATGAGCCCGCTCGTCGGCTTCATGATCCCCCCGACGAGCTTCAGCAGTGTGGACTTGCCCGACCCATTGTGCCCGAGCATTCCGATCGTCTCGCCCTGGTCGATTGCCAGCGTGACGTCCTGGAGCGCCCAGAACGGCACCGCCGTCCCAGCTCGGCGCCCGCGACGAACGACCCGCTCCTTGAGCGAGCGAGCTTGCTCGCTCTGGATCGTGAAGCGCTTTGAAACCCGATCGATGTCGATGGCGAGGGACACCCGCTAGATCTCCTCGGCGAAGCTCCCCTCCGCCCGGTCGAAGAGGCGGATGGCGATGACGAGCAGCACCGTGGCAAAGATCCCGACGACCGCGAGGTTGCGGAGGTACCAGAGCGCGTTGGCGTCCGGTGGCAGGATCTCTGTGCCATTGCTGCCGTAGGTTCGGCCGTAGATGCCACGCTGGAAGGCCAAGGTGACTGAGGTCATCGGATTCACCAAGGCGAGGTTTGCGAGGCCATAGGAGGCGAGCTTGTCGGTGACGAGCACGTAGGGGTAGACGATCGGTGTGAGCCAGAACCACAGCAGCGTCACGATCTCAAGCAGATGCTGCGTGTCGCGGGCGTACACATTTGCTGCCGATAGAGCGATCCCCATGGCCGAGCCAAGCAGGAGTGTGACAAAGAGGCCAGGGATGATCAACCAGAGATAGGCAAGATCAACGGACCAGCGGAACGCGATGAGCGCGGCGATCAGCACCATGAACTGCAAGAGGAAGTGCACGAGTGCCGCGCCGACCACTGACAGCGGCAGGACCTCGCGTGGGAAGCAGACCTTTTTCACGAGGGCCCCGTTGCCAACGATCGACTGAGCACCCGCGTTCAAGGCGGTCGAAAAGAGCGTCCAGACCAGGAGTCCCGAGAGAAGGAAGATCGGAAAGTTGTCGATGCCGCTGCCCAGCATGACCTGGAACACGTAGTAGTAGACGACCAGGTAGAGCAGCGGGTTGAGGAGCGACCACACGAATCCGAGACTCGAGTTCTTGTACTTGACCTTCAGCTCCTTGCGGACCAGCGCCACGAGAAGCTCCTGGTTCGCCCAGACCGACCGCAGGTGTGCAACCACGCTCTGACGAGGCGCGACGACCGTGATGTCGTCGAGCTGCCGGTTTGTAGCTGGTGACGTCACCACACTGTCGTGCTCCTGACGGCCGAGGACGTGGCCATCGCCGTGAACCGATGCTACCGGTGCCGCCCCGAGCGAGCGTGGTCAGCAGTCTCTGCCGTCTTCGCCGGCCGAACACCCGGTAGCATGCACGCCTCGTGTCCGGCGATGCGCGTGAGATCCTTGACCTCGACGGCAATCCCGTGACGGCGGATCTTCTCTTGGCGCGAGTCCGGCGCCTCGTCGGCGGATCGAGTCGGCAGCGGTCCGTTCGTCCTGCGCGAAAAGGCGCGTCGCAGTCGGCTGGGAGGCGTTCCCCCGAGCTCGTCCTGCGCGCCCAGAGCCTCCAGAACAAGCAGTGGCTGCTCCGTCCTCCCGACACGAAGACGCTCCGTGGGGGACTGCCCGGCTGGATGGTCACTCAAGCCAAGCGGCTGGTTCATCGCGCCATCTGGTGGTACTCGGAACCACGCTGGCAGGCGCAGGTCGAGATCGACGGTGACGTGGCTTGGCTCGCCGCCGAGTTGGCACGGCGGGTCGTCGCGCTCGAAGAGCGCGTCGAGGCGATGAGCCCTGTCGTGAAGGCGGCCGAGGAATTCGCCGTTCGCCTCGCGTCCGAGCAGCGCAGCATCGAGGACCTCCGTGGGCGGCTCGCGGAGATCCAGGCGCTGCTGGAGGCCACCGGTCTCGGCGCGGCCGACGTCGCGCCCATGAACTACGTCGACTTCGAGGACAAGTTTCGGGGATCGTCGGACGACCTCAAGAGGCTCCAGAAGGACTACGTCGCGTACTTCGGCGACCCGGCAGAGCCCGGACTCGTGGTGGACATTGGCTGCGGCCGTGGGGAGATGATCGAGCTGCTGCAGCACGTCGGGCACGAGGTCCTCGGTGTCGACGGCGACAGTGGGATGGTGCTGACATGCCAGCACAGGGGGTTGCCTGCTGAGCACGACGACGCGTTGGCTTGGCTGTCGAACGTTCGTGCCGGCACGCTCAAGGGCGTCTTCTGCGCCCAGGTGATCGAGCACCTGCCTACGCGAGACGTCCAGCGGTTCGTCACGTTGGCGGCCCAAGCCTTGCGGCCTGGGGGCACCCTGGTCGTGGAGACCATCGACCCCCGGTCCTCCCACGCGATGGGCCATCACTTCTGGGCTGACCTCAGCCACGTGAAGCCAGTCCACCCGGCGACCCTGGCGTATCTCTGCGAGATGGAGGGGTTCGCGGAGGTCGCCGTCGTCCCGCGTAGCCGTCACGATCTGGCTGATGCCGCGGACGAGCTTCCCGAGGGTCCCGAAGGTACAGCGCTTCGCGCTCTGCTGGAGTCGGTCTTCGGCTACCAGGACTTCGCCCTAGTAGCACGGCGATGACATCGATTCGTCGACCCGAGGTCGTCAACCAGTTCCACTCCGGTACCGCACCTGGCGACGCGATCACGAACGAGCTCTTCCAACTGCAGGGTCACCTGCGCGCCATGGGCTACCGCTCGGAGATCTTCGCCGAGCACGTCGCGTCCCAGCTCGAGGGTCAGATCCGCTACCTCGACGAACTGGCTCCACGGTCGGACGAGGTGCTCATCGTGCACCACTCGATGGGGTACGACGAGTTCGAGCGCGTGCTCGACCTTCCGCAACGGAAGATCCTGCGCTACCAGAACATCACTCCGCCGGAATGGCTCACCGATCCCGGCCTGCGGAGCTACTCGCGCCTCGGCCGGCGTCAGGTGCGGCGGCTGATGGCCCATGCAGGAAGCATTGCTGCGAACTCCAACTTCTCCCGGCGAGACCTACTTTCGCTCGGCGCGCCTCGCGTTCATGTGCTGCCGGAGGTCCTCGACCTCGGACGGTTCCGTCGGGCTGGCGAACGCGTCCGCAAGCCTTCTCGCGACTGGCTCTTCGTCGGGCGTGTCATCGAGAACAAGTGTCAGCACGATCTGATCGCGGCGTTCGCCGTGTTCGCTTCGGCCTTCGACCCGGCTGCCCGGCTCCATCTCGTGGGAGACCTGTCGGTCGTTGCGTACGTCGAGCGCTTGCGCCATCAGGTTCGGGCGGCCGGACTCGAGGATCGAGTGGTCCTTTGGGGCAAGCTGTCAGACGAGGAACTGCTCGAACGGTTCGTTGACGCCGGGATCTACGTCAGCCTGAGCGAGCATGAGGGGTTCGGGGTCCCTCTGCTCGAGGCCATGGCCGCAGGCCTCCCCGTGGTGGCATTCGGCGACACCGCCGTCACCGAGACCATGGGCGGAGCGGGCGTGCTCATCGACGACAAGTCACCCAGTGCTGTTGCGGCGACCGTTCACGAGATCCTCACGACACCAGCCGTCGCCCTCGAAGTGAAGGAGGGAGAGCGCCGCCGCATCGAGCGCCTCGAGTCACAAGACGTTCAAGGACTTCTCCAGCGCTGCATCGACGAAGCCTCCGGTCGGAGCGGGCCCCTCGACGTCCAGGTACAGGGCCCGTTCGAGACGAGCTACAGCCTGGCGGTCCTCAACCGCCGATTGGCGGAAGAGCTCGATCGGCTGCCTGGCCTCCGAGTCTCGATCCACGCCACGGAGGGGCCGGGTGACTACGAGCCACGACCGGAGGACCTCGCCCGCTACGCCGTTGCCGCCGAGTTGTGGCGGCGAGGGCTCAGTGTGCCGTTCCCGGACGTCGTTATCCGACAAATGTTCCCGCCGCGGGTCGATGACTCTCCGGGCGGCCTGACGCTTCAGTACTTCGGGTGGGAGGAATCGCTGCTGCCACCGGAGATCGCGGAGTCGTTCGAGGCTCATGTCGATCGGATCGGAGCGATGTCAGGCTTCGTCGAGCGCCTGCTGCGGGACTCCGGCGTGACGGTCCCCGTCGAGGTCACGGGTGTTGGCGTCGACCAGTTCGAACCCGAGGCACCGAACCTGCCCGAGCTCAGATCGTTACACCGCGTGCGCTTCCTCCACATCAGCTCGGCGTTACCCCGGAAGGGGATCGACGTCCTGCTGTCCGCCTTCTTCGGAGCCTTCTCAGGCGCGGACGACGTCTCACTCATCTTGAAGACTCATCCGAACCCCCACAACGAGGTGGAGGATCTCCTGGAGGCCGCGCGCAGCGCGCACTCGGATCCACCGGACGTCAGATGGATAGATCGGGATCTGGGTCCGCCCGAGCTTGAGGGTCTCTACTCCGTGGCTGATTGGTACGTGCATCCGGCGAGGGGCGAGGGCTTCGGTCTCCCAGTGGCGGAGGCGATGCTCGCGGGCGTGCCGGTGGTCGCCACTGCAACGACGGGCCTGGCCGAGCTGTGCTCCGATGAAACCGTGCTCGTCGTGCCAGCCGTCGAAGAACCGGCGCGCACCCACGTGAGCGTCCCGGGTTCGATGTGGACGGAGCCGGACGGATCGGTCCTCCGCGAGCACCTGCGCGCGGTGTACGACGCGCCGGACGAACGGGCGATCGCGTCCAGGGTCGAGATGGCCCGCCGGCTCGTCGCCACTCGATTCTCCTGGCCCGCGGTGGCCGAGCGGTGGCGAGATCTGATCGATCGGGCGCGCACAGCTGCACACATCCCGCACGTGGCCTGGGTCAGCCCGTGGAACTCCCGGTGTGGCATCGCCGAATACAGCCGATACCTGGTCGAAGCCGTCGAGTGTCAGGCAGATGTCCAGATCTTCGCCGACCTGAACGGTGAGGTCGTCGACTGGAGCGCCGAGGAGGGAGTGGTGCGCGCGTGGCGGGACCGGACAAATCCCGATCTCAGTGCGCTGGAGCGAGCGCTACTCGACTCGGAAGCCGACGTCGTGCACGTGCAGTTCAACTTCGGCTTCTTCGAGCTGGAGAAGCTCGCTCGTCTGTTCGACGCCTTGCTGGCGGATCACCGCTCCGTCGTCGTGACGCTCCACGCCACGCACGAGCCCACGGTCGATGATCGCCTCATCAGTCTGCGGTCGATCGCTGGCACCCTGGCTCGCGTCGATCGGGTCCTCGTGCACCAGCAAGCCGACGCCGACCGTCTCGCCGGCTTTGGAATCGCCCGCAACGTCGAGGTGGTGCCCATGGGCGCACCGGTGGGCGGCTTGCCGCCGCGTGATGACGTTCGCAGGGCTCTGCGGTTGGGCGACAGACCAATCATCGCCACCTTCGGCTTCGTGCTCCCGCACAAGGGGACCAAAGAACTGATCACCGCGATGGCCGAGGTGCAGGTCCAGCATCCCGAAGCCCTTCTCCTCTCCCTGTCGGCCCTGCACCCAGATCCTTCGTCGCAGCAGTACCTCGAAGAGTGCAGGCGGGAGATCGAACGTCTCGGCCTCGCCGGGTCGGTGCTGCTGCTGACGGACTTCCTGCCGGAGCTCGAGGCGCGCACGTTGCTGTCGGCCGCCGATCTCATCGTGCTTCCGTACAAGGACTCTCCCGAGGGAGCGAGCGCCGCGTTGCGGTTCGTGATCGGACTGGATTGCCCGGTGCTCACGACGTCGATCCCGATCTTCGCCGATGCCACGGACGTCACCGTGCAGGTGCCCGAACCGAACCCGGGTGCGCTGGCCAAGGGCATGCTCGACTTGCTGGGCGACGAGGAGCGCCGCGCGGCGGTAGCTCGCCGGTGTGCTTCATTCGCCGAGGGGGTCTCGTGGGGAACCATCGCCGACCGACATCTGGAGATCTACCGTGAGTCGATCACCCATGCTCGCGGTGGTGGTGAGAGGACTCTCGCTCGCGCCTCGGAGTAGAGATCGACCTGTGCTGGATGACGAGGGAGCAGGGGCAAGTGTCACGACTGGTGGCGGCGAGGCACGGCGCGATCAGCGCCAGACATCTCGGCGCTCCCATCAGGGTCGATCTCGCCGCCCTCCGTCGGACGCTAGGGACTACGCCATGGGCTATCCGGGAGGCCGACGGCTGGGGGCCTCGCGAACAGACCTATCGCGTACGATCGCTCGCCGTGGGCAAGAACAAGCTGTTCCTGACGACCCACTCGCACCACGAGACCATTTAGGGGCGTTGCACGAGGTACTCAGCCGCCGGCTGGCATGAGCGTCGTGTTACACGGCTTCCCGGCGCTGTGCGTCAACGCTCGTTGTCACCCCAGTGTCACTCGGCCGAGGGCCGACTGCAGCTGGTCGAAGGCACGGGGCCACGTGAACCGATGCTGCACCGCCGCCCGGCCGTAGTCACCGAGGCGGGCGGAGAGCACGCGGTCGTAGGACAACCGGCGGACGGCATCGCCGATCGCCACGTGTTCCGGCGGCACGACGAGACCGGCGCCCGTCTCCTTGACGAGTTCGGCCAGGCTGCCCCCGTCGTCGCACACGACCAACGGCGTGCCGGAGGACATCGCTTCGATGGCGGTGAGGCCGTAGTCCTCGTCGTAGGCCGGAGCCACGACGCACAGCGCGGTGGCGTACAGCTCGTCCAGCTCCCGGCCGGTGGTGTGGGTCAGGAACTGCACCCGCCCCGAACCGGGCCGCCCTGGCAGCGGCAACCGCCCCGCCGGCTCGCGGCACCACAGCTCCTCCGCGGCGATGGTGGCGCCCCGGTCGAGGTGGCGATCGATCCGCTGGACGAAGCCCAGGCGGTTGCCGGTGCCGACGCAGATCGCCGGCACCTCCGGGAGCTGGTGGGCCGCGGCGACGAACAGCTCCGTGCGCTTGGGGAACTCGTGCCGGCTGACGCACAGCACGTGACGGCGACCGTTGTCCGCCGGGCTCGCCGGACGAGCCCGACGTCCCGGACGGTTCCGGACGGCGCGGACGCCGACGCCGCGTCGAGCGCGGTGGGCGCGTGGCCGAGCCCCGCGTAGAACGGCAGCACCCGTTGCACCCGGTTGAACTTGCGGAGCCGCTCCCGGACGGTCTGGCTGGGCACGAGGAACTGGCTGACCCCGGCCAGGCCCGGCGCGTCCGCCTCGCGGACGAGGGCGGAGAGCTCGCGGTGCAGGTCGGGGTCGTCGACAGCGCCGGACCTGATCATGAGGTCCTCGAGGTCGTAGAAGATCCGGTCGTGGTGGTAGAAGAGCGCGATGTGGCGGTCGTGGCGGACGGCCTGCGAGGGCGGCTGGGTCGAGATGACGACGTCGGCGTCCCGCAGGTCCGAGACGGCGGAACGCCGCCAGCTGCGTCATGTGCGTGATGTAGTCCGGTGCGGCCCGCTCCAGGGCGCGGGTGGGGACGAGCCCGAAGGCGACGTCCGGGCCGGTGTCCGTCCGCACGGTGAGGACCCGCACGACGTGACCTTGCGAGCGGAGCCAGCGGGCGACGTGCTGCACGACGCGCTCGAAGCCCCCGATCACGCCGGAGTCCGGCTTGACGATGGCGATCTGTTGCGGTCTCACCGGCGCGACGGGGCGAGGACCCGCCCGCTCACCGGTCGTCGCCGGCCGTGTCGGCGCGCTGCGCCTCCAGCTCGGCCAGGCGGGCCTCGGCGGCGTCGAGGCGGGCGGTCAGCTCCTCCAGCGCGGTGACCGTGAGGTGGTTGAACGCGGCCTGGTCCCGCAAGAAGACCTGCGAGGCCTTGAGCACCGTGCGCTTCATCCCCCGCTGTCGGCCGACGGGCGTGATGGTGTCCACCCCCGCCCGCGTGGCCAGCGAGGCCACCACGGAGTCCGCACTGACGGCGCTGGGTTCGAGCGGCGCTGCGGTCTCGTCGGTGGCGGCCCTGGCGACGGTACGGGCCTCGGTCACCAGGTCGTGCCGCTCCTCCGGGCTGTGCTCGCGGCCCGTGGCCATCGCGGTCAGGACCTGTCGAGCTTGGTGCGCTCGGTCTTGAGGTCGTGGTCGACCATCAGCTTCACGAGCTCGTCGAAGTCGACCTCGGGTCGCCAGCCGAGCACGTCATGGGCCTTGGACGCGTCGCCGACCAGCAGGTCCACCTCGGCCGGGCGCAGGAAGCGCGGGTCCTGCTTGACGTAGCGCTGCCAGTCGTCGATGCCGGCGTGGGCGAACGCCTCTGGAGACGAACTCCTCGACCGTGTGGGTCCGGCCCGTCGCCACCACGTAGTCGTCGGGCTCGTCCTGCTGCAGCATGGCCCACATGGCCTTGACGTAGTCGCCGGCGTAGCCCCAGTCCCGCTTGGGATGGAGGTCGCCCATGACCAGCTCGTCCTGCACGCCGAGCTTGATGCGGGCGACGGCGTTGGTCACCTTGCGGGTGACGAACTCCATGCCACGGCGCTCGGACTCGTGGTTGAACAGGATCCCGCTGCAGGCGTGCAGCCCGTAGCTACTCGCGGTAGTTGACGGTGATCTGGTGCCCGAAGACCTTGGCCACGCCGTACGGCGACCGGGGGTAGAAGGGCGTCATCTCGTTCTGCGGAGTCTCGCGCACCTTGCCGAACATCTCCGACGACGACGCCTGGTAGAAGCGCATCGGGTTGGCCTGGCTGCCGCCGACCATGCGGATGGCCTCCAGCAGCCGCAGCACGCCCGTGCCGGTCACGTTGGCGGTCAGCTCGGCCTGCTTCCACGACATGGCGACGAAGGAGATGGCGGCCAGGTTGTAGACCTCGTCGGGCTGGGACTGCTCGAGGGCGCCGATGAGCGACGGCAGATCCTGCAGGTCGCCGGAGAGGAGCTCCACGAAGGGCAGCTCGGCCTGCACCATCACGCCCTTGGGGTTGTTCTGGCCCTTGACCAGGCCGAACACCTGGTAGCCCTTCTCGTGCAGCAGCTCGGCCAGGAACTGCCCGTCCTGGCCGGTGATGCCGGTGATCAACGCGCGACGCATCGCCTCGGTCCTTCCCTTCGTGAGGGCGCGAGCCTACTGCTGGCCGTCCGACAGGCCTCGTCACACGCGGCCGCGGGAGGCGACCGTCGGGTCAGACGACGGCCGGGTTGACGGCCTCGGGATCGATCTCGTAGCGGGCGATGGCCTCGGCCACGACCTCCGCCTTGACCTCGCCGAGCTCGGCCAGCGCCGATAGGACGGCGACGACCACGTGGCCGGTGTCGACCTCGAAGAAGCGGCGCAGGGCCTCGCGGGTGTCCGAGCGGCCCATGCCGTCGGTTCCCAGCGGGACGAAGAGCCGGTCGGGCAGGAAGCGGGCGACCTGCTCGGGCACGATCTTCATGAAGTCGGTGACGGCCACGATCGGCCCGGACGAGTCGGCCAGCAGCCGGCGGACGAGCGGGACCCGCTGCTCCTGGCCCGGGTGCAGCCGGTTGGTCCGCTCGGTGGCCAGGGCCTCGTCCCGCAGCGCCTTGTAGCTGGTGGCCGACCACAGCTCGGCGCCCACGTCGTAGTGCTCGGCCAGGTCCTCGGCGGCCTGGCGGGCGGCTCCCTGCGCCGAGCCCGAGAACAGCAGGGTGGCCCGCTTCGACGGCCCGGTCGGGCGCCTCGGCCCAGCGGTACAGGCCGTCGATGATCCCCTGCTCGGCGCCGTCGGGCATCGCCGGCATCTGGTAGTTCTCGTTGTAGAGGGTCAGGTAGTAGAAGACGTCCTCGGGCCGCTTCCCGTACATGCGCTCGGTGCCGTGGCGGATGATCGTCGCCATCTCGTAGGCGAAGGCCGGGTCGTAGGCCCGGCACGGCGGCACCGTCGAAGCCAGCACCAGGCTGTGCCCGTCCTGGTGCTGCAGGCCCTCGCCGAGCAGCGTGGTCCGGCCGGCGGTGGCGCCGAGGAGGAACCCGCGGGCCCGGCACGTCGGCCGCCTGCCAGATGAGGTCGCCGACCCGCTGGAAGCCGAACATCGAATAGAAGATGTAGAAGGGCACCATCGGCACGCCCGCGGCTGGCGTAGCTGGTGCCGGCGGCGATGAAGCTCGACATGGCGCCGGCCTCGGTGATCCCTTCCTCCAGGATCTGCCCGTCCGCGGACTCGGTGTACGAGAGCAGGAGCTCGCGCGTCGACCGGCTCGTACTTCTGGCCGTGGGCGGCGTAGATCTTGATCTCCCGGAACAGGGAGTCCATGCCGAACGTGCGGGCCTCGTCCGGGATGATGGGCACCACCCGCTGCCCGAAGGCCGGGTCCCGGGCCAGGTTCCGCACCAGCCGGGTGAACGCCATCGTCGTCGACACGGCCTGGCCGCCCGAGCCGCCGAGCACCTCCTTGAACGACGGTGTCGGCGGGCAGCTCGATGGCGCGGCGGGTCCGCGTGGTCCGGCGGGGGAGCGGGCCGGCCAGGGCGCGGCGGCGCTCCATCATGTACTGGTACTCGACGGAGTCCTCCGGCGGGCGGTAGTAGGGCGGCACGTCGCCCTCGAGCGCGGCGTCCGGGATCTCGTCGTGCAGGTACAGGCGGTCGCGCAGGACACGGAGCTGCGGGCCGCTCAGCTTCTTGATCTGGTGGGTGGCGTTGCGGCCCTCGACCTCGGGGCCGAGCGTCCAGCCCTTGATCGTCTTGCAGAGGATGGCGGTCGGTGCGCCGCTGCCGAGGTTGTCCGTGGCCGACTTGTAGGCCGCGTAGAGCTTGCGGTAGTCGTGGCCGCCGCGGGGCAGCCAGCGGAGGTCCTCGTCGGACAAGCCCTCGACCAGCTTGCGCAGCCGCGGGTCCGGCCCGAAGAAGTGCTCGCGGATGTACGCCCCGGACTCCACCGAGTACCGCTGGAACTCGCCGTCGACGGTGGTGTTCATCTTGTTGAGCAGCACGCCGTCCTTGTCCTGGAGCAGCAGCTCGTCCCAGCGGGAGCCCCAGATCACCTTGATGACGTTCCAGCCCGCGCCCCGGAAGTAGGCCTCCAGCTCCTGGATGATCTTGCCGTTGCCGCGCACCGGGCCGTCGAGGCGCTGCAGGTTGCAGTTGACGACGAAGACCAGGTTGTCGAGCTGCTCCCGGCTGGCCAGGCTCAGCGCGCCGAACGTCTCGGGCTCGTCGCACTCGCCGTCGCCCAGGAAGCACCAGATGCGGGACGCGCTGGTGTCGTCCAGCCGGCGGTTGTGGAGGTACCGGTTGAAGCGGGCGTGGTAGATGGCCGTGATCGGGCCGAGGCCCATCGAGACGGTCGGGTACTCCCAGAACTCCGGCATCAGCCGGGGGTGCGGGTAGGAGCTCAGGCCGACGCGGCCGATCTCGGTGCGGAAGTGGTCGAGGTCGTCCTCGCTCAGCCGGCCCTCGAGGAAGGCCCGGGCGTAGACGCCGGGCGCGGCGTGGCCCTGGAAGTAGATGTGGTCGCCGGGCTGCCCGTCGTCCTTCCCGCGGAAGAAGTGGTTGAGCCCGACCTCGTAGAGCCCGGCCGAGCTGGCGTACGTGGACAGGTGGCCGCCGATGCCGTCGGCGTGCTTGTTGGCCCGGATGACCATCACCGCCGCGTTCCACCGCAGGTAGGCCCGGATGCGCCGCTCCACGTGCTCGTCGCCGGGGAACCACGGCTCCTCCTCGGGCGGGATGCTGTTGACGTACGGCGTGGAGACGGTGGCCGGGAAGCTGACCTGGAGCTGCCGGGCCCGGTCGAGCAGGGCCGAGAGCAGGTAGCGGGCGCGGTTCTTCCCGTGGGTGTCGACGACCGCGTCCAGCGACTCCAGCCACTCACGGGTCTCGGCCGGATCGCTGTCCGGGAGCTGGTGCACGAACCCGTCGAAGATCATGCGTCCATTCTCTCATCGGTACCGCATGGGAGGATGCCCGGATGCCCGCAGCCGCCCCGGTCGTCGTCTACACGGACGGAGCCTGCTCGGGGAATCCCGGTCCGGGCGGGTGGGCCTGGGCCGTCGCACCGTCCGGAACGCCGTCGGCTTCGGGCGGCGAGGCCCGCTCGACCAACCAGCGCATGGAGATCCAGGCCGTGCTCGAGGCCCTGCGTGCGCTGGACGGCCCCGTCGTCGTCGTCTCGGACTCGACCTACGTCGTGAACTGCTTCCGGGACCGCTGGTGGGAAGGTTGGCTCCGCAAGGGCTGGATCAACTCGCAGCGCAAGCCCGTGGCGAACCGCGACCTCTGGGAGCCCCTGATCACGCTCTACCAGGCCCGCGAAGCCGAGCGTGTCCTTCCAGTGGGTCAAGGGCCACAGCGCCGAACCCATGAACGACCTCGTCGACGCCATGGCCGTCGGCCAGCGATCCCCGCAGCTGACCGGCGCCGGCACCCGCGGTCTCCTGCGGTTCTGCGTCATTCGATGGGCCCCCGCACGTCCCTTGATCAGTCCGCCAACATCGAGAAGGAACCCAAAGTGCCTGGACTCATCACCGCCCTGATCGAGGAGACGCCACGCGAGCGTGTGCTGTACCTCTTCGCCGAAGAGTGCCTGGCCGGAGGTCCGCACCGGTGGGTCAGAGAAGCGGCCGTCCAGTGCGCTGATTGCGGCGCGCAGCCCCGTCCGGAGTTGGCTGCGTAGAACGACTCGGCCGCCATGGCGGCGCGGCCGCCGCGCTACTGCTTCAGGGGGCGGTCTTGCTTGTCCTTCTTGGCGGCTTTCTGGGCCTTCTTCCACTCGCGCACGCGGGCGAGGGACTCGGGGGAGTCGATGTCGGCGACGGAGCGGGGGACGGGGTCGGCGAACGGGCCGGCGGCGGCCTCCCAGCCGGCGGGCCGCACGCCGCGACGCTTGGCCAGGATGGCCACGAAGATCCGGGCCTTCTCCTGGCCGTAGCCCGGCAGCTCGCGCAGGCGGGCGTAGAGCTCGGCGCCCGAGTCGACGCCCTCCCAGAGCCGCTCGGCCTTCCCGTCGTAGTGCTCGACGACGAACGCGCAGAGGGCGTGGGTCCGGCGGGCCATGACCGCGGGATACCGGTGGAGGGCGGGCTTGGCGCAGAACACCGCCACGAGCTCCTCGGGGTCCATGGCGGCGATGCGCGCCGCGTCGAGATCCCCGAGACGGACCCGCAGTGAAGCAGGGCCCATGAAGGCCCACTCCATCGGCACCTGCTGGTCGAGCAACATGCCGATGAGCAGGGCCAGGCCGTCCGTGTTGAGCAGGTCGTCGGCTGCCGCGTCGCCGGTCACGTGCAGCGTGCCTGCCGCCACGGGCCGAACACTAGGGGGTTAGCGTGCGCGCCCGGAATGCGCGTGGAGCTGTCGATCGTCATGCCCTGCCGGAACGAGGCGGAGACGCTCGAGACCTGTGTCGCCAAGGCTCGCCGCTACCTCGACGGCTCGGGTGTCGACGGCGAGATCATCGTCGTGGACAACGGCTCCACGGACGGATCGGCGGCGCTGGCCCGGCGGCTCGGCGTGCGCGTCGTCGAGGTGCCCGAGCAGGGGTACGGCGCCGCGCTCATGGGCGGCATCCTGGCGGCGCGAGGAACGTTCATCGTGATGGGTGACGCCGACGACAGCTACGACTTCTCGGCGCTCGATCCGTTCATGACCGCCCTGCGCGACGGCGCCGACCTGGTGATGGGCGACCGGTTCGCGGGCGGGATCGACGACGGCGCCATGCCCGCGCTCAACCGCTACGTCGGCAACCCCGCGCTCTCGTTCCTCGGCCGGCTGTTCTTCCACACGGACATCCGCGACTTCCACTGCGGGCTGCGCGGCTTCCGCCGTGACGCCATCCTCCGGCCTCGATCTCCACTCGCCCGGCATGGAGTTCGCCAGCGAGATGGTGGTGAAGGCCAGCCTGGGCGGCATGCGGATCGACCAGGTGCCGATCCGCCTCCACCGTGACGGCCGCTCCCGGCCACCGCACCTGCGGGCCTGGCGGGACGGCTGGCGGCACCTGCGCTTCCTGCTCCTCTACAGCCCCCGCTGGCTGTTCTTCTATCCCGGTCTGCTCCTGCTGCTGATCGGCGGCGGGTGCGGCGTCGTGCTGACGCTGACCGACGTGACGATCGGGCCGGCGACGTTCAGCATCGGCACGCTGGCGGTGTGCGCCGGGCTGGTCCTCATCGGCTACCAGTCCGTCTGGTTCGCCCTGCTGTCCAAGTCCTTCGCCAGCCGCGAGGGCCTGCTGCCGGACGACCGGCGGGTGACGCAGTTCCGGCGCCGGTTCCCGCTCGAGCTGTGGCTGGCGCTGTCGACCGTCGCTGTCGTGGTCGGGGGAGCGGCGCTGATCGCGGAGGCGGCCGGGTGGGACTTCGAGCCGCTCGACCCGACGCGCTCGATGCGGGTCATCATCCCGTCGGTGACGGTCCTGGTGCTGGGCCTCCAGACCGCGCTGTGCAGCCTGCTGCTGAGCATCCTCGGGCTCCCGTCGGCACGCCCGACGGCCGAGACCGTGCTCGAGCAGCGACGCGACGACGTGGCGTGAACCGGCTCGACCGCCTGCTCCAGGACTGGCGGATCGCCCGCGCCGTCCGCTTCGTGCCGCCCGGGTCGCGTGTGCTGGACGTCGGCTGCCACGACGGGGCGCTGTTCCGCCGGCTCGGCCCCGGGCTGCGGGAGGGGATCGGCCTCGACCCCGCGCTGGCGGGGCCGCTCGCAGGCGACCGCTACCAGCTCCTCCCCGGGTCCTTCCCCGTGGACGCGCCCGACGAGCCGGCTTCCTTCGACGCCATCACGATGCTGGCCGTGCTGGAGCACATCCCGCTGGACCAGCAGCCGGATCTCGCCGGAGCCGTCCACCGACTCCTGAAGCCCGGCGGCCGCCTGATCCTCACCGTCCCGTCGCCCCGCGGTGGACACCATCCTCGACGGGCTGATCCGGATCCGCGTCCTGCACGGCATGGAGGCCGAGCAGCACTACGGCTTCCAGCCCGACGACGTCGAGCCGCTGTTCGTCGGGGCGGGGCTGGCCCTCGTCGAGCACGTCCACGTTCCAGCTCCGCCTCAACCACCTGTTCGTGTTCGAGCGTCCGCCGCGCACCCCCTGAGTAGCGTCGGCGTGATGGTCCCGCCGGACGAGCCCGCCCCCACCGAGCCGCTGGCCGGCCGCGTGCTCGGCACGGAGGACGCCACGCCGCTGGACTTCTGGGTGGCGGTGGCCGAGGGCTCGATCCTGCAGCTCGACGACGTCGTCGCCCTCGAGCGCGTGCTCCCCTCGGGCGACGAGGTCCGCATCTACGGCGTCGTCGCGCAGGTGCGGGCGCGCCACGAGGGCGCCCGCTTCGACAGCGACGTCTTCCTCATCGAGGACGGTGTGCTCCCGGCCGAGGTCAGCGAGTCCGCGCAGGTCCTCGCCACCCGTTTCGAGCCCGAGGTCTTCGTCCCGCCGCTGCCGGGCACGCCCGTCCGCCGGGCCGCCGGGGCCGATCGGTTCGAGGCCCTGTTCTTCGACGGGATGGAGCGCCGCCTCCCGGCCGGGCTCACCCGCGACGACGAGCCGCTCTACCTCGACCTGGACTTCGTCGACGGCACCCGCGGCGCGCACGTGAACATCAGCGGGATCTCCGGCGTGGCCACGAAGACCAGCTACGCGACGTTCCTCCTCTACTCGCTCTTCGAGTCCGGCGTGCTCGGCGCCGAGGCCGTCAACACCAAGGCCCTCGTCTTCAACGTGAAGGGCGAGGACCTGCTGTGGCTGGACCGCCCGAATCGGCGGCTGGACGAGCGGCAGGCCGCCCGCTACGGCCGGGTGGGCCTCCCCGTTGGTGCCTTCCCCAGCGTCGCCTTCTTCGCGCCACCTCGGCGCGGTGCGCCCACGCCGGTCCCCGACGTCGCCAGCCGCGACCGCGACATCGTCGTCGTTCTTCTGGACGCTCGAGGACTTCTGCCGCCAGGAGCTCCTGCCGTTCCTGTTCGCCGACTCCGAGGACGACCGCCAGCAGTACACGATGGTCGTCCACAACGTCACCGCCCGGCTCCGGGAGGCGGCGCCGGCGGGCGACGGCGCGGTATCGATCGAAGGCGAGGTGGTGCGCAACTTCCGCGCCCTCGTCGACCTCGTCCAGTCCCGCCTGATGGACGAGGACGGGCGGCCGGATCCCCACTGGGCCGGGCCCGGCCATCGGCGCCGGCACGGTCAACGCGTTCATCCGCCGCCTGTTCGGCGCCGTGCCCCACGTGCAGCACCTCGTGCGCGCCGACGTGCCGGACCCGGAGCGTCACCGCGTGGCGCTCGAACGCCAGGTCACCGTCGTCGACCTGCACAACCTCAACGACCGGGCCAAGCGCTTCGTCGTCGGCGTCGTGCTGCGCAAGGCCTTCGAGGACAAGGAGCGTGCCGGACAGGCGCGCCCGCTGCAGTTCGTGGTGCTGGACGAGCTCAACAAGTACGCGCCGCGGGACGGGTCCAGCCCGATCAAGGAGATCCTGCTGGACGTGGCCGAGCGGGGCCGGTCGCTGGGGATGATCCTGCTCGGCGCGCAGCAGACGGCCAGCGAGGTCGAGCGGCGGATCGTGGCCAACTCCGCCGTGCGGGTCGTCGGCCGCCTCGACGCCGCGGAGGCGGCGAGGGGCGAGTACGGCTTCCTGCCCGCGGCGCAGCGGGACCGGGCGAAGATCCTCAAGCCGGGGACGATGCTCGTGGCGCAGCCCGTGCTGCCGGTCCCGCTCGTGGTCGAGTTCCCGTTCCCGGCCTGGGCCACCCGGGCCAGCGAGGCCGGCCCGAGCGGCCCAACCGACATGACCGGCGGGCCCCCCGGCGATCCCTCCCGCGATCCTTTCGAAGGCCTGCCGTGAAGTTCCTGCACACCGGCGACTGGCACGTCGGCAAGACGATGCGGGGGCGCAGCCGGGCCGACGAGCACCGCGCCGTGCTGGACGAGATCGCCGCTCTGGCCGCGGCCGAGCAGGTGGACGCCGTGCTCGTGGCCGGCGACCTGTTCGACACCGCGGCACCCACGGCCGAGAGCGAGCAGATCGTCTACGGCGCGCTGCTCGCCCTGGCCCGCTCGGGCGCCCACGTCGTGGTGGTGTCCGGCAACCACGACAACGAGCGGCGACTCCAGGCCGTCGCGCCGCTGCTGGAGCTCGGTCGGGTCACGATGGCGGCGTCGTTCCGGCGGCCCGACGAAGGGGGCGTGGTCGAGATCACCTCTCGGGACGGCCGGGAGCAGGCCGATGTGGCCCTGCTGCCGTTCCTGTCGCAACGATGGGTGGTCCGGGCGGACGAGCTGATGGTGACCGCCGCCGACCAGCAGGCGCAGGCGTACGGCGAGCGGCTGCGTCATCTCATCGGGGCCCTCACGGCCGGCCTGCGCCCGGACCGCGTCAGCGTGCTCGTGGCCCATCTCTTCGCGCTCGGCGGGCTGCTCGGCGGCGGCGAACGGGAGGCGCACACCATCTTCGACTACGGCGTCTCCGCCACCGCCTTCCCGCCCAGCCTGCAGTACGTGGCCCTCGGCCACCTGCACCGCAGCCAGATCATCCCCGGGCCGTGCCCCATCCGCTACGCGGGCTCGCCGCTCCAGCTCGACTTCGGCGAGACGGCGGACGTGAAGAGCGTGCTGCTGGTCGAGGCGCATCCCGGACGCCCGGTCGAGGTGGAGGAGCGGGTGCTGCGCAGCGGCCGCCGTCTGCGGACCCTGGACGGCCCGCTCGACGCGGTGCTGGCGCAGGCGGGGACGACCGGTGACGACTTCCTGCGCGTGCGGCTGCGGGAGACGCCCCGGGTCGGCCTGGCCGAACAGGTGCGGGAGAGCTTCCCTGAGTGCGTCGACGTCCAGATCCTCCGGCCGGAGACCGGCCCGGCGGGCCGATCGGTCCGCGCCGTCCGACCAGGACCGGTTGGATCGCACGACGCTCGATCCGACGACCCTGTTCCGGAGCTACCTGACCGACACCCGGGGCGCCGTGGACGACGACCTGCTGTCGCTCTTCACCGAGCTGGTCGAGGACCAGGCCGGATGAGGCCCGTCCGTCTCGAGATGGAGGGGTTCACCTCGTTCCGCGAGCGGACCGTCGTCGACTTCGAGGGGGTCGAGCTGTTCGCGCTGGCCGGCCCGACCGGAGCGGGGAAGTCGAGCGTCATCGACGCCATGATCTTCGCCCTCTACGGCACGGTGCCCCGGCTGGGCGACGAACGGCAGGTGGCGCCCGTCGTCTCGCAGGGCCGCACCGAGGCCCGGGTGCGGCTGGACTTCGACGTCGCCGGCGAGCGCTGGACGGCCGTCCGGGTCGTGCGCCTCCGCGACGGTCGGGCGACGACGAGGGAGGCCCGGTTGGAGCGGGCGGGGGAGGTGGTCGCCGGCAACGCCCGGGAGCTTGACGCTGAGATCGCCGCCCTGCTCGGGCTGACCTCGCAGCAGTTCACGACCTGCGTGGTCCTGCCCCAGGGCCAGTTCGCCCGGTTCCTCCAGGCCAAGCCGGCCGAGCGCCAGGATCTGCTCGTCCGGCTGCTGGAGCTGGGCCTGTTCGACGCCGTTCGCGAGGCGGCCGGGCAGCGTGGCGGGGCGCCTGGAGGGGGAGCGGACGGAGCTCACGTCCCATCTCGCCGCGCTGGCCATGGCCACCCCGGAGGCGGTGGCCGAGGAGCAGGCGCGCTGCGAACGGCTGGACGCCCTCGTGCGCGCCGTGGAGGAGCGCCTGCCCGCGCTGACCGCGGCCGAGCGGCGCCGCGACGAATGCCGCGCTGGAGTGACCCGGCACGGCGCGCAGCTGAAGCTCCTCGACGGTCTGCGCCCACCCACCGACGTCGACGATCTGGCCGGTCGCGTCGGCGAGGCCAGGGTCGCGCGTCGCCGGCGCCGAGGAAGCGGAAGCGGGCACCATCGCCGCGCTCGAACGGGCCCGCGACGATCGGCTCGCCGCCGGTGACCGTGAGCCGCTCGAACGCTGGCAGCGCGCCCACGAGGAGCAGCCGGCCGTCGAGCAGCGGGCAGGGAAGGCCGGAGCCGACCTGGAAGCGGCGCGCAAGCGGGCCATCGCCGCGGCGGACGCGCACGAGGCGGCGGCCCGCCACGGCGGAGACCCTGGCCGGCGCGTACGACGCGCTCATCGCCGAGCACCGGGCGGCGGCCCTCCGTGGTCTGCTCGTGGTCGGCGAACCGTGCCCGGTGTGCGATCAGCCTGTGATCACCGTCCCCCACCACGACGAGCCCGCCGAGCTGGCCGAGGCCAAGGCGGCCCGCCAGCAGGCGAGCGCGGACGCTGCCGCCGCGTCCGGCACGGCCCGTGATGCCGAGGTCGCGGTCGCCCGGGCGGAGGAGCGGGCGGCACGCGCCGAGGCGGACCGGCAGGTTCACGCCGCCGCGCTGGAGGGCGCCCCGCCCGCGACCGAGGTGGCCGCCGGGCTGGCCCGCCTGGCCGCAGCGGACGAAGCGGTGACAGTGGCTGAGGCCACGCGCGAGCGAGCAGCGGCTGAACGACAGAAGGCCGCCCGCCATCTCGTGTCCGCGACCGAAGCCGAGCGGGCCGGATGGCAGGTGTTCGACCGCGCCCGCGACGTGTTGGGCGAACTGGCGCCACCCCCCGCCGATCGCTCCACGCTGGCCGGCGCGTGGACGGCCCTGACGGCATGGTCGGCCGAGCGGCGTACGGACCTGGCGGCCGAGCTGGCCGGGCTCGAGTCGGAGGCGGCGGCCGCCGACGACGAGTGCCGGAAGCGGGTCGGCGAGCTGGACGGCGCGCTGCTGGACGCCGGTCTCGAACCGGGCGGCCAGCCCCATCGGGACGTCGCCGTCGAGGCCCGGGCCCGCAGCACTCAGCTGGTGGTCGCGCTGCAGGAGGCGGCTGCCGAGCACCAGCGGCTGACCGAGCGCGATGCCGACCTCGCCCGCCGGGCGCGCGTCGCCAGCGCGCTGAAGCAGGAGCTGCACGCCAACCGCTTCGAGAAGTGGGTGCTCGACCACGTCTTGCACGATCTCTGCGCCTCCGCGTCGCACCCTCCTCCACGAGCTCTCCGACCGCGCCTACTCGCTCTCGGTGGACGAGCGCGGCTCGTTCGTCGTGATCGACCACCGGAACGCCGACGAAGCCCGCCTGGCCCGCACGTTGTCGGGCGGCGAGACGTTCCTGGCCTCGCTCGCCCTGGCCCTGGCCCTGGCCGAGCAGGTGGCCCGCTCGGGCTCCGGCGCCCGGCTCGAGTCGCTGTTCCTCGACGAGGGCTTCGGCACCCTCGACGCCGCCACGCTGGAGGTCGTCGCCGGAGCCATGGAGGACCTGGGGGCGAGGGGCCGCATGGTCGGCCTGGTCAGCCACGTGCCCGAGCTGGCCGAGCGGGTCCCCGTCCGCTTCGACGTCCGCCGCCAGCCTCGCTCCTCGATCATCGAGCGGGTGGACCAGTGAGGTTCGCAGTCGAGACCTGGGCGCCCGAGTACGGCTCGCCGGCCGAGGGTGGGGCTCTCGCCGAGACCGAGGTCGTGGTCGACCTCGAGATCGAGCAGCCGGCCGCCCGGTGGGCGCCGATCACGCCGCCGCCTCTCGCCCCTGCGGACCAGGAACGACCGGTGCTGTTCGTCGACGGCGTGCGCAGGATCGAGGCGCGGGTGTGGGTGTCCGGACGCCGACGGCGAGACGCGCCCGGGCATCTGCGCCACCTACGCGGCCGGTGTCGTCCGGTGCTGCCCACCCGTCACATCGAGCCGGGCGTCGAGCCGGGCGCCGGGCCGGGCCCGCGTCGTCGCCGCCCAGGTGGCCCGCGCCCTCTTCTGCCGCGCCGCGGGGGCGGCACCGATCGACACCCGCTGCGGTCCGTTCGGGCTGCGGGTCACGCCGGCCGACGACCCCGACACGCTGTCGCTGGCCCTCCAGGGCGCCATGGCCGACCTGGAGCTCCAGGTCAGCGCCGGCGCCGCGGCCCCCGGCGAGCTGCTCGTCGTCGACGGGCCCCTCGGCGCCCGGCGCGGGCTGCCCGGCACGGTCGGCTACATCAAGACCCACCATGTCAGTTACCTGCCGACCGCGATGCACGGGGTGATCGGCGCCCTGCTCGGCGGGACAGCGCACGCCGGTGTTCTGCATGGGCGAGCGGTTCGCCCGCCACAGCTGGTACCTGCGGCTGCCGGGCGAGGTCAGCCATCCGTGGGCGGGCGTGGTGCGCTGCGAGGCCACGGTGGACATCGGGCCGGAGCAGGCCATCGCCCTGGCCGACCGCCTGGCCGCCGTGCTGCCGCGCTACGGGTCGTCGCCGCACAAGGACCCCCGCGCCCCCCAGAACCTCTTCCCGATCGGCGGTCTCGAGCGGGAGCTGCGCCGCCGCCTGGGCGATCCGCTGCTCATCCAGCGCGCGCTGCGGGAGGCCGCTCAGCACTCACGGCTGGATCAGCGTGACCCCGCCGCGGAGCGGCCGTGACCGCTCGCTACGACGCCGTCGTCGTCGGGGCCGGCGCCATGGGCTCGGCCGCGGCCTGGTGGCTGGCCCGGCGGGGCCGGTCGGTGGCGCTGGTCGAGCAGTTCGAGGCCGGGCACACCCGCGGGAGCAGCCACGGCGCCAGCCGCATCTTCCGCTACGCCTACGACGATCCGGTGATGGTCAGGCTGGTCATGGAGGCCCGTCCGCTCTGGGACGAGCTGCAGGACGACGCCGGCGAGACCCTGCTCGACCAGATCGGCGCGCTCGACCACGGCGACCCGCCCACGGTCGAGGCGCTGGCTGCCGCCATGGCTGCCGCCGGCGTGCCCAACGAGGCGATGCCGCCCGCCGCCGCGGGCGAACGCTGGCCCCACCTGCGCTTCGAGGGCACCGTCGTCCACCAGCCCACGGCCGGGCGGTGCCTGGCCGACGTCACGGTCGCCGCGCTGCTCCGCAAGGCGGGCGATCACGGCGCCGACGTGCGGTGCGGGGTCGGCCCGGCGACGGTCAGCCTCGCCGGCGACGGCGTCCGCGTGCGGGCCGGCGACGAGGAGCTCGAAGCGGCGGTGGCGGTGGTGACGGCCGGCGGCTGGGTGGCCGGCACCATCGGGCCGGCGAGCCCCTCGGGCTGCCTCTCCCGCCCCTGCGGGTGAGCGAGGAGCAGCTCGTCCACTTCCCGCCCACGGTCGAACGCGACCAGTGGGAGCGGTGGGCCAGCTCGATCCACCACGCCGACCGCTTCTGGTACATGCTCCCGTCACCGGGCATCGGCTTCAAGGTCGGCGGCCACCACGAGGGCGACGTCATCGACCCCGACCGGCGGCGGGAGGGTCCCGACCTCGAGCTACGTCGAAGGGCTGGTCCGCTACGTCGAGGAGTGGGTGCCCGGCGTCCGACCCGAGCCGATGGCCGGCGACGACCTGCCTGTACACGACGACCCCGGACGACCGCTTCCTCGTGGACCGCCGCGGGCCGATCGTCGTCGGGTCGGCCTGCTCGGGCCACGGCTTCAAGTTCGTGCCGCTCATCGGCCGCGTGCTCGCCGACCTGGTGGACGGCGTCGAGCCCGATGGGCCCTACCGGCGCCTGGCCGACCCCTGGTGACGAGGAGCGGCCGCTACCCTCCGGCGGGTGGCGGCCTTCAAGAAGCTGTCGATCTTCTTCCCGATGTGGAACGAGGAGGCCTACCTGAGCCCGGGCGCTCGGCGCCGCCCACGAAGCCTGCGAGTCGCTCCTCGCCCTGGACGAGATCGGTGACTACGAGCTGATCATCGTCGACGACTGCTCGACCGACGCCACCGGGCGCCTGGCCGACGAGGCCGCCGAGGCCGATCCCCGGGTCGTCGTGGTCCACCACCCGCGCAACCGCAAGCTGGGCGGTTCGATCAAGACCGGCCTGGCCACCGCTACCGGCGACCTCGTGCTGTACACCGACGCCGACCTGCCCTTCGACATGGACGAGCTGATCAAGGCCTGCCGGGTCCTGCGCCACTACGACGCCGACCTGGTCAGCGCCTACCGGCTCGACCGCACGGGCGAGGGCTACATCCGCAGCATGTACTCGACCATCTACAACGTGCTGGTCCGGGTCCTCTTCGGCGTCCGCGTCCGGGACATCAACTTCGCGTTCAAGCTGTGCCGGCGGTCCGTGCTGGACCACATGACGCTGGTCAGCGAGGGATCGTTCATCGACGCCGAGCTGGTCATCCGGGCCCACAAGCTGGGGTTCAACATCGTCCAGTTCGGGGTGGACTACTTCCCCCGGACCCGTGGGGTGTCGACCCTGAGCTCGCCGGGCGTGATCGTCAACATCCTGCGGGAGATGTGGGCGCTGCGCCGGGAGCTGCGGGCCCTGCAGCCGGTCACGCCGGCCTGATCCTGACGCCGGTCTGACACGGCGGGCGACACCGGCGATGCCCGGTCGGACCCCGGCCCCTGCGGGGGGTTGGCGGAGGGCCGTTGGTACCATGGGTCGCTGGCCTGGCCCCCCGGAGGCTCCGGCGCGCCAGGGCACGAACCCACCGATCGGAGCGGAGCTGCGACGTGCCACCAGTCGACCCCACCACCGTGCGCAGATGGGCGCCGGCTGCCGTGGCGGTGGTGGCGTTCGCGGGGGTCGCCGGCTGGGGCGCGATCGAGCGCTCCCGTGACGACGAAGCGGGAGCGGCGAACGCCTCGACCGTGGTGAGCACGTTCTCGTCCCCGCCTCCCGAGACGACCGCGGGGGCCAGCTCGACCACCCTCGTCAAGCGACCCCTGGGCCTGGAGCTGGTCGAGGGGGCGTCCGGTGACGACGTGAAGATGGTCCAGCAGCGCCTCTACGACATCGGCTTCGATCCCGGTGGCGTCGACGGCGTCTACGGCCCGTCGACGATCCAGGCCGTCTGGGCCTACGAGAAGCTGGTGCTCGGCACCCCGGCCGACAAGGTGTCCGGGCAGGTCACCCCGGCCATGTGGGACAGGATGCAGGACCCGCTCAACGTGGCGCCCCTCCGGCCCGACAGCACCGCCACCCACGTCGAGGTGTACCTGCCCCAGCAGGTCATGGTGGTCTTCCGGGACGACCGGCCGCTGCTCATCACCCACATCTCCTCGGGCAGCAACCAGCGCTGGTGCGAGGTCGTCACGGTGGACAAGGAAGACGGCACCGAGGAGGAGAAGGGCATCTGCGGCCAGTCGGTCACGCCCGGGGGAGTGTTCAACTTCAACCGGCGTCATGACGGCTGGCGCGACGCGGAGCTCGGCCGCATGTGGAACCCCGTGTACTTCAACTACGGCATCGCCGTGCACGGAGCCGGGAACGTCCCCCAGTACCCGGCGTCGCACGGCTGCGTGCGCATCCCCATGCACGTCGGCAACTACTTCCCGAGCCTCGTGGCCAAGGGCGACCAGATCTTCGTCTTCGACGGCGTGAAGGAGCCCGAGGAGTACGGCGCCCAGGTGCCGCCGTTCAACACGCCCGACCCGAGCTACACGACGACGACCTCGACGACGACCACCACCACGACCACCACGCTCCCGCCCGCGACGCCGGCACCGACGCAGCCGCCTCCGCCGCCTACCCCGCAGCCGACGCCGGCGGCGACGACCACACCGACCACGGTGGGTCAGGGCGGCGGGGTCGGAGTCCCCACCTCGACGCCCTGACGGGCCCCTGATCAACCGGGGTCAGCCGCAGCCGCTGACCGCCGGTTGGCCGCTCAGCCGGGCGATCGTGAACGCGGCGATGTCGCCGAACGCCGCGGTGAGCACGGACACGTGGTCGGTGCCCGGGTACACCGTGCGGGACGCGTTGACCCCGGCGGCGCAGTAGCGGTCGAAGAGGCTGGCGCTCATGGCCGGGGGCACGAGGTCGTCGTCGGCGCCGTGGTAGATGAAGATCGGCACGTCGGTCGGGCGGTCACCGGCCCGGTTGGCGGCGAGGGCGTCGCGCCACTGGGGCTGATCGACGGGGAGGCCGGCGAACAGGGCGGCGACGTCCCGGCCGTTGAAGGCCGCCAGCGCCTCGCCCACGCAGGTGCCGCTCACGTCGGCCAGCGCCTGCCGGCCGTCGGCGCCGAGCGCCTCGTCGTCGGCAGCGAGCGCCGGGTACCCCGCCCGGAGCCCGGCCACGATCATGGGCACGAACCCGCGGTAGGAAGGACTGATCGCTCCGAGGCTCGACGTCGCCACGTCGGCCGGTGGGGCGCCGGCGATGGCCCCGACGAGTGGGATCTCCGGTGCATACGTGGGCTGGAGCTCGGCGGTGAAGGCCGCCGCGCCGCCGCCCTGGGAGTGGCCCCAGACGATCGCGTTCGACTCGGGCGTGGAGCCCGTGCCCTCCAGGAGACCCGCAGCCCGGATCCCGTCGAGGAGGTTCCGTCCCTCCGACTGGCCCACGAGGTACGGGTGGTCGCCCGGGGTGCCCAGGCCCTGGTAGTCGGGGATGACCACGGTCAGGCCCTGCGAGACGAGCACCGGGAGCACGCTCAGCTCGACCGCGGTGCCGTTGGCGATCTGCGCCGAGAGGGCGCACTGGTCGCCGAGGCCGGTCGTACCGTGGGCGTAGGCGAAGATCGGGCGCGGTGAGCCGGACGCCGCGGTGGGGGCCACGACGGTCGCCGAGACCGCCACCGGCTGGTCCTCTGCGGTGCGCGACCAGTGGAGGACCTGCCAGACGTTGGCGTCCTGGAGCGTCGTCGTGATCGGGCGGGACCGGATGATCTCGCCGGGCGCGCCCGGGGCGGCGTCGCCGGGGTCGAAGAACGGGTCGCCGGTGAAGTCCGACAGCGGAGGAGCGGTGACGGGCGGCGCTTCGGCGGCCGCGGGAGCACTCGCCGTCGTGGTCGGAGGCTCGGTGGTCGGGGGCCGGGTGGTCGAGGCCGCGAGGGACTGCGGGGGGACGAGCGATCCGAGGTTCGCGGCGTCATCGCCGCCACCACCGCCGCACGCCGCCAGGCCGATGACGAGTGCTCCCGCGGCCAGCCCGGCGAGGGCTCGCCGCGCCCGTGCGCCCGGGTGAGGGGCGCCCGCCATCGCAACGGGCACCACGGGGTCAAGTTGTCGCACGAGTTCGCCCTCCGGGACCTCCGGGTGTCCGGACCCGGCTCATCAAGCGTACGGCGGTCGCCCCCGCTTGCGTCGCGGGCTGGCCCGTCAGGAGGCGGCCTGGAGGACGACCCGGCAGCCCAGCACCTCCTCCATCAGCCCGCGGCGCTGGTCGGCGGCGAAGAGCTCGAGATCGATGGCGCCGGTGCCGGCCGGGGCCACGCCGATCACGATGCCGTCGGCATCCCGTCGGCAGACGGTCGAGGCGACCCGGTGGTCGTGGCTGCGGTCGAGCCCGATGGCGATCCGCAGGATGGCCGACAGGATTCTCACCAGGTGCTGGTCGTCGGCGTCGAGGCGGGCGAACTCGCGATGGCGGGGCTTCGGCGCGCTCTTGCGGTGGTACCGGGCGAGGAGGGCGATGATCTCGATCTCGTCGTCGGTCAGCCCGGTGAGGATCTCGCTGTTGCGGATCACGTAGTACGAGTGCAGGTGGTGGCGGCTGTGGGAGATGAAGAGGCCCACATTGGCCAGCAGCGCACCCGCCTCGAGGTACTCGCGGGCCGGCTCCCCGAGACCCTCCAGCGCGGGCACGTCCGGAAGGGCGACCAGACCGTCGAACAGCTCGAGGGCCAGGCGGGCGACGTGGGCGGAGTGCTCGGGTTCGTCGTCGCACAGCGCGGCCAGGTGCGCCACGCTCCGCCGTGACACGTCCCGCAGGTGGTGGAGCGAGCCGCCGCGGGTGCGCTGGATCGTGTCGAGCAACACCCCCTCGCGCAGGGCGTAGTCCGAGCACTCCAGCTCCTCGACATCGAACGTCTCGAACACGCCCTCGAGGATCAGCGCTCCGGCCAGCACGATGTCGGCCCGGTTGGCGTCGAGCCCGGGGAGCCGGCTGCGCTGCTTGACGCTCGGCGCGGCGATCAGCTCCTTGCACACGTCCCGGACGTCGTCGGCGGTGAGCCGGAAGCGGTTGAACGAGCGGGGCGGCTCGCCTCCCGCCGCGGCCTGTGCCATGGCGGCGACGGCGTGGATCGTGCCCGACGAGCCGACCGCCACCTCGAAGCCGTGCCCGGCTACCTCGCGGCTGTAGGGCGACAGGGTCGAGCGCACGAACCCCCGGCACGACGACACCGCGCCCGGGTGCAGCCGCTGACCGGGGAAGAAGCGGTTCGTCAGCCGTACCGCTCCCAGCTTGAAGCTGCGGGCGGTGAGCACCTCTCCCCGCTCACCGATGAGGATCTCGGTCGAGCCACCGCCGATGTCGCACAGGAGCAGCCGGCGGTCGAACACCGGCACGGCCTGCAGCACACCGAGGTGGATGAGGCGCGCCTCCTCGACTCCGGAGATGACCTCGACCTCGACGCCCGCCTGCTCCCGCGCCGCGGTGACGAACTCGGTGTGGTTCTCCGCCTCCCGGACCGCGCTCGTGGCGACCGCCCGGACCGGAGCGCCGTCGATGTCGGCGATCTGCTTCATGCGTCGCAGCGCCTCCACGCCCCGGGCGACGGCGTCGGGCTTCAGTCGCTTCATGTCACCCCGACCGGAGCCGAGGCGCACCATCTCCTTCTCGCGGGTGATGACCTCGAAGCGGTCCTCGCCCGTCACCCGGGCCACGACGAGGTGGAAGCTGTTGGTGCCGACGTCGATGGCGGCGAGCGTCTGCGGGTCGCCGGCCATGGGGTCGAGGGTACTGCCGGCTCCGACGGCGTCAGAGGCCGCAGCTCTCCAGACCCGTGAACACGCCGCTGCGGAACGAGCCGATGCGGGCCAGGGCGGCCTCGGCCGACTCCTCGGCGTCCTCAGTGAACAGCAGGTAGGTCCGAACGGCTTCGTCGAGATCGCCGGGCGAGATGTTGAACTCCTGCTGGCGCGTCGGCCTGGGCACCACGTCCTCCACCCAGACACCGGTGAGGCAATCGCGCTGGAGCGCGGCCGGACCGCCCTCGGTGCCGAGGCCGAGACGACGCTGGACGGCCTCGGCCCAGCGGTCGGCGAACAGCACACCGACCGAGAAGTCGCCGATGGTCGTGTGGAGCCGCGCGTTGGCGCCGCCCAGCTCGTAGGCGACGAACTCGGGGCTCGGGCAGTAGACGACGCCCTGCTCGAAGTCCGACGTCGTCAGCCCTCGGCACCGGGGATACGGGCCACCTGTGGGGTAGCTCTGGACCGTCCCGCTCAACCCGCCGAAGGTCGTGCCGGACCGCCCCAGCAGCTCCCCCCAGAAGCGGTCGAGGTCGGCCGGGACCGAGCTGACCAGCGTCTCGAGCGGCATGTCGCCCTGGGTCTGCGCGTCGTCGAGGCTGTTGAAGGGCAGCTCGAGCACGACCGGCGGGGAGGCCGCGTACGCCTCGCAGGCCTCGCGCGCCGCCCTCCAGGCCGTCCTGGAAGCTGCCCAGGCGGTCGAAGGCGCTGCCGTGGGCGCCCTCGTCGTCGGCCGAGGTCCCCGGCGAGTCACGGAACTCGAGGATCCCCGAGATGGCGAGCCGCAGGTCCGGGTCGGTGAGCTGCAGACCGGCCGCGCCGCCGTCCCGCACCCGGTCCATCCACGACCCGGCGAAGCAGTCGGCCTGGAGCTCGGTGATCACGCCCGGGAGCGAAGAGCCGAGCCGGGCCTGGATGGCGTGACCCCACTCGTGGGCCAGCACCATGGCGACCGTGTAGCGCCCGAAGTCGCTCGTCCAGCCGGGGGAAGAGGAGCTCGTCGTCGAAGGCGATGAAGTCCTCGTCGGGGCAGTAGAAGGCGTTGTCCTCGATCTCCGGGTAGCTCGTGCGGCGTTCGCCGCCGCAGCCCGGCACGCCTTCGGCCTCGGGCCACACCGGCCACACGCCCTGCTCCAGCGGCTCGTAGGTCGCGCCGCCGGCCATGGCGGGATACGTGGTGACCCAGAAGGAATCGAGGTCCAGGATGACCTGGGCGACGAACGCGTCGTAGGCCTGCTCGGCGCGGGCGCCGGCCACCTGCACGGCAGGGGCGTCGGTGATCGCCTTGGCCATCGGTGCGGGCGCGAGGGTCGACGGAGGAGTCGTGGTCGCGGTGGTGTCCGCGGTCCCCGTCGCCGCGGTCTCGGGCGTCGCCGCCGTCGGACCGACCGTGACGCGGTCGACCTGCGCCGAGCAGGCCACGACCAGGCCCGACACGACGAGCGCGACCGCGATCCGACGACGCATCCCTTCAGGCTACGGCGCTCCCTCCTGCTTCGCCCGGGCCGCGGGGAACGGTGAGGTGCCGGCTGACGGGCCTCCGCGGGGTCAGGCCTGGGCGCGGGCGAGCGCGTCGCGGAGGTCGACGATCTCGCCCCGCTGGTTCTCGGCCATGCGCTCGGCCAGGGAGCGGACGTCCGGCCGGCTCCCCTGCTCGGCGGCGAACTCGGCCATGTGGATGCCGCCCTCGTGGTGGGCGGTCATCAGCTCGACGAAGAGGGCGTCGGCCTCGGGGCCCGTGGCCGCCTGCAGCTCGTCCATCTGGGCCTCCGTCGCCATGCCGGGCATTCGCTCCAACGGGACCGGCTGGTCCATCCAGGCCATGGCCTGCCCGGTCTCGTTGGCCGGGTCCGCTCCCATGTCGAGCAGCAGCCCGACCATGTAGCCGTTCTCGAACTGCTGCTCGGCCAGGATCGTCTTCGCGATCGAGCGCAGCACGGGGTCCTGCTCGCCGGCCGGCTTCTCCAGGTACGTGAAGGCCATGCTCACGGCCTGATCGTGGTGGGCCCGCATGTCCTGCAGGAACCCGACGTCGACCGTGGACCCCGAGCTCCGCGCGTTGTCGCCGCCGAAGAACGCGTAGCCGGCAGCCAGCCCGAGGAAGAGCACCGCGGCGCCGAGCGCGAGGAGCCGCCACGGGCTGTGCCACCACGGGGCGGCGGGAGCCCCGGTCTCGTCGGCGCTGACCTGTTCGGTGGTGCCGCCACCGGCGCCCGGCGAATCCTCCGCCGACTCCGGCGCCTCCGTCCCCACCCCCATAGCGTGCCAGCGTCGGGGTCCGAACCCTCCTCGCGGCCTGTTAGGAATCGGGTCATGGACATCGCAGGGAAGGTGGCCCTCGTGACCGGCGGGGGCACCGGGATCGGTCGGGCCAGCGCCGTGGCCCTGGCCGCCGAGGGAGCGAGCGTGATGGTGGCCGACCTCGACGACATCGGCGGCACCGAGACGGTCCGACGCATCGAGGAGGACCTCGGTGGCGCAGCCGCGTTCGTGAAGGTCGACGTGGCGTTCCCGCACGACGTGCGGACGATGTTCGCGGCGGCCGAGTCCACCTTCGGCGGGCTCGACATCGTCCACAACAACGCCGGCCTGATCAGTGGCGAGCCGATCTGGCCCGACTCCGAGCTGGAGCGGATCATGAAGGTCATCACGGTCAACCTCGGCGGTGTCGCCATGGGGACACAGGAGGGGATACGGGCGCTGCGCAAACGGGGAGGTGGTTGCATCGTCAACACCGCGTCCACGGCCGCGCTGCGGCCCATGCCGACGGACCCCGTGTACAGCGCTACGAAGGCGGGTGTCGTCCGCATCACCGAGTCCTGCGCGCCGCTGGCCGCCGAGGGCATCAGGGTCAACGCCGTGCTGCCCGGCGTCGTCGACACTGACATGACCAACCTCCACACCGGGGACGGCACCCGGCCCGCCGTGTGGTTGCAACCGATTCTCTCCGGGCTGACCATGCTGTCGCCCGAGGACATCGCGGCGGCCGTCGTGGAGCTGGTCCGTGACGACGATGCGGTCGCGGAAGCCCGGATCGTGACCAACACATGAGCGGCCTGGCGGCGTCCGGCGCCCAGCCCTGGTGGGTGGACGGCGTCCTCTACCAGATCTACCCCCGCTCCTTCGCCGACGCGAACGGCGACGGCATCGGCGACCTCCGGGGCATCACCCGCCACCTCGACCACCTGGCCTGGCTGGGCGTCGACGGGCTCTGGCTCAGCCCGATCACGCCCTCGCCCAACCGGGACTGGGGCTACGACGTCTCCGACTACTGCGGCATCGACCCCGACCTCGGCACCCTGGACGATCTCGACGAGCTGGTGGCCGAGGCCGACCGGCGGGGCCTGCACATCGTGATGGACCTCGTCCCGAACCACTCGAGCGACCAGCACCCGTGGTTCCAGGACGCCCGCAGCTCGCGCGACGCGGTCCACCGGGACTGGTACGTCTGGGCCGACGGCACGCCACCGGGCGATCCGAACGGGACCGTGCCCAACAACTGGCGCAGCGAGTTCCTCGACGCGCCGGCGTGGAGCTTCGACCCGACGACCGGGCAGTGGTGGCTCCACCACTTCGTGGCCGAGCAGCCGGACCTCAACTGGTGGAACGAGGACCTGCGGGACGAGTTCGACCGGATCCTGCGCTTCTGGTTCGACCGCGGCATCGCCGGCTTCCGCATCGACGTCTGCCACATGATCGTGAAGGACAAGCACCTGCGCGACAACCCGGAGGTCGACTTCTGGGTCGACCACGAGGCCGAGCGCTTCAACGCCGAGCGGCCCGAGCTCCACGACGTGCTGCGGCGCTGGCGCCGGCTGGCCGAGGAGTACGACCCGCCCCGCCTGCTGCTGGGCGAGACCTATGTGGCCGGATCGGCCCGCCTGGCCCGCTTCTACGGCGAAGGCGACGAGCTCCAGCTGGCCTTCAACTTCCCGTTCCTGCGCTCGCCGTTCCACGCCGAGCCGCTCCGGCAGTTCGTGGCCGACACCGAGGCCGCGCTCCCGGAGGGCGCGTGGCCGGTGTGGACCGGCTCCAACCACGACCACAGCCGGTTCCCCACCCGTTGGGCGCAGAACGACGACCGCCGGATCCGACTCGGGCTGCTCATGCTGCTGACCATCCGGGGCACGCCGGTCCTCTACTACGGCGACGAGATCGGAATGCCCGACACGCCCATGATCCGCTCGCAGCTCCAGGACCCGGTGGGCATCCGCAACTGGCCGGCGCTGGAGGGCCGGGACCCCGAGCGGACGCCGATGCATTGGACGGGCGGGGAGGGCGCCGGCTTCACGACCGCGGGGACGACGCCGTGGCTGCCCATCGGCGACAACGACGCCGTCAGCGTCGAGGTGCAGCGGGACGATCCCGACTCGGTGCTCTCGCTTCTGCCGGAGCCTGCTGGCGCTGCGGCGCGAGCACGAGGACCTGCGTCGCGGCACGTACGAGCCGCTGGAGTCACCCGACGGGGTCTGGGCCTTCCGCCGGGGCGCGGCGACCACCGTCGTCCTCAACTTCTCGAGCGTGCCCCAGCGGGTCGACATCGGCGGCGAGGTCCTGCTGTCGACCGCCGGCGACCGGACGCCGGGGACCGCCGACGGCCTCGACCTCCGTCCGTGGGAAGGCGTCATCGTCTCCGGCTGACACCGGTCGACGGTCCGCCGCGGCGAGGTCCCGGCGGGCCCAGGCCGCGTTTGCTACGGTGCCGCGAACTCGCATGGGGGATGGTGAGTCGTTGTCGGTTCTCGACGTGCGTGACGTGAGCGTCCGCTTCGGTGGCATCGTCGCCCTGGACGAGCTCTCGTTCTCCGTCGAGCGGGGCGAGATCTGCGGCCTGATCGGCCCGAACGGTGCCGGCAAGACGACGCTCTTCAACGTGGTGTCGCGCATCTACCAGCCGACCAGCGGGCGGCTGGAGTTCAAGGACAAGGAGATCCTGGACGTGCCCGCCCACGGCATCGCCCGGCTGGGGATCGCCCGGACGTTCCAGAACCTGGCCCTCTTCCCGCGGCTGACGGTGCTCGAGAACGTCATGGTCGGTGCCCACAGCAAGACCCGCGTCAACTTCGCCACCGCTCCCTTGCGCATCGGCGTCCGGCGGGAGGAGCGGCGACTGCAGCAGGACGCCATGGACATCCTGGCCTCCCTCGGCCTGACCGCGCTACGCCCTGCGCCCCGCCATGGGGCTGCCGTACGGCACGCTCAAGCGCATCGAGCTGGCCCGGGCGATGGCGGCCCGCCCCGAGCTGCTGCTGCTCGACGAGCCGGCCTCCGGCCTCACCCACGCCGAGGTCGACGAGCTCGGCAAGACCATCCAGCTGCTGCGCGACGAGCTACGAGCTCACCATCCTCCTCGTCGAGCACCACATGCAGCTCGTGATGGGCATCTCGGACAAGGTGGTCGTGCTCGACTTCGGCCGGAAGATCGCCGAAGGTCGCCCGGAGGACGTGCAGAACGACCCGCTGGTGATCGAGGCGTACCTCGGGAGCACCGCGTGACGGCGCTCCTGGAGATGCGCGACGTCCACGCCGCGTACGGGCCGGTGCAGGTCCTCCGCGGGCTCGACCTCCGCGTGGACGAGGGCGAGGTCGTGGTCCTGCTCGGCGCCAACGGTGCCGGGAAGACGACCACGGTGCGCGCCATCTGCCAGATGGTCGGCACCAAGGGCGACATCCAGTTCGACGGAACCCAGCTCGTCGGGAAGCGGCCGGAGAAGATGGCGGCGCTCGGCATCGCCCACGTGCCGCAGGGACGGGGGACCTTCCCCGAGCTGACGGTGGAGGAGAACCTGGAGGTCGGGGCGTACGCCCGCAAGGAGCGGTCCAGCATCCGAGCCGACATGGACCGCTGGTTCCAGATGTTCCCGCGGCTGGCCGAGCGCCGGCGGCAGCAGGCCGGGAGCCTGAGCGGCGGCGAGCAGCAGATGCTCGCCGTCGCCCGCGCGTTGATGAGCCGGCCGCGCCTGCTCCTGCTCGACGAGCCGTCGCTCGGCCTGGCTCCGATCATCATCCAGGACCTGTTCAGGAAGTTCGACGAGCTCAACGAGCAGGAGGGGGTGACGATGTTCGTCGTCGAGCAGAACGCAAGCCTCGCCCTGGGCATCGCCGACCGCGCCTACGTGCTGGAGGCCGGGACCATCGTCGTGACCGGGAGCGCGGACGAGCTGCGGGCCAACGACGAAGTCCGTCGCGCCTACTTGGGGTTCTAGGAGGCCTGATGATCCTTGCTGTGCCGGGCATCGAGGACAACTTCCTCACGCTGACGCTGTTCCTGCAGAACCTGTCCAACGCCCTGGCCAACGGCGCCGTCTACGCGCTCATGGCCCTGACCGTGGTGATGATCTACAAGACCACCGGGCACCTCAACTTCGCCCAGGGCGAGATGGCCATGTTCACCACCTTCCTGGTGTTCGTCCTCGCCGTCGAGCACGGCTTCCCGGTCTGGCTCGCCATCGTCATCGTGGTGCTCGTGGCGATGTTCGTGGGCGCGGCGTTCGAGCGCATCCTCATCCAACCGCTGGAGAACCGCAGCGTGCTGGCGCCGGTCATCCTCACCCTGGGGCTGTTGTTCATCCTCAACGGGAGCGCGGCGACGATCTGGGGCACCCAGCCCCGCACGCCGATCCCGGCGCCGTTCCCCGGCGGCCTCGACGACAAGATCGACATCATCACCGATCGGGTGCCGAACTTCTTCATCACCTACAAGGCGCTGGGCGTCTGGGTGAGCGTGGGGCTGCTGGTGCTGCTGATCAACCTCCTGCTGCAGCGCACCAAGCTGGGGCTGGGTTATCGAGCGGTGGCAGCCAACGCGGAATCGGCGCTGATCGTCGGCATCCCGGTCAAGCGGATGCTGATGCTCGGTTGGGCGCTGGCCGCGGGCATCGGCGCCATCGCCGGGGCCATCATCGCCCAGTACCGCAACGTCCTCGACTTCAACTTCATGGGGGCCGTGCTGCTGTTCGGCTTCGCCGCCGCCTGCCTCGGCGGGTTCGACTCCATCAAGGGCGCGGTGGTCGGCGGGTTGCTGGTCGGGATCATCGAGACGTTCGCGCCGGCGCTCTTCACGTTCGTCGGCAACGAGCTGTCGCTGGTCATGGTGCTGCTCGTGATCCTCATCGTCCTGTACTTCCGACCTCAGGGCCTCTTCGGCAGCAAACGGGTGGAACGGGTATGACAGGGTTCCCGGTCGTCATCCAGCGCGGGTCGACGGCCCACCGCGCGCTCCAGGCCCTGGGCTGGGTCCTGCTCCTCGCCGGCTTCCTCTACGTCACCAACGTCGGAGAGAACTTCCTCGCCATCCGCTGGGCCCAGGGCATCACCCTTGCGGTGGCCATCCTCGGCCTCAACATCGTCACCGGCTACTCCGGCCAGATCTCCATCGGCCACTCGTTCTTCTTCGGCATCGGCGCCTACACGACCATGATCCTCGTGGCCGACCACGGCTGGCCGTTCCTGGCCACGCTCCCGATCGCAGGCGCCATGGGCTTCGCCATCGGTTTCGTCATCGGCATCCCGGCGCTGAAGATCCGCGGCCTCTACCTCTCGCTGGTCACGCTGGGTCTGGCGCTGGCCTTCCCCGCCATCGCCAAGTCGGACAACTTCTTCGGCGTCGACTTCGCCAGCCTCACCGGTGGCAGCAACGGCAAGTCGATCACGGGCGGGGAGGTCACGACGACGAGAGGGTTCAGATGGGACCCGCCGTCCTGGGTGCCGGACAGCTGGACGAACAACGACTGGATCCTGACCACGGTCGTGGTGGTCGCGGTCGTGATGTTCATCCTCACGTCCAACCTCGTGCGCAGTCGTGTGGGGCGGGGCCTCATCGCCATGCGGGACAACGAGATCGGCGCCGCGGTGTCGGGTGTGAACCCGGCCCAGTACAAGGTGCTGGCCTTTGCGACGAGCGCTTTCGTGACCTCCGTGGGCGGCGGCTGCTTCGCCCTCGCGGCGACGACCATCGGGCCGGACAGCTTCGGCCTGCAGCGCTCGATCGAGTTCATCGCCGGTCTGGTGATCGGAGGCGTGGCCACGATCCTCGGCCCGCTCATCGGCGGCCTGCTCGTGGAGTGGCTGCCGTACTGGTCCTTCGAGGGGACGCTCCCGCTTCTGCCGAAGCTGGAGGGACCCGAGGCGGGCGTGCTCTACGGCATCCTGCTCGTCGTCATCATCTTCTTCATGCCGGGCGGGATCATGTACGGCCTGCGGGTGTTGCGGTCGAAGTTCCTGCTGATCATCCCTCGCCTTCCCACGCCGACGACCGACAGGCAGACCGAACCGCTAGGCGGCTCCGGTGCCTATGATCGACGACCAGGGGGCGGACGAGTCACCGACCGAGCAAACCACAAGGGGGAGAACCTGATGAAGCGATCCTGGCGTTGGCGTGTCGCCATGCCCATCACCGCTCTGGCCCTCGTCGCCGCGGCCTGTGGCAGCGACGACGACGGCGGAACTGCCGACACCGAGGCTCCGGCGACGGAGGCTCCGGCGTCCGAGGCCCCGGCCACGGAGGCCCCGGCGACGGAGGCCCCGGCTACCGAAGCCCCGGCCACCGACGCACCGGCCGCGGCGGCCTTCCAGGTGCCGACCGACGCCTGCCCGCCCGAGGCCACGACGGCCCTCGCGGACGGCGAGCCCATCAAGCTGGCCTTCATCGGCCCGCAGACGGGTCCGCTGGCCGCCTTCGGCGTCATCGGCCAGGGCATGAAGGTCTACTTCGACAAGCTGAACGCCGACGGTGGGATCGAAGGCCACCCGGTGGAGGTCATCACCAAGGACGACGCCTACGACCCGGCGAAGTCGGCTCCGGCAGTGCAGGAGGCACTCGAGGGCGACCAGGTGTTCGCCTCGGTCTTCCAGATCGGCACGCCGAACGTCGCCGGCACCCGGCAGCTGTACGCCGACGCCTGCGTGCCGCAGGCGCTGGTCGGCACGGGCTTCCCGAACTGGGGCGATCCTGCCAACTTCCCGTGGACCACGGGCGGCATCCCGTCCTACACGGTCGAGGCGAACGTGTGGACGCAGTTCATCAAGGAGAAGTTCCCTGACGCCACGAAGGTCGCCCTGTTGACGTTCAACAACGACTTCGGCAAGACCTACAAGGAGGCGTTGGCCGAGCTGCTGCCGGCGGCAGGCCTGGAGATCGTGGCCGACGTCGTGCACGAGCCCACGTCGGACCTCTCGAACGAGGTCACGCAGCTGCTGGCGGCCGGCCCGGACGTCATCATCGGCGGGACGACGTCCACGTTCTGCACCAGCCTGATGACCCTCGCCCGCCAGGGCGGCTTCACGGGCCCGATCATCAACTCCTACACCTGCCAGGCCATCGAGCAGTTCATGGTCCCGGCCGGTGAGGCGGCCGCCAACGTCCACACGCTGGTGCGTGCTCAAGGATCCGGCCGATCCGGCCTTCGCCGACGACCCGGCGATGCAGCAGTACCTGGCCGACGTGGCCGAGTTCGGCGCCGGCGTCGATCCCAACATCGGCAACGTGGCCACCGGCTACAACGCGGCGTTCCTCATCACCGATGCGCTGACCCGCGCCGCGGCGATGGAGGGCGGGCTCACCAGGGCCAACCTCATGAACGCCTTCTGGTCGTTCGACATCGAGGCGCCCCTGGCGCTCGGCGGCGTGGCCAAGGTCGACGGCGTCGACCGACGCGTACATCTCCGAGTACGGCGTGATGGCCGAGTTCGACCCGGCCGCCACGGGCTACAAGACGCGCGGAGGGCGTCGAGGTCGACGCCGAAGGGACAGGGCGGCGTCTTCGGCGGGTGACCCGCACGGCATCGTGAGCGTTCCGGGGCCGGTGGTGATCACCACCGGCCCCGGGCGCGTCCCGGACCGCTTTCGAGCGAACTGACCCGATGGTTAGATTCCGGCCGTGGACGCAGCACCCGTGGACGCAGCGGCCGCGGATGCATCACTGGCGACGCCCTCGTGCTGGCCGATGACCCGGCACCGTCCGTCCGCCGCCTGACCCTCAACCGGCCCGCCAAGCGCAACGCGCTCTCCAACGCGTTGCGGACCCAGCTGTTCGAGCAGCTCCGGGCCGGCGACGCCGACCCCGAGGTGCGGGTGATCGTCATCCGGGGCGCCGGTCCCTGCTTCTCGGCCGGCTACGACCTCGCCCAGGACCGCGCCGAACCGCTGCCGTGGCCGGCGACCGCGGCCGACGGGAGCTGGGCCCGGCACGTCCTCCAGGGCTGGTTCGAGATGATGGACATGGCGACGCCCCTCATCGCCCAGGTGCACGGCTACTGCCTGGCCGGCGGCACCGAGCTGGCCACGGCGTGCGACCTCGTCTACGTCGCCGAGGACGCGCAGATCGGGTACCCGCCCGTGCGCCTCATGAGCTCACCCGACATGGCCTGGCACCCGTGGCTGCTCGGTTGGCGGAGGGCCATGGAGTCCATGCTGACGGGGGATTCGATGTCCGGCGTCGGACGCGGTGGAGGCGGGGTTCGCCAACCGCGCCTTCCCGGCCGACGAGCTCGAGTCCGCCGTCCTGGCCGTCGCCGATCGCGTGGCCAAGGTGCCACCCGACCTCCAGGCCCTCAACAAGCGCGTGGTCCACCGGGCCATGGAGGTCATGGGCATGCGCGACGCCATGCGGGCCACGGCCGACATCAACGCCCTCGGCTTCCACCAGCGGTCGAGCCGGGCCTACTTCCAGCAGCTGACCCAGGGCGTCACCGCGGCGCTCGACGCCCGAGACGCGCAGTTCGGGGACTACCGGACCAGCTCCGGACCAGACGCCGAGAACCCGTGACCTCTACAGTCGATCGGGACGGAGCGAGGTCGATGGAGTTCGAGACGATCAGGTACGACGTGCGGGACGCGGGCGAGCACGGCATCGCCACGGTCACCCTCGACCGGCCCGAGACCCGCAACGCGCAGAACAAGCGCATGACGTACGAGCTCAACGCAGCCTTCGACGACGCCAGCCGCCGCAAGGACGTGAAGGTGATCGTGCTCCAGGCCGACGGCCCTCACTTCTGCTCGGGCCACGACATGCGCGACACCGAGAGCATGAAGCAGTTCGACGTCGTCGGTCCGTACGGCGGTTTCGGCCGGGAGGGTCAGGAAGGGCACATGGCGTGGGAGGAGGAGGTCTACTTCCACATGTGCTGGCGGTGGCGCAACCTGCCCAAGCCGCTGCTCGCCGCCGCCCAGGGCAAGACCATCGCCGGGGGGCTGATGCTGCTGTGGGTGGCCGACGTCATCGTCGCCGCCGAAGACGCGCTGTTCTCGGATCCCGTCGTGGGCATGGGGGTCAACGGCGTCGAGTACTTCGCCCACCCGTGGGAGCTGGGGGCCCGCAAGGCCAAGGAGCTGCTGTTCACGGGGGACTGGGTCACGGCCGAGGAAGCCTGCCAACTGGGCATGGTCAACCACGTCGTGCCCGCAGAGGAGCTGCGGTCCTTCACGATGGACCTCGCCCAACGGATCGCGCAGCGGCCCAGCTTCGCCCTCAAGCTGGCCAAGGAGAGCGTCAACCAGGCGCTGGAGGCGCAGGGCCAGCTCACTGCCCTGAAGGCCGCGTTCTCGATGCAGCACCTCGCCCACGCCCACAACCGGGTCCGGTTCGGTGTCGCCGTCGACCCCGGCTCCGCCCGCGCCCCTGCCCCCTCCGCGACTCCCGCCCCGGAGCAGACATCGTGACCACCGCCCGCCGCCTCGGTCGGCCGCCGGCCGTGGACTCCACCGTCACCCGGGGGCGGATCCTCACCGCGGCCCGGCGGTCGTTCGCCTCCCGGGGCTACGACGCCACGACGAACCGGGACATCGCCACCGACGCCGGCGTGACGACCGGCGCCCTCTACCACTACACGGCATCCAAGGCGGACCTCTACGGCCAGGTCTACGGGCAGGTGCAGGATCTGGTCTACGGCGAGTTCGAGAAGGCGTTCGTCCACGACAACTTCATCGACCGCTTCCGGGCAGTGCTCGAAGCGGCGGTGGAACTGAATCGCCGGGACTCGTCGTTGGCCGGCTTCGTCATCGGCGTCTCGCCCGAGGTGCAGCGGCATCCGGAGCTCCGTGAGAAGCTGCGGCCGATGGTCGCCCGCGCGAACAACTTCATGCACCGGCTCGTCGGCGACGCGGTCGAGCGGGATGAGCTGGCGCCCGATGTCGACCCGGCTGCGGTCGAGGACCTCCTCAACGCCGTGCTGGCCGGACTGGCCCGCTTCTCCAACCTGACCGGCGATCCCGATCGTCACGCGGGCGCGGTCGTGGCCTTGGAGCGGCTGGTCGGGGGCACACTGCTGGTCGAGAGGGTGCGGTGACCTCCCCGGCGCGACGGCCCGTCGTCGACGGCCTCTTCACCTGGCCGGCCGACGAGCCGCAGCTCATCGGCAGCCGGTTCCCCGAGAGCGGCGTCATCACCTTCCCCCGGCAGGCCTCGTGCCCGCGGACGTCGTCGACCGTCGTCGAGGACGTCTTGCTGCCCCGCCGCGGCCGGTTGTGGAGCTGGACGATCCAGGGCTTCCTGCCGAAGTCACCGCCCTACGCGGGCAAGGAGACGCCGCAGACCTTCGAGCCCTACGGGGTGGGCTACGTCCAGCTCGACCTCGACGCCGACGACGGAGCCGACGGAGACGGTGGCGGCGTGATCGTCGAGTCCCGCTTGACCGAGAACGATCCCGACCGGCTGGCCATCGGCATGCCGGTCGAGCTGGTCATCGTGCCGTTCACGACCGACGACGACGGGACCGAGGTGGTGACCTTCGCGTTCGCGCCGGCCACGGAAGGAGAGCAGACATGAGCGCTGGCAACAGCAGCGACGTGGCCATCGTGGGGGTCGGCATCCACCCCTTCGGGCGCCACGAGTCGACAGGCATGGAGCAGGGCGCGGTCGCCGTGCGCCGGGCCCTGGCCGACGCGTCGTGCACGTGGAACGACATCCAGTTCGCCTTCGGCGGTTCCGACGCGGCGGGCAAGCCGGACACCATGGTCAGCACGCTCGGCCTGACCGGGGTGCCGTTCATCAACGTCGCCAACGGCTGCGCCACCGGCGGCAGCGCGCTGATCAGCGGCTACAACGCCATCAACGCCGGCGCCGCCGATGTGGTCATGGCCATCGGGTTCGACAAGCACCCGCGCGGCGCGTTCGACCCGAAGCCCGCTGACTGGGGCCTGGGCGACTGGTACGGCGACACCGGGCTGATGCTGACGACGCAGTTCTTCGGCCTGAAGATCCAGCGGTACATGCACGACCACGGCATCACCGCCAGCACGCTGGCCAAGGTGGCGGTCAAGGCCTTCCGCAACGGCTCGCTCAACGAGAACGCCTGGCGCCGCAAGCCGCTCTCCGAGGAGGAGGTGCTCGACGGCCCGATGCTCTCGCACCCGCTGACGCAGTACATGTTCTGCTCGCCGGGGGAGGGTGGCGTCGCGCTCGTGCTGTGCCGGGGTGATCTGGCATCGCGCTTCACCGACTCGCCTGTCTACCTCCGGTCGGCCGTGCTGCGCAGCCGTCCGTTCGGGAGCTTCGAGGTGTTCTCGCCGTGGCTGGCCCCCGAGCGCGGGCCGAGCCCCACGGTCGCCGCGGCCCGTGGCGCGTTCGAGATGGCCGGGATCGGGCCCGACGACATCGACGTGGCGCAGATCCAGGACACCGAGTCCGGGGCCGAGGTCATGCACCTGGCCGAGACCGGCCTGTGCCAGGACGGCGAGCAGGAGGAGATGATCCAGCTCGGCGAGACCGACATCGGCGGTCGCCTGCCGGTCAACACCGACGGCGGCTGCCTGGCCAACGGTGAGCCCATCGGGGCGTCCGGCCTGCGCCAGGTGTACGAGAGCGTGCTGCAGCTCCGAGGGCGGGCCGGGCCTCGTCAGGTGCCGGAGGAACCCCGCACCGCGTTCACCCACGTGTACGGCGCACCGGGCATCAGCGCCTGCACGGTCTTGTCCACCTGAGGCTCAGCCTCTCGGGGCGCTGGCGACCTCGACGTCGAGCTGGGTCGGGTTGGTGAGGTCGTCGAGGGTGATCATGGCGTCGTAGATGGTGGTGGCGTCGGCCGGATCGATCAGTGCGCACACGAACGGTTCGCCCGCCTCGGCGACGATCGGCTCCGTCCCGCAGTCGATGTTCTCCGCCGGCAGGGTCTGGCCCACCTGCTCGCTCAGGATCCGCGCCGCCTCGGACTCGATGGTCACCAGGTTCTCCGGCGTCAGGACGTTGGTCGTCTGGACGGCGACCTCGCCGCCCTCCTGCACCTCGGCATCGATGGTGATGGTGTCGCCGCTCGCCAGATCGGCCGTGCACGTGAAGGTGGTCCCCACCTCCGTCGAACCCGGCTCGTCGCAGGCCGTCGTCAGGCTGTCGGCTCCCAGGCTCGAGGCCAGCTGGCCTTCGATGAGGATCTTCGCCACCCGGTCGTAGTTCGTCGTGTAGACGAAGACCTCGTCGTCCTCGCGGATCTCGGCGTTGAAGGTCAGCTCTTCACCGTCGGGGGTCGTGGCGGTGCAGGTGAAGGTGGTGCCGACGTCCTTCGAGCCCGGGTCCTCGCAGGTCGCGTCCAGCTCCTCGATGGCCAGGTTCTCGGCGAGGTCGCCCTCGATCACGCCGGTGGCGGCGTCACGGAAGTCGGTCTTGTCGGGGGAGCACGCAGCCAGCAGGACCGCCGCCGCGCCCAGCCCCACCAGCAGGGTGCGAGTCACGGCGCCACGGTAGCGGGCACGCGGCACAGCCGGCTTCGTGCGGGCGGCGCGGATGCCGTCGACCGTGAAGATGATCAAGCCGATCCAGACGAGGGCGAAGCCCACCACCTGGCTGGCCGCGAGCGGCTCGTGGTAGAGGAACACGCCGAGCAGGAAGTTGATCGTCGGAACGATGTACTGCATGGGGCCTAGCAGGGTGAACGGCACTCGGCGGGCCGCGCCGGCGAACATGAGGAGCGGGATCGTGGTGGCCACGCCGGAGAGCGCCACGAGGACCATCTGGCCCGTCGAGCCCTGGGTCGCCAGTCCGTGGCCGGCGAACGCGGGGAGCGCGACGACGGCCACTGCGGGCACCAGGAGGACGAGGGTCTCGCCCGTCAGGCCCTCGAACGTCCCCATCGGGATGCGGCGCTTGAGCAGCCCGTAGAAGGCCCACGACGCCGAGATGATCAGGGCCACCACCGGCACGCGCCCGTAGGCCAGCGTGAGCTCGAGCACGGCCACCGCCGCCAGCCCGAGCGCGACCTTCTGGGCGGGCCGGAGGTGCTCGCGCAGCGCCACCACGCCGAGGAGCACCGTGCCGAGCGGTGCGATGAAGTACCCGAGCGCGGTCTGGATGACGTCATCGTGGACGACGGCCCAGACGTAGCCGGTCCAGTTGGCCGTGAGCAGCACGGCAGCCACCGCCACCAGTCCCAGGACGGACCGGTCCCGCCTGAGGATCCCGAGCCCTCGCCAGCGGCGGGTGAGCGCGAGGAAGACCGCGAGGAGCACGAACGAGCTGATGATCCGCGCGCCGATCAACTGGAACGCGTTGAGGCCGTGCAGGGCCTTCCAGTAGACGGTCAGGAACCCCCAGACGAGGTACGCCGCCAACCCCAGCGCGATGCCCCGCCGCTCCTCGTCCACGACGTCCCACCCTACGGGGCGCATCCCGATCCTCAGCCCGTCGAATACGGTCGGTCAGACCGTGACGGTCCGCCCGCCCACTCCCATCCGTGGCACGAGCTTCGAGTACCCCCGGCCCACACGGGGTCCAGGACTCCGTCCGGCGACGACCTGAACGGCGGGACTCACTAATGTGACCTCGTACGAGGGCGGGGACCTCGGGGAGGGTTTCGATGTACGTCCAGAGCATCCTGGCTGCGAAGGGGACCGAGGTGGCGACCATCGCTCCCGACGCCAGCGTGCGTGACGCAGTCGCTCTGCTGAACGAGCGCAGGGTCGGAGCCCTGGTCGTGTCGGCCGACGGGCGCACGATCGACGGCATCCTCTCCGAGCGCGACGTCGTCCGCGGCCTGGGCTCCCGCTCGACCGCCGCGCTGGACCTCGCCGTGGCCGATCTCATGACCCGTGAGGTCACGACCTGCGGCGACAAGGACACCATCGAGCAGCTCATGTGGCTGATGACGGATCAGCGCATCCGCCACCTGCCGGTGGCCGACGACGAGGGTGGGCTGGCCGGCATCGTGTCGATCGGCGACGTCGTGAAGTTCCGCCTCGGCCAGCTCGAGAGCGAGAACCAGGCGCTCTACGAGTACATCACCCAGGGACGCTGAGACGCGGGGAGCCGCGCCGGCTCCTCAGGCGATGGGTTGCTTCCAGCGGTTGAGGTAGGTGATCTCCTCCACCGGGCGACGGGTACCGGGCTTGAACGTGTCGCCCGTGTAGTAGGCGACGGGGATCAGCGCGACCTGGCTGACGGTGTCCGGGATGCCGAGGAGCTGGCCGGCCTCCGCTTCGTACCCCAGGTGCAGCGTGGTCCACGCCGTCCCCAGCCCGCGGGCGCGGGCGGCCAGCATGAAGCTCCAGACCGCAGGCAGGATCGAGCCGTAGAGGCCGGCCAGCATCCCCTGCGCGAGCCCGTCGGGGCGGCCCAGGAAGCACGGGATGACGAGTGTCGGGACCTCTTGGAGGTGTTGGGTCAGGTGGTCCGAGCTCGACATGATGCGGTCGGCGTCGGACCGGCCGGAGGTGGCGACGGCGGCCCGCTGCTCCTCCATGTACGGCGCGTAGCTGCGGCGGTACAGGTCGGCCAGGCCCGACTTGGTGTCCGGGTCGTCGACCACCAGCCACCGCCAGCGTTGGATGTTCCCTCCCGCCGGCGCCTGCACGGCCACCCGGATGCACTCGAGCACGAGCTCGTGCGGAACCGGTCGGGTCAGGTCGAGGCGTTTGCGCACGGCCCGCGTAGTGGTGAGCAGCCGGTCGGCCTCGGCCAGGTCGATGTCTCCCATGGGTGCGTACAGTAACTGCCCGATCATTTCGTCCGGCCTGGCCGGATGAGCAGCCGGTGCCGCTAGAACGGATCGCATGACGTTGCCCGAGAGCGGCCCGATGATCGAGGTCCAGGGCGTGGCGAAGTCCTTCGGGGCGACGCGGGCGCTGGACGGCGTGGACCTCGAGGTGCCGGCGGCCAGCGTGCTCGGCCTCCTCGGCCCGAACGGTGCCGGCAAGACGACGCTGGTCAAGGTCCTGGCCACGCTGATCAAGCCCGACAGCGGGACGGCGCGCGTGGCGGGGCTCGACGTCGTCGAGCAGGCGACGGCGGTGCGCTCCGTCATCGGGCTCGCCGGCCAGTACGCCGCCGTCGACGAGATGCTGACCGGCCGCGAGAACCTGGAGATGGTCGGACGCCTGTACCGGCTCAGCACCCGCGTGGCGCGCCAGCGGGCCGAGGAGGCGCTGCAGCGCCTCGCCCTCACGGACGCCGCCGACCGACCCGTGCGCACCTACTCGGGGGGCATGCGTCGGCGCCTCGACCTCGGCGCCAGCCTGGTCGGGCAGCCCCGCATCCTGATCCTCGACGAGCCGACCACCGGGCTCGATCCCCGCACTCGCATCGAGCTGTGGGACTTCATGAAGCAGCTCGTCCGGGACGGGACGACGGTTCTCCTCACCACCCAGTACCTGGAGGAGGCCGACGCGCTGGCGAGCTCCATCGTCGTGATCGACCACGGTCGCGTCATCGCTCGGGGCACCGCGGACGAGTTGAAGTCGCAGCTCGGCGGCGACGTGCTCGAGGTGGGTGTGGAGCACATAGCGGACATGGATCGCGTGATGACCGCCCTCGCCCCCCTCGGTGCCGAGCCGTCCCAGGTGGACGGCGACGGCCGCCACCTGACCATCCCCACCGGGGCGGGCGCCGGCGCTCTCGTCGAGGCGGTGCGGGCACTCGACGACGCGGAGATCCCGATCGCCGATCTCGCGCTGCGACGGCCGTCGCTGGACGACGTGTTCCTCGCCCTCACCGGGCACAAGACGACGGCCGGCGGTGACGGCATCGAGGGCAACGGCGCCGGCCGACCACCCGGGCCCCGTCGTCGGCGTCCGGAACGGAGCTCGACATGACCGCGACCAGCGCCCCCGTCTCCGCCCCTTCACCGGCCGCCGTCGTCGCCCTCCCGCGCAGCGCGGCGCTCGTCGACGGGCTCACTGTCGCCCGACGGAACCTGCTGCGCATCCGGCGCACCCCGCAGCTCGTGTTCTTCTCCACGATCCAGCCGATCATGTTCGTGCTGCTCTTCAACTACGTCTTCGGTGGCGCCATCGACCCGACGGGCGGTGGGAGCTACATCGACTACCTGCTCCCTGGGATCATGGTGCAGACGGTCGCCTTCGGCGCCACGTCGACGGCGATCGGCCTGGCCACCGACATGGGCACGGGCATCATGGACCGCTTCCGGTCCCTGCCCATGGCTCGTTCGGCCGTGCTGTCCGGCCGCACCAGTGCCGACGCGGTGCGCAACCTCTTCGTCGTCCTCCTGATCGTCACCGTCGGCACGCTCATCGGCTTCCGGTTCCACAACGGGTTCCTTCCCGCGGTCGCCGCCATCCTCCTCGCCGTGCTGTTCGGGTTCGCGTTCTCGTGGATCTTCGCCTTCATCGGCCTGAAGACCGGTCAGCCGGAGACGGCCCAGCTGGCCGGCTTCGTCCTCATCTTCCCGCTCGTGTTCGCCAGCTCGGCTTTCGTCCCCACGGCGGCGATGCCCGGCTGGTTGCAGACCTTCGCCAACCACCAGCCGGTGACGCAGACGGCCAACGCCATCCGCGCCCTCAGCCAGGGCGGCGCGGTCGCGGGTCCGTTGACGCGCTCCCTGCTGTGGATCGCCGCCATCATCGCGGTGTTCGCGCCACTCGCCGTGGGTCGCTACCGCAAGGGCTGAGGCCGTCAGGGCGGCAACGGAGCCCGACCCCAGCACGAGGCCTGCCGCTCCGCTACCTTCCGCGCCGTGGACACGCCTGACGACCTGAGCATCAGAGTGGCCCGACTGGAGGCCGAGAGCGCCGTCCGCCGGTTGCTGCACAGGTATCTCCACGGCATCGACGTCGCCGCGACCGCGGAGCTGCTCGAGCTCTTCACGGCCGACGCGGTCGTCGAGCTGCGCAACTTCCCGCCGGGCAGCGGCAAGGACCGGGACCTGGTCGGGCGGGACGCCATCAACGCCGTGTACAGCCTGCTGACCGCGGGCACGCACCGGCACCACGCGGCCAACACGTCGATCGTCGTCGCCGACGACGCGATGAGTGCGGACCTCTCCTCGTACCTCCTGTCCACGAGGGACCACAACCTGAGCGGGGGCATGTACGAGGGGAGCGCGGCGCGGGACCCGGAGGACGGCCTGTGGCGGTTCACGCACTGGCGGGTCTCGTCGTCCTGGGGGTGGCGGGTGACCGGCCAGGACGAGCCGCCCTACCTCAAGGAGCTCCTGGCCGAACGGGCGCTGCGGGGCGGCTGGCCGCCCTGACCCCCACGTGCCGGCGCGAGTGGGACCGGCGTTGACGGACATATTGACCGACTGATTGGGCGGCGACGAGCGCCCGCCGGCGACCGGCCAGCCGCTGCCCCCGCCCCCGCCTACTCCGGCGTGACGTCCTCCCACACGTCGATGCCCTCCTTCTCGGCCCGGCGCATCTTCTTGCCGTCGTAGCTCACGATGCGGCTGATGTGCAGCCGCATGTACATGCGGTCCGGTGCGTCGAACATGCGGAACTGCTGCTCCAGGACCGCGTCGGGCAGGTCGTCGCGGCGGGAGAGCTTGCGGATCAGCGCCTCGATCCAGCGGCGGTGGAACTCCTCCGTGCGGAAGATCTCCATCTCGCCCCGGATCGTGAGCTGCTTCTCGACGTCGCCCGGGTCCCAGATGCAGAAGCAGGCGGCCGGGTTGGCCGACCAGGCCTTGTACTTCGAGCGGTTGGTGGTGCTGGTGATGGTGATGTGGCCGTCGATGTAGAGGTAGTTGAGCAGCGCGGTCACCGGTTCGGCCTTGGCGGTCACCCACGACACGGCCGCCATCTCCGCGTCCCGGATGATGCGATCGGCCTCGTCCGCGTTCACCTGGAAGGGGCGGATGTGCTTGCGGCTCCACCAGGCCGGGCGTCCGGGGATCACCGAGTACGGATCGGGAGGCATCGCCGCGGGGTCGGTCATCACCGCAGGCTGCCACGCCCCGGTGTTCGGCCGTCGACGTGGCTGGCCCTCAGCGGTCGAGGCGGCGGGCCCCGGGCGTGCCCGCATCGATGCGGAAGCGGGCGGCGAGGGTGATGGCGGATCCGGCGTCGGTGATGTTGTCCACGGCGCGGTACTCGGCCTCCCAGGCGTCGTGGGTGACGGTGCTGCGCACCCAGCCCCGCCTCGTGCCGTCGGCGAAGCGGACGTCGGGGAACTGGGCCAGGATCGCCTCGGCTCCGACGGGCAGGTTGCTCGTGGACGATACGGACGAGGTCACGAGCTCCGTGGCGACGGCCCGGCGGCCGTTCTCGTCCTCCACCGTGAGATCGGCCACCCCCGCGGCGTGGATGTCGCCCGTCAGCGTCACGACGTTGGTGATGCCGCCCTGATCGACGGCGTCGAGGAGGCGTTGGCGGGCGGCTGGGTAGCCGTCCCACTGGTCGTAGTTGAGGACGGCACCGGCGAGGGTGAGATCGCCGAGGACGGTCTGGTTGCCGAGGATGTTCCAGGTGGAACGACTGTCAGCAAGCCCCGCGAACAGCCACTGCTCCTGCTCGGCACCGAGCATGGTGCGCGCTGGATCGAACGTCTCCGGGCACGGTGGGTCCAGCGAGAGCTTGACGTCGCCGCAGGCTTGGTCGGTGCGGTGCTGGCGGCCGTCGAGGAGGAACAACGTGCCCAGCGGGCCGAGGGTGAACTGCCGGCGCATCTCGTACTCGGCGCCTTCGGGCGGTGGGAGGCGGACCGGCTGGTGCTCCCACCAGGCCTGGTACGCGGCGGCCCGGCGGAGCCGGAACGCCTCGGGCGCCACCCCGTCCTGGCTGGCGTCGCCGGCGTAGTCGTTCTCGACCTCGTGATCGTCCCAGATCACGAACCACGGCGTCGACGCGTGCGAGGCCTGCAGGTCGGCGTCGCCGCGGTAGAGCGCGTACCTGTTTCGGTAGCCGGTGAGCTCGGTGGGCTCGGGGCCGTCGTGGCTGCGGACGACGGCACCTTCGCCCTCGCCGACGGCTCGGGCCGTTCCTTCGTAGATGTAGTCGCCCAGCCAGACGAGGGCGTCGAGCTCGGCTGTTGCGATGTCCCGGTGCGCGGCGTAGAAGCCGGTCTCGTAGTGCTGACAGGAGGCGTGACCGAGGGTGAGCGTGGCGTCCGTGTCGTCGCTGGACGGCATCGTCCGGGTGCGTCCCACCGGGCTGGTGTAGGGCCCGACGACGAAGCGGTACCAGTAGGCGGTCGCCGCCTCCAGTCCGGTGGCGTCGACGTGCACGGTGTGGGCGTGGTCGGGACCGGCCGTGGCCGAGCCCGACGCCACGACGTCGGTGAAGGCCTCGTCGGCGGCCACCTCCCACCTGACCGGCACCTCCTCGGCCGGCATGCCTCCGGTGCCGCCGGCCGCCAACGGCTCGAGGGGCGAGCCGGGTCCAGAGGATGACGGCGTCGTCGAGCGGATCGCCGGACGCCACCCCGAGCGTGAACGGCTCGCCTGGCAGCGGGGGGATGGGCACCGCACTCGTGGTCGTGGCCGCGGTGGTCGGCGGCACCGCACCGGCCGTGCCCGGGGCCGCCGTCGGGTCGGATGGGAGCGTGGCAGCCGTGGTCGATGCCGAACCACCGCCGTCCCGGCAGGCGGTCAGCACCCCGCCCGCGAGCAGCGAGCCGGCGCCGACCAGGAAGCTCCGCCGGCTGATCGGGTGCACGCCGCCATCCTGACGCGGGCGAGCCGGCCTGCGGTGGCGGCCCCGGCCACGCCGGCGACATCAGCCGGCGACCGCTTCCACCGATTCGATATCGATTCGGTGGCGTGGGCGTCTGCCACGAAGTCTGAGCGGAACGCGCCGTTGACGGCGCGATCTCGTCGCAGTTCGGCGCCGCCGTTAGTCGAGGAGGTCGGCCTTCAGCTCCCGCTTCATGATCTTGCCGTTGGCGTTGCGGGGCAGCGGGTCCTCGAAGAACCAGATGCGCACCGGCACCTTGAACGCGGCCAGCCGCTCGCCGACCCAGCCCTGCAGCTCGGCCTCGCTAGCGCTCAGGCCGGGAGCGAGGTGGACCACGGCTCCCACCTCCTCGCCGAGCACGTGGTGCGGGATGCCGATGACGGCAGCGTCGGTGACGGCGGGGTGCTCGAACAGCGCCGCCTCGACCTCGACGCAGTAGACGTTCTCACCGCCCCGGATCACCATGTCCTTGGCGCGGTCGACGATGAACACGAAGCCCTCCTCGTCGACCCGGGCCACGTCGCCCGAGTGGAGCCAGCCGTCGGTGAACGTCTCCGCCGTCGCCTCCGGCTTGGCCCAGTACCCCTTCACCACGTTGGGCCCCTTGATCCACAGCTCGCCGACGTCGCCCACCGGCAGCGGCTCGCCGAGTGGATCGACCACCTTCACGTCGACGACAGGGACCGGCACGCCGACGGAGTCCGGCTTGCGCTGGTAGTCGGCGCCGACGTTCAACGTGGTGACCGAGCTCGTCTCCGTCAGCCCATAGCCGTTGCTCGGCGACCGGCCGGGGAACAGCGCCTCGATCCGGCGCACCAGCTCCGGCGCGGCGGGCGCGCCGCCGTACCCGATCGACCGCACCGACGAGATGTCCCTGGAGGCGAAGTCGGGATGCTCGAGGACCTGCCAGACCATCGCCGGGACGCCGCCGAACGTCGTCACCCGCTCCCGCTCGATCAGCTCCAGTGCCCGGCCGGCGTCCCACTTGCGCATGATCACGATCTTCCCGCCGAAGGCCACGTTGGGCACGAGGATCGAGTGGCAGCCCGTGGCGTGGAAGAACGGCACCGACAGCAGGTACACGTTCGGGCCAGGAGCGGGCGGCGGCGGCTCGCCGGCGGGTCGGGCCCGGGCAGCACCACGGGCCTGGGCGTAGACCAGCGACAGGAGGTTCGTGCAGATGTTGCGCTGGGTGCCGAGGGCGCCCTTCGGCCGTCCCGTCGTGCCCGACGTGTAGAAGATCGTGGCGTCGTCCTCCGGATCGACGGCGATGTCCGGCAGCTCGGCCGCCGTGGCGACCCCGCCCATCGCGTCCTCGAACGTGACTGCACCCGCGGGCAGCGCGGTGCCCGGCTCCGGCTTGGCGACGATCGTGGCGCGCAACGCGTCGAGGCCCGTCAGGTGGCCGCTCAGCCGCTCGGCCCGCTCGCCGTCGCAGAACAGCACGACAGAACCGGAATCGGCCAGGCCGTACTCCAGCTCCGGTCCTGTCCACCACGCGTTGAGGGGCACGACGACGGCGTTGATCGACGCCGCGGCCCAGAACGCGATCGACCACTCGGGGAAGTTGCGCATCGCGATCGCCACCCGGTCGCCAGGGCGCACGCCGTACTCGTCGACCAACCGGTGGGCGAGCGTCGCCGCGGCGCGGAAGTGCGACTCGAAGCTCAGGTGGTCGTTCTCGTACACGAGGAGGTCGGCGGCGCCGTGGGCCCGGCTGCTCTCCAGCACCGCCCGCAGCGACGGTGGGGCGTTCTTCCACGTCCGCGTCGGGCGGCCCTCGATGACCACCTCCTCCATCTCGAAGAGCTGGCCCGGCGCCGTCAGGGCCGCGGTGACGTCGGCGATGGATGGAGCGGACTCGGCCATATCGTGCGCATGCTGCCAGAATGTGCGGTCGATGGGGGATGCCGCCGACGTCGATCTCGACCGCTTCAACCCGTTCGACGCCACCATCCAGCAGTGCCCGTTTCCGTACTACCGGGCGATGCAGCGGAGGGGCGCAGTGTTCCCCGTGGCGGGCACCGACCTCTACCTGGTCACCCGCCACGAGCTGGTCCTGCCCATCCTGCGCGACCCCAAGACGTTCTCGAACCGCTTCATGACCGGTGAGGCACCGCGCGGCGCGGTGGTCGAGAAGCTCCAAGAGATCGTCAGCCGCGGCTGGCCGAACGTGCCGACCATGCTCACCAGCGACCCGCCGCAGCACACGCGGTACCGCGGGACGGTGGCGCCGTACTTCACGCCCCGCACGATCGCCGCGCTGCGCGAGCCTGTGGAGGCCATCGTGCAGCGCCTCATCGACCGCTGGATCGGCGAGGGGCAGGTCGAGCTCGTCACGGCCTTCGCCGTCCCGCTGCCGGTCGAGGTCATCGCCCACGTGCTCAACGTGCCGGTCGACCGCCTGGACGACTTCAAGCGCTGGAGCGACGATTCCATCGCGGCCATCGGCGCGGTGATCTCCGACGAGCGGCGGGTCGAGGCGCAGGAGGGCATCGTCGAGTTCCAGCACTTCTTCGCCGAGCAGCTCGAGAAGCGTCGCGCCGAGCCCGCCGGCGACCTTCTGACCGATCTGGTCCAGGCCGAGATCGACACCGATGACGGAGGCCGCCGTCCGCTGGAGATGGCCGAGATGCTGTCGATCGTGCAGCAGCTCCTGGTGGCCGGCAACGAGACGACCACCAAGGCCCTGACCGAGGGGGTGCGCCTGCTGGCGGAGCACCCCGAGCAGTGGGAGAAGCTGCGGGCCGACCCGCAGGGCCGGGCACCGCTGGTGACGGAGGAGGTCCTCCGGTTGGCGGCGCCGACGCAGGGCATGTTCCGCGTCGTCACCGAGGACACCGAGATCGACGGCGAACCCGTGCCCAAGGGCGCCCGAGTCGTGGTGGTCTACGCCGGCGCCAACCGGGACCCCAAGGTGTGGGGCGACGATCCCGACCGCTTCGATCCGGACCGGCCGAACCTCAAGGACCACCTGGCCTTCGGCAAGGGCATCCACTTCTGCATCGGTGCGCCGCTGTCCCGCCTGGAGCTCCAACTGGCGTTCGAGCACCTGGCCCGCCGCTTGTCCGACATCCGCCTCACCGACCCCGAGCACCTCGAGTACCACCCGAGCTTCGTGCTGCGGGGGCTCAAGCGCCTCGACGTCGCGTTCACGCGCCTCGATACCGCGTTCACGCCCGCGCAGTAGCGTCGATCTTCATGAGCGAACAGGGCGTGATCGAGCGGGTCGGGGTGGTCGGTTGCGGGCTGATGGGTTCGGGGATCGCCGAGGTCAGCGCCAGGGCCGGCCTCGACGTCGTCGTGCGAGAGGTCGACGCCGGCGCCGTGGAGGCAGGCCAGCGCCGGGTCACGACCAGCCTGGACCGGGGTGTGCGCTCGGGCAAGCTGACCGAGGAGGACCGGGACACCGCGCTCTCCCGGATCGGCTGGACGACCGACCTGGCCGACCTGGCCGACCGCGACCTGGTGGTCGAGGCGGTGGTGGAGGACGAGGGCCTCAAGACCGAGGTCTTCGCCACGCTCGACAAGGTGGTGGACAGCAGTCGGGCCATCCTGGCCTCCAACACGTCGTCGATCCCGATCATGAAGCTGGGCATGGCCACGGGCCGTCCCGAGCAGGTGGTCGGCATCCACTTCTTCAACCCGGTACCCGTGCTGCGGCTCGTCGAGGTCGTCACGTCGCTGCTCACCTCGCCGGAGACCACCGAGCGGGCATCGACCTTCGCCACGGACGTCCTGCACAAGCGGGTGATCCGCTCGCAGGACCGGGCCGGCTTCATCGTGAACGCCCTCCTCGTCCCCTACCTGCTGTCGGCCATCCGCATGTTGGAGTCCGGCTTCGCCAGCCCGGAGGACATCGACATCGGGATGGTGGAGGGCTGCAACCACCCCATGGGCCCGCTGCGCCTGACCGACCTGATCGGCCTCGACACGACGATGGCCGTGGCCGACAGCCTCTACGCCGAGTTCAAGGAGCCGCTGTACGCGTCGCCGCCGTTGCTGTCGCGCATGGTCGAGGCCGGTCTGCTCGGCCGCAAGGCCGGGCGCGGCTTCTACGACTACGCCAAGTGCATGACCGACCGCGTGCTGGTGGCCAAGGTCGGGCTCGACGGGCACGACCGCGGCGTGAAGGTGGTGGCCCGCATGCTGCGCGACGCCGGCTTCGAGGTCATCTACACCGGCCTGTTCCAGACGCCCGACACGGTCGCCGCGGCGGCCGTCGACGAGGACGTCGACGCCATCGGACTGTCGATGCTGTCCGGCGCCCACATGACGCTGGCGCCCAAGGTGGTCGAGAAGGTCCGCGACCGTGGCGCCGACATCCCGGTCATCGTCGGGGGGATCATCCCGGAGCCCGACGTGCCGCTCCTGAACGACGCAGGGTGTCGCCGCGGTCCTGACCCCCGGCGCCACCGCGGACGACGTGGTCAAGGTGGTGCGCGAGGCCATCGAGCGTTCACGGGCGGCGCCGTCCGCCGTGCCCCCGCCAGGAAAACCAGCGCAGCCGAACCCGTGACCGACCCGCTCGAGCGACTCACCAACCTGGTGGCGCTCCTGCTGGAGACCCGCCGCCCGCTGACCCTGGACGAGATCACCCACGAGCTCCGGGGCCAGTACGCCGCGCAGGACCCGGCCCGCCGCACCGCCTTCGAACGGGACAAGCGCCAGCTCAGGGACGAAGGGCGTGCCCCTGGAGCAGACCGTCCTCAGCGGCGACCAGGCCGGCGCCACCGGCTACTGGATCGACAAGTCGCGCTACGCCCTGCCGGACCTCGGCCTCACCGACGAGGAGACGCGGGCCCTGCAGCTCGCCGTGGCCACCGTCCACCTCGGGGAGGACTGGGGCGGTGACGCGCTGCTGAAGATCGGTCCTCCGCAGCCGGACCCGGGGGCTGGCGGCTCGGGCGACCGGCCGATCGTGGCCGCGCTCCCGTCGTCGCCGTCGCTGCCCATCCTCTTCGCCGCCAACAGCGAGCGGGCGACGGCACGGTTCACCTACCGGGGTCGCGCCCGGCAGCTCGATCCCTACGGCCTGCTGGCCCGGTCCGGGTTCTGGTACGTGATGGGCCACGACCACGACGCCGGTGAGGTGCGGACCTACCGGGTCGACCGCATCGAGGGTGCGGTCGGCGTCGGCCCCGGCGGTGCGTTCACGATCCCGGAGGGCTTCGACCCCGCGGCCATGTTCCCGGCCGACGCCAAGCTCGTCGGGGAGGGGGAGGTGGTGTCGGCCCGGGTCTGGGTGAGCGCGGCGCAGGCGCCGACCGTCGTCACCCACCTCGGCGAAGGAGCGGTCGCCGAGCGCCGGTCCGACGGCAGCATCGTCGTCACCGTGCCCTACGCCAACCCCTGGGCGCTGCGGGCCTGGGTGGCGGGACTGGTCGACGACGCCGAACTGCTCGAGCCGGAGGAGCTGCGGGCGGAGATGATGCGGCTGGCTGGAGAAGATCGCCGGGGAGCGGGGCGTGAGCCGCGCCGTGCCCGCCGGCGCGGCCCGGAACCGGCGGGCGCGCGGCTGCGCCGGCTGCTCATCCTCCTGCCCTGGCTCATGGAACGGGGCCAGGTACCCGTCGAGGAGGCGGCGGAGCGCTTCGGCGTCGGCCGTGAGCAGCTCATCCACGACGTCGAGCTGGCGGCGCTCTGCGGGCTCCCGCCCTACGTCGACGAGATGATCGACCTCTTCGTCGAGGACGACGTCATCTACGCCGGCGTCCCCCGCCTGTTCACCCGGCCGCTGCGCATGACCGCGCGGGAGGGCTTCTCGCTCCTCGCCGCCGGGCGCGCCGCCCTCGAGCTCCCCGGTGCCGATCCGGAGGGGCCGCTGGCCCGGGCGCTCGACAAGGTGGCCTCGGTGCTGGGCGGTGCGCCGGTCCTGCAGGTCGACGTGCCCCACCCGGAGTTCCTCGATGCCGCCCGGTCCGCCGCCGACGCGGGCCGGCGCCTCGCCATCACCTACTTCGTCGCCAACCGGGGCGAGCGGGCCGAGCGCGTGGTCGATCCGGTGGCCGTCGTGGGCGACCGGGGCCACTGGTACCTGCAGGCGCTCGACCACGGGGTGGGCGAGGAGCGCTGGTTCCGGGTCGACCGCATCGAGGCCCTGCGCGAGACGGGCGAGCCGGTGGCCGCCGACCTCCCTCCCGCCTCGGAGGCCCCGGACTGGCTGAGCCAGTTCGCCGACGCCTGGCTCGTGCGGCTGCGCATGAGCACCGACGGGGCCTGGATGACGGAGCGCTACCCGGTCACGAGCGTGACGCCGGACGGACCCGAGCACCTCGTGGTGGAGCTGCCGGTGCTGTCGGTGCGATGGCTGGAGCGCCTGCTGCTGCGCCTGGGGCCCTCGGCCGAGGTGCTGGAACCCCCCGAGCTGCGTCGGGCGGGGGCAGAGGCGGCGGCCAGGGTGCTGGCGCTCTACCGCTGAGAGGACGCGGCGCCGTGTGAGCGGCCGAGGCGGTGGAAGCGGCGGAAGCGGTCCACGCCGTGGTCGTGCCGGTGAGGTACGGCTCCAGCTGGGCGCGGTCGCTGATGCCGGCCCGGGCCAGCAGCCGGGGCAGGAGCATCGCCGTGGCCTCGGCGTCGGCGGCGGCGTCGTGGGCGCGGATGAGGGGGATGTCGTAGCGCAGGCACAGGTCGCCCAGGCGGTGGGACCGGGTGCGCTCGGGGTCGAGCGAGCGTGACAGGCGCAGGGTGCACAGGCGGAGCGCGTCGGGGACGGTGACACCGGCCCGTTGCAGCCCGCGCGACAGGAACGGCCAGTCGAAGTCGGCGTTGTGCGCGCAGACGATGCGAGCCGTCGAACAGCGAGACGAGCTGGTCCGCCACGTGGCGCACGCGGGGCGCGCCCCTGAGCGTCCGCCGGGAGAGCCCGTGGATGTCCTGTCCGCCGACGGGGCGCCACGGCGCGCGGAGGAACGTGTCCCACCGGTCGAGGACGGTGCCGTCCCCCGTGATGCGCACGACCCCGATCTGCAGGAGCCGATGGCGATCGGGGCGCAGGCCGCTGGTCTCCACGTCGACCACGGCGAAGCGGGTGGCGGCGAGGGGAGGGGTGCTCGCGGTGGCCACCGGCATGCCCCGCACCCTACGCAGGGGGTGTAGCAGCGGCCGCGGACCAGGCGGCCGGGGCCGTCATCCGCCGCTGAGCTGGGCCCGGAACGTCGCGTCGTCGAAGTAGTCCCGCCACAGCACGATGCGTCCGCCCCGCACGGCGAACAGGCCGGCCAGCGGGATCTCCACCCAGCGGGCATCGTCGCCCTCACCCATGCGGAAGCGGTCCGTGCGCTCGTTCATCACGGTGCCCGAACCGTCCCCGTCGTCCTGCTCGACCTGCCGGTGGACGACCCATTCGACCGCCGAGCAACCGGCCAGGAAGGGGGCCAGGATGCTCCGGACCGCCTCCGGGCCGTGCACCTTGGCGATCGGCACGTTGTCGTACTCGACCGCGGGGTCGAGCAGGTCGAGCGCGCGATCGAGGTCGTTGCCCTCGATGGCCTGGATGAAGCTGGTGACGATCTCGCCGGGACCCATCACCGCATCGTGCCAGGTCGGCGAGGGCTCAGGCGCAGGACGCGGCGCGGGCCCGGACGCCGATCGGCGCGGCCACCGTGAAACCGGCCAGGTGGCGCTCCTCCTCGGACTCCCCGCCCCACATGCCGTACTCGCGGTTGGCGCGGGCGAAGTGCCGGCACTGGGGCTGCACCGGGCACTTCGCGCACAGGAGCCGGGCCTGGGCTTCGCGCCGGACCCTCGCCTGCGGGCGCTCCGCCCGGGGCGGGAAGAAGAGGTGGGTCTGACCTCGGCACGCCGCGTCATCCACCCAGACGTCGCGCTGCCGAGCCTCGTCGTGCCAGGCCCGGTGGTGAGGGTGTCGCTGCAGGGCGTCGTGGGTGTCGAGCGGCTCGAAGGGAGCCATCGATCCTCCGGCGGTCGAGCTCGTGCGATGAGGAGCGGCGGGGGCCGGGAGGGGTTGGCTCTCGCCGCTCCTCCCGGCCAACTGTAGGCGGAATTGATCGCTTGGTACAGCGATTTAACACTAACTCGACGCGCAGCACAAGGGGCCCTGTCCGTCGAGTGTCCGTCGAGTGTCCGTCGAGTGTCAGCCGTCGAGGGTGCCCCCGTCGAGGAGCCCGGCCACGAGGGCGGCGATGGGCGACCGCTCGGAGCGGGTCAGGGTGACGTGCGCGAACAGCGGGTGGCCCTTGAGCGACTCGATCACCGAGACGACGCCGTCGTGGCGCCCGACCCGCAGGTTGTCCCGCTGCGCCACGTCGTGGGTGAGGACCACCCGGCTTCCACGACCGAGCCGGCTGAGCGCCGTGAGGAGCACGCTGCGCTCCAGGTTCTGGGCCTCGTCGATGACCACGAAGCTCTCGGTGAGGCTGCGACCCCGGATGTGGGTCAGGGGCAGCACCTCGACCAGGCCCCGGCTGGTGACCTCCTCGATGACCTCGCGGCTCATGACCGACTCGAGGGCGTCCGTCACCGCGGCCGACCATGGCCCCATCTTCTCCGCCTCCGTGCCCGGCAGGAAGCCGAGGTCCTGTCCGCCGACGGAGTAGAGCGGGCGGAACACGAGGACCCGCTGGTGGGTGCGGGCCTCCAGCACCGCCTCGAGGCCGGCGGCGAGCGCGAGGACGCTCTTGCCGGTCCCGGCGTTCCCGCCGAGGCTGACGATCCCGATGGACGGATCGCAGAGCAGGTCGATGGCGATGCGCTGCTCGGCCGAGCGGCCGCGGACGTCGAAGACCGCGTTGTCGCTACGCACGAGGTGCGCCCGCTTGTCCGGGTGGACGCGGGCGAGGGCCGACTGGGATCCGGCGTGGAGGGCCAGTCCCGTGTGGCACGGCAGGTCGCGAGCCCCATCGATGTCGTCGATGCCGTCGAGGTCGATGGCCCGTTCGGCGAACAGCTCGTCGATGACGGCCGCCGGCACGTCGAGCTCGGCGAAGCCCGCCCAGCTGCTGTCGGCCACCAGCTCGTTGCGGTACTCGTCGGCCGCCAGCCCGACGATGCTGGCCTTGAGCCGCAACGGGAGGTCCTTGGTGACGATCGCGACCTCGGCGCCCTCGTTGGCCAGGTTGCGGGCCACGGCGAGGATGCGGTGGTCGTTGGCCTCCGACCGCAGCGTGGCTGGCAGGCCGGCCAGCTCCTGGTGGTTGACCTCGACCCGCACGGTGCCGCCCTGCTCGTTGACCGGCAGCGGCCGGACCAGCGTGCCGTAGGTGGTGCGCAGGTCCTCCAGCGCCCGCAAGGCCTGGCGGGCGGCCCACCCCAGCTCGGGATGGTGGCGCTTGGCCTCCAGTTCGGCGAGCACCACGAGGGGGACGACCACCTCGTGCTCCTCGAAACGGGCGAAGGACCTCGGATCGGACAACAGGACCGAGGTGTCCAACACGTACGTCTTGGGCATCGTGCTCCAGGGTGGCGGGTGCGTCCGCGCTGTCCTAGTCCGTCACCTCTGGGTGATGGTGGATGGTCCGGGAGTTGTTCGCGCGACGTTCACACGGGCGAGACTGCGGCGATGGCGGAGTGTCTCTTCTGCGCCGTGATCGCCGGTGTCCAGCCGGCCGAGGTGGTGTTCGACGACGAGGTGGCCGTCGGGTTCCTCGATCACCGTCCGGTGTTCAAGGGGCACGTGCTCGTCGTCCCCCGCATCCACGTCGTCACCCTGGGCGACCTCCCCGCCGAGCTCGTCGGGCCGTTCTTCACGCGCGTGCAGCGCGTGGCGGTGGCCGTGCAGGCCGCGCTGTCGGCCGACGGCTCGTTCGTCGCCATGAACAACGTGGTGAGCCAGAGCGTGGCGCACCTCCACGTCCACGTCGTGCCCCGCCGTCGCAAGGACGGTCTCCGTGGGTTCTTCTGGCCGCGCGTCAGGTACGAGAGCGCGGAGGAGATGGCGATGGTCGCCGAGGCGGTGCGGACGTTCGTCGCCGACACGTTCACGTGACGATGCGCATGGGCAGGCCGTAGCCGTCCCGCTCGCCGTCACCGTGCTCGAGGTGCGCGCCGTGACGGAAGCGCTCGACCGACCACAGCACCGCGAACGCATCGAGCACGTCGTGGACCTGTGCGCCCGGAGGCCTTGCGTCGACCGCGTCGCCGAACAGCGGCCGCAGCAGGGCCCGACGGGCATCGAGGCCGTCGGGCGTGTGCTTCGACGGCAGCGCGGCCCCGGCCAGGGCCCGGAAGCTGCACTCCGGGTGGATCTCCACCAGCCTGTTCTCGGGCTGGGCGCGGACGAGTTCGTCCAGCTCACGGAGGCGGGGGAGCAGGTTGAAAGCCTGCTTCGGCAACCCTCGTCCGAACAGGCGCCGCGACTCCAGGTTGGCGTGGGCGTAGTCGGTCGCGTGGAGGAGCGGGCGTGGCGGGGTCGGGAACACGGTGCTGGCGCGTCCGCCGCCGAGGAAGCGCCGGGCCTCGGTGTCCGCCGCGCGTGTCCACTTGTCGGGCAGACCGATGGGCATGTCGACGCCGATGATGTCGATTGTTGCATCCTCAACGAGTGTTCCGAGACGGTCGATCACGAGCACCGACGTGCGCGTCGCGACGATCCAGCCGGCGCGACAACCGTCCACTCCCGCTCCACGTCGGCGTGTCCTCATTCGATGCTCCGAAGCGTTGTTGCAGAATCAACTAGATGAATGCTTGCTTTGCGCGTGCGCGCGCACTGGGATATGCGTGAGTTTCGTCCCCAGCAGCAGGAGGTAGAGAACAAGCATGACCAAGGCCGAGTTGATCGATGCGGTGGCTGAGAAGGCCGGCACCTCGAAGGCGGACGCGGAAAGCACCGTCGACGCGTTCTTCGAGGTCGTCGTCTCGCAGGCCAAGAACGGCGACAAGGTGGCATGGCCGGGCTTCGGTTCGTTCAGCACCACGCGACGCGCCGCGCGCACCGGTCGCAACCCGCAGACGGGAGCGCCGGTGAACGTGCCGGCGTCGACCGCCCTGAAGTTCAGCGCGAGCTCCGTGCTGAAGGCCCAGTTGAACAAGTAGCAACCGACGCACACGGAGGACACAGTGGCAACAGCGAAGAAGGCGCCCGCCAGACGGCCGGCAGCGAAGAAGGCTCCGGCCAAGCGGGCCACCGCCAAGAAGGCGCCCGCTCGCAAGACCGCGGCCAAGAAGGCTCCGGCTCGGAAGAGCACGGCCAAGCGGGCCCCGGCCCGCAAGACCGCGGCCAAGAAGGCTCCGGCCGAAGCGGGCGACCGCCAAGAAGGCGCCGGCCCGCAAGACCGCGGCCAAGAAGGCTCCGGCCGAAGCGGGCGACCGCCAAGAAGGCGCCGGCTCGCAAGACCGCGGCCAAGAAGGCTCCGGCTCGGAAGAGCACGGCCAGGCGGGCCCGGCCCGCAAGACCGCGGCCAAGAAGGCTCCGGCGAAGCGGGCGACCGCCAAGAAGGCCCCGGCTCGCAAGACGGCAGCCAAGAAGGCCTGAGGCTTCGGGCCTTCAGCACTCCAGAGAGGGACGACGCAGTGGGGAGCTCCGGCTCCCCGCTTGCGCGTCCGACGGCGGGCACGCCCGGTTCCCGCGGGCCGAGCGCACCTGAGGTCGCCTGGCACGATGGGTGCCATGCAGCAGATCTGCCGGGACCTCGAGGCTGAGCACGCGGACCTCGACGCGGTCGTCGCGGCGCTCGATGCCTCGGACTGGGACCGGCCGACGCCGGCCGTCGGCTGGTCGGTCCGCGACCAGATCAGCCATCTCGGCTACTTCGACCGGACCGCGGTGCTGGCGGTCACGCGACCCGGATCGAGTTCACGCGCAGCGTCGAGGTGCTGCTCGCCGGCGGAGTGGACGTGTCCGTCGAGCCGGGCCGCGGCATCGAGCGCGCCCGAGCTGCTGGCGTGGTGGCGCGACGGTCGCCGCGACCTCCTCGGCCACGCTCGAGCCGCTCGATCCCGCCACCCGCGTGCCGTGGTACGGCCCGCCGATGGGCGCCCGCTCGTTCGCCACCGCGCGGCTGATGGAGACGTGGGCCCACGGGCAGGACATCGTGGACGCCGTCGGGGCCGAGCGCCCGCCGACCGACCGGTTGCGCCACATCGCCCACATCGGCGTGCGGGCCCGGCCGTTCAGCTACGCCGTGCCGAGGCCTCGACGCGCCCAGCCGGCCGGTGGCCGTCGTCCTGACCGGCCCCGGCGGCGAGCGATGGGCGTGGGACGAGGACGCCGACGAGTCGATCACGGGACCGGCGCTCGACTTCTGCCTGGTCGTGACGCAGCGCCGGCATCACGCCGACACCGACCTGGAGGCACGCGGTGACGCTGGCCGAGGAGTGGCTGCGCGTCGCGCAGGCCTTCGCCGGGCCTCGCCGGTCCCGGGCCGGGAGGCCGGTCAGTTCAGAGGTCGTTGACGAGCTTGAAGAGCTCGGCCGCCGCCAGACCGGCCCGCGCGCCGTTGTCGGCCAGCCGCTCGCGCACCCGGGCCCGGAACGCGGCGAGCTGCTCGTCGTCCTTGGCCTTCATCGTCGACTCGAACTGGCTCTCGTGCGCCTCCAGCGCGGCGAGCTTCCGGTCGACGGTCGCCGTCACGTCCTCGGCGTGATCGGGCTCGTCGGCCTCCCACAGCAGCAGCGTCGACGGGCGGTGGTGGGGCAGTTGCTGCTCGGGGAAGAAGTGGGGATCGCGCGCCGCGATGATCGCGTCGCAGACGAGCAGGCCGGCGTGGCGGTGGTCCGGATGCAGCCGGTAGCGCTTCCACGGGTCGTGCCCGAGCACCACGTCGGGACGCAGGCGCCGGATCCAGTAGGCGACCTCCCAGCGCTGCCGCAGCCCGCTCTCGAGCTCGCCGTCGGGCCAGCCGAGGAAGACCACCTCGCCGGTGGCGCCGAGGGCCCGGGCCGCGGCGCGCTGCTCGTGCTGCCTCGTCACCACGAGCGCGGCCGTGTCCGCGTCCGCGTCCCAGGTGCCCTTCGCGCCGTCGGTGCAGATGAGGTGGTGGACGAGGCATCCCCCGGCCGCCCACTTGGCCAGCGTGCCGCCGGCGCCGAACTCGACGTCGTCCGGATGGGCGCCGACCGCCAGCGCCACCGACGGCGCCGGCAGGTCGATCGAGACGATGCCCGCCCCCGCCGCCGGGCTGGTCAGCGCCGGCTGCCCGGGCTCGTTGGCAGCCACGGCAGCACCTCCCTCACGGCGGGCTCGTCGAGGTCGACCGGGAGGTCGACGTCGAGACCGAGGCCGCGGTTCCCGCCACACCCGCACACCCGTACCGTGCGTCGTGCGCCTCGGCCACGTGGTGGCGGAACGAGCCGGGGCCGTAGGCGAAGCGGAAGCCGAGAGCGGCGGGGAGGGCGATGACGTTCGTCCCGTCGTCGTGGCGGTCGGGCACGAGGGTGATGAGGCCGGGGTGGATCGAGGCGGGGCAGGTCGTGCGCCAGCGGCAGGTCGGCGTGGGCGACGACGACGTCGGTGAAGCCGAGCTTGGCCAGCGACGCCACGCCGTCGGTGACCGCGCCGTTCAGGCCGTGGCCCGGGCGCCACAGCACCTGGGTCCCCGCGGCCTCCGCCCATCGCGCCACCTCGTCGTCATCGCACACGACGTAGACGGTCAGCGGCCGGCCGGCGGCGATGACCGTGGTGGCCATGCGGCGGGCGAGCTCGGCGCGGTCCGCGGCGGGGAGGACGTCCGCCAGCCGCCGCTTGGCGGCGCCGAACGCCTTCACCGGCACCAGCACCGCAGGACGCACCAGCGGAGTGTACGGCCGCCCGTAGTCTGCCGACCGTGCCGATCCGAGTCGCCGTCATCGGAGCCGGTTCGTGGGGGACCACGGTGGCCGCGCTCGCCGCGCAGAACACCCCCACGACCCTCTGGGCGCGCCGCCCCGAGCTGGCCAAGCAGATCAACGACGAGAACGTCAACCCGTCGTACCTCCCCGGTTTCACCCTGCCGCCGCAGCTGCTGGCCACCTCGTCCATGGAGGAGGCGGTCGGAGCGGCGGACGTGGTGGTGATGGCCACGCCGTCGCACGGCTTCCGTGAGGTGCTGCGGGCGGCGGCGCCGTGCATCCGGCCGTGGGTGCCGATCGTCAGCCTGGCCAAGGGACTGGAGGGCGACTCCCTGAAGCGCATGAGCGAGGTCGTCCACGACGAGCTGCCCGGGCACCCCGTCGCCGTTCTCACCGGCCCGAACCTCGCCAAGGAGATCCTCGCCGGCCAGCCGGCGGCGAGCGTCGTGGCCATCGACGACGCGATCATCGCCAACGAGCTCCAGCGCATCTTCGCCACCATGCGGCTGCGCGTGTACACGAATCCGGATGTCGTCGGCTGCGAGGTCGCGGGGGTCGTGAAGAACGTGATCGCCATCGCCTCGGGCATGGCGGAGGGCATGGGCTTCGGCGACAACACGAGGGCCACCCTCATCACGCGCGGGCTGGCGGAGATGAGCCGGCTGGGCGTGGCGCTCGGCGGGGAGCCGCTCACGTTCGCCGGCCTGGCGGGGATGGGCGACCTCATCGCCACCTGCTCGTCCCGCCAGAGCCGGAACAACACGGTCGGCTTCCAGCTCGGGCAGGGACGGTCGATCGACGACATCGTGGGCGAGATGCACATGGTCGCCGAGGGGGTCAAGAGCTGCCCGTCCGTGCTGGCGCTGGCCGAGGTGCACGGCGTGGACATGCCGATCACCGAACAGGTCGTCGAGGTGTGCCACCACGGCCGCACGGTCGGCGAAGCGCTGATCGCGCTCATGGAGCGCGACGCCAAGCCCGAACTCTCGCCGTGAGGCGTTCTCGAACACCTCCGTGCAGAAGACGACGGTGAGCGGGCCCACGATCAGGCCCATCATCGGCCCAATCATCGGCATCGCCGGCGGGACGTGGCGGATCCGGGTGACGCCGGGCGGCGCGCTGATCGCCGAGGACGGGTCGGTGCTCCTCGACTGGTGGGTGGCCGCCGACGACCGCTGGCACACGCCGGCCCGTGAGGTGACGTGCCGCCAGCGCCTGGTGGAGGGCGTCCCCGTCGTGGAGACGGCCATCCGTGTCCCGGGCGGTGACGCCGTCCAGACGGTGTACGCGGTGGCCGACGGCGGCGGGCTCGCCGTCGTCGCGCTGGAGAACCGGTCGCCGGCACCGATCGCCGTCGCCCTCAGCCGGAGGGACCTGCTGACCTCGCACCTCCCGGCCACGGTGCCTGCCCAGGGCGGGGACGCGCCGCCGGACGCGCTCGTCCTGCCGATCGGACACCGCTCGACGGTGGTCGTCGCCCTCGCGCCCGGCGCACCTGCACCCGGCCCGCTCCCGTCCGGGCTCCCGAAGCCCGAGCAGGTGGTGCGGGGCTGGTTGCGCCAGACGGAGGCGGGAGCCGACCTCCGCCTGCCCGAGTCGCCCGCCGTCGCCCTGCCCACGCTCCGGTCCCGGCTCCTGCTCGAAGGTCCGCCGGCGGCGGACGAACCGGTTCCGTTCCTCGTCGCCGCGGCCGAGCTGGGCCGGTTGGGCGTGGACGTGGAGCCGTGGGTGGACGCACGCCGCCGTCGCGGCCGACCGCCTGGCGCGCCTGACGCGGGATCGTTCGGCTCCCGTCTCCTGGCTCGTCGACGCGGGGCTGGCCGCCGCCGGCGAGATCTTCGGCCTCGCCGGTCACCGCCGCGGCGTGGAGGACGTGGCCGCCGCGCGAGCCCGACGGTCCGACGTCGAGCCGGTGCCCGTCGCTCCCGCCGGCGATCTCACCGACCTGGCCTGGGCGCTCCGCCGCGTCGCCGTCGAGCAGGCCGGCGTCGTCGACCTCTTCCCCGCCCCCTTCCCACCCGTCTGGAGCGGCCACGCGGTCGAGGCCTATCGGCTCCCCCTCGGCGCAGGGGACGCTGGCCGTGGCGCTGCGCTGGCACGGATCGCGCCCGGCTGTGCTCTGGGAGATCGACGGGCCGGGTGCGGTGCTGCGCTGCTCGGGCCTGGATCCGTCGTGGTCGGCGGCGACCGCGCGCGGTGAGGCGCTCCTGGTCGAGCCGGGGACGGCGGGCACCCTCCGTGGCGAGCCCACGGCGGGCGGTGGCGAGGGCGGCTCTTCTCCGACCAACATCGGGTGAACCCGGGAGGATCGCGGGCAGGTTCGTGCCATGCTTGTTGCTGAAGGCGACGGTGGCTGGGCGGCCGGAGTGCAGCCGTCCCGTTAATCGGAGCCCAAATGAACGAGCCCAGCATGAACAAGCCCGGCAGGAACAAGATCGGCATGAACAGGTACGTGCACAGATCAGTCGTGGCCGGCGCCGCGGCCGCCGCCCTGGTGGCGATCGCCGCCTGCGGCCCGCCGCCCAGCCAGACGCCGCCGCCCCTTCCGGCGGCCATGACGGCGAGCTGGGGGATGAACGAGAGGTCCGGTCGGGTCATGACGGACTCGGCCAAGCCGCCGGCGAACAACGGGGTCATCGGGCCCGGCGTCAGGCTCAACGGCAGTGCCTACGAGTTCCCCGGCTGGGCAGAACAACGTCGACGCGGCGGGCAACTTCGTGGGTCAGATCTCGCCGACCGACAGCCTGGTCTCCGTGGCTGACAGCGGCCACGAGCTGGAGCCCCGGAACGGCGCGTTCTCGGTCGACGGCATCCTGCAGGCTCGGCGCACCGGCGCCGGCACGCTGCCCGTCGGAGCCCGGGGCGTCGCCTACAACATCGTGCAGAAGGCGCGGGCCTCGAACCTCGGCGGCTTCTGGAAGGTCGAGATGCGGGGCAACGGCCTCGGCATCGGCCGCCTCGTGTGCACCCTCGGTGACGGCCGCAACGTCGTCGCCGTGGAGTCCACGGTCCGGATGGACAACGGGGCCTGGCACACCTTCGCCTGCCGCCTCAACAAGGGCATCTTCGCCGCCGTCGTGGACGGCGTGTCCGCGAACGCCGACGCCTCCATCCTCGGCGCCGTGAACCCGGTCGAGCGCTTCAGCACCTCGGTGAGCATCGGCAAGAAGCCGGGCTCGACCGACCCGTCGGACAGCTTCTCCGGCTGGATCGATCAGCTGAACATCTCGGCCGGCTAGCCGACCCGCCTCGACGCTGACGGTCGCTCCGGCGCCGCCGGAGCGGTCTCGCTCAGCCGGCGCGCGCCGCTCGTTCGGCTTTGCGGGCGAGGCGGCGGGCGGTGCTGCCGCGAGGAGTCAGGTGGCGCTCGTCCAGGTCGGCCAGCTCCACGCCGCTCTCGAAGCGCACGCGGTAGCGCATCCAGTTGAAGCCGTTGGCCAGGATCACCTTGCCCGGCGTGCCCTCGGGGACACCGGGCAGGTCGACCTTGGCGGTCACCTTGTCGCCGATCCGCAGGTCCAGCTGGTCCGGCCGCGGCCGGGCCAGGCGAGTGGGGCTTCCAGGTCGGCATCCCGCCATCATGCCCCATCGGCTCCTGCCGGTCGGGCCCGGAGCCACACCGGCATCGGACCGGTCCGCCGGTACACTCGCCGCCCTGTGAAGAGCACGGTCGAGACCCTCGAGGGCAACAAGGTCAAGCTGCAGGTCGAGGTGGACGAGGCCGAGTTCGACCGCGACATCGATGTTGCGTTCCGCAAGATCGCCCGCGAGGTCCGGCTCCCCGGCTTCCGGCCCGGCAAGGCGCCGCGGCGGATCCTGGAGGCCCGCATCGGCTTGGCACCGGCGCGGCAGCAGGCCCTGCAGGACGCCATCCCCCGCTACCTCGCCGACGCCGTCAAGGAGCACGACGTCGACATCATCGCCCCGCCGGAGGTCGACATCACCGCCGGCGAGGAGGACGGCCCGGTGGCCTTCGCCGCCACGGTCGAGGTGCGCCCGACGATCATCGTGCCCGGTTACGCCGGCCTGCGGGTCGAGCTGCCGCCGGTGACCGTCTCCGACGACGAGGTCGAGGAGGCCGTCACCGCCGAGCTCCGCCGCCACGGGAGCCTGACCGACGTCGACCGCCGCGGCCGAGGCCGGGGACTTCCTCACCCTCGACGTCGAGGCCGAGCGCGACGGGGATCCGGTCCCCGGGCTGAACACCGAGGACTGGCTGTACGAGCTCGGCCGCGGCTGGGTGTCGCCCGACTTCGACGAGCGCCTGACCGGCGCCGAGGCCGGCCACTCCCTGAGCTTCTCCACCACGCCCAACGGCACCGAGGATCCTGCCGACTTGACCGTGGCGGTCAAGCAGGTGCAGACCCTCGTGCCGGCCGAGCTGAGCGACGACTGGGTCGGGGAGAACCTCGGCGAGTTCGAGACCGCCGACGAGTGGCGGGCTGGCCATCCGGGAGCGCATCGAGGCGTCCCGGCTGAACAGCGCCCGGCAGCTCCTGCTGGAGCGGGCCACGTCCGCGCTGGCCGAGCTGGTCGAGGAGGATGCGCCGGAAGCGCTCGTGAACGGCGAGCTGCAGACCCGGGCCCGGAACCTGGTCACCAGCCTGCAGTCGCAGGGCGTGTCCATGGAGCAGTACCTGGCCATGACCGGGCAGGACCCGGCCACCCTGACCGAGGGCCTGAAGGGCAGCGCGGCCACCGCGGTCAAGGTCGACCTCGCGCTGCGCTCCGTGGCCGACGCCGAGGCGCATCGAGATCACCGACGACGACCTGGAGGCCGAGTACGCCCGCATCGCCGTGCGCGTCAACCAGAAGCCCAACCAGGTGCGCAAGGCCTACGAGCGCAACGACGCCGTCTCGGGCCTGCGGGCGGAGATCCGCAAGGCCAAGGCGCTCGAGTGGCTCCTGCGCCACGTCGAGGTGGTCGACACCGAAGGCGCGGCGATCGACCGCGAGCTGCTGCTCCCGCCCGAGGAGGACATCGTCGTCCCGGGCGACGTCGACCTCGGCACGGACGACCACGCCGACCACGACCATGACCATGCCGGGCACGACCACGCCGGCCATGACCACCCCCACGAGACCGAGGAAGCGGAGCGTCCGTGATCCAGCCCCAGAGCTATCTCGTCCCGACCGTCGTCGAGCAGACGAACCGGGGCGAGCGCGCCTACGACCTCTACTCGCGCCTGCTGAAGGACAACATCATCTTCCTCGGCACGCCGATCGACGACACCATCGCCAACCTGGTGTGCGCGCAGATGCTGCACCTGGAGTCCGAGAACCCGGACAAGGACATCAACATCTACATCAACAGCCCCGGCGGTGACGTCACCGCGCTGTTCGCGATCTACGACACCATGCAGTTCATCCGCAACGACATCGCCACCATCTGCTACGGGCAGGCGGCGTCGGCGGCGGCCGTCCTGCTGGCGGCGGGGACGAAGGGCAAGCGCCTGGCCCTGCCCCACGCCCGCGTGCTGCTGCACCAGCCCTACGGCGCCATGGGCTACGCCCAGGTGACGGACCTGGAGCTGGCGGCCAAGGAGATCCTGCGGATGCGGGACCTGATGGAGGAGATGCTGGCCTACCACACGGGACAGCCGATCGAGCGGATCCACGTCGACACCGACCGCGATTTCGTTCTGGAGGCCGAGGCGGCCCTGGAGTATGGCATCATCGACGAGGTGATCACCGCCCGGACCATGGCGGATCGCACCGGTCCCATCAAGTAGCGCATCGAGTAGCACAGCAGACCGCAGCAACCAGGCAGGATCGGCAACACCAGCCAGCAGGGGAGGCCCGTGGTGGCGAAGTTCGGGGACAGTGGCGAGCTTCTCAAGTGCTCGTTCTGCAGCAAATCGCAGAAGCAGGTGAAGAAGCTCATCGCGGGCCCCGGCGTGTACATCTGCGACGAGTGCATCGAGCTGTGCAACGAGATCATCGAGGAGGAGCTGGCCGAGACCGCCGAGCTCCGCTTCGACGAGCTGCCCACGCCGCGCGAGATCTACGACTTCCTCGACGACTACGTCGTCGGCCAGGAGCCGGCCAAGAAGATCCTGTCGGTCGCGGTCTACAACCACTACAAGCGCATCCAGTACCAGAACGCGCAGGGCCCGTCGCACCACGCCGAGGTCGAGCTGGCGAAGTCCAACATCCTCCTGCTGGGCCCGACCGGCTGCGGCAAGACGCTGCTGGCCCAGACCCTGGCCCGGATGCTCAACGTGCCCTTCGCCATCGCCGACGCCACGGCGCTCACGGAGGCCGGGTACGTGGGCGAGGACGTCGAGAACATCCTCCTGAAGCTCATCCAGGCCGCGGACTACGACGTCAAGAAGGCCGAGACCGGGATCATCTACATCGACGAGATCGACAAGATCGCCCGCAAGAGCGAGAACCCCTCGATCACCCGGGACGTCTCGGGCGAGGGTGTGCAGCAGGCGCTGCTCAAGATCCTCGAGGGCACGGTGGCGTCGGTCCCGCCGCAGGGGGGCCGCAAGCACCCCCACCAGGAGTTCATCCAGATCGACACCACCAACATCCTCTTCATCTGCGGCGGCGCCTTCGCCGGGCTGGAGCGCATCATCGAGCAGCGCATCGGCCAGAAGGGGGTGGGCTTCCACGCCACCGTCCGCGGGCACGACGAGTTCGACCCCGGCGAGCTGTTCGCCCAGGTCCTGCCGGAGGACCTGCTGAAGTTCGGCCTCATCCCCGAGTTCGTCGGCCGGCTGCCCGTCGTCGGCGCCGTGCAGAGCCTCGACCGTGACGCCCTCGTCCAGATCCTCGTGGAGCCCAAGAACGCGCTGGTCCGCCAGTACCGCAAGTTCTTCGAGTTCGAGGACGTCGAGCTGGAGTTCACCGACGACGCGCTGACCGGCATCGCCGATCAGGCGCTCAAGCGGGGGACGGGCGCCCGGGGGCTGCGGGCCATCCTCGAAGAGGTCCTGCTGAACACCATGTACGACCTGCCCGGGCGGAGCGACATCGGGCGGTGCGTGATCGACGGCGACACGGTGCGGGACAAGGTCAACCCCACCCTCGTGCCGCGCTCCGGCCGGGTCAGCCGGCCGAAGCGGGCCGCTTCCTGAAGCGCCGGCCCGCTCTGTCCCCATCCCCCGGCTGATGGACATCATCGCCGCGCTGGCGTACCTGGCCGACCACAGCAACTACGACGACACCGGTCGCATCACGTCGCCGTCCACGGAGCGCATCGAGCGGCTGGTGGGGCTCATGGGCGACCCGCAGCGTTCCGCGCCGGCCATCCACATCACCGGGACCAACGGCAAGGGCTCGACGGCCCAGATCCTCACCCGGCTCCTCGTCGCCCAGGGGCTCACGCGTGGGCACGTTCTCCAGCCCCCACCTCGAACGGGTCAACGAGCGGCTGAGCCGCAACGGCGAGCCCATCGGCGACGACGAGCTCGGCGAGCAGATCGGCGCCGTGGCCGACCTGGCGATGCTGGCGGGTGTCGAGCCCAGCTACTTCGAGATCGTGACCGCCGCCGCGTTCCGCTGGTTCGCCGACATCGCCGTCGACGTGATGGTCGTCGAGGTCGGCCTGCTCGGCCGGTGGGACGCCACGAACGTCCTCGACGGTGCCGTGGCCGTCGTGACGAACGTCGGGTACGACCATCTGGAGTACGCCGGCCCCACGCTGGCCGACGTGGCCGCCGAGAAGGCGGGGATCGTGAAGCCGGGCAGCACGCTGATCCTGGGGGAGACCGACCCCGAGCTGGCCGCCATCTTCCGCGCCGCAGGCGCCGAGCGGGTCATCGAGCGCGGCGTGGGGTTCGACGTGCTGGAGAACCAGCTGGCGCTCGGTGGCCGCCTCCTCGCACTGCGGACGCCGTCCACGATCTACAGCGACCTGTACCTACCGCTGCATGGCCGGTACCAGGGCGAGAACGCCTCGGTCGCCTTGACCGCCGCCGAGGCCTTCTTCGACGCCCCGCTGGCCCAGGACGTGGTGGAGGAGGCGTTCGCGGCGGTGAAGATGCCTGGCCGCTTCGAGGTGCTCGGGCACCAGCCGCTCGTCATCGTGGACGGCGCCCACAACCCTCCGGGGGCCGACAGCTGCGCCGCGGTGCTGTTCGACGACTTCGATCCGGTCGGCAAGAAGATGCTGGTGGTCGGCTTCCTGGCCGGCCGTGACCCGACGACGATGCTCGAGGCGCTGCGGGCCGACGAGATGGACGCCGTGATCTGCTGCACCCCGGGGACGTCGCGGGGCATCCCGGCCGCCGAGGTCGCCCGGGCGGCGCGGGCGATCGGTTGCGACGACGTCACCGCGATCGACAGCGTGGCCGCCGCCTGCGACGCCGCCCTCGTCCGGGCCACGGCCGAGGACCTCCTGCTCGTGACCGGCTCGCTCTACGTCGTCGGCCACGCCCGCCCCCATCTCCTGAAGGTCCTCCGTGGCTAGCCTCACGGCTCGCTATGTCTGATCGCACCCTCGTCATCTGCAAGCCCGACGCCGTGGAGCGGGGCCTCGTCGGCGCCATCCTGAGCCGCTTCGAGCGCCGCGGCCTCGTCATCGCCGCCCTCGAGCTCCGCACGCTCGACGAGGGCATCCTCGCCCGCCACTACGAGGAGCACCAGGGCAAGGGCTTCTACGCCGAGCTGGTGACCTTCATGTCCCGCGGGCCCGTGGTCCTGGCGGCCATCGAGGGCCCGGAGGACACCTGGAAGGTGGTGCGGGACATGATGGGCGCCACCAACCCGCGCAACGCCGCCCCGGGGACGATCAGGGGCGACCTCGGCATCGAGTTCACCGAGAACCTGATCCACGGCAGCGACAGCGCCGAGTCGGCCGCCCGCGAATTGGGCATCTTCTTCCCCGAGGGGTAGCGCGGCCCGCCGAGCCGAAGTACGGCACGGAAACGCGCCCTGTAACCTTGGTGCGCCCATCCGGAAGGGACGCTCGTGCCGTCGAATTCCATCGCTCTCGGTCGCGACATGGCGGTCGACCTCGGAACCGCCAACACCCTCATCTACGTGCGCGGGCACGGCATCATCCTCAACGAGCCGTCGGTGGTGGCGATCAACGTGCGGGACGGCCGGCCGGTCGCCGTCGGGCTGGAGGCCAAGCGGATGATGGGCCGCACGCCCGGCCACATCCAGGCCGTGCGCCCGCTGAAGGACGGCGTCATCGCCGACTTCGAGATCTGCGAGAAGATGCTCCGCTTCTTCATCCAGAAGGTGCACCGCAGCCGCTGGGTCAAGCCCCGCATGGTCATCTGCGTCCCGTCGGGCATCACCGGCGTCGAGCAGCGTGCGGTCCAGGACGCGGCCGAGTACGCGGGCGCCCGCAAGCCGGCCTACATCATCGAGGAGCCGATGGCCGCGGCCATCGGCGCCGGCCTGCCCGGTGCAGGAGCCGACCGGCAACATGGTCGTCGACATCGGCGGCGGCACGACGGAGGTGGCCGTCATCTCGCTCGGCGGGATCGTGGCCAGCCAGTCCGTGCGGGTGGCGGGCGACGAGCTCGACGAGGCGGTCGTCAACTACATCAAGAAGGAGTTCTCGCTGGCCGTCGGCGAGCAGACCGCTGAGGACATCAAGGTCGCCATGGGCTCGGCGTGGCCGCTGGCCGAGGAGCTCACGGCGGAGGTCCGGGGCCGGGATCTGGTCACCGGGCTGCCCCAGACGGTCGAGATCACGACGGAGCAGGTCCGCGAGGCGTTGGAGGAGCCGGTGGCGGCCATCGTCGACGCCGTGAAGACCACTCTCGACAAGACTCCTCCGGAGCTGGCGGCCGACATCATGGAAGGCGGCATCACCATCACGGGCGGCGGAGCGCTGCTCATGGGCCTCGACGTGCGGATCGAGCAGGAGACGGGCATGCCGATCAACCTGGCACCCAACCCGTTGCAGTCGGTCGTCATCGGGTCCGGGCAGGCGCTCGAAGAGTTCGACTCGTTGCGAGGCGTGCTCTTCCGCGGCCAGGAGTCGTGAGGTCGTCCCGCCCCGGATCAACGTGGCCAGCGTCCCGGTCGGCCGTCGCCGTCTCCTCATCCTCCTCGTCGTCACGGCCCTGGTGCTGCTGACCTTCGATCAGCGCGGCAACCGTGTGATCGACGGGTTCCGCAGCGCGTTCATCACCGTGACGGCGCCGCTGCGCACCGTGGCCCGCGTCGTGGCGACGCCCGATCCAGAACGCCTGGTACGGCCTGACGAGCTTCGACGAGCTGAAGCGGGAGAACGACGAGCTGCGGGACCGCATCGAGGCGCAGGACGGCGCGGCCATCGCCGCCGAGGCCGTGGTGTACGAGAACAGCGAGCTCAAGTCCGAGCTGGGCCTGCCGACGCTGTCCGGCATCGAGCGGGTGAAGGCCGAGGTCGTCTCCGGCGCTCCGTCCAACTTCGACCAGACCATCACCATCAACCAGGGCGAGCGGCGGGGGCATCAAGGTCGGCATGCCGGTGATCACCTCCGGCGGTCTGGTCGGCCGCGATCGAGCAGGTCGACCGCCCGCCAGTCGGTGGTGCGGCTGCTGTCCGATCCCGAGTCGACGGTCGGGGTGCGCTTCGCCAGCTCGCCCGTGCAGCACCTCCGCCCCGGCCTCCACCACGACCACGACGACCACGACGGCGCCGACGACGCTCCCACCCGCGCCGCCGGCCGGCGGGTCCGCCGTGCCGGCCAATGCATCCACGGCACCGACCGCGGTCGCCGCGGCCACCGTGGACACGGCGCCCCGCTCGGACACCGAGCTGGGCCAGGTGCGGGGCCGCGGGCGAGGCAAGCCCCTCGAGGTGGAGCAGGTCAACGCCGAGGCCTGCATCGCGGTGGGCGACGGCGTGATCACGGCCGGTGTGACGGAGAGCCTCTTCCCCACGGGCATCCCGGTCGGTCGCGTCAACCTGGTCGAGCGGCGCCCGGGCTCGCTCGACCTGCTGGTCCGGGTCGATCCCGTGGTCGACCTCCAGCGCCTCAGCATCGTGCAGGTGCTCCTGTACGACGGCGACGCCGCCTTCGCCGGGAGCTGAGGACCCGTGCTCGCGGTGCTGCACACGCCGTGGTTCCGCGTGCCCGCGCTCGCGGTCCTCGTGGTGACGCTGCAGACCGTCGTGGTGTCGCAGGTGCACTTCCTCGGCGCCAGCGCGGACCTGGTCGTGCTGTGCGCGGTCGCCGGTGGGCTGGTCGGCGGGCCCCAGCGGGGCACGGTCAACGGCTTCGTGTTCGGGATCGTCTACGACCTGGCGCTCACGACGCCGTTCGGGCTGTGGCCGCTCGTGCTCTGCGTGGCCGGCTTCATCGTCGGGCTGACCCGCAACGAGGCCATCAGGGACAACCGCTGGCTCCAGATGGCCATCGTGTTCGTGGCCAGCGGCACCGTGATGGTCGCCTACGCCGCCGTGGCCACCGTCTTCGGGTCCGAGGCCGTCCTCACGCTCCGTCTCATCCCCGACCACGCTGGTCGTGGCGGTGGTCAACGCCGCCCTCACCCGGCCGGCCGTGAGGGTCATGCGCTTCACGCTCCTCGCCGGGGACCGCAGACCTGTCTAGTCAAGGGGGAAGGGAACCTTCCCCCTTGAGATCCCCCATCGGTGCCGCCTCGGCGCGCTCAGCTCCTCGGCGGCGGAGCCGCCTGCGGGCGACTGCGGGCCGCCGCCACTACGCGCCACGACGTCACGAAACCGTCATGTGACGGCCGCTGAAGGCCGTTCGGCACGGCAGAATGGAAGATCTATGGCGAGGGACGGAAGAGGGCTGCGCCTCGGTGTGCTCGGGATCGTGGCCGTGTCCCTCTTCGCCACCCTCTTCGCCCGGCTGTGGTACCTGCAGATGATGTCGCCGGAGCGGCTGGTCGAGGACGTGCAGACCTACCGCACCCGCACCGTCCAGCTGGCGCCCATGCGGGGCCGGGTCTTCGACCGCCACGGCATGGTCCTGGCCGACAACCGGCGGGTGCTGTCGGTCACCATCGATCGCGAGGAGATCCGCAGCGAGCAGATCCGCGAGCGTCTCTTCACCCGGCTGTCCGGCCCGCTGCAGACGCCGGTGGAGGACCTCGAGGCCCGCTACGTCGACGACCAGTTCGACCCGTACCGGCCCCTCCCGCTGGCCGACGACGTCCCCGAGACCGTCGCCATCTACCTGGGCGAACGCCGTGAGGACTACCCCGGCGTCGAGGTGAGCGAGGGATGGCAGCGGGTGTACCGCTACGCCCCGCTGGCCAGCCACATCGTGGGCTACATGGGCGCCATCCCCGCGGAGACGGCGGAGCAGTACACGTCCAAGGGGTACAAGCTCAACGAGCGGGTGGGCAAGGCCGGCGTCGAGCAGCAGTACGAGGACCAGCTCCGGGGCAAGCCCGGGCAGATCATCTACGAGGTCGACGCCCGCAACCGCATCGTGCGGGAGGTGAGCCGGCGGGATCCCGTTCCCGGCAACGACATCGTGCTGTCGATCGACCTCCAGCTCCAGCAGCACGCGGAGCAGACCTTGCAGCAGGGCCTGCGCGAGGCTCGGACCCGCTGCCCCTTCGACGCCTTCACCGGCGGCTGCGGCGGACCCGCGTTCGAGGCTCCGGCCGGATCGGTGGTGGTCGAGGATCCCCGCAACGGCGAGATCCTGGCCATGGCCACCTACCCGACGTTCGACAACCGGTGGTTCGTCGAGGGCATCAGCAACAAGAAGATCACGGAGCTCTACCCGGAGGCCGACAAGCAGGCCCCGTTCGTCAACCGGGCCGTGTCGAGCCCGTTCCAGCTCGGTTCGACGTTCAAGCTGGTGTCCACGGTCGCCGGGCTGCAGAGCGGTGTCATCACGCCGGGCTCGCCCTTCGACGACGAGGGCCGCTACCAGATCCCCGACTGCGACGTCGCCCGGTTCAAGTGCATCTTCAAGAACGCCGGCCGAGCCCGGGGCAACGGCACCATCTCGCTCGCCACCGCGCTCACCCTGTCCTCGGACACCTACTACTACCGCATCGGCGCCGAGCTGCAGCTGGCCCAGAACCCCACGCTCCAGAACGTGGCGCGGCAGTTCGGCTTCGGGGCGGACAGCGGCATCGACCTGCCGGGTGAGATCTCGGGGACCGTGCCCGACGCCGAGCTCAAGAAGCGCCTCGCCCAGCGGGACCCGCCCGTGATCAGCGCCGATGAAGGCCGTGGCTACTTCGTCGGCGACAACGTGCTGTTCGCCATCGGTCAGGGCCTCCTGAGCGCCACGCCGCTGCAGCTCACCAACTCCTACGCCACCTTCGCCAACGGCGGCAACCGGATGCGGCCGATGGTCGCCCTCGGCATCGTGGCGCCGGGCACGCCAGACCTCAACCCCGGCGACGGCGGCCGGGTCAACCCGTACCTGTTCCGACTGGCTGGAGAAGTTCAAGCCCGAGGTCAAGGCCCAGGTGGCCATCAACACGGACTGGTGGGAGACGATGAACCGCGGCTTCACCGGCGTGGTCACGAGCCGCCGGCCGTTCGGCACCGCCAGCCGCACCTTCGAGGGCTACAACTACGACGCGATGCCGATCGCCGGGAAGACCGGCACGGCGCAGGACGCAGCCCAGGAAGGCAACAAGGACGACTCGCTCTTCGCCGGCTACGGCCCCAACGGCGGTCCGGGCACGGCGCAGTATGTGGTGGCGGCGGTCGTCGAGGACGCTGGCTTCGGCGCCTGGGCGGCGGCCCCCATCGTCAAGTGCATGTTCTCCGCGCTCGGTGACCGCAGCGCCATGGCGCCCGTCGCCCAGTCCGAACCGCTGGACAAGACCGCGACCACGCCGACCCCCATCGGCCCGATGCCCAACTCGGCGTGCATGGCCATCAACGACGCCAGGGGTTCGGTGGACTGATGGTCGGCACCTGATGGCCGTCCTGGCGCCGGCACCGGCGCTGTCGCTCTCCCGGCGCAGCGACGTCTCGTTGCGCCGGCTCGACTGGACGATCGTGTTCACGGTCGCCGGGCTGTGCGCCATCGGCCTGACCGCCATCTACTCCGCCACCGGCCCGACCCGCCGCCTGGGCGGGCTCGACCCCTACTACTACGTCCAGCGCCAGGGCCTCTTCATGGGCGGCGCCCTGGTGGTGATGACGCTGGCCGCCGTCATCGACTACCGGCGGCTGCGCGACTGGGCCCTGTTCTTCTTCGGCGCCACCACGATCCTGTCTGGTCGCCGTCACCATCCTGGCCCGGTCCCGCAACGGCATCCGGGCCTGGTTCGTGATCGGGCCGTTCCAGCTCCAACCGTCGGAGCTGGCCAAGGTCACGCTCATCCTCGTGCTGGCGGCCTTCGTGGCCAGCGACCGCGGGGAGGACCTGCCGTTCCCCGGCTTCGTCCGCGCCCTCGGGCTGATGGCCCTTCCGGTGCTGATCGTGATCGCCCAGCCGGACCTGGGACGGCGTCGGTGTTCGTCGCCATCACCATGGCCATCCTCCTCGTGGCCAAGGCCAACCCCCGCCACATCGCGCTCGTCACCGGGCTGGCCGTCTTCTCCGCCGTCCTGGTCGTGGCCACCGGGACGCTGCAGAGCTACCAGTTCGCCCGCCTCACGACCTTCGTCTCGGCCGACACCGAGACCAACGACGAGACGACCGAGGCGCTCATCCTCCAGTCCCAGGAGTCGCAGGCGGCCATCGCCACCGGCGAGCTCACCGGGCACGGCTTCATGCAGGGCCCGCGCACGAACGGCGGCTACGTCCCCGAGCAGCACACCGACTTCGTGTTCTCGGCCGTGGGCGAGCAGTTCGGCCTGCTGGGCTGCGCGGGCGTCCTCGCGCTCTACGCCATCCTCATCGTCCGATGTCTGCGGGTGGCCCAGATCTCCCGTGACCACCTCGGCTCGCTGCTGTGTTGCGGCGTCGCCGCGGCCCTGCTGTGGCACGTCTTCCAGAACGTGGGCATGACCATGGGGATCATGCCCATCACCGGCATCCCGCTGCCGTTCATCTCCTACGGCGGGTCCTCCACGGTGGCCTTCTTCGCCATGATCGGCCTGGTGCAGAACGTCTACCTGCGGAGGTTGTGAACGCGCTCACAAGAGCGCAGAAGGGCCCCGGGCTAGGATGCTCAGGTCATGACGCTGTGGCCCCGGCTCGAACCACTGCTGGCCAAGGTGCAGAAACCCGCCCGCTACATCGGTTGCGAAGACGGCGCCATCGTCCCCATCCACGGGCCGGGCAAGGTGTCGTGGCTGCTCGTCTATCCGGACACGTACGAGATCGGGCTCCCCAACCAGGGGCTGCAGATCCTCTACGAGATCCTGAACGAGCGGGACGACGCCGTGGCCGAGCGAGGCTACGCACCCTGGACCGACCTGGACCGTCGAGCTGCGCCACCACGGGCTGCCCCTCTTCTCGGTCGATTCCCACCGCGCCGCGTCCGAGTTCGACCTCCTCGCCTTCAACCTGTCGGCGGAGCTCGTCTACACGAACGTGCTGGCCTGCGTGGATCTGGCCGGCGTGCCCGTCCGCAACGAGGACCGGCGGGACGAGCACCCGCTGATCGCCGCCGGGGGCCACGCCACCTTCAACCCCGAGCCGCTGGCCGACTACGTCGATCTCTTCGTCATCGGTGAGGGCGAGGAGGTGGTGTCCGAGATCACCGAGGTGGTCCGGGAGTGGAAGGCCTCGGGACGGCCCGAGGGCAGCCGTCATCAGGTGCTGCGCCGGCTGGCCGCGGTCGAGGGTGTGTACGTCCCGTCGATGTACGACGTCACCTACGACGGACCCCGCCTGGTGGCCGTCACCCCGCGATATCCGGACGTCCCCGCGCAGATCGTCAAGCGCACCGTGGCCGATCTGGCCGACTGGCCCTACCCCAAGCGCCAGCTGGTCCCTCTGACGGAGGTGGTCCACGACCGCCTGTCCGTCGAGGTCTTCCGCGGCTGCACCAGAGGGTGCCGGTTCTGCCAGGCGGGGATGATCACGAGGCCGGTGCGGGAGCGCCCGGCCGACCAGGTGCGGACCATGGTGCGGGAGGGGCTCCTGCGCACCGGCTACGACGAGGTGAGCCTCACCTCGCTGTCGACGGCCGACTTCTCGGGGATCGAGCGCGTGGTGGCGGAGACGGTGGACTCCACGGGGCTCTGCGGGCCGACGAGCGTCAGCCTGCCGTCGCTGCGGGTCGACGCCTTCACGGTGGGCGTCGCCGCCCAGGTGGCACGGGCGCGGCGTTCGGGTCTGACCTTCGCGCCGGAGGCGGGCACGTGGCGGCTTCGTTCCGTCATCAACAAGCTCATCACCGAGGAGGACCTGTACGGCGCGGTGGACGCGGCCTACAGCGAGGGGTGGAGCCGGATGAAGCTCTACTTCCTGACCGGGCTGCCCACCGAGACCGACGAGGACACGCTCGGCATCGCCGACCTGGCGCGCCAGTGCGTCGCCCTCGGGAAGCGCCACACCAACCGGGCCTCGGTCACCGTGTCCGTGGGCGGCTTCGTGCCGAAGCCCCACACGCCGTTCCAGTGGTTCGGCCAGAACACCATGGCGGAGATGCGCCGCAAGATCCAGCTCCTGCGCGACGCCACGGCCAAGGCGCGGGGCGTGCAGCTCAAGTGGCACGACCCGGCCGCGTCGCTGGTCGAGGGCCTGGCCAGCCGGGGTGACCGGCGGGTCGGGCGCGTGATCGAACGGGTGTGGCGGTCGGGCGGCACGTTCCAGGAGTGGAGCGAGCACTTCGACCTGCGGCGCTGGGAGGAGGCCATGGCCGCCGAGGGCCTCTCGATGGACTGGTACGTCCTGCGCCATCGAGACGAGGCCGAGGTGCTGCCCTGGGATCACATCTCGGCCGGGCTCCACAAGGACTTCCTGTGGCAGGACTGGCAGGAAGCGCTGGCCGAGCACGGGCTCGAGGACTGCCGCTGGACCCCCTGCTACGACTGCGGGGTCTGCACCGGCTACGGGCTCGAGCACGTGGTCGCCTCGCCGGTGGCTCCCGCCGGCGGCAGCCAGGGCACCGGCCAGGACCTCGCCCGCGGGCACGTCGTGCCCGTCGAGCTGGTGTCCCGGCGGGAGCCGGTGGGCGGTGGGGGTGGCGTGAGCAGCACCACCGTCCGGCTGCGCTACGCCAAGGAGGGCAAGGTCCGCTGGACCAGCCATCGCGACGCCGCTCGCATCTGGGAGCGGGCGCTGCGCAGGGCGGGCCTGGCCGTCGCCTACACCGAGGGCTTCTCGCCCCGGCCCCGCCTCCACTTCGGGCTCGCCCTGCCCACGGGCTACGAGTCCGATGTCGAGCTGCTCGAGGTCGACCTGGTGGAGCAGCCCGCCGTCGACGACCTTCCCGACCGGCTCACGGCCGCGCTGCCGGTCGGCTTCTCGGTGACGGCGGCCGCCGTCGCTCGAGGGCGGTGAGCCGTCGCTGCAGCAGGACGTCACCTCCTGCTCGTGGCGGATCGAGCTGCGTGAGGTGACATCCACCCGGGCCGAGGGCGCGGTCGCGGCTGCCCTCGCCGCCTCTACCCTTCCCCTGGCCCGTAGCCGCAAGGGCCACGAGACCCTCGACGACCTGCGGCCGGGCATCCTCGCCCTGTGCGTCGAGACCACCACGCAAGACGGTCCGCCCGTCCTGCTGGCCGATCTCGCCACCCAACCCCGGGCGTTGCGTCCCAGCGAGCTGCTGGCGGCGTGCTTCCCTGAGGTGGCGGAACCGATCGACATCACCCACCGGGTGCGCCGCACCCATCAGTGGATCGAACGTGACGGCGCCCGCCGGGAACCCCTCCCGGTGCCGGCGACGTCCCAGACGCATGCTCTGGGAGCGTGCGCATGAGAAGGACACAGACGGATGACCGAGCAGGATCGCCCCCTGGAGCTCTCGCAGCCCGAACCCGCCGACGGCGACACCGCCCCGGGCGCTGAGGGCGCCCCGGGCGAGGCCGACGGCGAACCCGCCCTCCGCACCTCGTCCGCGGCGCGCCGCCGACGCCGGGGCTCCCGAGGAGGAAGAGGCCGTCGCCGCCCAGGCGTGACGGCCACGGACGGCGATGAGCCCGACGACGAGGACGGGCTCGCCGAGGATGGTCTCGAGGACAGCCGAGCACGGGTGACGCCGTCGATGGGCGCGACGCGGACGCCGCCGGACGTGACGGCCGGCCGGGTTCGAATCCGGCGCGGTTCGAGGGGGCGCCGTCGGGCGCCGGTCGATCCCGAGGAGCTGCCTGATCTCCCCGGTGAGGGCCGTGTGCAGGATCCGGCGGCCGCCGAGCGCGTGCTCGTCCGCAAGCCCCAGATCGGCGACACCCGCCCCGCCCCGGCGTCCGCCGCTCCGGCCGGACGGTCCCCCCGCTCCGAGCGGGTCGCCCGGCCGCCGGCCGACGGCGCCAAGCCCGGGTCCTCCGGCGCCGCCGCGTCCACGGCCGGGGACAAGACCAAGCGCCGGCGCAAGACGAGCCGGACCGGCGGAGCCCAGGCCAAGGGTCATCCCGCCGGGCCGGTGGCCCTGGACGCCGACGTGCTGGAGCGCCGCCGGGGCCGTGAGCGCAACGGCCGCCCGGTCGGTCGCTACCTGATGTGCGTCCACGTCCGCCCGGACCTCGTCCAGATCGCCGTCCTCCAGGGCCGCAACCTCATCGAGCACTACGTCAGCCGGCCGTCCGACGACGTGGCCCAGATCCACGGCAACATCTACGTCGGGCGGGTCCAGAACGTGCTCCCGGGGATGGAAGCGGCCTTCGTGGACATCGGGACGCCCAAGAACGCGGTGCTCTACCGCGGGGACGTCCAGTACGACGCCGAGGACCTGCTGGAGCCGGCCAAGGACAGGCCGCGGGGCGCCGACCGCCCCCGCATCGAGCAGCTCCTCAAGAACAAGCAGCTCATCGTCACGCAGGTCACCAAGAACCCGATCGGGGCCAAGGGCGCCCGCCTCACCCAGGAGGTGTCGCTGCCCGGCCGGTTCGTCGTGCTGATCCCCAACTCGAAGACCTACGGCATCTCCAAGCGGCTGGCCGACGACGAGCGGCGGCGGCTGCGGTCGATCCTGGATCGGGTGAAGCCCGAGGAGCACGGCCTGATCGTGCGCACGGCGGCCGAGAGCGTGAGCGAGGAGGAGCTGCAGGCCGACGTGCTGCGCCTGGCCGGCCAGTGGGAGACCATCAGCGCCAAGGCCAAGCAGGTCCGCTCGCCGTCCCTCCTGTACCGGGAGCCCGGGCTGGCCGTGCGGGTCATCCGGGAGGAGCTCAACGCCGACTACCGGGGTGTCGTCATCGACGATCCCGAGCTCTACGCCGAGGTCAGGGACTACGTGGGCGCCCTCAACCCCGAGCTGGCGGACCGCATCGAGTTCTACGACCCCGACGACCGAGGGACTCCCGCTCTTCGAGAAGCACCACGTCCACGAGCAGCTCCACAAGGCGCTCGACCGCAAGGTGTGGCTGCCCTCGGGCGGGTCGCTCATCGTCGAGCACACCGAGGCGCTCACGGTCATCGACGTGAACACCGGCAAGAACGTCGGCACCTCCAACCTGGAGGAGACGGTCTTCCACAACAACCTGGAGGCGGCCGACGAGATCGCCCGCCAGCTCCGGCTCCGCGACATCGGCGGGATCATCGTCATCGACTTCATCGACATGGAGATCAGGGAGAACCGCCAGCGGGTGGTGGCCTCCTTCCGGGAGGCTCTGGCCCGGGACAAGACCCGCACGCAGGTGTTCGACATCTCCGACCTGGGTCTGGTCGAGATGACCCGCAAGCGCATCGGCGAGGGCCTGCTGACGGCGTTCGCGCAGACCTGCCCCAACTGCGAAGGGCGTGGCCTGGTGGTCGATCACTCCCTCATCGGGTAGGCTCGCTCTTCGCTATGTACGCAGTCATCACCGCCGGAGGACGCCAGGAGCGCGTCGTCGAGGGCCAGCGAGTCGAGGTCGACCTGCTCAGCGCCGCCGAGGGCGACGAGGTCACCTTCGCGGCTGTCCTCCTCGTCGACGGGGACACCGTCCTCGCCACGCCGGAGCAGCTGAACGGCGCCGCCGTCACGGCCACCGTGGTCGGCCAGGCCAAGGGCCCCAAGATCAACGGCTTCACGTACAAGCGGCGCACCAACCAGCGCCGGCGCTTCGGGCACCGCCAGAAGTACTCGGTCGTCGAGATCACCAGCATCCCCGGCGCACGCGGCAAGAGCTCGAAGAGCTCGAAGGCTGAGGAGGCCTAGATGTCCAAGACGAAGGGCGGCGGGTCCACCCGCAACGGGCGGGACTCCAACGCCCAGCGCCTCGGCGTCAAGGTGTTCGACGGCACCAAGGTGACGGCCGGCACGATCATCGTGCGGCAGCGGGGCACCAAGTTCCACCCGGGCCGCAACGTCGGCCGCGGCGGGGACGACACCCTCTTCGCCACTGCCGAGGGCACGGTGAAGTTCGGCCAGCGGAACAACCGCAAGCTGGTCGACGTCAACCCCGTCGGCTGACGGCGCGGCCGCAGCGCGCGGACGAGTCCGCGCTTCGATTGCGCGTCACGGCTCTCAGCGCACGCCTTGGGGCAGCTTGGCCGGGTCCCAGCCCAGGAGCGCGACGGCCTGCGCGCAGGCGAAGCGATCGGTCATGCCGCCGACGTAGGTGACGGCGGCGCGCACCGCCGCCTCGCTGCCGGCCTCGACGCCCTCCTGGCGGTCGGCGGGTAGGAGGTTCGGGCGGTCGGCGTAGTGCTCGACGAGCGCCCGCAGCACGGAGATCACCCGTTCGGCCTGGGCGACGGAGGCCGGTCGCAGGTAGACGTGCGTGTAGTTGAAGTGGCGGAACGCGGCCAGCGCCTCGGCCGCCGGCGCCGTCATCCCCACCTGTCCGCTGGAGAGGCCGGCCTCGACCATGGCGTCGATGAAGGTCCCGAGCTGCTCGCCGCGTTCGCGCCCGGCCGTCTCGGCGACGGTGCCGGGGAGCATCGAAGGCGTCACGATGCCGGCCGAGACCGCATCCTCGAAGTCGTGGCACACGTAGGCGACCCGGTCGGCCCAGGAGACGACCTCTCCCTCCGGCGTGGCCGGAGCCGGGCGGGACCAGGAGTGGTTGCGGATGCCGTCGAGCGTCTCCTCGCACAGGTTGAGCGGATCCAGGACGACGTCGGCCCCCCAGACGGCGTGGTCGTACCCCTCGGCCACGTAGGGGCTCAGAGCGTCCTCGCTGGCGTGCCCACCGGGCCCGTGACCGCAGTCGTGCCCGAGGGCGATGGCTTCGGCGAGGGCGACGTTGAGGCCGAGGGCGGACGCCACGCCCCGGGCGACCTGCGCCACCTCCAGGGCGTGCGTGAGACGGGTGCGCTGGTGGTCGTCCGGGAAGACGAACACCTGGGTCTTGCCGGCCAGGCGGCGGAAGGCGGCGGCGTGCAGGATGCGATCCCGGTCCCGCTCGAAGCACGTCCGCCACGGGTCCGGCTCCTCCTGCTTCCGGCGGTGGCCGGCGCCACGTGCCCGTGTGGCGCCCGGAGCCATGGCGGCGTCCTCGGCCGCCTCGCGGGCCGCGCGGTCCATGCTGTGGGCCGGCCCGGGGCCGGCGCTCGAGCCCTCGTGGGCCAGCACGATGCCCTGCGCGGCGTGGCCGCCCATGGTGGCGCCCCACGCCTGGGCCCGATCGGTCGTCATGCCCACGAGGGTACGCCGAGGGTGTAGCGGAGAACTCTGTTGCACCCTCTACGTACACTTGTTCGTATGCGGTTGGCGGAGGTGCACGAACTGGTGGAGGCGGTGGGCAGAGTGGATCCGGCCTGTCGCGATCGGGGGGTGTTGGCGGAGGTGGTGGCCTCGTCCGCTCGATTGCGCGCCTGGCTCGCGGGCTGCCAGGCTCAGGCCAAGCAACTCAGCGAGGCCGAGAGCATCTCCGAGGTGATTGCCCCAGATGGCACGTGTGACCTCCGCTGGGCGACGATCTTCGTGCAGTCGTATCTCTTGCACTACTACGACGGCGGGCTCGACGTGGAGGCAGCCGTGGCGAAGGCGAATCAGGCACCTGACCTGGTACCGATGACCATCTGGCGAGACGGGATCAAAATCGTGGTCGGGTGACAGGTTCGGTGCGGCAAGACGTCGGTCGACTGATGCTCGGATCCATCTGCTATCGCCGGCCGCGGGTGCCCCGCGAGGTCACGTTGCGGGTCGGGCTTCTCGATCCCTGGTGTCGCTGAGCCTGTGCCCATCGGTCGGGCCTGGTTCGACTTGAACGGTGATAAACCGAAACTGGCCAGCGCAGATAGGGTCGAGCGCGGGATACGGTTGCCAAACGATCGGATACCGGCCCCGCAGGACGATCGTTCTCTCCCGACCGCGGGTTGTGCCTGGACCCGCGTGCGAGGCCCAGCCGAGGGACCCCGTCAACGTCGCGCCGTCCTGCATCCTGAAGGCTTCGTCGATCGAGCCTGGCCGGCCAGCCGACCACACCTGAGGATCGTTCGACAACACAACCGCGTAGCCGACATCAGCCCAACCGCTCGCACAGAAGCGTTCAAGCCTCTCGATGTCCTTCACCACGTCGTAGCGCGACAGCGGCTGTGCCGCTTGGTCGCGGAGCCGGAAGTACTCACCGTCTACCGTCACTTCGAACGCACGAACGAGGTACTTGAACTCCACCGCCACGCGAGTGCCGCCGATCGTGAACCGCATGTCGACCGCTTCTCTGAGCGCTGGATCCGAACGAAGCTCCAGCCGAATCACGGCATCTGCCCGTAACAGACGCAGCTGCCACGCGAACGCGTGCTGAAAGTCGGCCTGGTGACAGCGGTTCGCCCACACCCTCCAGTCTTGCGCTCGACTATTGCCTGTGCGCTACGTAGGTTGCGTCCGAGCGCTCACCGCCGCGGTCAGGAGCTGACGGCGCCCCGATCAACCGCGTAGACGCGGCGGAGAGGGAGGACCCGCTTCCACTCGGTGGCGAGGCCGTCGTAGTGCTCGAGTACGAGGTCGACCAGCTGTGTGCCGTTCAGGAGGCGAAGATCTTGACGGGTGCGCTCCAGGTGAAGCGCGTCATTCGAGTACGAGCCGAGAGTCACGAACAGACCGAGCTCATCCGCCATGGGCCAACGCGCCCGCGAGCTTCTGAACGTCTGGGGCACCGATTGTGGCGATCGTTCTCTTGCATTGCACCTTGATGATTGGCGGCTCGATCGCGAGTGGATCTCGACTGGCGATCACGTCGACGCCGCCGTCGCCACTGGCAACCGTTGCATTGGCTCTGTAGCCCATGGCGCATAGGAGGGCGGCGACGAAGTGCTCAAAGCGATAGGCGTCCATGTGGTGCAGCGTGTCGACCACAAAGTCCCGGCTGTACGTGTCGACACGCTCAGCGTTGGACTGACGGTATCGCTCGAGCAAGCTGTCAGGTCGCGTGGTCGGGTGGTGCGCCGAGCCGCATATCGCGGCACTATGCGCTCGCTGTGACCGAGGATAAGCAAGTCGACGACGAATGGCGCTCGATGTCCGCCGCCTCGGACCTGGTGCGGGAGGCGTTCCACACGGAGGAGCGGCGCGTCGACTGGCACTCAGGCCTGGCGGGCGCACTGGCCGCGGTCGGGCCTCTCGCTATCGGGCTGGCGGTCGACGAGGGGGCGGCTGGGTTCATGGCCGCCCTCGGGGGGCTGAACGTCGCGCTCTGCGTGCCTCGCGCCGATCTGAGAGCGCGGCTGTGGTGGGGCTCGCTGGCCGTGCTCGGCTCAGCGGCCGCAGTCGTGGTCGCCGGTGCCGCGAGCAAGGGCGACGCCCGCCTGGTCCTGCTTTCGTTCGCCTGGGTCGCGGTCTGGGCCTTCTTCCGGGCGGCCGGACCGGCCGGCGCGCTGCTGGGGTTCGCGAACTCGGCGGTCTTCGTGGTCGTCGCCGGCCTCCCAACCACCGCCCCGCTCGGTGAGCAGCTCACCTGGTTCGCGCTGGGTGCGGTTCCCGGCCTGGCGCTGATGGTCGTCGCTCGCCGCCGCCCGGGGCGGTCGATCCCGGTCGGCCTCGAAGCGCTGCGGAAGGTGGGCTCGGCGCTGCGGCACGACACCGCTCTGCGGGCCTACGCCCTGCGCCTGGCCGTCGCCGTCGGGGCGGGCAGCCTGTTCTACCGCCTGGTCGATCTGCCGCACGGCTACTGGGTACCGCTGACGACCCTCGCGATCCTCCAACCGACCGGACACGGCACACTCGTGCGCAGCCTCCAGCGCGTCGCGGGCACGCTGCTCGCGGCGGCCCTGATCGTGGGCGTCCTCCTCGCGACGGACAACCACTGGCTCCTTGTGGCCTGGGCCTTGGTCACCGCGTTCCTGCTCTACGCGCTCGACGAGCGCGGATACTTCTGGCTCGTTGTGCTGCTCACCCCTACCGTGCTGCTGATGATCAGCGCCGTCGACTTCGCGGGCGACACCGTGGCCCTCGACCGCGTGGCCGACACCATGCTCGGCATCGTGATCGGGCTGGCCTTCGGCGAGCTCGCCAGCGTTCCCCGCGGACCCGTGATGCCCGCCGACCTTGAGGCCGCGTCGCTCGACACCCACAATGCTCGACGGTCGAGAGCACACGACGGCGCGCGCCATCACTGCCCCATGGGCGCGCGGCTCCTGTTGCCACCGCCTGGCCACGACTCGTGGGAGGCGTGACACGCCCTTCGTCCAGGTGTCGGACGCGCTCCCTTGAACGATGCGATCGCCGGCTGGGAATCCTCGAGACAGGAGCTTTGTGCGGTGCGCTTCCTACGTCTTCGCCAAGAGCGCGACGCGGGAGCCGGACCGTTGGACTGGGACTGTGCTCGTCTGCGGCCAATGCGGTTACGCGGTGTACGAGCCAGGGACCTGAGGGCACGTCACGCCTTGGCCCAGTAGATTGTCCGGGCTGACATCCGTGCGATCAGTGGGGGCAGGCCTCGCTGCTCAGAGCGGATCGATCATGCTGGGATCCGGTTCGTTGATCCCGATGCATCGGGCGAGGTAGCTCAGTTCCCACCAGTCGGCGTCGTCGGCGTCGAACCAGATTCGGACGGCGAGCAGCGTCGAGTACGCCGATTCGGGATACCGACGGTCGGGATCATCATCGAAGATCGAGGCGAGTGCCCGTACCTCGGTTGCCGGGATGTGGGAGATCCGGCGGGGTCCGCGGTCCCGGAGGACGACCGGCTCTTGGAGCGGCAGGTGGACCGTCTTGTCCATCTGGCCACCTCCCGGAGGTTCGATCTGTACCAGACGATGATCCCTTACGGCGGCGTGGGTTGCCCGATTGAGTATCCGCTTGACGGACGGTACGCCTGGATCCCCGCTGGCGGCGACGTAGATCTCGTACAGCCGTTCGCAGACGATCGGACCCTCGGAGCGCACGATCTCGAGGAGCGCTTCGATGATCGTCTCGGCCGGCGTCCCTCCTGCACCGGGCAGGGGTCGTGGTGGCCATGTGGTGTAGGGCGGCAGTTCCAGCATCTCGGCGGGAGATCCGAGTGAAGCCTCCGCCGGGGTCTGCGCATCGCGGGCCGATCGAAGCGCATCCGCAATCGAGCGCAGCTCGTCACGCATCTCGACCGCCGAGTGTGAACGTCATCACCACCGCATCCACGACGAGGGGTGGGTGATCACCCTCGGGCAACGCCGGGAGCTGACCGTCAAGACCCCGGACGGCCAAGTCATGACCACCGGACCACCAAACCGCCGGGCGGCCTGAGGCCGGAGCGGGTGGACGGACCAGGCCTGGCGAACGGCCAGAACGTCCCGGAGCGGTCGGCAGGTAGCCTCGATCGGCCGTGGCCACCTTCGTCGACGAGTGCGGACTCAACGTCCGCGGCGGGGACGGAGGCGCGGGCTGCATCAGCTTCCGCCGGGAGGGTCCGGTCTCCCACGGCGGCCCCAACGGAGGCGATGGCGGCCGCGGCGGCGAGGTCTGGCTGGTGGCCGACCGCAACGTCGCCTCGCTGCTGGCCTTCCGCGACCATCCGCACCGGCGGGCGACCAGCGGCGCCCACGGCCGGGGCAAGGACCTGCACGGCAAGCGGGGCACCGACCTCGAGATCCACGTCCCTGAGGGCACGGTCGTCTACGAGCTCCACGGCAACGTCGCCCTGGCCGACCTGGCCCGCCACGGCGACCGCTTCCTGGCTGCTGCCGGGGGTCGGGGAGGGCGGGGCAACGCCAAGTTCCTGAGCGACAAGCGCCGGGCGCCGAGCTTCGCCGAGCAGGGTGAGGCCGGCGAGGAGCATTGGCTCCGGCTCGAGCTGAAGCTCATGGCCGACGTGGCCCTCGTCGGCTTCCCCAACGCCGGCAAGAGCACCTTCATCAGCCGCATCAGCGCGGCCAAGCCGAAGATCGCCGACTATCCGTTCACGACCCTGGTCCCGAACCTGGGCGTCGTGTGGGTCGGGGAGCGCGGGGACGGCGCCGAGTTCGTCGTGGCCGACATCCCCGGCCTCATCGAGGGAGCCAGCGAGGGCCGGGGCCTGGGCCTGCAGTTCCTGCGCCACATCGAGCGGGCCCGCGTGCTCTGCCTGCTCCTCGACCTCGTCCCCGCCGACGGGATGGCTCCCGCCGAGCAAGAGCGGATCCTCCTGCGGGAGCTGGCGGCCTACCGGCCGGAGCTCCTCGAGCGGCCCCGGCTGACCGTCGGCACGAAAGCCGATGTCGTTCCTGCCGGCGACCCCGACGGAAACGACGGTGGCCCTGAGATGACCATGTCCGCGGTCACCGGGCAGGGCGTCCAAGAGGTGCTCTACCGGCTAGCCGATCTGGTGGCCGAGGCGAGAGCGACCGAGCCCGAGCCGGAGGGCTTCGTCGTGATCAGGCCGGAGGTCGAGGGCGTGACGGTCACGCGCGAAGGCGAGCACGAGTTCCGCATCGCCGGCCGCCAGGCCGAACGGGCCGTCGCTCTGTCCGACGTCACCGACCGCCAGGCACTCGCCTACATCGACGACCGCATGAAGCGGCTCGGCGTGGACCGGGCGCTGGCGCGGGCCGGCGCGCAGCCCGGGGACGTGGTGCACATCGGTGCCTTCAGCTTCGAGTACGAGCCGGACGCCTGACCATGGCCCGCGTCATCGTGAAGGTCGGCAGCTCGTCGCTCACCAGCGAGCTCGGCGTCGTCGACACGGCCATGATCGAGAACCTCTGCCGGCAGGTGGAGGCCGTCCGCGCCGACGGGCACCAGGTCGTCGTGGTCAGCTCGGGGGCCGTGGCGGCGGGCGTCGCCGCGCTCGGCCTGCAGCAGCGTCCCACCGATCTCCCCACGCTGCAGGCGCTCGCCGCTCTCGGCCAGCCCCGCATGATCGAGACGTGGATCCGCTCGCTGGCCGGACGCGGCGCGGTGGCCGCGCAGGTGCTGCTGGTGCCCCACGACTTCGTCAATCGCCGCCAGTACCTCCACGCGCGCCAGACCCTGGTGCGCCTGCTGGAGCTGGGCTGCGTCCCGGTGGTCAACGAGAACGACGCCATCGCCGACGACCAGATCCGTTTCGGAGACAACGATCGCCTGGCCGCGCTCGTCGCCCACCTGGTGAGCGCCGACGTCCTCGTGCTCCTCACCGACCTGGACGGGCTCTACACCGCCGACCCCCGGCGCGACGCCGGCGCCGAGCTCATCCATCACGTCGCCGCGGACGACCCCATCATGGGCGTCATCGCCGGCGGGACCGGGTCGGCGCGCGGGAGCGGCGGCATGGCGTCGAAGCTGGCGGCCGCCCGCATCGCCTCGTGGTCCGGGGTGCGCGCGGTGATCGCCCGGGCCGACCGTCCGGAGGTGGTGGCCGAGGCCGTCGCCGCGCAGGAAGCCGTCGGCACCACGTTCGAGGCGAAGGACCGCCGGCTACCCGCCCGGAAGTTGTGGATCGCCTTCGCCAGCGCCCCGTCCGGACACCTGGTCGTCGACGACGGCGCGCGTGCCGCGCTGGTGGGCCGGGGCACCTCGTTGCTCCCCGCAGGCGTGGTCGACGTGGTGGGGGAGTTCGACGAGGGCGACACGCTCGACGTGACCGGTCGTGACGGGGTCGTCTTCGCCCGGGGCATGGCGGCCGCCGACGCGCGCGTCCTGCGGAAGACCGCGGGCCGGCGTACGAGCGACCTCCCCGCGGACGTCGCCCACGAGGCCATCCACCGGGACGACCTGGTGATGCTCCCTCAGGCCTGAGCGGTTCCCGGCTGCGGAGCCGCCCCGGGCCCCGGCGTCTGTGGCGCCGGCCCGCTCTCCAGGCCGGCCGCGCCGGCCGTGTCCTCCAGGCCGAGCTCGGCCCGCAGCTCGGACAGCCGGTCCTGCGCGGAGGCGTTGGCGGTGGCAGCCTCGATCTCGCGGATGCTGGCGTCCACCGTGCTCTCGTTCAGCTCCGCGACCGCCTTCGCCTTGGCGTAGCGGGCATCGATCTTGTCCCGCACCTCGCTGAGCGTCGGGACGTCCTCGCCCACGGCCTCGTTCAACGTGGCCATGGCCTTGTTCATCTGCTCCTGCATCTTGGCCTGCTCGAGCTGGCTGAGGAGCTTCGCCCGCTCGGACAGCTTCTGCTGCAGCGCCCGCGAGTTCTGCTGTACGGCCGCCTTGGCCTGGTCCGACGCCTGGGTGGTCTGGAGCACCATCGCCTTGAGGTCGCCGACGTCCTTCTCGGCCTGGATGAGCTGCGTGGCGATGGTCTCGGCGGCCGACGTGAGCTGCGTGGCCTTGGCGGCGTCACCCTTCCGCTCGGCATCGTCGGCCATCACCAGCGCCTGGCGGGCGTTGCCGTTGAGCTTCTCCAGATCGGCGATGCGCTTGTTGAGGCGCAGCTCCGCCTGCTTCTGGCTGGCGATGACGTTGGCGGCCTGTTCCTTGAGGCGGCGGTGCTGGTCCTGGGCCTCCCGCAGAGCCTGCTCGAGCTGCACGGCGGGGTCCGCCATCTCGTTGAACGTCCCGGTCAACTTGGCGGTGAGGTAGTTCCACCAACGCCGGATCAGCTTGATCATGCGGGCAATCTACGGCCGGATCCGGCCGATCTGTCTCCGGGCCGCGGCGAGCTCGGGCGACCGGAGGAGCGCCAGCACCCCGAGGTAGGCGACCAGGCCGACGACACTGCCGACGACGACCCTGGCCGCAGCCTCGAGACCGCTGGTGCCGCCGACGAGGCGGGTGACGAGCCAGACCAGCTCGGCCATGAGCACGGCGGCGAGCAGCATCCGGCCCAGGCTGGCGAAGACGGGGCGCAGGCCGTAGCCCGGGACCTTGTACGAGAGGACCTGCAACGCCCACGCCGCGCTCAGCAGGTAGGCGAGCGCGAAGGCCAGGCCCAGCCCGAGCACGTCGTACCGCCCGACGAGCAGCACGGCGAAGACGATGTTGAGCGCGTTCTCGACCAGGTTGATGACGAACGGCGTACGGGTGTCCTGGTGCGCGTAGAACCCGCGCAGCACGAACAGGTAGACGGAGAAGCCGACGAGGCCGATCGAGAAGCCGGCGAGGGCGCGGCTGGTCGTGACGGCCGCCTGCTCGCTGAACTCCCCGTGCTGGAGGAACGTGCCGATGATCGGGCGGGCCAGCACGAGCAGGCCGAGCGAGGCGGGGAAGGTGAAGAAGGCGACCAGCCGCACGCCCAGGGACGAGCGGGCGATGAACGACGCCTTGTCCTTGCGGGCCACGAAGCGGGCCAGGTCGGGGACGAACGTGGTGGTGATCGACACGGCCAGCAGGCCGTGCGGCAGCTGGAAGAACGTGAAGGCCTTGGCGTAGGCGTCCTGCCCGCCGCTGCCCGGCCGGGCCAGGTTCTTCACCACGATCAGCGCGACCTGGTTGGCCGCCACGTAGCCGAGCGTCCACCCGGAGAGGGTCAGCAACTTGCGCACCGCCGGGTGCTTCCAGGCCGGGTGGAAGCGGAGCCGGACCCCGGCCCGGAGAAGCGCAGGCACGAGCGACAGCGCCATCACCGCGATGCCCACCGTGGCACCGAGGCTGAGCAGGAGGCGGAAGCCGGCGTCGTCGTCGGCCAGCTCCAGCGAGGGATCCCGGCCGTCGAGCAGCGAAGGCACGGCCAGCAGGAAGCCGATGATGACGAGGTTGGCGAGGACCGGCGCCCAAGCCGGAGCGAAGAAGCGCCGCCGCGCCTGCAGCAGCGACGAGCCGAGGGCCATCAGCCCGTAGAAGAAGATCTGGACCAGGAAGATGCGGGCGAGCGCGGTACCCACGCCCCGGTACTGGTCGGCGTCCACAGCGGGATCGGGCGAGAGCGAGAACAGCCGGAAGATGAGCGGTGCGGCCACGACGGCTGCCGCGGTCAGGGCCGCCATGGCGATGGCGGCCACGGTCACGACCGCGCTCGTGGCCTCCTCGTCCGTCGTCCTCCAACTGCGCGGTGAACAGCGGGACGAGCGTGGCCGAGAGCACGCCGCCGATCAGCAGCTCGTAGATGGAGTTGGGCGAGTTGTTGGCCCCGTCGTAGGCGTCGGCCAACGCGTTCTGGCCGATGACGACGCCGAACACGATCACCCGCAGCAGCCCCGTGAGCCGGGACAGCAGCGTGCCGACGGCGACCGAGACGTTGGCGGCCAGGAGGCGGCGGCCCTCGCCCCCCGGCTCGTCGGTCAGGGGCTCGGCCACGCCTGCGGGGGACCGGGCGACTCCCCGCCGCCGGCCTGCTCCGCCTCCTCGAGGGCCTGCCGGAGGGATTCCATCTCGCTCACCAGCGTGTCGACGTCGTCACCGAGGCCCGAGATGGCGCTGGCGCTGCCGCTGACCGACAGCTCGACCGCGCGGGCCACCAGCTCGTCGAGCCGGGCGTCGAGCAGCCGCAGGCGGTCACGGGCGTCGGTGGACACGGCCTGCATGCGGGCGGCCGTCGCCACCTGGGCGGCCAGCGCGTCACGGGTGGCGGCGGTGTGCGAGCCCGCGGGCTCGTGGTCGAGGCGGGCCAGCTCGGCCTGGGCCTCGCGCACGTCGAGGGTGGCAGGCCGGCGTCGATGTCGTCGCCCCGGGACGCCACCAGCCACACCTCGTCGACACCGCGCTCGAGGCGGGTGCCGATGTCCGTGAGGCGGACGCGCGAGTGGGCCGTCAGGCGTGGCGTCGACGGTGCGCTGGAAGCGGGCCTGCGCGGCGAGCGAGCCCTGCACGTAGCGCCGCCACGGCTCGGAGAGCGCGAACGGGTCGATGCGGGTGGACCGATTGTCGCCCCTCGGGACGGCCGCGGCCACCCGGCCGCCCCAGGCCACGCGCGGCGAGACCGATGGCGCCGGGGATGCCGAGGCCGGTGGCCAGGCCGACGGCCGCGCCGACGCCGGCCAGCACGATGCCGAGCGGCGACGTCATGGCCCGCGCCACGGGAGGCGTGAAGAACCGGTCGCGGAACGAGCGGGCCATCAGGGACCGGAGGTTATTGGCCCCGGTCGTCCCGCCGGCGGCACACCCGAATCTGGGTCAGAAGTTCGAGACGACCGCGGTGAAGACGTCGTTGATGGTGGCCGGGTTGGAGGCGACGTACAGCGCGCCGTTGGACGCCTCGGCGATGCGGCGCAGCGTGGCCGTGTCGGCGTCGTCCCCGTAGGCGATCGGGAACACCCGCACCGCCCTGGCGTTGGCGCCCTCGCCGCCCCGCAGGGTCTGGATGAGCTCGTCGAGCTGGTCGGCGTCGTCGGTCGGATCGCCGTCGTCGTTGACGCCGTCGGTCAGCAGCACGACGGCGTTGATGAGCGACGGGTCGTAGCTGTCGCGGATGAGCTCGGCAGCCTCCTGCGTGGCCTGGTAGAGCGGCGTGCCGTTCTGCGGGAACAGGCCCTCGATCTGCCCGCGCAGCGCGGACCGCTGCCCCTCGTCCATCGGGCCGACCGGCACGAGGTCGATGGACGTCTCGCCGAGGACGTCGCCGATGTCCGTGGTGAAGATGCGCAGGCCGACCTGGTCGCTGTCCTTGAACTGATCCAGGGCGGCGCTGGCGGCGTCACGGGCCAGCTCCAGCTTGGTGGCGCTGGTCCCCTCGCCGGCCGGGTCGCCCATGGAGCCCGAGACGTCCATGACGAGCAGGACCTGGGCGGACTTGCGCTGCTGCTCCCAGGCGTCGAGGACCCGCACGAGCACCTCGGGGTCGGGGACGTCGAGCACGTTCTGCGGCTGCGTCGGGTCGACGCCGTTGGCGGCGACGATCGGCGCACCGACGGCCACGGAGGTGTTGCCGGGCCGGAAGCCGTACTCGAGGACGCGAGCCTGGTTCTCCGGCTGCTGCACGTACTCCTCGAACAGCGCGGCCGCCTGCCTCTGCTCCTCCGTCACCCAATCGGCGTCGAGCACCATGAAAGGGTTGTCCGAGTAGAGGGTTCCCTCCTTCGGATAGATGGCGACGAGCGGCACCTTGGGCGGGCGGGGCGTCTCGCCGGGCGAGAGCTCGCCGTCGGGGTTGCCGGAGTTGTAGTCGATGATCGACTTCTCCTCGACGGCCACCGCCGAGGTGTAGGTGAGCGCGGTGCCGCGGGCATCGGCACGGAACCAGTTGCTGAGGAACGTGCCGGTGATGTCGCCGTAGTGCACGACCGCCTGCTCGACGCTGCGGGCGAACTCCTCCACCTCCGGCCGGGCCAGGTCCTCCACGGTGAGCCCGGAGGTCTTGCCTGTGGCCGCGTAGTACTCGGCGACCGTGAAGTTGAGGCCGCTGGTGGAGAAGTTCGGATTGGTCTTGCCCAGCTTGAACTGGCCCCACTCGGGATGGCCGTACTTGGCCCATCCTTCGGGGTCGTTGGCCAGGGCGGCGATGTCCGTGAAGCCGATGGGCGTCTCCGGGTAGCCCAGCGCCTCGGCCATGGGCTGGGGCATGGCGATGACGAGCGGGGTCTGCATGAAGGGACGGCCGGCGGGGGCGAGCGTGCGGCCGACCTCCTCGTTGACGATGGCCGCCCACCCGCTGGCGGCCGGGGACCAGATCACGGGCTGCGGGCCGTTGGCCTCCGGGTCCGGCCAGCCCTTCGTGAGGAGGGTGGCGGCGGCGCCCGACGACTTGCGGGTGACGCGGACCGACACGCACTGGCCGTCCACCTCGGCGTCCGACTCGTTGAACGTCTCGGCCAGGTCGGTGAGCAGCGTGACCTTCTCGGGCGAGACGGCCATGTCGACGGTGACGCAGTCCGGATCGAAGCCCGGCGTGCCGCTGCCGTCGCTTCCCTCGCCGCCGTCTCCTCCGCCCGTGCACGCCGCTGCCGTGGCCGCGACGAGCGCAGCCGTCAGTGCGACGGCGGTACGTCGCCAGGTGGTCCGCCGGGTCGTCATCGTCGGGCTACTCCTTGCCAAAGATCTCTCAGCGCGATCATCACGTCCGCGGAGGGCAGTCCGGTTCCCGTCGGCGTGTCCGGTTCGCTGTCCGGTTCGTACGTCCAGGGCGCCAGCGCCGTCTCCAGCGACAGCAGGCGCCGTCCGACGGCTTCGGCGTCGCCGGCCCGCCACGACCACCTCGGCCACCGGCTCGGTGGGACCACCGGTCACGAGGTCGTCGCTCTGGGTGCCGGCCTTCTCGTCCACCTCGGCCGTCGTCGTCTGCACGAGGTCGATCCGGGGCTGGGCGAGCAGGATGTCGAGCGGTGTGTTCGCGGCGTCGCCGTACGTCGGGATGGCGGCTTCGAGGCGGTTCAGCCACGACAGGAAGGCGTCGTCGTTCTGGAGGTCGGTGCCGGTGAAGTCGGTCGAACCCCAGTAGTCGCTCGACGATCACCGCGAACGACAGCAATCCGTTGGCCGAGCGGGCCGCGTCGGCGTGGCTGGGCTTGATGACGCCCCAGGCCTGGTCGCCGCCGATGGTCGGTCCACGGCTGCCCGGCGACCTCTCCCACGCAGCGCCACGTCACCTCGTCGCAGTGCGCGGCCAGCACGTTCCAGCGGGCGGTGCGCCCGACGGCAGCGAACGGACCGTGCGCGACGGCCACCGTCGTCGGGAACGGCTCGTCCCCGCCGCCCAGGGTGGCGGCGCGGCTCGCCATGCCCGGCCACGGGTTCAGGGTGATCCAGGCGTCGGGAGCGCTGGCGGGGTCGGCGACCACCCGCTCGTAGGTGTCGCCGGCGTCCTCGATGGTCAACTGCACGCTGTCATCGTCAGCGGCCAGCTCGCGACAGGCGGATTCGAGCTCGGGGATGCAGACCACGGTGGTCGGCCCGCTGCCGGAGCCACTGCTCCCGCCGTCCTCGTCGTCGTCGAGCGCGCGGCGGACGAGCAGCGCACCGCCGATGAGCGCGGCCGCCAGCACGATGGCGCCCAGCCGCTTCGCCCACATCGGCGGCAGCGTAGAGGCGGGCTGCGCCCGAGCGGCGTCCCCGTGCTACAAGGTCGCCGTGACCGCGGACCCGGCCAGGCACCTGCCCCGGGTGGCCGTGTTCGATCTCGACGGCACCCTGCTCGACTCCGCCGACGAGCTCAGCCCGCGGACGGCGGCGGCGCTGAAGGCCCTCGCCGACGCCGGTGTGCTCATCGTCCTGGCCACGGACAGACCGGTGGCCGCGGTGGTCGGCCGGCTCGACGGCCACCACGCCCACTTCGTCGTCGGCTCCAACGGCAGGGAGCTCTACAGCTTCGAGACCGACCACCACGTCCACGAGCAGTCCCCGATCGACAAGCTGGCCGGTGTGAGACGGCTGACGGGGCAGCTCGGGGTCCGCCGGCACGAGGTCATCGCCTTCGGGGACGACCTCGAAGACCAGGGCCTCCTGGGTTGGGCGGGCCGGGGCATCGCCATGGCCAACGCTGACCCCGGCACCATCGCGTTGGCCGACGAGGTCACCGCCTCCAACGAAGATCACGGGGTCGCCGTCGTGCTGGAGACCTTGCTGAGCGACGCCGGCTGACCCCGCGGGTCAGGGTGCCGGCAGGTCGTCGGCCACGAGCGTCGTGAGCTGCTCGGGATCGGGCTCGTCGACGTGCACGAGTCTCGACGCCTGCGTGGAGACGGCGGCCTCGAAGATGTTGCGGATGAAACGGGCGTTGCCGAAGCCCTTGTCCCGCGGCGTCGCCGCCAGCAAGGTCCTCAGGCGGGCGATGGCGCCGTCCGTCGGGTGGTACCGGTTGGCCTCGCCCATGCGGACGAAGATCTCGACCAGCTCGTCGTCGGTGTAGTCCGCGAACTCGATCGTGCGGGTGAAGCGGGAACGCAGGCCCGGGTTGGCGGCGATGAAGGTCGCCATCTCGTCCGTGTAGCCGGCGGCGACCACGGCCAGGTCGTCCCGGTGGTCCTCCATGAGCTTGACCAGCGTGTCGATGGCCTCCCGCCCGAAGTCGGTCTCCCCGCCGCGGGCCAGCGCGTAGGCCTCGTCGATGAGCAGCATGCCGCCGATCCCCTGCTCGACCACGGCCCGGGTCTTGATGGCGGTCTGGCCGACGTAGCCGGCGACGAGCTGCGAGCGGTCGGCCTCGACGAGGTGGCCCTTCGACAGCACGCCGAGCGCGCGGTAGATGCGGGCCAGCAGCCGCGCCACGGTCGTCTTGCCGGTGCCCGGGTTGCCGCTGAACACCAGGTGCAGGCTCGAGTCCAGGATGGGCAGCTCGTGACTGACCCGTAGCTGTTGCACTTGCAACAGGTTGGTCAGCTCGCGCACGGAGGCCTTCACCGCTTCGAGCCCGACCAGGGCGTCGAGCTCGTCGAGGAGAGCCTCGAGCGTCTCGTGCGGAGGCTGGTCGGGCGGACCGTCCTCCGGCGGCGGGTCGCCGGGCGCCGAGGAGCCCGGCATGGTCGATGGCCGCGAGCAGCGTGGTGCGGAAGTGATCGATCGAGGCGGACGTGGCGGCCGCCGTCGGGGAATCGGCGGCGGCTGCCGCGGAGGCGACGCCCAGAGCCAGGTGGAAGTAGCGCTGGGCGTGGCCTGGTGCCGGACCGGCGGTCGGCGGCGACGAGCAACCTGAACAGCTCCGACGGCGCCGCCTCCCAACCCTTGCGCCGCAACAGGTGGTCCGACGTCCTCGCCGTGAGCGCGTCGATGGGGCGCCCGTTGCGGGTGACATGCCGGCCGACGGCGCGGGCGTAGGCCTCCGCCTCGCCCTGCGAGATCCGGCCGTCCGCGGCCATCACGGCCGAGACGAGTGAGTCGGACTCGTCCACCACCAGCGCGCGGTAGGACGTGCTCCGCCTGGTCAGGCCGTCGAGGATGTTCGTGAGCTCGTCGACGAAGCGACCCACGGCCAGGGGGAGGTCCTCCGTCGTCATGGGTCCAGCAACGTACTGCCCGGCCTGCCGGGGCGGCGGCGAACTTGCGCTAGCCGCCGTACGGACGGGTGATGATCTCCAGCCAGTGCCCGTCAGGGTCCGGGAAGTACACGCCCCGCCCGCCGTCGTTGTGGTTGATCTCGTGCTTCTGCCGGCCTCCGGGGTCGGCGTAGTAGTCCAGCTCCCGCTCGACGATGCGTCCGAACGTGGCGTCGAAGTCGTCCTCGCCGACCAGGAACGCGTAGTGGTGCGGGGTGACGGACTCGGCCGCCACCATGCCCCCGAAGTCGATGTTGACTCCGTTGTCGGTCGTCAGCTGCCAGAACGGCCCGAACCGGACGGGCTCGCCCAGCCCGAGCATCTCGCCCCACCAGGCCGCGGAAGCCGGCGGATCCGACGAGGCGACGATGTGGTGGTTCAGCTGCACCGGCACGGCATCTCCTCCTCGTTGTCTTCCATCATGTCCCGTCGTGTTCCGTCGTGTGTTGACGTGATCGGGCCGCCTCTAGTCTGCCGAACCGCGGCCCCGGCGCGTGCTCCGCGAACCGATTGACCCCGCGGTCAAGTCGGCCGGTAGGGTTGGGCGATGGCCCCGGCATCCCCTGTGGAGAGCAGCGCTCGCTTCGATTCCGTCGCTTCCGTCCGCCAGCAGTTGGAGGACGTGACCTACCTCGCCGACGACGGCATCGCCGGGGTCGTGTTCCTGGCCGACCGGCTGGGGAAGCCGATCCTGGTCGAGGGTCCGGCGGGGACGGGCAAGACGCAGCTGGCCAAGAGCGTGGCGGAGATGACCGGCGCCCGCCTCATCCGCCTGCAGTGCTACGAGGGCCTCGACGAGTCCAAGGCTCTGTACGAGTGGAACTACAAGAAGCAGCTCCTGCGCATCCAGGCCGACCGTCAGAGCGACTCGTGGAACGAGATCCACGACGACATCTTCTCCGAGGAGTTCCTGCTCACCCGCCCGCTCCTGGAGGCCATCAGCGCCCCGGAGCCCGTCGTGCTCCTCATCGACGAGGTGGACCGGGTGGAGGTCGAGACGGAGGCCCTCCTGCTCGAGATCCTGTCCGACTACCAGGTGTCCATCCCCGAGCTGGGGACGATCGAGGCCCGGCAGATCCCGCTGGTGTTCCTCACCTCCAACAACACCCGCGAGCTGTCGGAGGCGCTGAAGCGGCGCTGCCTCTACCTGCACGTCGACTACCCCGACCTCGACCGTGAGAAGCAGATCGTCCTGGCCAAGGTGCCCGACGTGGGCGACAACCTCGCCGACCAGATCGCCCGCATCGTGCGCTCGATCCGCCAGCTGGAGCTGAAGAAGGCGCCGTCGGTGTCCGAGACCCTGGACTGGGCCCGGACGTTGGTGCTGCTGGGCATCGAGCACATCGACGCGCAGCAGGCCAAGGAGACGCTGCACATCCTGCTCAAGTACCAGACGGACATCGCCAAGGCGGCCAAGGAGCTGGCGGTCGACGCGCCGACCCGCTGACCAGCCCGACCCCGTGCCCCGGCCAGACCCGTGATCGATCTCCTCGCCGGCTTCATCCAGGAGCTGCGCGCCGCCGGCCTGCCGGTGAGCCTGACCGAGAACCTGGACGCCATGGAGGCGGTGCAGCACATCCCGATCGAGGACCGGGAGGCGTTCAAGTTCGCTCTCGCCGCCACGCTCGTGAAGAACAACGCGCACTGGCGTTCGTTCGAGACCGTGTTCGAGGTGTACTTCAGCCTGCGGGGCCCGCAGTACCAGATCAAGGACGACGCCGACGCGGACGAGCTCTGGCGGGACATGCAGGATCAGCTCCGCCAGGGCGAGGGCCGGGGCGCCGCCGGCGGGATGGAGAGCCTGAGCCCCGAGGAGATGGCGCAACTCCTGTACCAGGCGCTCATGAACGGCGACGAGGCGCTCATGCGGGCGCTGGCCCGCCAGTCCGTGAGCCGCTACGCCGGGATGGAGCCCGGTCGGCCGGTGGGCGGCACGTACTACCTGTACCGGACGTTGCGGAACCTGGACCTCGAAGGCCTGCTGGAGAAGCTCATGGAGGCCTCCCGTCAGCAGGTGGGCGGTGAGCTGACGCCGCTCGAGGAGCGGCTCGAGCAGGACGAGTACCAGAGCCGCATCGACGCCTTCCGTCAGGAGATCGAGGCCGAGATCCGCCGGCGCCTGGTCGCCGACCGCGGCGTCGAGGCGATGGCGAAGACGTTGCGCAAGCCTCTCCCCGAGGACGTCGACTTCATGCACGCCTCGCGGGAGGAGATGGCGTCGCTGCGCAAGGCGTTGCATCCGCTCACCCGCAAGCTGGCCGCCCGTCTGGCCCGCAAGCGTCGTCACGGCCGCAAGGGCCCGCTCGACTTCCGCAGCACCGTGCGGCACTCGCTCTCCTACGGAGGGGTGCCGGCGGAGCCGAAGTTCAAGTACCCGCGCCCGGCCAAGCCGGAGCTGATGGTCGTGGCGGACATCTCGGGGTCGGTGGCCGCCTTCGCCCGCTTCACCTTGATGCTCGTCTACGCCATCCAGGGCCAGTTCTCGAAGGTCCGTTCGTTCGTCTTCATCGACGGCATCGACGAGGTGACGGAGTTCTTCAAGGGCGTGGAGGACATCACCGAGGCCGTGCACCGGGTCAACACCGAGGCCGACGTGGTGTGGGTGGACGGGCACTCCGACTACGGGCACGCCTTCGAGGTCTTCTGGGAGCGCTACGGCAAGGACGTCGGCCCCAAGACGACGATCCTGCTGCTCGGCGACGCGCGCAACAACTACCACGCCGCGCAGAGCTGGGTCGTCCGCGAGATGCGCCACAAGGCCCGGCACGTCTACTGGCTGAACCCCGAGCCCCGGAGCTACTGGAACACCGGCGACTCCATCGTGGGGGAGTACGGCATCCACACGGACGGCGTGTACGAGTGCCGCAACCTGCGTCAGCTCGAATCGTTCGTCGAGAAGCTGACCTGAGCGGTCACGGCCGGGCCCGGGCCTGGAGCCGGGCGAGGGAACGGCGCTGGATCCGCATCGTCGCCCAACCGGCCACGATCAGGCACACCACGTTGATCGACAGCTGAAGGGTCGCGCCCCAGGCCCGCGGCCAGTTCCCCGCGGCCATGTGCACCCCCATGGCGGCGACAGCGGGGATGGTGGTCACGGAGATGAAGACGCCGACCAGGGCGCCCGCTCTGGCCTCGGTGAGCGAGAGCGCGCCCGCCACGCCGGCCACGAGCGCCACCACCGCGCTGAACAGGTTGGGCCGGCTGATGAACGCCGTCAGTGACCGCTCGTTGAACACGAACGTGGACGGCACGCGGTCCAGCGCCTCCACGATGAACGTGAAGATCATCGTGGCGACGACGCCGGCCGCGAAGCCGGTGGCCAGCGTCGTCAGCCCGCGGAGAGCCAGGCTGCGCCGGCCGACGAACAACCCGACCGTCGCCGCGCTGAGCGGGTTGTAGTCGGGGCTCACGACCATCGCACCGACGATGAGGATCGGCGAGTCGGTGACGATCCCGACGGCGGCGATCAACGCCGCGATGACCATGAAGACGACCAGGCTCACCGTGAGCGTGGCGTCCGACTCCGCGCGGACCAGGACCTCGTCCCAGATCACCGCCTCCTCGGGGTGCCCCGGGGCCATCTCCTCGGCCATGTCGGCGGCGTTCGACACCGTCAGGTGGGTCCGCTGGAGCGACACGCTGCCGGACTCGTGCACGCCCATGGCCCGGAGCGACGCCAGCAGGTCGTTCACCGACTCCTCGGTGACGTCCAGCAGCACGAGGTGGCCCTCCGGCCGCCGGCCAGCCCCCTCCAGGACCACGAGGTTGACGATCGAGTCGTCACTCTCGACCCGCAGCAGCACCTGCTGAAGAAGGTCCGTCGAACTGACGATCCGGACGTGGATCACCCCGTCATCTTGGTCCCGGGTCTGCCACGCTGTCGGGATGACCAACGGCGCAACCCGGATGATCTTCGTCCGCCACGGCGAGTCGAACACCACGGTGGCCAGGGTGATCGGTGGCCACCGCACCTGCAGCGGCCTGTCTCCCCTGGGCCGCAAGCAGGCCGAGGCCCTGGCCGCCCGGCTCGTCCGGACGGGTGAGATCACCGCCGACCTGCTGGTGGCCAGCAACTTCCCCCGGGCCATCGAGACCGCCGAGATCATCGCCCCGTCCCTCGGCGAGCTCCCGGTCGTCGTCGATCCGGAGGTCGGGGAGCACGACCCAGGCCCGGACTTCGACGGGATGGGCTACGAGGCCTACCTGGAGCAGCACGGGATGCCGGACTGGGAGAACGACCCGTTCGGCGTCAGCTTCGCGGGCGGCGAGACCCTGGCCGAGTTCCACCACCGCGTCGGGCGCGGCCTCCATCGGCTCGTCGGAGCGAACGAGGGCCGGACGGTGGTGGTGGTCTGCCACGGCGGTGTCATCGACGCCGCGTTCCGCACGCTGCTGCGCCTGCCCACGACGGGTGCCTTCGAGCTGCGGACCACGAACACGTCCCTGACCGAGCTCGTCCGGCTCCGCCCCGGGCGGTGGATGCTGGCGCGCTACAACGACGCCGCCCACCTGGACGGCCTGCCGCTGGAGACGCCCCGGGCCTGAGAGGTCTCAGAGCGTGTCGAGCAGCTCCTCCATCGACTGGTGCAGGTAGTCCACGAGGCTCCACACGTCGGGGACCAGCTCCCAGCAGCCGATGAACCCGAAGTCCAGGTTGCCGTTGTAGCTCTGCACGGTCATGTTGAGGCCCTGCCCGTCGGCGATGGCCGAGACAGGGTAGAAGTGCTCGAGCCTGGCTCCCGCCGAGTACAGCGGGTAGGCGGGCCCCGGCACGTTCGAGATGATCAGGTTGAACGGCGGGTTCATGCGGTCGGCGATGCGCAGCCGGCTGTACATGCGCATGGCCCTGGCCGCGACTGCCGGGGGCGCGAACTGCACGAAGTCCTGCAACGCCTCCGCGGGGATGGCGGAGAAGCTTCCCTTGGCGGCGTTCATCGACTTCTGGATGAGGCGGAGCCGCTCGACGGGGTCCGCCTCGTCGGTGGCCAGGCTGGCCAGCAGAGCCGGACACACGGTTCTGGTAGGTGTCGCCCTCGTCCCCGGCGCGGATGCTCACCGGCACCATGGCGATCAGCGGCTCGTCGGGGAGCGCGTCGTGCTTGATGAGGTAGCGCCGCAGCGTGCCCGCGCACAGTGCCATCACCACGTCGTTGAAGGTGCAACCGTAGGCCCGGCGCACCTCCTTGGCCGCTTCGAGGGGGATGGTGGTGAACGACAGGCGGCGGTGGGCGGTGATCGGCCGGTTGAACGGCGTCCTCGGCGCCGGCGTGGGCGGGAGCGAGGGCGGGTGGTCGACCTCCTTGCCGTAGCCGCTGCGCAGGCGGGCTCCGCATGAGATCGCCGAGACGGCCAGGAAGCGGCTGCGCGACGAGATCGGTGAGGGCCCGCAGCCCGCCGCTGCCCGAGGCCGCCGCCAGCTCGCGGATCATGCGGAGGTTCTGGCGCAGCAGCTTCTCCGGCCGGCGCAGGTACTCGCCCATCGTGATCTGCAACAGCTCGCTGTCCGTGGGCATGGCCTCGGAATCCCAGGCCGCGGGAAGTCCGGTCGGGCGCACGTCGGGGTCGGGGTCGAGGAGCAGGGCGAGCATGAGCGCCCCTGACGCGCCGTCGATGGTGGCGTGGTGCACCTTGGTGAGCTGCGCGATCCGCCCGTCCTCGAGGCCCTCGATGACGTAGAGCTCCCACAGCGGCCGGCTGCGGTCGAGCGGCCGGGACACGATGCGGGACACCGCTTCGGCGAGCTGCTCGTTGGTCCCCGGTGGCGCCACCGCGTGGTGCCGGACGTGGAAATCGATGTCGAAGTCGTCGTCCTCGACCCAGTAGGGCAGGTCCAGGCCGAGCGGGACCTGGGCCAGGCGACGGCGGAACGGGGCGAGCTGGTCGAGCTTCTCGAGGATGATGTTCTTGGTCACCTCCAGGCCTGCGCCGCCGGGCGCGGTGGTGGGGTCGTAGATGTTCAGCGACGAGACGTGGCCGAAGACGGTCGATGTCTCCATGTTCAGGAAGCTGACGTCGATACCGCTCAGCTGACGCATGGGCGGCATCGTAGGTCCGGTAACCCTGCCCGCCGGCCGGGCGGGACGTGGTAGCAACGGGCCGTGGTCGAGACGGCCAACGGGCTCGGGTTGCAGGAGGTCGGCGACGGCTGCTTCGCCTACGTCCAGCCCGGTGGTGGCTGGGGGTGGAGCAACGCCGGCCTCGTGGTGGGTGACGGCACCTCGCTGCTGGTCGACACCCTCTTCGACCTCCGGTTGACGGCCCGGATGTTGGAGGCGATGGCTCCCCTCACCGCGTCGGCGGAGATCGGGACCGTCGTCAACACCCACGCCAACGGGGATCATTGCTACGGCAACGAACTGGTGGGAGGAGCGGAGATCATCGCCTCGGCGGCCGCGGCCGAGGAGATGAGTGAGGTACCGCCCGCCCTGCTGGCTGCGCTGAACGACGCCGAGGGCGAGCTCGGCGACCTCTTCCGCAGCTTCTTCGGGGAGTTCGACTTCGCGCCGATCACGCTGACGCTCCCCACGCGCACGTTCGACGGCCGTCTCGACCTGGAGGTGGGTGGACGATCCGTCGAGCTGGTCGAGGTCGGGCCGGCGCACACCAAGGGCGACGCGCTGGTCGTCGTGCCCGACGAAGGCATCGTCTACACCGGCGACATCCTGTTCATCGGCGGCACGCCGATCGTCTGGGCCGGGCCGCTGTCCAACTGGATCGCGGCCTGCGACCTCATCCTCGGCCTCGACGTGCAGGCGGTGGTCCCCGGCCACGGGCCCGTGACCGACCAGCGCGGCGTGGCCGATGTCCGGGACTACCTCAGCTTCATCAACGCGGAAGCAACAGCCCGCCACGAGGCAGGGATGGACGCCTGGGAGGCGGCCCGGGACATCGGCCGGGAGCTGGCGGGGACGTCGTTCTCGCGACTCGGGGAGTGGGGTCGCATCAGCGTCAACGTGGAGGCCGTCTACCGCGAGCTCGATCCCGAGCACCGCTCTCCCGACGTGGTCGAGCTGTTCCGGCGCATGGCGGTTCTCGAGCGAGGAGGGTGACGGCGCTCGACGGCGATGTGATCGTGGTCGGCGCTGGTCCCGCCGGGCTGGCGGCCGCCACCTCGTGCGCCGAGGCCGGGCTGGCCACCGTTCTGGTGGCGCCGGACCCCGACGCCCCGTGGCCGCAGACCTACGGCTGCTGGGTCGACGAGCTGCGGAGCCTCGCTCTCGGTGATCTCGCGTCGATGGCGTCGGTGACCTGGCCGGCCGTGCGGGTGGTCGGCCACCGGGTGCACCACCTCCCGCGGTCCTACGCGTTGCTCGACAACGCACGGCTGCAGCGCCACCTCGCCGAGCGGCTGACGGTCGCCGGCGGCCGAATGGTGGCCGCGGTCGCCATGGGCGGGCAGCACTTCACCTGGGGGAGCCGGCTCGGCCTGCAGGACGGGTCGGCCCTCGACGCTCGCGTGCTGATCGACGCCTCCGGCGCGACGAGCCGGTTGGTCAAGGGCGGGGGACCGCCGGCGGCGTTCCAGTCGGCCTTCGGACTGGTGGCGCGCTTCGATGAGCCGCCGATTCCCCCGGGGACCTGCACGCTCATGGACTGGTCCCCGTCGCCCACCGCCGACGACGAGGCGCTTGATCCCACGTTCCTCTACGCGATGGACCTCGGCGGCGACCGGTTCCTCGTCGAGGAGACGTCGCTGGCCCGGCGGCGGCCGCTCGACACGACCGAGCTCTCCACGCGGCTGCAGGCGCGGCTGGCCGCTGCGAGAGCGTCACCGGTCGAGGTGCTGTCGGAGGAGGTGGTGCTCATCCCCATGGGCGGACCGGTGCCGCCGCCCCAGCCCGTCATCGCCACCGGAGCCGCCGCCGGCCTGATCCACCCGGCCACGGGGTACTCGGTCGTCGCCGGGCTCCGGGCCGCGCCGGTGCTGGCCAGGACCCTCCGGGTGGCGGTGGACGGAGGGCTCGATCCGGCCGGCCTGTCCCGTGCCGGCTGGGCGGCCGTGTGGCCGGCCGATCGCCGCCGGGCCCGCCGGCTGGAGCGCTACGGGCTCGATCGCGTCATGGCGCTGAGCGGTGACGGCGTGCGCTCGTTCTTCGACGCGTTCTTCTCGCAGCCGGCCGACCGCTGGGCGTCTTACCTGTCCGGCGCGGCATCCTCGGCGCAGGTGGCCCGGACGATGGCCGGTGTGTTCAGGTCGTCACCGTGGCCGGTGCGGCGCGGGCTCGCCGGCGGACGACGATGACCCATCCGCCGACGGCACAGGCGGCGAACAGGACCCACTGCCCGGCGTAGGCCAGGTGCGGCCCGTCGTCCTGGTCCGGGGGCGGGATGGGGACGGGCAGCGTGACGGCCGAGCTTGCGCCGTCCGCCTCGTCAGCCGCGTCAGCGGGCGGGTCGAGCGAGGTCAGCTCCACGTAGACCGGCAGCAACGGGTACGGCGCCTGCTGGGCGATGCGAGGGATGTCGACCCGGTAGAGCTGGTCCAACCTGCCCTCGGCCGGGTCGGTGGGGCTGAAGAAGCGGCCCTTGCGCTGGCTGGGGCGGACGTGCCCGGTCACGGTGACCTCGCCCGTGGGCGGCGGCGGGACGTCCAGCTCACCGTCGTCGCCCTCCAGCGGTATCCAGCCCCGGTTCACGAGGAGGGCACTGCCGTCAGCCTGCTGGAGCGGGGTGACGACGTGATAGCCGGGCTGACCCTGGTAGCTGCGGTTGCGGATCAGGACCTGCTGGTCAGCATCGAACGTGCCGGTGGCAGTGACCGACGTCCACTCGGACAGGTCGCCGTCGCCGATCGGCACGGGCGTCGCGGCCAGGGCGGCGGCGACGCGGTCGTTGCGGTCCCGCCGCTCGTCGAGCCTCCGGAGCTGCCAGAGGGCCAGGTTCAACATGACCACGACGAGGACGAGGACGAGCGCGGTGAACGCCAACCACTTCGGCTGGCGGAGGAAGCGGTAGTCGCGCGGCCCGCTCGTCATCGGCGCCGACGGTACCGCCGGCCCGGACAGGGCACCTGGCACGGTGTGCGAGGCTGATTCGGTGAGTGGTCCAGGCGAGGACGTGTTCCCCGATCGCTCGATGGAGCACCAGGACAAGATCGCCTGGATGATCGAGACGAAGGGGTGGGCGATCGAGCCGGTGCCGCCGCGGCCCCACGCCGACCCGCCGATGCCGGGCTACGCCTACACCATCGGCCTGGAGACGGCGTTCGGGTTCCCCGAGGTGGTCCTGTTCGGGCTCACGCCTGTGGCCGCCAGCGGCCTGACCGAGCTGCTGGTCAGCTTCCTGGCCGACGGTGCCGACGTCCCTGTCGACCAGGTGTTCAAGGGCTTGCTGGACAACGACCTGCGCTGTGCCTTGCTGACGGTCGACGGCGAGGTGTACGGCGAGCTGTTCGACGCCGCGACCGAATGGCACAAGGGCGAGGACTACCGCATCGTCCAGTTGGCGTGGCCGGACAAGAACGGCTGGTTGCCGTGGGAGTCCGGCTTCGAGCACCGCCTGCTCTTCGCCCAGCCCGTCGTGGGGGCCGTCCCTGGGGAGTGAGGTTCGCGGGCGAGGTTCTCGCGGCGCCCAGTGCCACATTCGGCTACCAGACGCCGCGAGAACCTGTCAGCCGATCTGATTCCACCGAATCGATATCGAATCGGTGGCTATCGGTGGGGAGTCAGCCGAAGGCCAGCGCCATGCCGACGACGTGGCGGCCGCTGCCCCCGAGGCTGCCCAGGAACGGCGAGCTCCCGAAGTTGAAGACGCCGCCGTCACTCGACGCGATCGCGTAGCCGCGACCGCTCGGCATGCCGATGATGGACACCGCGGGCTTGGCCCAGCGCAGGCTCAGACTCGGCACGTCACCGAAGTAGCCGGCGTCGCCGTGGGCGCCGACCCGGCCGTCGGCCAGGAGGACCCAGTACCCGTCGCCCGACGGCGTGGGCCAGAAGTCGACCACCGGACCGGACGATGGCGAGCCCAGCTTGCGGGCATCACCGAACGCGTAGATGCGACCGTTGCCGGCCAGGATCCAGTAGCCCTTGCCGCTCGGCGTGGACCGCAGCTTCACCCCGCCGGATCCGACGCCCGCGCGCATGAGGCTGCCGTGGTGCTTCGCCGAGCCGAAGGCGTAGACGCCGCCGCCCGCGGTGAGGACCCAGTAGCCCTGCCCGCTGGGAGTCGACGCCATGTCGGCGGCGCCGACCGACTGGTTCGGCGCGCCGCTGGCCGCGCCGCCGAAGGAGACGACCCGACCCGACGGGTCGGCCGTGAGGTAGGCGTTGCGGCCCGGCACACCCGAGATGGCGGTCGCCGCGGCCATGCCCTGGTCCCGCGGCGAGCCCAGCTTGGCCGCCTTCCCCAGCGTCACGACCTTCCCATCGCTCGTGAGTAGCCGGTACCCGGTCAGCTTGGCCCCGGTCGGGTTGGCCGGGTTCGGCCCAGTGATCACCGTCCCGCCGGACGAGCTCCCGGTCGCGGCGAGCGGCGAGACGCCCTCCGTCCAGCGCAGCGCCTGCCCCATGTTGATGGTGTTGTCGGAGTAGCGGCCTGCTCGCGCGGCGACCTCCTGGCGGATCCAGCCGAGCTGGTTGTAGAGCCCTCGTCCCGGGCACACGGTCTCACCGGTCTGGCGGTGGCCGGCGATGTTGGGGAACTGGCGGTGCACGCCGAAGATCGAGATGTACTCCTCCTCGCCCAGCGCGTCGATCTGGTGCATCGACGCCTTCCACGAGAGCAGGTGGATGAGCGCGCCGATGGCGGCCGTGGTGGGCTGGGCCTTCGTGAAGTCGCCGATGAGGACGACGCCGCAGCTGCCGGCGTTGACCCCGAGCGAGTGGGCACCGACCACCCCGTAGCCGGAGCCGTCCTCGCCGTCAGGCGTCTCTCCGGAGCCGTAGCGACGTGACCAGCGGCCCTCGTAGATGGTGCCGCGATGGTCGATGGCGAAGTTGTACCCGACGTCCGAGAAGCCCCGACCCTTGACGTGGTAGTGGTACATGTCCCGCACCACCTGCGCAGGTCGGCGCGGCTTGTTGGCGCTGGCGGTGTGGTGGATGACGAACTTGCGGAGGGGAGCGAAGCCGCGCTCCGCGGTACGGATCGACTCGTCGGCGCCCCACTCGGCGCGGCTGACGATGGCCGGCGCCGACACCCGCCCCGAGGACTGCCGCCGCTGGGCACTGGGGGCGGCGGCCGGGACCGCGGCTGAAACAGCCGGGACGACGGCGGCGAGCTGGTCCTCGCCGAGCTGGACCGATTCGAACGGCGGACCGAGCGCGCCGGCGATGCCATCGGGCAGCACGAGGGCCGCGGCGGCCGCAGCCGCCCCGCCGATCCCGGCGCGGCGGAGGAGGGCACGACGGCCGACGACGAGCCCAGTGGGCTCAGAGGTCGGTGTCGATGAGAGGGGGTACTCGCAGGCGTCGCACATGGTCCCCGGATCCTTCCGGTGCGACTCCGCCCGCCAACCGGTGAACAGCGTACCTCAACTACCGTCCCACAACGATGACAGGCGATGACCTGCGACGGAAGCTCGCCGCGGGGGAGAGCGTCCTCATGCCGGGCGTCTGGGACGCCCTGAGCGCGCGGCTGGCCTCCCAAGCCGGCTTCGAGACCGTGTTCCTGTCGGGCTACTGCGTGTCGGGGACGCTGCTCGGCCTGCCGGACGTCGGGTACCTCACACAGGCCGAGATGGCCGCGGCCGCGGCGCGGGTGTGCGCCGCCAGCCCCGAGACGACGGTGGTCGTCGATGCCGACACCGGCTACGGCAACCCGCTCAACGTCGCCCGTACCGTCGAGCTCTGGGAGCAGGCCGGCGCGTCGGGCCTCTTCCTCGAGGACCAGGTGTGGCCGAAGCGCTGCGGCCACATGGCCGGCAAGCAGGTCGTACCCGCGGAGGACTGGCTGGCCAAGCTGCGCGCCGCGGTCGAGCACCGCACCCACCTCCACGTCACGGCCCGCACGGACGCCCGCGCCGCGGTGGGACTCGACGAAGCGTTGGAGCGCGCCCGCATGGCCCGCGACACCGGCGTGGACGCGCTGTTCGTGGAGGCGCCCGAGTCGATCGCGGAGCTGGAGGCGGTGGCGAAGGCTGTGCCCGGGACCACGCTCGTCGCCAACATGGTCGAGACCGGCCGGACCCCGCTGCTGACCCCGGAGGAGTTGGCCGAGCTCGGGTTCACGCTGATCGTCTCGCCGTTGTCGGCCCTGTTCGCCATGGTCAAGGCGGTGCGGGACGCGCTGGCCAGCCTGCGCGCCGCCGGATCGTTGCGGGAGGAACTGGACCGGCTCGTCGACTTCGAGGAGTTCGGGCGCATCGTCGACCTGGAACGTCACCTCCGGATGGGCGACACGCCACCGGGATGACATCCAAGGAAGGTGACGGGCAAATCGGGTGACGTCGCTGCCGGAGTTGCTACCCTCCCAGGAACGCATCACGAGCGATCTCGCCCACCTCCGGGTGGTCGAGGTCCGGCAACCTGGGTCGGAAGCCCCAAGGTGCCTCCCGCCGGCCGGCCCACGCCGGGCGGTGGAGATGTGGTCGGGTCGCCAGTGCGGTCCCGGCAACGAACGCTTCCGTCTCGTGATGTGCCGTGAGCATCGTCCGCAAGGCGGACGAGGACCGAGCACGACGAGAGGAGGATCGTGATCCCAGCGGCGCCCTACCCGGCCAGCGGCGCCTGGCGGCCGGGTGACGATCCTGGCCGGCGGCGGTTCCTGACCGTGGCGGCCGACCGCCCGTTCGCGCTCGACCACGGTGGCCGGCTCTCGGACGTGGTCATCGCCTACGAGACGTGGGGGGAACTGGACGCGGCCGCCTCCAACGCGCTCCTCGTGTGCCACGCGTGGACCGGAGACAGCCACCTGGCCGGCCCTGCCGGTCGCGGCCATCCGACCCCCGGCTGGTGGGAGGGGGTCGTCGGGCCCGGCCTGGCCATCGACACCGACCGCTACTTCGTCGTCTGCGCCAACGTGCTCGGGGGCTGCCAGGGCTCGACCGGACCGGCCTCGATCGAGCCGGGCACGGGTCAGCCCTACGGCTCCCGCTTCCCGGTCGTCACCATCCGCGACATGGTGCGGGTGCAGGCCCGCCTCGCCGACCACCTGGGCGTCGAGCAGTGGCTGTCGGTGCTCGGCGGCTCGATGGGCGGCATGCAGGTCCTGGAGTGGGGCATCACCTACCCCGAGCGGGTGCGGTCCCTCGTGGCCATCGCCAGCTGCGCGCAGGCGACGGCGCAGCAGATCGCCTGGGGAGCGATCGGTCGGCGGTCCATCAGGCTCGATCCCCGCTGGCGCGGCGGGGACTACTACGACGCCGAGCCGGGCGACGGTCCGCACGAGGGCCTGGCCATCGCTCGCATGGTGGCGCAGGTGACGTTCCGGTCCGACAACGCCTTCACCGACCGCTTCGGCCGCGAACTCGCGCCCGTCGACGGCGTCGACGATCACGAGGAGCCCGGCCTCTGGCAGCGCTTCGAGGTCGAGCGCTACCTCGACCACCACGGCGTCAAGCTGATCCGGCGCTTCGACGCCAACAGCTACCTGGTGATCGGCAAGGCCATGGATCTCCACGACGTCGGCACGGGCCGAGGCGGGCTGGAGGCGGCGATGGCCCGCATCCGGGTGCCCACGCTGGTGCTGGGCATCAGCAGCGACATGCTCTACCCGATCTACCAGCAGCGGCAGATCCACCAGCTGCTGGCCCGGCACGGCACACCGACCGAGCTCATCGAGATCGATTCGCCCCACGGGCACGACGCATTCCTCATCAACCTGGACCAGGTGGCCGAGCCGATCGGCTTCTTCCTCGACGAGGTGGCCAAGAGACCATGACCGACCACGAACAGCCGACAGCCGCGGCGCCCGCCCAGCCGGACACCGTCGCCATCACCACCGGGCGCTCCCACGCGGGACGCGCCCTCGGCTCGGTGCTGCACGCCAGCGCCGTCTGGCAGGTGGACAGCCTCGAGGAGCACCGGCAGATGGCCACCGCGGCGCGGGCGGAGCGCTTCTACGGGCGCTACGCCAACCCGACCGTCAGCGCGTTCGAGGAGGCGGTGGCCGAGTTGGAGGGCGCCGAGTCCGGCCTGGCGTTCGCGTCGGGCATGGGCGCGGTGGCGACGGTCGTGATGGCCCTGTGCTCCAGCGGGGACCACGTGGTCGCCCAGCGCCACATCTACTCCGGCACCCAGCTCTTCCTGCAGGGCGTCTGCCCGCGGTTCGGCATCGACGTCACGTTCGTCGACGCCACGGAGCCGGGCGCGTTGGCGGACGCCGTGCGGCCGGGGCGCACCATGCTCGTCGTGGCCGAGACGCCGGCCAATCCGCAGCTGGCGCTGACCGACCTGGACGAGCTGGGCGCCATCACGGGACCGTTCACCGCCGTCGACTCCACCTTCGCCACGCCCATCGTGCAGCGCCCGCACGACCACGGCGTCGACCTCGTCCTGCACTCGGCCACCAAGGGCATCGCCGGGCACAACGACGCCACCCTCGGCATCGTCACCGGCGCCGCCGACGTGCTCGACGCCGTGTGGGCGTACTCGGTGCTGCACGGTGCGTGCGCATCGCCGTTCGACGCCATGAACGGGCTGCGGGGCATCCGCACGCTGGCCGTGCGCGTCGAGCGCCAGAGCGCCTCGGCCCTCCAGCTCGCCGAGTGGTTCGAGTCGCACCCGGCCGTGGCCGGCGGTCCGCTACCCGCACCTCCCGTCGCATCCGCAGCACGACCTGGCCAAGCGGCAGATGGCGCTCGGCGGCGGGATCCTGGCCATCGACCTGCGCGGTGGGCGGGCCGCCGGCAAGGCCTTCGTGGAGTCGCTGCGACTGGCCCGCATGGCCGCGACCCTCGGTGGACCGGAGACGCTGGTGTCCAGTCCTGCCAACTCGACCCACGTCGGGCTGACCGACGCGGAGCTGGAGACGGCCGGGATCGGACCCGGGCTGATCCGGATCTCGGTCGGCCTGGAGCACGTCGACGACGTGCGGGCCGACTTCGCACAGGCGCTCGGGTAGCGGGCCGTCGGCCCGGACGAACGGGACGAAGGGGACGAAGGGGCGAACGGGGCGGTCGCTCAGCCCGGATGGGCGGCGAGCTCGTCCAGGATGGCAACGGCCCGGGACTTCTTGGGCACCCGCAGCGCCATCTGCTCCTCGCCCGACAGCAGGTAGACGACCAGGCCGGGCCGGTCCGAGTCGGTCCGGCCCTCCACCCGGAGCATGCGGATCGGGGCGCGCGACCCCGGCATGCGGAACAGCTTGGGCTTCACGGCGACTGTCAGGCCGTCATCGCCGTTGACGGCCACGCGGGCCTGGTCCCACGAACCGACCTCACCCTGCTCCGGGTGCAGCTCGGCCACCCGGCAGGTGAACTGCTGCCCGTCCTTGCTGACCCAATGGGGCTCGATGCGCCGCGACAGCCACATCAGCAAGACGCAGCCGCCGAGGAAGAGGATCAGGAGGACCCAGGACCACACTGGCGGGCAGTCTGGCATGCTCGCCGGCGTGCCCGAGATCCTCGAGGTCGAGCGCTACCGCCGCGCCGCCGAGCCCCTGACCGGGCGGACGATCCGAGCCGTCGATGCGCCCGACGACTGGTACCTGAAGCGGGGGTTGACGCCGTCGGAGGTGATCGCCGCCCTGACCGGCCAGCGTGTGGCGGGCGTCCGCCGGCGGGGCAAGCTGCTGATGGTCGACACCGACGGGCCGGTGCTCGGCTTGCGCTTCGGCATGACGGGGCGGCTGGTGGTCGACGGCGAGACGCCGGTGCCCGAGCTCGAGTACGGCCCCGAGCGGATGGATCCCGGCTGGCGTCGCTTCGGGCTGTCGTTCGTGGAGGGCGGCTCGCTCGTGGTGGACGACGCCCGCCGGCTGGGCGGGGTGGAGCTGTGGCCGAACGAGGCCGCGCTCGGACCGGACGCGCTCTCGATCACCCGGCGTCAGCTGACCGCCGCGCTCGACGGCGTGCGGGCGCCCGTCAAGGCCGCGCTGCTCGACCAGCGGCGGGTGGCCGGCATCGGCAACCTGCTGGCCGACGAGGTGCTGTGGCGGGCCGGGATCGATCCCGCCCGCCCGGCCGGCACCCTCGACGCCGACGAGGTCGCCGCGCTCCAGCGGGTGATCCGGCGCACCCTGCCCCAGCTCATGCGGCGGGGCGGCAGCCATACGGGCGACCTGCAACTCGCCCGCCAGCGGGGCGCCATGTGCCCTCGGGACGGCACGCCGCTCGACCGGCGGACGATCGGTGGCCGGACCACGTACTCCTGCCCTGCGCATCAGCGGTGAAGGCGCGGCGTGCGAGACTGCCCGGCGCATGAGCAGGGCAGGCAGGGCAGCGTTGGTCGGGGTCGTGGTGGGCGCGCTGCTGTCCCTCACGCCGTCCCAGGCCGGCGCCGTGGTGCATCCGATGCAGGTCGAGACCACGGTCACCACCGCCGTCGCCGGTCCCGGTTCGACCGTCGCCCCGGACCAGGCCGACGCCGATGCCGGCGACGAGTCGTCGACGGTGGTGGGCGATCCGGTGGCCGACCGGCGGATCCGCCGCATCGTCATAGCGCTGTGCGCGGTCGCCCTCGCCGTGCTGGTCGTCACCGTGCTCTTCTGGCGGGCCACCCGGCCCGTGCCCCGTGTCCTGCGAGGCCTCCAGGAGCTCGGCTCCCGCTCCGGCCGCCGTCGCGTCGCCGCGGCGACGAACGACGCCCCCGAGCCCGTGGCCGCGCCGGTCTCGCCGGCCCTCGTGCCCGCCGCAGGCACCGCTAGCCTCCCCGACGATGGCTGACACGCTCGACATCGACGCCATGATCAAGCGGTTCCAGGACCGCGCTGCGGCGGTGAAGCGCCGCGCCCTTCCCCCCGTGGCCGGGGAGGAGCGGCAACGCTTCATCCAGCAGGCGCAGGACGACTACTTGGACTTCGCCATCATCGGCGACGCCGACGCGCAGGTCGAGGACGGGGTGCTCGTGCTGCGGGTGGATCTGCGGCCGAAGCCCGGTTCCTGACCTCCCTGGAGGATCGAAAGGGCGCCTTGCTATCCTGACGCCCCTACGCGGACGTGGCTCAGCTGGTAGAGCATCACCTTGCCAAGGTGAGGGTCGCGGGTTCGAATCCCGTCGTCCGCTCCAAGCGAAGTACCTGCTAGGAGGCTGGATCCCGGTGGTGCTTGCGGGCCGCGGGCCTGTTCGTCCTTGCAGCATCGAACTCCGCCGCGAGGGGTCAGACGGCGCCGCCCGCTTCGCGATGCTGGCGAAGGAGTTCGGCGGCGAGTGATCCGCGAGGCGCGGCCGCCTCGGACCGAGCCGCGTGCTTGACGATCGCGTCTGCGATGGAGCGATCTCCAGCGGGGCGCGGGTAGGCGTTGAACACCTCCTGCCGCAGCTGGCTCGCGACCGGATCCTCGGTTCGACCGATGTCCATGAAGACGCCCCTGTGGGTGAGGTAGGTCAGCAGGCCGCGTCGGTCGGCGATGCCGATGCATGCGTGCAGTGCGATCGCCTCCCAGACCTTGTCAACGTCGGCTTCCGCGACACCTTGCTTCCTCAGCACACCGGCAGCGAGATCGGCGCCCTCCACCTCGAAGCGAGCCTGACCCTGCGCGTACTCACCGAGTCCGAGGTCGTGCATCACGGTGGCTGCGAAGAGCAGGTCCTCGTCGTAGGCCACATCGTTCAGACAGCCCTCATGGTCGGCGAGCAAGCGGGCGAGCAAGAAGCTGCGGATGCTGTGGTCGACGATGGGCTGGCTCTCCGACGATTGGGCGAGCGCAAGGCTTGCCTCGGCCAGCGGCCCCGTCGGAAGGATGAGGATGTCGTTCACGGTGCGACCGTACGGAGATTGGCGATCGTTCAACAGTGGCCCGGGCGCCATTGATCGCTACGATCGGGCCATGAGAGCGCCGCGGCGGCATCGGGTCGCTGTGCTCGTACTGCCCGGTGTCCTCCCGCTCGAGTTCGGAGCGGCCACGCAGATCTTCGCCCGCGATCCTCACTACGACCTGACGGTGTGCGCGGAAGCGCGGACGGTTCCCGGCTCGGGGTTCACGATCACGACCGCGGCCGGCCTCGAAGAGCTCGAACGGGCCGAGACGGTGATCGTCGCGGGGTACGAGGACGTCGATGCCGTTGTGACGACAGCTGTGCTCGACGCACTACGCACGGCACACGCGAACGGCGTCCGCCTCGTATCGATCTGCACGGGAGCTTTCGCCCTCGCCTTGGCTGGCGTCCTCAACGGACGTCGCGCGACGACGCATTGGCGATGGGCCGACGAGCTGCAGCGCCGCTTCCCCGAGATTGAGGTGTTGCCGAACCGCCTCTTCGTCGACGACGGCGACCTTCTCACGTCCGCCGGTGTCACAACTGGCATCGATTTGTGCCTCCATCTGATCCGCCGTGACCACGGCGCGGCCGCGGCCAACACCCGGGCCCGCTACTTGGTCGCACCACCACAGCGCCATGGCGGACAAGCCCAGTACGTCGAGCGGCTGGTGCGGTCCGAGGAGAACGGCAACGAGCTTGATTCGCTTCGCGAGTGGATGCGGGAGAATCTCGCGCTTCCGCTCGACCTCGACACGCTCGCTCAGCGCGCGCACATGTCCCGGCGAACACTCACACGCCGGTTCCGCGAGGAGACGGGAGTGGCTCCCATGGCGTGGCTCACTGATGCACGCCTCGACCGCGCCCGCGAGCTTCTGGAGACGACGGCGGAGCCGGTCGAAAAGATCGGTCGCCTCACGGGTCTCGGCGCGCCTGCGTCAGTACGAGCGGCGTTTCACCGGCGCGTCGGCACGTCGCCCCAGGAGTATCGCTCCCTCTTCCGCCACCTCGCGACGTCCGGTTGATCCCTCATATCCCGAAGGTGATCGGTCACTTCGGGTCGGCAACCGCGAGGAGCTGGCTCCGCTCTTCGCGCCAACCACGGCGACACCGGCGCTAACCCGCGACGACGCGCCGGTACCCGCCGCTGATCCAGTCGGCAACGAGTCGGCCGTAGTCATCGGCTGCTTGTTCCCATGCGAAGTGTCCGGCGTCGAGAGGATGGATCTCGCTGTTGGGGAGGAGGTCGTGGAGGTACTCGTTGTTCGACCACGGCACGAGGTCATCGTCACGGCCGGCCACGATCTGCGTCGGTGTCGTGATCGACGGGAGCAGATCACGCAGCACGGGGTTCTGCTCGGGGTAGTGCCGCACGAAGCGCGCAGACTCGGCGAAGCGTCCGAGGTCGTAGGCGCTGACATAGTCCTCGTGGACCTCGGGTTCTCTGGCGCTCGCGGCTGCGGCCTCGACGGCGGCGCCGATGTTGGTTCTGGCGTCGAGCCCACGCACTACGTCGAGGCTCGGCGCTTCGATGATGTCCTTGAGCGCGCCGCCCGCTTCGATCGGGAAGCGGACCGCGCCGCCACCGATGGTCAGGCTGGTGACGCGTTCGGGAGCCTTCGCGGCGAGGAACAGCGCTGCGGCGGTTCCGACGTCGGGACCGACGACGTGCGGAGCGACAAGGGCCCACTCGTCGATCAGGCGGGCGAGGAACGCTCCCGCGCTGTCCGGGGCGATCAGTTCGGGGCGACCGTCGGAGTGGCCGAAGCCCGGCAGGTCGATGGCGACTACCCGCCCTAGAGCTGCGACGCGGTCCCAGATGCGGCGGAAGGCCCACAGGCTTTCGGGCCACGGCGACAGCAGCAGCACGCTGACGTCCGCATCTGCCCTGTTGTCTGCGAACCTCACGCGCACCCCGTCACTGACTCGGAAGTACGTGGTGATCGACGAGACATCACTTGTTGTCATTGGATGCTTCTCCTTCAACGCTCTCTGGGTTCGGTTTCAGGCGACGAGCTCGGTCGACCCCGGCGCGTGTACTCGAGGATCTCGAAGACGTCCTTCACGGGCTCGGGCTGTCGAGCAGAGGCCTCAGGCTGAGGGATGAGGGCCAGGGGGTTGGTCGTCGTCATCGCCGCGCTCCTTGAACAGACAGGTCTGTCTGTCGCGTGAATATAGACAGACCTGTCTGTATAGTCAAGGCATGATTGCAACTGTCGAGGGCGGCTCGCCTCGAGACCGGTTACTTGCCGCGGCGAGCGAGCTGTTCTACGAGCGAGGCGTCCACACCGTCGGCATCGACACGATCATCGAGCGTGCCGGCGTCGCGAAGGCCAGCCTCTACAACAGCTTCGGCAGCAAGGACGGACTCGTCCGCGCCTACTTGGAGACCCGTCACGAAGCACGGCGAGCGCGCCTGACAGCCGAGATCGAGCGTCATCAGGACCCGAAGGAGCGGCTGCTCGCCATCTTCGATGTGCTCGCCGCGACCGTCGCCCAACCCGGCTTCCGCGGCTGCGCGTTCGCGAACGCGGTCGCCGAGTCCGAACTCGACAGCGCCGCCGCGGACGTCACTCGCAACGTTCGTCGCTGGCTGCTCGACACCATGGTCGAGCTGACCACCGCGCTCGGCGCCGCCGACCCGGCTGGGCTGGCAAGACAGCTCACCCTGCTCTACGACGGCGCGCTCGCGCAGTCGAGGCTCGACCAAACCCCGGCGGCCGCCGAAGCAGCCAAAGCCGCAGCAAACGCACTTGTGGACGCCGCGCAGCGCTGATCGGGACGAGCCAGCGACGCGTCGCGGCAAGGCGCCCGTAGCGTTCCGGCCGTGGCTGACGACCTGATCGCATTTTCGACGCTGGACGCGGCGCAGATCTCGGCGCTCGAGGCACTCGGCGCGCGCCGACGAGTTGAACCTGGCGATGTCCTGTACCGGGAGGGCGACGCCGCCTACGACTTCTATGTCGTGCTCAGCGGTGAGGTGGAGATCGTGACCGGCATCGGAAACGACGAACAGGTCATCGTGCGTCACGGGCCTGGCCGGTTCCTCGGTGAGCTCAATCTGCTGACGGGCCTGCGGGTGTTCGTCACGGCGCGCGTCACGCAGCCGGGTGAGGTGCTCGCCGTGCCTGCGGCGCAGTTGCGTCACGTGATCGCCACGCAACCGGCGTTGAGCGACGTGATTCTCGCCGGGTTCATCGCACGTCGGACCGGGTTGTTGTCGGGTGCGAGCACGTCCATTCGGGTCATCGGGTCGAGGTTCTCTCCGGAGACGGGACGGCTACGCGAGTTCCTCTTGCGCAGCCGCATCCCGCACGCCTGGCTCGACCCCGAGCAGGACGTCGACGTCGAAGCGCTGCTGCGCGAGTTCGAGGTCGAGCCTTCCGAGCTTCCGGTGGTCATCGCCACGGGTTCGGTGTTGCGCCGGCCCACCGTGGGCGTGCTCGCGGAGTATCTCGGCATCACCGTTGCCAATCTTCCGGACCGCTGCTTCGACCTGGTCGTCGTCGGCGGCGGTCCCGCCGGACTGGCCGCCGCGGTGTACGGCGCGTCCGAGGGGTTGACGACCCTCGGCCTCGAGGCGCTGGCCGTTGGTGGCCAGGCCGGGAGCAGCTCGCGCATCGAGAACTACCTCGGCTTTCCCACCGGCATCTCCGGTGGTGACCTGACGCAACGTGCAGTGGTGCAGGCCGAGAAGTTCGGCGCCGCGCTGACCAGCCCGTGCGCGGCGACCGGCCTACGCGAGCACGGCGGACACCTCATCGTCCGGCTGGCCGACGGCGCCGAGGTCGCCGGCCGAGCGGTCATCGTCGCCAGTGGCGCGCACTACCGGCGACTCGACGCGGCCGGCCTCGACGAGTTCGAGTGCAAGGGCGTCTACTACGCGGCCACCGAGGCCGAGGTTCGTCAGTGCGCACCTGCTCCGGTTGTCGTCGTCGGTGGCGGCAACTCCGCCGGCCAAGCGGCGCTCTTCCTCGCCGAGTCAGGCAGTCCCGTCACGATCGTGATCCGGCGCGCTGATCTCAACGAGAGCATGTCTCGCTATCTCGTCGATCGCATCGTCGAACACCCGCGCATCGACGTGAGACCGAGCACCACCGTGGCCGAGCTCGACGGCGGCGACCTACTCGAGCGCGTCGTGCTCGCCGACCCCGAAGGAAAGACCACCGTGGCCTGTGGCGGGCTCTTCTCGTTCATCGGCGCCGAACCAGCATCGGACTGGCTGTCCGGCTGTGCCGCGCTCGACGACCACGGCTTCGTGCTCACCGATCGATCGCTGACCGACGACGATCTCGACGAGCGGTGGAACGCCCTCGGCCGCACACCGCTCCCGTTCGAGACGAGCCACCCCGGCTTGTTCGCAGTCGGCGACATCCGATCCGGATCGACGAAGCGCGTCGCCGCGGCCGTCGGCGAAGGGTCCGCAGCCGTGCGATCGGTCCACGAGTACCTCGCGTTGCCACTCCATGACCACCGAATTGGTCGACCCGACGGCGGTTCCGAGCGGAACCGGCTGCGAGAGTGTGGCACTCGGCGGGTGGTGGTTCCATCTGCGCCGTGCGCGGCGTGTGGCCACATCGGTTGCTGCGACTCGTCGCCGGCGCAGCACGCGTCCGCACGCACCGCGGGCCATCCCATCGTTGCCAGCTTCGAACCGGGCGAGGAGTGGTTCTACGACTACCGCACCGACGAATTCGTGCCAGGGCCGGATCTCGCGCCACCACTGCACCATCCCGTGGACCAACCCGCTCCCGGGCCGCGAGGACGTGTGCCGCGGACTGGCAGTCGCACCTCCACTGACATGAGATACGACGAAGGGCCCACCGCCGAGGCCACAGTCATCATCGATGCGCCCGTTGTTCGCGTGTGGCAGCTGGTGACGGACATCAACCTGCCCGCGCAATTCTCCGACGAGTTTCGCGGCGCGACATGGATCGACGACGGTCCCGCGATGGGCGCACGTTTCGTCGGCCGCAACTGGCACAAGGCAATGGGCGAATGGGAGACGGTGTCGATCGTCAACCGTTTCGACCCGATGCGGGCGTTCGGTTGGTGCGTCACCGACGTTGATGAGCCGTCGTCCACATGGTGGTTCGAACTCGACCAGCAGCCCGACGGTGTGCACTTGTGTCAACGAGCGCGCATGGGTCCGGCGCCGTCAGGGCTGAGCATCGCGATCACCGCCATGCCGGAGAAGGAGGAACGCATCGTGGCTCGCCGGCTCGAGGAGTTCGAGGCGAACATGCGGGCCACGCTCGAAGGCATCAAGAACCTCGCCGAGCAAGCGCCGTGACGTTGCGGGTCGGTGTCGTCGCGACCCCGTACGGCGACCACGCCATCGAGTTCGTCCGACAGGCCGAGCAACTCGGCGTCGATTCGGTGTGGGTGCCCGAGTTCTGGGCCGGCGACGCCCTCACACCGCTCGCGTTCCTCGCGGCGCGAACGTCGCACATCCGGTTGGCGACCGGAATCGTGCAGCTCGGCGCCCGAACCCCCGCGATGCTCGCGATGTCGGCGCTCTCGCTGCAGGCACTGTCAGGCGGGCGGTTCGTGTTGGGCGTCGGAACGAGCGGCCCGCAAGTCATGGAGGGATGGCACGGCGTCCGCTTCGACAAGCCCGTGCAACGCACACGCGAGACGATCGACATCATCCGCGCGATCACCGCCGGGGAACGCGCGGAGTACCACGGGCAGGTCTATGAGCTCCCGCTGCCCGACGGCGAGGGCCGCAGCATCCGTTCGCTCATGCCGCCCGCGCACGTGCCGATCTACGTGGCCGCGCTCGGCCCGAACAATCTTCGGCTCACGGGCGAGCTGGCCGATGGGTGGATCGGCAACTCGTTTTTCCCAGAGACCGCCGACGTCTTCTTCGACCCGATACGTGAAGGCGCCGCCATTGCGGGTCGCTCGTTCGACGATCTCGACCTCACCGTCGCCGTCGGGCTCGAGTTCACCGACGACGTCGAAGCCGCCGGCCGTCGTCATGCCGAGGGCTACGCGTTCACCTTCGGCGCGATGGGATCAGCGACGACCAACTTCTACAACAACGCGTTCGAGCGGCAGGGCTACGGCGACGACGTGCGCGAAGTGCAGCGCCTCTGGTTGGCCGGCGACAAGGATGCCGCCCGCAGACGCGTACCGCTCGAGATTGGTCTCGGGACGAACCTCATCGGCACCGACGATGTCGTACGCGAACGCCTACGGCTCCATCGCGACGCCGGGGTCACCACACTGCGCGTCGGGCTGCAAGCCGACCTCCAGAAGGACCTCGACGGGGCTCTCGGCGACCTCGCCCGGCTCCTCGAACTCGTCGCGGACATCAACCGATGACCGAGAAAGGTCAAACTGCTATGAGTACTGATGAAGAGTTCGAAGCCGAACTCGGCGCCGTCTTCGACGATCTCATCAACCTGATCGGCGAGACCAAGCAAGCCGCATGGACCGCATCCTCGTCCGAACGCCGCCAGACGTTCGACAACCTCAAGTCGTACCTCGCCGAACAAGCGGCCGCGATTGACGACGCCGAGCGGCGTATCGGCACCCGCCCGCCATGGGTGCGCAGCCCCACAGCACACCGGGCTCGGAATATCGCTGGCGAAGCAGCCGGCGACTCCGACCGACTTGTCGAACTGCTCGTTCGCGATCTCCGACTGGCGGTAGAGGACATCAGACGGCGGGCAGCCACGATCACCGGCGAATGGCAGCAGCTGTTGGTCGACGTCGCCGACGACCTCGAACGACACACCAACGCCCTCTGATCTGCGCTTACGCTCGCTGGAAAATCGCGCCGACTAATGCTGCGCTACAGCGGCGATGGGCCCGTCGTTCCGACAGCCGGATTGTCGAGCTCCTCGATGGTCGACCACAGTCCCCGCACGGGATCGGGTCGATGGCAAGACAGGTAGACGCCGGTCGTCAACAGACCTCCCGCGGGTCGCGACACATGCGACGCCCGTGCCGCGGACCGGCCGAGGACGTCGCCGAGCGGGACGCCGTCTTCGACTCGATCCGCATCGAGCCCTGACCCGCCGGCCGACCAGCTGACATTGCATCCGTGCACACAGGTCCCAGGCCGCGTGGGTGCACCAACAAACAGCAGGTCAGAGGCCCTTTCCGCCGAGCGGGGAGGGCCTCTCTCTTGTCGAACGCGTGCCGGCGACGGGTACTTGCGCGGGTCCGTCAGACGTCCTCGGGATGGTCGGCGGTGTCCCACGGGAGCGCTGCGGACACCCAGTGGGTGACGGCTTCGGGCTGGTCGTTGCGGTGGAGGTGCCGGGGTGGCTGGGCGAACGTGCTGTACGGGCGGCAACGCAGCACGACCCGTCCTTCCTCCTCGGCCATGGCGGCGACGAACGGCCGGGCGTCGTCGCCGAGCGGTTCGCCGGACATGCGCCCGCCGACGGCCATCATCACGTCGACGACGAGGTCGGGGTCGTCGTCGACGGTGGCGTCGCAGTAGACCTGCAGGTAGCTGAACGGCCAGCGCTCGTCGAGCACGCACAGGCTGACCTTGGGGTTGCGGGCGGCGGCCTTGGCCTTGCCACGGTCGCGCATCGTGGACACGAGCAGCTCGTCGGTGTCGGTGGGCACGTAGTACACGATCGACATGGCCGGTCCGTCGGCACGGCGCGGCGTGCCGAACACGCAGGTGCGGTGGGTGCGGACGAACTCGCGCCGTTCGGACGGGAGCATGTCGCGGTCGGTCGGGCAGGTGAACGGTTCGGCGGCGAGCGGGAGGATCTGCATGGTCAGTGTCCCTCGACGATGCGGTTGCGGATGGTGCCGATGCCTTCGATCCAGGTCTCGAGGGTGTCGCCGGGTTGCAGGAAGCGCGGTGGCTTGCGGGCGACGCCGACGCCGCCGGGGGTGCCGGTGAAGATCACGTCGCCGGGCAGCAGCGGCAGGACGGCGGAGAGCTCGGCGACGAGGTGGGGGACGTCGAAGACGAGGTCGCTGGTGCGGGCGTCCTGCATCTTCTCCCCGTTGACGGAGCAGCCGAGCGCGAGGTCGTCGGGGTCGTCCAGCTCGTCGGGGGTGACGATCCAGGGGCCGATCGGTCCGTAGCCGCGGCGGGACTTGCCCAGGGAGAACTGGGCGCCGGCGGCGAACTGGAGGTGCCGGTCGCTGATGTCCTGGCCGATGGTGAGACCGGCGACGTGGGACCATGCGTCGGTGTCGTCGACGCGGTCGGCGGTCGCGGCCGATGACGGCGACGAGCTCGACCTCCCAGTCGACCGACGGGCCGGCGACCGCGATGTCGTCGAACGGCCCGGCGAGGCTGGCCGGGAACTTGGTGAACACGCGGGACCTCCGGGAGGGCCAGCCCGGACTCCTCGGCGTGGCTGCGGTAGTTGAGCCCGATGGCGAACACCTGGCGAGGGTCGTGGCACCGGGTTGCGCAGTGCGGCTTCGACGAGGGGCCGGTCGGCGCGGTGACGGTGGCGGCGAACTCGCGGAAGTCGTCCCACTCGTCGTAGAGCGCCATCGGGTCCGCGCCGAAGCGCCCGGCGGATGCGGTGGCGATATCGGCGATCTGATCACCGAGGACGAGCGCGGCGCGGCCGTCGATGTTGGCGAGCTTCACAACAGGGCTCCTTGTCGGTGCCGGCTGGTTCGCCAGCCGGGTTCGTAGGTGGTCGATGAGGGTGGCGGTGGCGGCGGGGGAGGCGGCGGTGCCGTAGAGGTGGAAGTCGGGTCGTTGCAATGCGGCGGTGGCGTCGTGTTCCGTGAACCAGCGGCGGTACCCGGGTCGTCGGCGGCGACGGTCACGACGCGCCCGCCGATCGAGGCGAACCAATCGCGCGTCGTCGGGTCGAGGGCGATGGGCGTCAGGGTCGATGGTGACGAGACGCCAGCCGGCGCCATGAACGTCGTCGAAGCGGCGCCCTTCGACGGTGCCTTGCGGGAAGAGCTTCCCGGCGTGTGGGGAGTCCGAGTCGATGACGCCGTCGGTGATGCCGGGCGAGCGGCGGCACGTCGGTCGGTTCGGCTCCGACGAGCGGCGCCATCGCCTCGTCGCGGGCCGCGGCCTCGGCGGGGTCGGGGACGCAGATGACCTTGCCGAGCTCGACTGGAGAACTCGATGGCCTGGCGGGCGCTGGGCAGCCGCTCCTCGTCGTAGCTGTCGAGCAGCGCGTCGGGCGCCTTGCCGGTGAGCACGAGGTCGAGCTTCCATGCGAGGTTGGCGGCGTCGCGGATCCCGGCGCACATGCCCTGCCCGGCGAAGGGCGGCATCTGGTGGGCGGCGTCACCTGCGAGCAGCACGCGCCCTTGGCGCCACCGCGCCGCGAAGCGCGCAGCGAAGGTGTAGACGGCGAGGCGCTCGACGGTCGCGTTGTCCGGTCGCACATCCCACGGTTCGAGCAGCTCCCACGCGCGGGCTTCGAGCTCGCTCGAGGGTCTCGTGCTCGAGGCGCATGAACTCCCAGCGTCGCCGCCCGGGCCCGCCGGAGACCACGGTGGTCGGCCGGGCGGGATCGCAGATCTGCACGTTCAGCGGGTCGAACACGCGGTCGTCGTGCAGGACGACATCGACGATGAGCCAGTCGTAGAAGAACCCGAGCTCGGTCATCGGCACGCCGAGCAGGTTGCGCACGGTGCTGTTGGCGCCGTCGCAGCCCACGAGGCACCGGCCGTTGACGACGCTCGCATCGTTGGTCGCGATCGCGACGACGTCGTGGTGTTGGCTGAAGTCGGTGACCGTGCAGCCGCGACGGATGTCGACGCCGAGGTCCCGGGCGCGCCGTTCGAGCACCGCTTCGAGCGTCGGTTGGTGGAACATCGACGAGAGAGGCCATCCGGACGGACCTGCGCCGACTCGGCCCAAGCGCAGCAGCGTCGTCCCGTCGCCGTTGCGCCACTCGTAGATGTCGGCCGGTTCGGAGATCTCCTCGAGCACGCTGCCGATGCCGGCCGACTGGAAGATGCGGCCGACCTCGTGGTCGAAGTGGACCGCCCGCGGCAACGGGTAGGGCTCGGGCTGGCGCTCGAGAATGGTGACCGAAAGGCCGCGCTGGGCCAGCAGGATCGACAGCGTGAGCCCGACGGGTCCGCCGCCGACCACGACGACGTCGGTGGTCGCGGACGTCATGGTTGCCGCAGCGGCTGGTGGCCCCAGGCGCTGATGCGGTCGTAGCGGCGGTTGTCGTCCCAGTCGTCGGTGATGGTGCGGGCGCCGTAGCCGACCTCGACCATGAAGCCGGCCGGGCTGGCGACGTAGAAGCTGAACATGCGGTCGTTGTCGTGCATCCCGAGCCCGTTCGGGATGGGAAGGCCCGACGTCCACGCCCGGTCGAAGGCGCGCGCCGACGTCGTCGCGCGTGTTCGTCTCGACCATGAGGTGGTGCAGCTTCTGGGGCAGGTCGAAAGGTGCCTTGGCCAGGGCGAGGGTGTGGTGGCGCGGGTTGCAGTGGTAGAAGCGCACCTCGAGCTCGATGCCCTCAGCGATCTCCATCTCCAACCAGTCCGACTGCGCCATGCCGAGCCCGTCGGTGACGAACGCATGGGACTCGTCGAAGGCGGTGGTGGCGAACACGACGTGGCCGAACCCGACCCCGTCGGTGAGGAACCCGCCGGGCATCAACGGCGACGCGTACGGCGTGGCTGCGTCCTCGAGCCCGGTGGTCAGCTCGACCGCGACCCCCCACGGCGCCATCGTGCGGGCGAGGCGCTTGACCCGCCGCGCCGAGCGCTCGTCGTCGCTGCCCTCCGCCGTGCGGTAGCCGGCGGCGTCGAGGCGCGCGACGAGCGCGTCGAAGGCGTCGTCGTCGCCGGCGTCGAAGCCGACGAAGACGCCATCGTTGGCCGGGCCGGGCTCGACGATGACGCGCTGGGCCTTGTCGTCGTTGCGCCACGTCACCGTGCCCGCCGGTCCCGGCGCACCGGGGACGAGGCCGACGACCTCGCCGAAGAACGTGGCCAGCGCCGACGGGTCGGGAACCTGGATGCCCAGGTAGGCGAGCTGCAGAGGGTCTTGCATCAGGGCTCCTTGCGGTCAGCGCCGAAGAGCAGGGAGATCACGGCGTCGGCGTGCGCCTCGATCACGTCGGGCGCGTGGGGGTCGATGCCGGAGAGGCGGCGGCACTCGGGGGCGAGGACGAACATCGTCGGGCCGGCGCCGGTGAGGATGTAGTAGAGGTGCGCGACCGGGATGTCGGGCACGTGCCCGGCCTTGACCAGCTCGGCGAAACAGCACGGTCGTCTGCTCGTAGCGAGGCCGGATGTGGCGCTCGACCATCCAGTCCATGCGGGGCCCGTCGTTCTTGCACTCCTGCGTGATGATCCGGTGCAGCTGCGGGTGCGTCGCCGAGAAGTAGATGAACTCGCGGATCACCAGCTTCGCGACGGTCAGCGGGTCGACGCCTCGCAGCCCCCGAGCGCGGCTGTCCAGCGCCTCGCTGAGCTCGGCGAAGAGGCCGTCGACCGCCGCGCGCCACAGCTCGTCCTTCGAGCTGAAGTGGTAGTTGAGCAACCCCTGCGTGACGCCGGCCCGCGCCGCGATCTCGCGCGTGGTCGCGCCGTCGAAGGACAGCTCCGAGAACAGGTCGAGGGCGGCGGCGAGGATCCGTTCCCGCGTCGCGTCCGCCGATGGCCTCGGCGTGCGGGCCGGGCTCTTCGTCGTTTGCGGCATGGCACCGACTCTAATCATATGAACAGATGATTGACAAGAGTCTGATCATATGAACAAACTCACGACCATGATCCTCGCCGGCCGGAACGCCCGGAGCGTGACGTCATGACAGCGCGGCCGGCCAACCCGCTGCTCATCGTCAACCCGAGTTCGGGTGGAGGCAAAGCGGCGCGGTTCGAGCTGGTGCGCGAGTGCCGCGCGCGCGGCATCGAACCGATTGTGTTCGAACCCGGCGACGACCTCGCCGCACTCGCGACAGCTGCCGTGCGCGACGGCGCCGATGCTCTCGGCATGGCGGGCGGTGACGGGTCACAAGCCGCAGTCGCCGCGGTCGCTGCGCAGCACGACGTCGCCTTCGTCTGCGTCCCCGCCGGCACCCGCAACCACTTCGCGCTCGACCTCGGCGTCGACCGCGACGACCCGGTCGCCGCGCTCGACGCCTTCGTCGACGGAGAAGAACGCCGCATCGACCTCGGACGCGTCAACGGCCGCGTCTTCGTCAACAACGTCGCCATGGGCGTGTACGGCGCCGTCGTGCAGTCGCACGAGTACCGGGCGCACAAGGTGCGGACGGTCGTCGCGATGTTGCCGGACCTGCTGGGGCCGGATGCCGAGCCGTTCGACCTCCGGTTCACCGATTCGGGCCGCGCCACGTTCGACAGTGCCGCGCTCGTGCTGGTGTCCAACAACCCGTACGTGATCGACCCGCGGCCGGGGAAGGGCACGAGAGCTGACATCGACGGAGGCGTGTTGGGGGTGATCGCGGTGACGGGGCCGCCGCCCCGTGGGCTGGCGGAGTGGACGACGGCGACGATCGTTGTCGACTCGGCGGCGCCGATCGCGCTCGGGATCGACGGTGAGAGCGTGGCCATGGAGCCGCCGCTCCTGTTCGAGTCGAGCCCGAAGACACTGCGGGTCCGGGTTCCGGCTCGCCGAGTCCTTCGACCGCCGGGGCCGCGCCCGCACGGTCGGCGGAAGGGCGTGGCTCCCACCGCCACCGCGGTCGCTCCCCGTTGATCGTTCTCGTCGAGGGCAGAGCGGCATCATCCTCTGAGAGGACATGCCAGAACGGTGATTCACGCGAGCTGACGCTCGCGGGCCTGCTGTCCCGCGACGACCCACAACGCGACGAGCCGCTGAGCGACGACTGCTACCGGAAGACGGGGCCGACCTCCTGCGGGCCTGTTCCTCGACCTCGAGATCCGCCTGGTCGAAGGCCCTGTGTTCGTCGACGAGGGCTACCTGCTCTCTCGCGAGCTCCTCGCCCTCGGCCAGAGCCGTCGGACGGAGTCGTACCCCGGCTACCCGGCCTCGGCCGATTCCTCCGGATGTATGTTCGGCGGATGGACGACTTCGCCGGCAGAACCGCGGTCGTGACCGGCGCTGGGAGCGGCATCGGCGCCGCACTGGCGTCGGTCTTGGCCGCTCAAGGCATGCACGTCGTGCTCGCCGACCGCGACGGCGAGGCGGCGGGAGGGGTCGCGGCCGCGCTTGCGGCGAACGGCGTCCGCGCCGAGGCGGCGACTACGGACGTGGCCGATCCCGGGTCGGTCGATGCGCTGGCGCAGCTGGTGGCGGACAGGTTCGGCCCCGTGCACGTGCTGGCCAACAACGCCGGCATCCTCCGGCCCGGCTCGACGTGGGAGCAGCCGCTCGAGGACTGGTCGGCTGTGCTCGGCGTCAACGTGCTGGGAGTCGTCCACGGCCTGCGGTCGTTCGTCCCCGGGATGCTCGCCCACGGCGACCCGTGTCACGTGCTCAACACGGCGTCGGTGGGCGGGCTGCTGGCCTCGCCGCACATGGCCGCCTACATCGCCTCGAAGCACGCAGTCGTCGCCATCACGGAGTGCCTGGCTCTCGAGGTCGCAGGAACGGCGATGGGGGTGACGGCGCTGTGCCCCGGCGGTGTGGCCACGGCCATCTACCGCAGTGAGGCGGAGCGCCGGCGGCGCGAAGGGCAGCGAGCCGGCGCGGGCGCGGAGGCGGTGTTCGACGCCATGGCGTCGCCCGACCGCGACGACCAGGCGTCGCCCGAGGCGATCGCCGCGGTGGCTCTCGAGGCGATCAAGGCCCGCAGCCTGTACGCGCCGAGCTTCCCCGAGCCGCAGCGCGCGACGGTACGAGCCCGCTTCGCGGCCATCGAGGCGGCCATGGCCGCCGATGCCCAGCGATAGTGCGCCTCTCGCTCACGGTCTTCGGGCTGCCGATCCGGCACTACGCCCCGGTGGCCGCTGAGGCCGAGGCCGCGGGGTACGACGCCGTCTGGTTGGCCGACCACCTCGTCACGCCGACCATCCGGTCGTCGCCCTATCCGTACGCTGCCGACGGCGACCCCGGTTACGGCCCGGCGACGCCCATCGCCGACGTCTGGGTGAACGCCGGCAGCATCGCCTCGGTCACCACGAGGCTGCGCATCGGGACTGGCGTGTACATCCTTCCGTTGCGGCCGGTCTTGGCGACAGCCCGGGCCGCGGCAACGGTGCAGGCGCTGTCGGCCGGGCGCCTGCTGTTCGGGATCGGTACCGGCTGGCTGCGCGACGAGTTCGACGCCGTCGGCACCGACTTCGAGACGCGCGGCCGGCGGACCGACGAAGCCATCGATGTCCTGCGCCGGCTCTGGACCGGCGCGCCCACCGTCGCCGACGGCGCCGAGGTGCGCTTCGCCGAGCTCCAGGTGTCGCCGGCGGCCGACCCGCCGATCCCGGTCGTCGTCGGCGGGACCGCACCGGCGGCGCTGCGACGGGCGGCCCGGCGGGGCGACGGGTGGTACGGGCCGGCGTGCACGCTCGCGGAGTCGGCCGCCGCTCGTGACCGGATCGAGGCTGAACGCGTCGAACGACGGGACTTCACCTACTACGTGCGCCTCACCGGTCCGCCCGAGCCGGCCACGGTCGCCCGGTACGCCGACGCCGGGTTCGACGACGTCGTCGTGCCGCTCGGTCCCATCGCCGAACTGGCGGCCGAGCCCCTGCCCGCGACGCTGCGCCGCGTGCGTGACGTGGCGGACACGCTGCTCGGCTGATCAGTCGGGCGACCGCGCGGCCAGCTCGCCGGACGTCACCATCAGCTCGGTGCGGCGGCGCATGACCTCGGCCCACTCGGGGTGGGTGAGGATCCAGAAGCGGTTTTCGCGAATGGCGTCCACGACCATGCCGGCGACGTCGGCCGGGGCGACGCCGACCTGCAGAAGCGTGTCGGACACCTCTCCGAAGCGGCGCCCCTCGTCGGTCTCGGAGCGGGCCGCGACGGCGCCGCGGGCGTGTTCGGCGCTGCGGGCGATCAACGGCGTGGCCACGGGGCCCGGACACAGCACGCTGGCGCCGACGGGCGACCCCCGGTCCTCGAGCTCGCGGCGCACCGTCTCCATGAGGGCGATGACGCCGGCCTTGGCCACCGAGTACGGCGCGTTGAAGACCGGCGCGCCGAGCCCCGAGGTGGACGACGTCGACACGATGTGGCCCTCGCCGCCCGACTCGAGCAGCGGGAGGAACACGCGCACGCCGTGCACCGGTCCCCACAAGTCGACGTCGATGACCCAGCGCCACTCCTCCTCGGTGAGATCCTCGACCCGGCCGCCGACGACGACGCCGGCGTTGTTGCAGACGACGTGCACGGCACCGAAGGCCTCGACCGCGGCCGCCGCCAAGGCCTCCACCGCGGACCGCTGCGAGACGTCGGTGCGCACGCCGATCGCCTCTCCCCCGAGCCCGGTTACGGCGGCAACGGCGGCGTCGATGCCGGCCTGGTCGACGTCGGAGACGACGACCCGCATCCCCTCCGCCGCGAAGCGGTCGACCATGGCGCGACCGATCCCGCTCGCCCCGCCGGTGACGACAGCGGTCCTTCCCTCCAGGTCCTTCATGATCGGTCTCTCCCCTCGCGGGCGAACGCGGCGACGGCATCGCCGAGCGCCAGCGGCTGGTCGCCGTGGATGTTGTGGCCGGCATCGGCGAGCTCGAGCACACGCAGGTCGCCGACGAGCTGCCGGTACCGCTCGACGTCCGACGGCAACATGATCTCCGAGCGATCGCCCCGGACCACGAGCGTCGGGTGCTGCACCACGGCGGCGTGGTCCCATCCCTTCGGCAGCTCCTCGAACGTGCGGGTCCACCGGTCGACGCCGACGCGGTCGCGGCCGTCGTGCCGCCACGTCCAGCGTCCTTCGTCCGTCGGCCGGGCGTTCAGGAGCACCGACCGCTGGAGCGACTCCCGTGACCGGTGGGGCTTGAAGGCAGCCACATGGTCGACGAGTGCGTCGAGGGAAGGGAAGTCGCGGGCGCTGACGAAGTCGACGAGGTCCTGGCTCCGGTCCGGCGTCGAGCCCGGCGTGGTGTCGACCAGCACGAGGCGCTGGACGAGCTCGGGTCGGCGGACCGCGAGGGCGAGGGCGGCGTGGCCACCCATTGAGTGGCCGACGAGCACGACCGGCACCGCGGCCAGGGCGACGATCGCCGGGGCGACGGCGTCGGCGAGGTCGTCAGGCAGGTAGACGGGATCGTCGAACCAGCCCGAGTGGCCGTGGCCGGGGAGGTCGAGGGCGAGGGCGTCGAGCTCGGGGTGGAGGAGGAGCATGGCGTCCCAGGCGTGGGCGTTGAGGCTGCCGCCGTGCAGCAGCACGATCGCCGGGCGAGCGCCGCCCCATTGCAACGCGCTGACCGGCGTCGGGCCGCCGTCATGCTGCACGCGCCGTACGGGCCGGGCCGGCACGCCGAGGTCGTCGGCGAGCGCGGCGACGAGGGCCAGCTCGTCCACCACCGGTTCCCCTTGGTCCACGCTCATGCTGTCTGCCATAATAATCATGAGAAATTGGCGAGCAAGAGGGGGAGTGATGCCGAGCACCATGACGGGCCGTCTCGACGGTCGACGGGCCTTGGTCACCGGGGGCGGGAGCGGCATCGGCCGGGCCACGGCCGAACGCCTCGCCGCGGAGGGCGCCTCCGTCGGCGTGGTCGACGTCCGCGCCGGCGCGGCCGAGGACGTCGCCGCCAAGATCGTCGCCGACGGCGGGGCTGCCATCGGGACCGTCGGCGACGTCGGCGATCAGGAGTCGGTCGCCGTCGCCACGGCCGCGGTGGTCGCTGCCTTTGGTGGGCTCGACACCGTCGTTGCCTGCGCCGGGCTGGCCTATCCGGGCACGACCGACGGCATGGGCCTCGACGCGTGGGACACGATGATCCGGGTCAACCTCACCGGTGTGTTCCTCACCGTGCGGGCGGCGCTGCCGCACCTGCTCGAGGCGGGCGGCGGCGCCATCGTCACCATCGGCTCCACCGCGTCGCTCGTGGCCTCCGGCCAGAGCAGCGCCTACGACGCGTCGAAGGGCGGGGTGCTCCAGTTCACCCGATCAGTCGCCGTCGAGTACGTCGAGCACGGCATCCGCGCCAACTGCGTCTGCCCCGGCTTGGTGAACACCGGGCTCGGCGTGAACACCCGCCAGATCACCGACCAGGCCGACACCTCCGGGAAGCGCCGGCCGCCGGCCGACCGCATCGACGTTCCCATGACGCGGGCCGCCGACCCCGGCGAGATCGCCGCGGCCGTCGCCTTCCTGTGCTCCGACGATGCCTCGTTCGTCACCGGCGTCGCGCTGCCGGTCGACGGCGGTTACACCACCATCTGAGAGGACCGCCGTGGCCAACACCTCCACCGAGCCGATCGCGGCGCCGCTGGGCGATCACATCCCGACGGTGCTCGCCACGTACTACGACGCCATCGACGGCAACCGCTTCGCCGATGCCGCCGCCACCTTCGCCCCCGAGGGCCTCTACGCCGTGCCGCTGCCCGGGGAGGTCGAGACCGCGGCGCGGGCCGAGACCGTGGGGCCGGCGGACCTCCTCGTGCGATTCACCGAGCGCGGCCCGAAGCCGTGGCGCCACGTGGTGCGCCTGTGCGTGGTCGAAGGGCCGGACGTCCTCGTCGAGGGCGTGCTCGTCGACGACGCCGGCAACGAGACGGCCACGTTCGTCGGGAGCGGTCGCATCGACGAGGCCGGGCTCCTCGCTCGGTACCTGGCGTTCGCCTGCGCCGGGGCCCGCGATCCGATCCCGATCGACGTCGGCGCCGACGTCGTGCCCGCCGACGCCGCCACGGTCGTCCACGACTACTTCGTCGACCTCGACGCCGGCCGGTTCGCAGGCCGCCGCCGCCCACTTCAGCCACGACGTCCTCTACTCGCATCCGCCTTACAGGCACACCGGCATCGACGACCCGAACCGGATCGAGTTCCGAGGACGGCCGGCGTTGGAGGAGGCGTTCCGGGTCCGAGGCAAGACGAGCTTCGGCCACGACGTCATCACGTCGATCCAGCGCGGGCCGCACTGCATCTTCGAGGGCGCGGTCCACGGCGTCCCCGCCGGCTCCGGCAGCTTCATCTCCAGCCTGTCCCTCGCCGCCGACGGCACGATCCGCCGGTACGTCAGCTTCTACTGCGAGCCCGGCGTCAGGGTCCGATGACCGACCGGGAGGCGATCCTGGATGTGATCGCCCGCTACGCCCACACCGTCGACGGCCGCGACCTCTACGGGATCCTCATGTGCTTCACGCCCGATGGACGGATCGACTTCGAGGGTGGCCTCTCATCGGCCGAGGGCCACGACGGCATTCGGGCCGCGTTCGCCGAGGCGTTCACACAGCCGGCGCTGGCGCCGCCGGCGGTGTCCACCCACCTGATGGCGAACACCCTCGTCACGATCGACGGCGACACTGCCCGGGCCGAGACCCAAGGGGTCGCCTACCTCGCCAGCCCGGCCACCGGCACCGTGCGCACGAGGGGCCTGCACTACCGCGACGTCCTCCGTCGTCACGACGGCGGCTGGCGCATCGCCCACCGGATCCACCGCTCGATCTGGGAGACAGAGGCTCCCGGTCAAGTGCACTGACCCGAGCCGATGGCGTGCACCGTGACCCCGAGACGGTACCGATCGACCCTTGCCAGCCCGAGATCACATGTCTAGTGTTATCATCATGATGAATCCGGGGGGATTTCACCTCGACCTGGCGTCGATCGACAAGGTGCTGACGACGACGCGGGCGGTCCGCAAGCGCATCGACCTCCAGCGGCCGGTCGAGCCCGAGGTCATCGAGACGTGCCTTCGGATCGCCAGCCAGGCGCCGAGCGGCGGCAACAACCAGCGGTGGCGCTGGGTCGTCGTTGCCGACGCCGAGCAAGAAGAAGCTCGTGGCGGACCGGTACGCCGAGTCCTTCGCCCGCTACATCGCCCCCCGCAAGGCCCGGCTCCAGCCCGACGACGAGCGGGGTCAGCGCATGATCGCCTCGGCGAGCTACCTCGCCGATCACATGGCGGAGATGCCGCTGCTCGTCATCCCCTGCACGCTCGACCAGCTGCCGCCCGAAGCCAACGCCGAGCAGCGGGCCAGCCTGTACGGCGGGATCTTTCCTGCGATCTGGAGCTTCCAGCTCGCCCTCCGCAGCCGGGGACTCGGTTCGGCGCTGACGACCCTCCACCTCGACTTCGAACGGGAGATCGGCGAGGTCCTCGGCATCCCGGAAACGGTCACGCAGGTCGCTCTCCTGCCGGTCGGCTACTACACCGGCGACGACTTCAAGCTCGCTCCCCGCCGACCGGTCGAGGAGATCACGTACTGGGACTCGTGGAAGGCGGTGCGAAGGTGATCGCCGGATCGTCGACATCGCGGCGCTGCCGGATGATGTCGACGACGGTGCCCACCACCGGCTCGGTCACGACGACCTCGGAAGGCCCAGTGCCTCGGCGGCAGCGAACATCGCCGACCGCTTCGCCTCGAGCGGCTCGCCCGCCGGCCAGACCTGGTCGGTCCAGATGAGGACCTCCTCGAAGCCTTCGTCGGCGTAGCGCTGCGCGGTGGCCGGCGTCGGCTCCTTCCATGCGGAACACGAGCTTGAACGGCTCGTCGGCCCGGTCGCTCTCGGCCCGCAGCCGTCGCAGCTCGCTCGCGCAGGCGGAGCGACTCCTCGAACGGCGGCGTGCCCGAGGAGAACCAGCCGTCGCCGAGCCGGACGGCCCGCCGGAGCGCCTTGTCGGTGTTGCCGCCGAGCATGAGCGGGATCGTCCGTGACCCGCTTCGTCACCTGCACACCGCTGATCGAGAAGTGCCGGCCCTCGTGCTTGACCTCGCCGCTGCGCCACGCCAGCTCGGAGTACCTCGATGCCCTCCTCGAAGCGGGTGACCCGCTCGGCGAACGGGACGTCGAGGACGGTGAACTCCTCCTCCAGCCAGCCGAAGCCGAGGCCGAACACGAAGCGACCGCCGGCGAGCTCCTGCACGGTGCACGTCGGAGCGGGCGACGGCGAGCGGATGGCGCAGCGGAAGGATGAAGATGCCGGTCGCCAGCTCGATCCGCGTCGTCACCGCCGCGGCCGCGCCGAGCTGCACGAGCGGATCGACGAGCTCGGTGTCGGGATCGACGATCGGACCGGTGTGGTGCTGCTGCGCCGGGCTGCTGCTTCGTCGGGTGGGCGGTGGAGTAGCCGACGGGCAGCACGACGTGCTCGCCGAGCCACAGCGACGAGAACCCGGCCTCGTCGGCGGCGGCGGCGAGGTCGAGGAACTCGCGCGGCGTGGACGTCGTAGGCGGTGAGGCCGATCTTCAGCGCCGGTCAGGCGATGACGCCGCGGCTGCGGAGATCGGCGATGGCCGTCGTCATCGAGGCCGTGGTCCCGGAGCACGTCGTCGGTGTCGGCGCCGAACGCCGGGGCCTTGCCGAGCGTCGGTGCCTCGCCGTCGAACTGCACGGGGGCGGCGACGAGCACGACCTTGCCCTCGCCGTCGTGCTCGATCGCGCTGGACGTAGCCGTTGGCGAGGGCCTGCTCGTCGTGCTGCACCTGACCGGCCGGCGAGCACCGTGTCCCACTGGCCGTCCTGCTTGGTGAGCAGCTCCTGCCACTCGGCGAGGTGCGCTCGAGGAACAGCTCGTCGAGCATGCGCGACGAGCGCCTCGCGTGTGCTCGGCCCGGTCGGCCGAGTCCGCGAAGCGCTCGTCGGCCAGCCAGTCGAAGCGATCGACCAGGACGCAGAACTCCGGCCAGTAGCGGTCGGACTGCAGGAAGGCCATGGCGATGAAGCCGCCGTCCTTCGTGCGGTACTCGTTCACGAGCGGGTTCGTCGAGTTCGCGGTGGTACTGGTGGGGCAGCGCGTCGGCGTCGAGGACGCTCGTGCCCGAGATCGTCATGCCCATCGCCCACAGGCCCATGGACATGAGCGAGACGTCGACGACGATGCCCTCGCCCGGTGCGCTCGCGCTGGTACAGCGCGGTGCCGATGCCGCCGGCGAGCGCCATGCCGCACTGCAGGTCGCCGAAGCCGGGGCCGGGCATCGCCAGCGGCACCTGGCGGCTCGGGCGGCGTGACCCCGAGCGAGGCGCCGGTCCGGGTCCAGTACGTGACCCCGTCGAACCCGCCGCGCTCGGCCATGCTCGCCGACGCGGTCCCTGGGCGCTGCCGCGGGCGTAGATGATCCGCGGGTTGCGGCCCATGGATGTCCTCCGGCTCGATGCCGAGCTTGCGGCGGGCCGGCGGCAGGAAGTTCGTGACGAAGACGTCGGACTCGTCGACGAGCTGCATGAGGATCTCCTTGCCCTCGGGCGTGGCGAGGTCGAGGGTCATCGCCCGCTTGCCGCGGTTGGCGACCTCCCACAGGTGTGACACGCCGTTGACGTCGGCGGGCACGCCCCACGCCGCGGTGGTCCGGCCGGGGTCGCCCAGCACCGGGTGCTCGACCTTGAGCACGTCGGCGCCCCAGTCGGCCAGGATCGCCGCGGCCGACGGGACGAACGCGTAGATCGCCACCTCCAGGACCCGGACGCCTTGCAGCGGTGCCGTCATCGGTCCCCTCCTTCGAGCCGGACAAAAGATCATGATGATTATGACGAGCCGGCTCGGCCGCTGTCAACGCCACCCGGCACGGTTGACCGATCGACCCGGACTGTGGTAAACATCATGAGGAATCATCCCGCCGGTCGTGGACCGGTGCGAAGGTGAGCGATGTCCACCACCGACGTCGCCCGACGGGGCCACCGCGACCGGTGCGCCATCACGGGCATCGGCGCACACGACGTTCTCGCAAGCGACTCGGGCGTGAGCGACCTCACGCTGGCCCTGGCCGCCGGCCGCGCCGCCATCGCCGACGCCGGCCTGCGGCCGGCCGACATCGACGGGATCGTCCGCAACGACATGGACCTCGTCACCCACAACGCCCTGGCCGACGGCGCTCGGCATCCCCGACCTGCACGTACTGGGGCATCGGCGGGCCCGGGGGATCGGCGCCGCCGGCGATGATCGGCCAGGCGGTCGGCCGCGATCGTCAGCGGCCAGGCGACGAACGTGCTCGTGTTCCGGTCGCTCAACGGGCGCTCGGGTGCCCGGTACGGCCGCAGCGCCGGCCGGCGCGACGGCGGGCGGCCGCCGCGTCCGGCGGCGACGGCAGCCTCGACGAGTTCTTCGCGCCCGTACGGGCTGCTCGTCCCCGGCCAGGTGTACGCCATGGTCGCCCAGCGGCACATGGCCGAGTTCGGCACGACCCACGAGCAGCTCGGCGCGATCGCCGTCACGTGCCGGCGAGCGCGCCAGCGCCAACCCCAACGCCCAGATGGGCGACCGGCCGCTGACGATCGACGACTACCTCGACGGACGGTGGCTGTCGCAGCCGCTGCGGCTGTTCGACTACTGCCTCGAGACCGACGGCGCGTGCGCCGTCGTCGTCACCGCGCGCCGAGCGGGCCGCCGACAGCCCGCACCCGCCGGTGCTCATCCGGGCCGTGGCCCAGGGCAGCCGGCCCGGGCGTGCAGGGCGGGACGATCAACCCGATCCTGATGCGCGACGACCTACACGACCTGGCCGTCGGCCCACGTCGCCCGCACGCTCTACCAGCGGGCCGGCCTCGGCCCGGCCGACATCGACGTGGCCCAGATCTACGACTGCTTCACGATCACCGTGCTCGTCCAGCTCGAGGACTACGGGTTCTGCGCCAAGGGCGAGGGCGGGCCGTTCGCGGCGTCAGCGGTGCGATCGGACATCGGCGGCTCGCTGCCGATCAACACCGGCGGCGGGCACCTCTCGGAGGGCTACATCCACGGCATGAACCACATCGTCGAGGGCGTGCGCCAGCTCCGCGGGACGTCGACCGTCGCAGGTCGCCGGCGCCGAGACGTGCCTGGTCACCGGCGGCGTCGCCGCCGGCGAGCAGCGCCCTGGTCCTGCGGAGGGCCGCATGAGCGTCATCCCGTCGACCCGGGACCGCGACAGCCTGCCGTTCTGGGAGGCGGCCCGCTCGCGGCGAGCTGGTCGTGCAGCGTGTGCCGCCCGGCGGGCCACGTGCTGCACCTCCCGCGGGGCTACTGCCACCGCTGCGACAGCTTCGACGTCACGTGGCGGCCGGTCGCCGGGCGCGGGACCGTGCACACCTGGACGATCGGTCGAGCACGCCGTCGACCCGGCGTTCCCGGCGCCGTACACGATCGTCCTCGTCGAGCTCGACGACGAGCCCGGCGTCCGCTTCGTCACCGACCTCCCGGGCCGACCGGAGCTCGCCGTCGGCCTGCCGATGGTCGTGCGCTTCGACCGGCTGGCCGACGGACGTCGTCGTTGCCACGTTGGGAGCTGGCGCCGTGAGCGTGGTCGTCGATCCCGCCACCGGGCACGTCCTCGTCACCGGTTACGAGGAGGCGGTCGCCGTGCTCCGCGACGTGGAGACGTTCTCGAACGACCACGAGCTGATCCTCGAGCACCACGGCGACGCCATCGGTTGGGTGCACCCCGGCTACTCCGGACGTGGAGGAGATCTACGCGACGGCCGAGCCCAACATCGAGACCCTGCACTTCCTCGACCCGCCGGACCACACGAGGCAGCGGCGCCGGATCAACCGATGGTTCGCGTCGAAGCGGGCCCAGACGACGTGGCGGCCGATGACCGAGCAGCTCGTCGACGAGCTCATCGACGGCTTCGTCGCCGACGGCCGAGGTGGAGCTCATGAGCCAGTTCGCGGCGCCCGTGCCGATCCGGGTGATCGGCGCGATCCTCGGCGTCGACGTCGCCGACGTCGAACGGATCCGGCGGTGGTCGGACGCGTTCGTCTCGAGCATGGGCGTCGACCTCGACCACCAGGGCTGGCGCGACAAGGCGACGGCCCACCTCGAGACCCAGCGGTTCTTCCTGGACGAGATCCAGGCCCGGCTCGACCACCCCGACGAGCCGACTGACGACCTGCTCGGCGAGTTGGTGGCCGCCGCCACCTCGGGCGCGGTCGCCGACGGCGACGAGCCGTTCACCGTGCCCGAGATCGTGAACGCCATGCAGCACCTGCTGGCCGCCGGCAACGAGACGACCTCACAGGCCATCGGCCTCATGGTGCGCCTGCTCGTCGAGCACCCCGACCAGCTGGCCGCCGTGCAGGCCGACCCCGCGTTGCTGCCGAATGCCGTCGAGGAGGCGCTCCGGGTCGAGTCCCCGACCCAGGGGCTCTGGCGCCACTGCCGCAAGGACGCCGTCGTGGGCGGCGTCCCGATCCAGGCCGGGTCGATGGTGATCGTCATGTTCGGCCCGGCCAACCGCGACGCCGGCCGGTTCGCCTGCCCCGAGGCGTTCCGTGTCGACCGCCCGAACGCCCAGCAGCACCTGGCGTTCGGCCAGGGCATCCACTTCTGCGTGGGGGCCGGGCTCGCCCGCATGGAGGTGCAGGTCGCAGTGGGCCGGCTGCTCGAGCGGCTCCCGGGCTCCGCCTGGCGCCGGGGGCGACGCCGACCTACGGCGACAGCTGGCTGCTGCGCCAGCTCCGCACGCTGCCGCTCGTCTTCGAGGCCCGATGACCCCGGGCGTGGTGATCGTCATGACCGACATCCCTCCCGAGGAGGAGGAGCGGTTCAACCACTGGTACGACACCGAGCACGTACCCGAGCGGGTGGCCGTGCCAGGCGTACGACGTGCCCGTCGCTTCGTCCGCTACGAGGAGGCGCCCCAGCCGGCGCCGGGCACGGTCACGCCCCGCCGCGGGCCGAAGTACCTCGTCGTCTACGAGCTCGACGACGTCGAGGTCCTCCACGGCGACTGGGCGCAGGTCGCCGCCCGCCACTCGGAGCTATCTCGGGCGCTGTACCCGCACATGACCAACCTCCTGCGCGAGGTGTTCGTCGAGATCGGGGACTTCCCCGGCGGCCCGGGCTGAGATGGAGGGTCGGGGGTGGGCGGTCGTCGTGAGCGTGGCCGACGTCGTCGGGCGGGCGTGCGCAGTCGCCCTCGCCGGGTGGGACGAGGTCGTCGTCGTCGACCCGTCGGAGGAGGCGGCTGAGGGAGCGGCCACGGCGGTCGTGGCCGCCGGCGGACGCGGTCAGGCCTTCGTGGCCGACCTGACCGACGTCGCCCACATGGATGCGGTGGCCGCCGGAATCGACCACGCCGTGTCGGTGCTCGTCAACTGTCACTTCGCCATCGAGTGGGCGACGTTCGCCGAGTCATCCATGGCCGCGTGGGAGGCGGTCGTGCGCACGAACGTGCTCGGCCCGGTCGTCGCCACGAAGGCGTTCCTGCCGTCACTCGCGCGGCGCCGCGGTGGCGCGGCCGATCGTGAACCTCGGCTCGGTCGACGGCTTCCAGGGCAACCCGATGGTGCCGTCGTACTCGGCGTCCAAGGGCGCCGTCGCTCCCCTGACCCACGTGCTCGCCCACGAGCTGGCGCCGCTCGGCATCAGGGTGAACTGCGTGGCCAGGGCCGCGGTCGAGGACCCGTCCGTGGTCGCCGCGGCGCCCGCCGTGCACGACGCGGCGATGGCCTGCACGCCGCTCGGCCGCCCGGCGCGCGCCGAGGAGGTGGCCGCCGTCGTCGCCTTCCTCGCCGGCGACGACGCCTCCTACGTCACGGGGTCGACCGTCGTCGTCGACGGCGGCCGCAGCGGCCTGACGCCGGGCACAGCGGTGCGAGTCGCGTCGTGACGGCCATGACCTACCGGAACCTGGGCGGCTCGGGGTTGTGGGTGTCGATCGTCGGGCTCGGCTGCAACAACTTCCGAGCCCGGCTCGACGATGACGCCTCTCGCGCCGTCGTCGACGCCGCCATCGATGCCGGGGTGACGCTGTTCGACACGGCCGACGTCTACGGCGAGGGGGGCAGCGAGTCCCTGCTCGGCGACGTGCTCGGCACCCGACGTGATCAGGTGGTGTTGGCGACGAAGTTCGGCCTGCCGATGCCGGGCAGCCGGCCGGACGAGAGCCGCGGGTCGCGCCGTGACATCCGCGGCCGCGGTGCGGGCCAGCCTGCGGCGACTGCGGACGGATTGGATCGACCTCTACCAGCTCCACGTGCCCGACCCGACGACGCCGATCGAGGAGACCCTGGGCGCCCTCGACGAGCTCGTGCACGAGGGTCTCGTCCGGTACGTCGGCTCGTCGAGCCTCGCCGCCTGGCAGGTGGTGGACGCCGAGTGGACGGCCCGCACACGTGGGGTGGAGCGCTTCGTCAGCGCCCAGTACCAGTACCACTTGCTGCACCGAGGCCCTGAACGCGAGCTCGTGCCCGCCTGCGAGGCCGCCGGCGTCGGCACGTTGCCGTTCTTCCCACTGGCCAACGGCCTGCTGACCGGCAAGTTCCGCAAGGGCGAGCCGCTGCCTCCCGGAACGCGGCTCGGCAACGAGCCCGAGCGGGCGAGGTGGGTGACCGCCGGCGACGCCCTCGATCGGGTCGAGGCGCTTCGAGCGGTGGCGGAGGCGGCCGGACTGTCGATGGTCGAGCTGGCGATCGGGTGGCTGGCGAGCCGGCCCACCGTCGGAAGCGTCATCGCCGGGGCCAGTTCGCCCGAACAGGTACGGGCCAACGCCGTCGCCGCCGTGCCGCTCGGCGACGACGCCCTCGCCGCCGTCGACGCCGCCGCGCCGGTGCCTGCCTGATGGCGGCCGTCGCCCTCGCCGGCTCGGACGCCACCGGTTGGTCGGCCCGGTCGCTGCGGGTCACCGGGTCGGTGGCCTTCGCCGTCGCGGTCATCGCGCTGATGCAGACGATCTCGATCGCTCTGCTGGCTGCCCTCCCGGTTGCGTTCGACACCGACATCGCCGCGGTGTCCTGGGTCGCGACTCCACCCTCGATCGTCGGCGCCGCGGCCAACCCGATCGTCGGGCGGATGGGGGACATGTACGGCAAGCGGCCGCTCTTGCTCGTCTGCCTCGCCGCCGCCTTGGCGGGGTCGGTCGCTGGCCGCCGTGGCCGGCTCGCTGCTCGTGGTCGTCGCCGGCCGGGCCGTGCAGGGCTCGGCTCGGGCGTGATCCCGCTGGCCTACGGGGTCATCCGCGACAGCTGCCGGCCCGTCACCTCAGCCGAGCCGTGGCGGTCGTGACCGCGGCCGGCGCCGGGCTCGGCGCCGGGCTCGGTCCGGTCGTGATGGGCGGCGTGCTGTCGGCCTACGGCTGGCAGTCGGTGTTCTGGGTCACGGCGGCGCTGCTGCGTGCTCGCCCTCGTCGCCGTGGTCGCCAGCACCCGCGGCGCGGCGATGCAGGTTCCCGGCCCGCTTCGATGTCCCCGGTGCCGTCGTGCTCGCGGGCACGCTGTTCGTGCTGCTGCTGGCATCACCAACGGTCGAGCTGGGGCTGGGCCTCGCCGACCGTGGTCGGCCTGGTCGCCGCGGCCGCCGCTCTGGCCTGGTGGTGGGTGCGATGGGAGCGTTCGAGGGCCGAGCCGCTCGTCGACCTCGCGATCAGCGCGACGGGCCCGGTGCTGCTCGCCCACCTCGGCGGCGTGATGGTGGGCTTCGCCACGTTCGCCCAGTACATCTCGACGTTCGCGCTCGTGACGCTGCCGGCGCGACCGGCTACGGGCTCGGGCAGAGTCGCTCGGCGTCGCCGGGCTCGTGCAGCTCCCCGGCGCGGTCGTGCTCATCGCGGCGGTGATGCTCGGCGCCCGCTCAGCGCCGCCCGCGGGTCCGACGCCGCTGCTGCGCACCGGCGCCGCGCTCGATCGTCGCCGGTTTCGGCCTCGCCTTCGTCCGCCACGGCTCGATCCTCGACGTCGTGCTGAGCGTCGCCGTCGTCAGCGCCGGGCTCGGGCTCGGGCAGTGCGCCCTCCCCGATCCTGATCATCGACCACGTCGATCCGGCCCAGACGGCGGCCGTCAACGCGCTGAGCGCGCTGGCCCGGGTGGTCGGCTCGGTGCTCGCGTCGGCGCTCGTCACGGCGGTCATGGCCACCGGTGCACGTCGTCGCCGGGCGGCGAGCATCCGGCGGAGTGGACGTTCCACGCCGCCTACGCCATCGGGGCAGTGCCGGCAGTCGCCGTCGGGGCGTTGGCGTGGCGGGCCCAGCGCCGGGGTGGTGCGACCCTTGCCTTGAATTCATCATGAGGTTATCGTTGTCTGCGGACACCGCTCGCCAGGGGGACGCCGTGACCAACGCCATCGTCGACCGCTTCAAGATCATCGACACCGACTCCCATCTGGTCGAGCCGCCGGACCTCTGGACGTCCCGCATGTCACGAAGTGGGGCGACCTCGTCCCGTCACGTGCGCTGGGACGACAACTTCCAGGAGGAGGCGTGGTTCGTCGGTGACCAGCGCCTCGCGCCGGTCGGCTGCCGCCGCCCAGGCCGGCTGGCCCGAGTTCCCGCCGTCGCACCCGCCGCGCTGGGAGGACGCCGACCCGCACACGTGGGACGCCAAGCTGCGGCTCGAGCGGATGGACGAGTACGGCGTGTGGGCCCAGGTCCTCTATCCGAACGTGGCGCTGTTCAACTCGGCGCTGCTCCAGGAGACCGGCGACCTGCAGATGACGCTCGAGTACATCCGGGCCTACAACGACTTCCAGACCGAGTGGTGCAGCGCCGCGCCCGACCGCCTGATCGCCGTGACGACGCTGCCGTTCTGGGACCTCGACGCCGACGCTCGCCGAGATCGAGCGCTGCGAGGCGATGGGCCACCGCGGCATCGTCTTCTCCCAGGACCCGTCGGCGTTCGGCCTGCCGCACCTCACCGATCCGCACTGGGACCCGATGTGGGCGACGGCCCAGGAGCTGCGCCAGCCGGTCAACTTCCACATCGCCTCGGGTGACCTGTCGCTGCTCGACGAACACCGGCCACCCGTCCGTCGGCGAGCGGGCGCTCTACGCGTCGGTCGGCGTGTCGTTCTTCCTCGGCAACGCCCGGACGATCGCCAACCTCGTCTGCGGCGGCATCTGCCACCGCTTCCCGGAGCTGCACTTCGTCTCGGTCGAGAGCGGCGTCGGCTGGATCCCGTTCGCCCTCGACGCCCTCGACTGGCAGTGGAAGAACTGCGGCGTCGCCGCCGAGCACCCCGAGTACGACCTGCTGCCGAGCGAGTACTTCGCCCGCCAGATCTACGGCTGCTTCTGGTTCGAGGAGGAAGGCGCGCTGCTACGCCCTCGAGCGCCTCGGGCCCGACAACATCCTCTACGAGACCGACTTCCCGCACCCGACGAGCATGTCGCCCGGGCCGGCGTCGGCGGCCGTGGCGCCGAACATCTACCTCGAGCAGAACTTCGCCGGCCTGCCCGAGGAGACCCTCGCGCAAGGTCCTCCACGACAACGCCGCCCGGCTCTACAAGCTCGACTGATCGGAGCCGCAGCGGCACTGCCGCCACTGCCCCCGGTCCGGCCCGGCGCAGTCCGGGGTCGGACGGTCCGGCGAGGTCGGGTCGCCGCAAGTGACGCTTGACACCTCCGCCGGATGAACTATATCATCATGATCAATTAGCCAGTGCCGAGGGGCACTCACTCAGGGGGAAACCACGTGCGATCGAACCCACGGCGCCGAGTGCGCTTGACGGCCTCGTTGCTCTGCCTCGCGCTCGCCGCCGCGGCGTGCGGCGACGACGACGAAGGCGCTGATGCCACGGCCACGACGACCGAGGCGGCCGACCGAGACCACGGCGGCATCGGGCACCGAGGGCGAGGCCGGCGGTGACGCCGATGCTGCGCTCCGAGGAGCTCGTCGCCGCGGCCCAGGAGGAAGGCAGCGTCACGGTCTACTCCAGCCAGGGCCTCGACCAGCTGAACGCGCTCGGCGCGGCGTTCGAGGAGGAGTACGGCATCGCCGTCGAGGTCGTGCGCGGCGCCGACGCGCGACATCATCCCCCGGGTCGAGACCGAGCTGTCGACCGGCACGTCCGGCGCCGACCTCGTCGTGACCGCCGCCCAGGCGTGGATGGAGACCCATGCCGCCGCCGGCGACTGCGTCGATCCGACGGCCAGCCCGCAGCTCGCCGGTCTCGGCGACTACGACGCCGAGCAGTACATGCACGAGGGCAACATCTTCGAGGTCGGCGCCGCCGTGCTCACGTTCGCCTGGAACACCGACCTCGTGCCCGACGGCCTGACCGACTATCCCGGACCTGCTCGACCCGTCGCTGGCCGGCGGCAAGATCGGCGTGCCCGACCCGGCGATCGGCCCGGCGCTCGTCGACTTCTACCTCTGGCTCGAGGAGAACTTCGGCGAGGAGTACGTGGCCGACCTGGCGGCGCAGGAGCCGCGGATCTACCCGAGCTCGCTGCCGATCGGCGAGGCGCTGCAGTCCGGCGAGATCTTCGCCGGCGCCTTCGCCGCCCCGGTGCAGCTCGTGCCGGCGGCCAAGAGGGCGGCGCGCCGGTCGACTTCGGGATCTCCGAGGACGCCGGCGCCTGGGGCGCCCGCTACTTCGGGTGCCATCCCCACGTCGGCGGACAGCCCGAACGCCGCCGCCCTGCTGGCCGACTTCATGGTGACGGCCGAGGGCCAGGAGCTCGTCCAGGGCGCCAGCGGCTCCGTGCTGCCCGACATCCCGGGCACGCTGATCACCAACGACCAGGTGCGGGTGCAGGACCTCGAGGCCACCGCGCCCGAGCCGGCCGCCGCCTACGTCGAGGAGTGGAACGCCATGTTCCGCTAGTCCAAGAGTCCCGCACGAACGAGACGAGGGCCCCGCGCGTGCGGTGCCCTCGTTCGCGTTCAGTGCCGGCTCGGAACCGGCTGTGTGTCGCTTGACACACGGGCATTCCATGTTATCATCATGATCGATTATGCGTGCGCTCGACGGCCCGATCGGCTGCGGGCACCACACTCGGGGGGCTGCACGGCGACCGTGGTCCGTTCGCAGACAGGGGAACGCTGTGACCCAGCTGCGCATCGAAGGGCTGACCAAGCGCTTCGCCGGCAAGCCGCCGACGACCGCCATGGACGACCTCGACCTGGACATCGAGCGAGGGCGAGTTCCTCGTCCTGCTCGGCCCGAGCGGCTGCGGCAAGACGACGACGCTGCGCTGCCTCGCCGGGCTCGAGACGCCCGACGAGGGCCGCATCACGCTTCGGTGATCGCGACGTCTTCGACTCCGCGACGAAGCTCAACCTGAGCCCGGACAAGCGGAACATCGGCATGGTGTTCCAGTCCTACGCGCTGTGGCCGCACATGACCGTGCGCAAGAACATCGGCTACCCGCTGCAAGGCCCGCAAGCTGAGGGGCCCGGCGCACGAAGGACTGGGTCGAGGAGACGGCGGCGCTCGTCGACTGCTCGACGCTGCTCGACCGCTACCCGGCCCAGCTCAGCGGCGGCCAGCAGCAGCGCGTCGCCCTCGCCCGCGGCCTCGTCGCCCGACCCGACGTCGTGCTCTTCGACGAGCCGCTGAGCAACCTCGACGCCCGCCTGCGCGACCAGGTGCGGGCTCAGCTCCACGAGCTGCACGACCGGCTGCGGCTTCAGCGCCGTGTTCGTGACCCACGACCAGAGCGAGGCGCTCGCCCTCGCCGACCGGGTGGCGATCATGCGGGCCGGGCGCTTCGAGCAGGTCGGCACGCCCGAGCACGTGTTCGAGGAGCCGGCCACCGAGTACGTCGCCGGGTTCATCGGCATGTCGAACCGCCTGCCGCTCGTGCGCAGCGACGGCCGGCTGGACTGTTCGCCGGCGAGGCGGTGACCGGCGACGCTGCACGCTGCCGGGCGACCCGTCGACGGTGGCCGTGCGGCTGCGACCCGAGGACCTGCACCTGGCCCCGACCGGCCGCCGACCGGCCGTCTGGCAGCATGTCCGTTCCCGGCCAAGGTCGTCGACTCCGCAGTTCGGCGGTCGCCACATGGACGTCGTCGTCGAGGTCGGCGGCAGTCGGCTCGCACGCCCGGGTGCCGAGCCGGCGCCTTCGGCGGCTGGGCCCGCAAGCTCGAGCTGGACCAGCCCGTCGTGGTCGGCTTCGACCCGGCCAGCGCCGTCTACTACGGCGACGACGACACCGGCATCGCCGGCCACGTGCCGATCGACGTGGCCACCCGCCGTCGCGGTCGGGGTGTGACGTCGTGACCATCGCCATCGACGCCCCGCCGTGCGCCGGCCCGCGCTCGCCATGCCGGCGTGGCTGTCGCCGCACCTGCCGCGGCTCGGCGTGCTCGCCTTCCTCGCTCGGCATCGCCTACCTCGTGCTCGATGCCGCTGTACCGGCTGCAGCAGCTCGCCTTCGAGGACGGCGCCGCCGGCTACCGCACCGCCTTCGACCACGGCCGGACATCGCCGACACGATCAAGGCGACGATCGGCCTGGCCCTCGGCTCGCTCGCCATCGCCCTGGTGCTCGGCACGCGCTCGCCTGGGCGGCCACCCGCCTGCCACCGCGCATGAAGGCTGCTGCGGGTGCTGCCGATCCTGCCGATCGTCGTGCCGGCGGTGGCGTCGGTCATCGGGTGGGCGTTCCTGTTCTCGCCGCGTCCCGGCTACCTCAACGCGCTGCTGCGCAACCTGCCGTGGTGGGACCACCTCGAGGAGGGGCCCGTCGACATCTACACGCATGCCGTGGATCGTCATCATCACCGGCTTCGGGCTGACCGCGTTCGTCTACCTGTTCGTGAGCTCCGGCTTCGCCAACATCAACTCCGAGCTGCTCGAGGCCGCGCAGGTGAGCGGCTCGCGCGGCCTCGGCGTGTTCTTCCGGATCACGCTGCCGCTGCTGCGTCCGGTGCTCGTCTACGGCGGCGGCGTGGCGCTGCTGCTCGGCCTCGGCCAGTTCACCGGCCCGCTGCTGCTCGGCCGCAACGCCGGGATCACGGTGCTCACGACGCAGATGTACTTCTTCGACGTCGCAGTCGCCGATCGACTACGGCGCCGCCGCCGCCATCGGCTCGCCGTTGCTGCTCTTCGGCGTCGCTCGTCGTCATCGTTCCAGAAGGTCATCCTCGGCGACCAGGCCCGCTTCGTCACCCACGGCGGCAAGGCGTTCCGGGCCGACAGCCCGACCGTCGAAGCTCGCCGTCGCCGGCATCGTCGGCTACAGCTTCATGGCGACGGTCCTGCCGGTCACCGCGCTGGTCATCGTCGCGCTGTCGACCGTTCTGGAGCGCCGACATCGACGTCGGCCGAGCTTCACGCTCGACAACTTCCGGCAGGTCCTCGACGACGTCGGGCATCACCGACGCGATCTCGACGAGCGTCGTCGTCTCGCTCGCGGCCGTCGCTCATCGCCCTGCCGATCGGCTTCTTCGCCGCCACGCTGCTGCTCAAGGGACGCAAGTACCAGATCATGCGGCCGGTCGTCGACTTCCTCGTCACGATGCCGCTCGGCATCCCGGCGGTCGTGTTCGGCGTCGGCTTCCTGCTCACCTACACGCAGGAGCCGTTCTTCCTCTACGGCACCCGCTGGGTGATCATCCTCGTCTACGTCACGCTGATGCTGCCGTTCACGACCCGGATGCAGCTCGGCGGGCATGGTGGCGCTCGGCAACACCTACCTCGAGGCGGCCCGGGCGAGCGGCGCCGGCGCGCTGCGCACGAACCTCAACATCGTCCTGCCGCTGCTGCGCCCGACCATCGGCGGAGCCGGCGCGCTGATGTTCGTGCTGCTCACCCACGAGTTCGCCGCCTCGCTGCTCGTGCGCGCGCCGACGACCCAGGTGATGGGCACCGTGCTGTTCGACTACTACACCAACGGCTCCTACCCGCTGGTCGCCGCCGATCGCGCTGATCATGACCGTGATCACGGCCATCGGCGTCACTCGTCGCCATCATCCTCGGCGGCTCCGACGCCCTCGACAAGCTGTAGGAGTCCGCCATGGAGGAGTTCACCCACCGCGACAAGTGCGCCATCGTCGGGATCGGCGCCACCGACTTCTCCCGCGACTCCGGGCGCACGCGAGCTGACGCTGGCGACGCAGGCCTCGCTGGCGGCGCTCGCCGACGCCGGGCTCACGGCCGCCGACGTCGACGGGATCGTCCGCTGCGACATGGACAACGTGCGCGGCAACGACCTCGCCCACAGCCTCGGCATCCGCGACCTCACCTACTGGGCGAGAACGGGCCCGGCGGGGCGGCGCCGTGCGCGATGGTCGGCCAGGCCGTCGGCGGCCATCCTGTCCGGGCAGGCGACGACCGTGCTCGTCTTCCGCAGCCTCAACGGCCGGTCGGGCCGGCGCTTCGGGCCAGTCGCCGGTCGACGGGCGCCCGCGTCGGCGGCGGCGGCACCTACGACGAGCTGTTCGCCCCCTACGGGCTGCTCACGCCCGGGCAGGTCTTCGCCCTGATGGCCCAGCGGCACATGATCGAGTTCGGCACGACGTCCGAGCAGCTCGGCGGCATCGCCGCTGGCCTGCCGGGCGCGGGCCAACGCCAACCCGGCGGCGCAGATGCACGACCGCGCCGCTGACGATGGACGACTACCTCGCGGCGCGGATGATCGCCGAGCCGCTGCGGCTGTTCGACTTCTGCCTCGAGACCGACGGCGCCTGCGCCGTCGTCGTCACCGCCGCCGAGCGGGCCGCGCGACCTGCGCCGAGCCGCCGGCGCTCATCCGCGCCGTCGCCCAGGGCAGCATCCCCGACCCGCAGCCCGGGCATCCAGTTCCCGGTGCTGATGCGCGAGTCGCTCACCGACGCTGCCGGCCAGAGCGGTGGCCGAGACGCTGTACCGGCGGGCCGGCCTCGGCCCCGACGACGTCGACGTCGCCCAGCTCTACGACTGCTTCACGATCACCGTGCTGCTCCAGCTCGAGGACTGGGGCTTCTGCAAGAAGGGCGAGGGCGGCCCGTTCGTCGCCGCCGGCGAGATCGAGCTCGGCGGCACGATCCCGATCAACACCGGCGGCGGCCACCTCTCCGAGGGCTACATCCACGGCATGAACCACATCGTCGAGGGCGTGCGGCAGATCCGGGGCACTCGTCGAACCAGGTCGCCGGCGCCGAGGTGTGCCTCGTGACGTCGCACGCCGCTGCCGCCGGGCAGCGCGCTGCTCCTGCGGAGCGCGTCGTGACGCGCCGACGCCGCCGCACTGCGGCCGCTCCCGGTCGTCGACGACCTCGACACCGGCGGCTTCTTCGAGGCCGCCGCGCCGCGGCGAGCTGGCCATCCGCATGTGCGACGGCTGCGACGCCGTGCTCCACGTGCCCGTCGCCTACTGCCACCGCTGCGGGAGCTGGGACAGCCGCTGGCAGGCGGTGGCCGGCACCGGCCGCCTGTACTCGTGGACCGTCGTCGAGCACCAGGTGCACCCCGCCTACCCCGTGCCCTACACGGTCGTGCTCGTCGAGCTCGACGACCACCCCGAGGCCCGGCTCGTCGGCCAGCTGCCCGGCCGGCCCGCGCTCGAGGCCGGCCAGCCGATGGAGGTCTGGTTCGAGACGGCTCGACCGACGACGTCGTGCTGCCGCAGTGGCGGCCGCGTGCCCTGACCAGGAGGAGCCTGACTGATGGACTTCGACATCGACCCGACGTTCCAGGAGGAGCTCGACTGGGCCGACGCCTTCGTGCGCGAGGAGGTCGAGCCGCTCGACCACGTGCTCCACCACGCCTGGGACATGCGCGACCCGCTGCGCATGGAGCTGATCCCGCCGCTGCAGGAGCGGGTGCGCGAGCGCGGGCTGTGGGCGACCCACCTCGGCCCGGAGCTCGGCGGTCCCGGCTACGGCCAGGTGAAGCTGGCGCTGCTGAACGAGATCCTCGGGCGCACCCACAGCGGCGCCGATCGTGTTCGGCTGCCAGGCGCCCGACTCCGGCAACGCCGAGATCCTGGCCCACTACGGCACGCCCGAGCTCAAGCAGCGCTACCTCGAGCCGCTGCTGCGCAACGAGATCGTGTCGGCGTTCTCGATGACCGAGCCGCAGGGCGGCTCCGACCCGACGCAGTTCGTCGTCCGGGCCGAGCTCGACGGCGACGAGTGGGTCATCAACGGCGAGAAGTGGTTCTCCTCGCACGCCAACTTCGCGTCGTTCCTCATCCTCCTGGCCGTCACCGACCCCGACGCGCCGCGCGCACAGCCGGATGTCGATGTTCGTCGTGCCGGCCGACACGCCGGGTGTGAACATCCTCCGCAACGTGCCCGTGTACGGCCACGGCGACGACGGCGGCACGCACTCGTACATCCGCTACGAGAACGTCCGCGATCCCGGCCGACCACCTCCTCGGCGAGCGGGGGCAGGGCTTCGTCGTCGCCCAGACCCGGCTCGGCGGCGGCCGCATCCACCACGCCATGCGCACCGTCGGGCCTGGTCAAGCGGGCCCTCGACATGATGTGCGAGCGGGCCCTGTCGCGGGTCACGCAGGGCGAGCTGCTGGCCCGCAAGCAGCTCGTGCAGGCGATGATCGCCGACTCGTGGATCGAGATCGAGCAGTTCCGCCTGCTCGTGCTGCGCACCGCGTGGCAGATCGACAAGTACAACGACTACCAGCAAGGTCCGGGCCGACATCTCGGCGGTCAAGGCGGCGATGCCGAAGGTGCTCCACGACGTCGCCGCCGCGCGCCGTGCAGATCCACGGCTCGCTCGGCGTGTCCGACGAGATGCCGCTCGCCGCGATGGTGCTCGAGTCGTTCCACATGGGGCTGGCCGACGGCGCCACCGAGGTCCACAAGGTCACGCTCGCCCGCCAGCTCCTCAAGGACTACAAGGGCACCGACGGCCTGTTCCCCACGGCGCACCTTCCGCGCCTGCGGGCGGCGGCCGAGGAGAAGTACGCCGACGCCCTCGCCCGCCACGGAGGACCCTCGAAGCGGCACTGATGGCGCTCGGGTCCGACGGCAGCAACGAGCTCGACGCCGACTTCGAATCGATCGTCGTCGGCGCCGCCGCCGACCCACGTCCGTTCTACGCCGAGCTGCGGCAGCGGGCGCCGGTGTACCGAACGCCGTTCGACTTCTGGTACGTGACCCGCTACGACCTCGCCACCGCCATCATGCGGGGCGACCCGGCGTGGAGCGTGAGCGCCGCGAGCGCGTCGACACCCCGTTCGCACCACGACGGCTTCGCGTCCTCGGTGATGGGCCGCATGGTGCTGACGACGGACGGCGACGTGCACACCCGGTTGCGGCGCCTCGTGAGCACGATCTTCACGGGGCGGGGCGCTGAGCGGCTGCGCGCCGCGGTGACGGCGTCTGTCGAGCGCCAGCTCGACGCCGTGACCGGTCGTACCGAGGTCGACCTGTTCGCCGACGTGGCCCAGATGCTGCCCACCGAGGTGATCCTCGACGTGCTCGGCATCGGGCACGAGCACGCCGCGACCGCGGTCGGGGTCGCCGAGTCGCTCATCGCCATGCACGAGCCCAGCGCCGGAGCCGAGACGATGGCCGAGGCGGACCGGGCGTTCGGCGCTGCGGCCGACCTCGTCGTCGAGCTCGCCGCCGATCGGCGCGCCGGTCCTCGCGAGGACCTCCTCACCGCCCTCGTACAGGCTGCCGACGGCAGCGACCGCCTCAGCGACGACGAGCTCGTCGCCATGGTGATCATCCTCGTCGTCGCCGGCCACGAGACCACGGCCAACACGCTGTCGCACGGGGGTGCTGCACCTGCTCGAGCACCCCGAGTGCCTCGAGCAGCTCCGCGGCGACCTCGGCCTCATCCCGACGGCGGTCGAGGAGCTCCTGCGCTACGACGCCGCCACCCGCAACAGCGTGGCTCGCTACGCGGTGGACGACATCGAGGTCGGCGGCGAGGTCGTGCGCAAGGGAGAGAAGCTCTTCGTCTCGCTCCACTCCGCCGACCACGACCCCGCCGAGTTCGACGACCCGCTGTCGCTCGACCTGGCCCGGTCGCCCAACCGGCACCTCGGCTTCGGCGGCGGGGCCCACTACTGCCTGGGGGCGGCCGTGGCCCGCATGGAGCTCCAGGTGGCGCTGCGGTCGCTGCTCGAGCGCTACCCGACGATGGAGCTCGCCCGTCCCGTCCGGTGGCGCCCCTCCTTCATCATCCGGGGTCTGGAGTCGCTACCGCTGCGGCTCGGGAGCTGATCCGGCGACGAACGGAGGGTCCAGCACTGCTTCGGGGTCGCGCCGGTACGCTCCGACCGTGGTGAGGAACGAAGCCCGCGCGGTGTCGGGCGCGGGCGGGGCGCGGCGCTCGGGTCGGCGACCGCCGCCACCGGCGCCGGCCCCGGCGCTCTCGATCTCCAGCGGCGATGCCGTCTACCGCCCCCTCAAGACCGCGGAGGCCTTCGCCCGCGATCTCGTGCACGACATCGTCAGCGGCGGCTTGCGCACCGGCGACAAGCTCCCCTCCGAGGCAGTCATGCTCGAGGAGTCCGGGCTGTCCCGCGAGAGCGTGCGGGAGGGCCTGCGGCTGCTCGAGGTGCAGGGGCTCATCACCATCCGCCGCGGCCCCGGCGGCGGGCCTGTCGTCGGCCACGTCGACCCCGCCAGCCTCGGTCGGACCTCGACGCTCTACTACCACCTCGCCGGAGGCACCTACGCCGACCTCCTCGAGGCATGGGTCGTCACCGAGGTGTTTCTGGCCGAGCGGGCCGCCCGCAATCCCGACCGGGACCGGGTCCGGGCGGAGATGGAGCAGTACCTCGCCACCGTCGACGACAGCAACGGCGAGCTCACCGACTTCGTCCTCAGCCACACGCACTTCCACGGTGTCCTGGCGTCGCTCGCCGAGAACCGGGTGCTGGAGATGCTGCTCCAGACGATCGGGCAGATCGTCACCCACCACGTCCTCGGTCACGCCGACCCCCGCCACGACCGCGAGACGATCGAGGCCGACCACATGGCGATCGCCAAGGCCGTCGTCGCCGGCTCGCCGCAACGCGCGAGCAAGGCCATGGAGAAGCACATCAACACGATGATCGACGTCTACAAGGAGCACCTCGGAGCCCAGCTCGACGAGTACATCGACTGGCGCTAGCGCCTCCGCCGGTCTGTCCGAGATCCTGAGGCCCGGCCTCGTTGCCGACACGGGGGAGTGGGGCACCTACGCGTGGGCCGAGCACGTCCTCGGCGCGCCGGGGTACCGGATCATCGGCGAGCACCTGCTCGCCGAGATCGAGCGCAACATCATCGGCGAGCGGGTGCTCGGCCTCCCGGCCGAGCCGCGGGTCGACCGCGATGTCCCGTTCAACCAGCGGAACGCCCGGCGCTGAGGGACGCCTCCAAGCTGGCGTAGGTCGCGGCGATGGCCGAAGCCGGGTCGCGGCGGCGGAACGTCTCGGAGAGGATCTCGGCAGTCACGACACCGTCGTAGCCGAGGCCCCGGATGGCCTGGGCCAGCCGGGCGAGCGGGAGGGCGCCGTCACCGGGGAGCAGGCGGCCGTTGCGGCTCTCGTCGACCAGCGACTCAGGTGCCGCCGCGGGAGCGTCGTCCCACTGCACGACGGCGATGTCCTCGGCGCGTACCCGGGCCAGCTCGTCCCAGGGCGCGCCGCTGCGGAAGAAGTGGAGGGCGTCGAGCACGAGCCCCGTCCGCTCCTCGCCGATCGCCGCGCACAACGCCCGCGCCGCTGCCAGGGTTCGCAGCGCGCTGTAGGGGGTGAACTCGACGGCCAGGCGGCAGCAGTGCTCGGCCAGCACGTCGGCACACGCGCCGAGCGAGCGCACGAGCTGGTCCTGCGGTACCGGCGTCGCTACGGCGGCGATGCACAACGGCGCCCCGACGGCCTCGGCGAGGTCGCCGAGGCGGTGCGCCGTCGCCAGCAGGTCGTCGTCGCTCCCGGGGGCGAGCACGAGCACGTCGGAGCACGACAGGCCGGCGTCGGAGATCGCCGCGGCAACGTCGCTGACGGGCCCACCCGCGTCGACGGAGGCGAGGTCGAGCCCGATGGCATCGAAGCCGGCACGCCCCGTCTCGGCGATGACGTCGAGGATCGGCGCCGACCCGCCGAACATCGGAGAGAAGTGGACGGTGTGGAAGCCGAGGCGCATGGCCGACGCGACCTCAGTGGGCGATGGCCTGCCCGCCGTCGACGCGCAGCACCGTCCCCGTCGTGAAGCTGGACGCGTCGCTGGCCAAGTAGAGGAGGGTGCCGATGATCTCGTGCGGCTCCCCGCCGCGACCGAGGGGGTAGGTCGCGAACGTCTTCGCCGCCTGCTCCTTGTCCCAGGCCTCGGAGATGTCCGTGTAGAAGGGGCCGCACTGGATGGAGTTGACCCGCACCTTCGGCCCGTACGCCTGGGCGAAGCCGATGGTCAGCGCGTCGAGCCCGGCCTTGGCGGCGCCGTAGGGCAGCTCGGCCGGCGTCGGCCGGACGGCGGCGACGCTGCTGACGTTGATGATCGAGCCACCATCGGCCTCGGCCATGCACGCGCCGACGAGGGCGGCGAGTCGGAACGGACCCTTGAGGTTCACGGCGACGACCTTGTCGAACAGCTCCTCGCTCACGCTCGCGAGGTCGGGGTACAGCGGCGACATGCCGGCGTTGTTGACGAGGACGTCGACGCGGCCGAGCTCGGCGTAGGTCGCGTCGACGAGCGCTTCGATCTCGTCCCAATGGCCGACGTGGCAGCCGTGGACGAACGCGCGACGACCGGTCGTGGCGACGACCTCGTCGGCCACGGCCTTGCAGCGATCGACCTTGCGACTCGTGATGGCGATGTCGGCGCCGGCACGGGCCATGGCGAGCACCATCTCCCGGCCCAGGCCCCTGCTGCCGCCGGTCACGAGGGCGACCTTGCCCTCGAGGTTCGTGTCGGTCATCGCCACTCGATGCTCTCCCGGATCCGGGCCGGTGAACGGCGACGCAGGTACTCGTGCTGGGTTCGGAAGTGCTCGGCCATGAGCTTCTCGGCGCGGTCGGCGTCGCCGGCGGCGATGGTGCAGGCCAGCTCGGCGTGCTCGTCGACGATCTGCCCGCGGAGCTCGACCGGGTCCATGTTCATCACGACGTGCTGGGTGACGATGTGGGTCACCGCCTGTGTCAGCAGGGTGAGCACCGAGTTGGCGGCGGCTTGGTAGACCGCGCCGTGGAACCCGGTGGTGAGGTCGCGGTAAACGGGCGTGTCGTCGGGCAGGTCCTGCTCGAGCCACGGCGCCATCAGCTCGGCGCGGTCAGGGTGCATCGCCGCCGTGCGGGCGCACGACGACTCCATCAGGACCTGGGTCGCCATCGCGTCGCCGTACGTGGCGGCGCTGAGGTGGAAGTAGAGGGACGCGGTGTGGGCGAGGTACGACGGCTCGACGGTCCCGACCACCGGTCCACCGCCGGGGCCGGGCTTGAGCGAGATGAGGCCCTGCACCTCGAGCAGCCGTAGCGCCTCGCGGAGCGAGGTCCGGCTGACGAGGTACTCCTCGACCATCGCCGCCTCGAGTGGGAGCCGATCGCCGGTGCCGAGACCGCGCCGGACGATGTCGCGGACGATGTCCTGGGCGACCCGCTCCGAGGCCTTGACCGTGCGGGCGCGCTGCTCCCGGAGGGTCACCCGCCCGACGGTCATCGTCGAGCGCAGCACGCTCGCGTCGCCGACACCCTTCTTGGCCCGTGCTGCCACGTGGGTCCCCCAATCGGGTCGGGCAGAATCTTCATGAGAATAGTAGCCCCAATCCTCTGCCTGTGCGGATCATCATGAGGAACATGGTTGACATCGCGTCCGGGTCGTGGTTGTTTCGGGAGGGGGAGATGCGAATGGACGCCGACACCACGAGGAGTGCACCGATCGCCAACGGCCTGTTCACGTGGCCGTCCGGCGAACCGCGTCTCGTGCGCCGCTACGCAGCCCGCACCGGCTTCGACGTCGAGGGGATCCGCTGGTACGAGGCGTTCGCCGCGTGGAAGACGGCGGTCATCCTCCAACAGCTGTACGCGCGGTGGGTGCGGGGTGAGGGAACCAATCCGCGCATGGCAGAGCGGGGCCCAATGGTCGCCGGCCAAGTCCGCCGGGCGCTGGCCATCCTCGACGGCGAGGCACCGTGAGCTCGCTGGCAGGTCAATGGGCGGTCGTGACGGGCGCGAGCAAAGGTATCGGCTTCGGCATCGCCGGGAAGCTCGTGGCCGAGGGCGCCAACGTCGTGCTCGTCGCCCGCAACGTCGAGGACCTCGAGAAGGCGGCTGCCGACCTCGCCGCCGTCGCCGGCCCCGACCAGCAGCTCGTCGTCCGGCCAGCCGACACCGCCGACCCCGACGCAATCGCAGCGCTGTTCGCGTGGGTGCGCGAAGAGCTGCCCGGCCTGAACATCCTCGTGGCCAACGCCGGCAGCGGCGCAGTGATCCCGTTCCTCGAGGTCACGCGTGAGACGTGGGACTCGACCCTGGCCCTCAACCTGACCGGCACGTTCCTGTGCCTGCAGGAGGCGGCCCGGGTCATGGTCGGCATGGGGGAAGGGGCGAACCGGTCGATGGTCGTCGTGTCGTCGATCCGAGCGCTCGGGATCCGCCCCGGGCTCGCGGCCTACGCGTCGACCAAGGCCGCCGTGAACCAACTCGTGCGCATGGTCGCCTACGAGCTGGCGCCGAGCGGAATCCGGGTGAACGCGCTCTCGCCGGGGATCACCGTGACGCCGCTCGTGGCCGCGAGCCTCGAGGCCGATCCGGAGATCCTGGCCGAGCGCACGGCCACCGTGCCGATGGGCCGGCCTGGCCAGCCCGAGGACATGGGCAACGCCGCCCTCTTCCTCTGCCAGCCGGCGTCGGCGTTCGTGACTGGGACGAACATGATCGTGGACGGCGGCGAGCACCTGCGCTGAGCAGCCGTCAGGAACGCGCGGATCGACGGCTCATGGAGGCCGCGTTCCAACTGGCTCACGCACGTGTCGGAGAGCGCCGCCAGCTCCGGCTGGGTCATCCTGTGTGCGGGTGGACGGCGACTACACCGTCCTCTGAATCAGTCGTCGGCGTCGAGAACCTCGTCGATCCAGCGAAGCCCGGCCACCGCGGTGGGGAAGCCGCATGTGGTGATGGCGAGCACGGCGACGTGTTTGATCTCATCGACGGTGTCGCCCGCGTCGAGCGCCTTGCGCACGTTCGAGCGAACCGCGCCCGGCGACGAGCTCGCGATGGCGGTGGCCAGTTTCACGAGCCGTTGCGTTCGCTCGTCAAGTGGGCCGGCTCCGTCGGCGGCACTGCCGAGGCCGTCCAAAGCTCGAGCGACGTCAGGGAACTGCTGTCGGAAGTTGACATAGATGGCCGGCAAGTAGTCGTTCATCTCTCCATCCTCACCGCACCTCCCACCGCTTCTGCAACGCAGGCAGCGTCGTGGTGAACGCCGCACGCCCGATCAGTAGCCCGATGTGGCAGGCCGGCAGCTACTGCCCCCGCGGACCGTCAGACCGCGCCGCCACACAAGGTTCTGACAGTCCCGCGCCGCGCGCCGTCACTCGAGGTCTTGGCGGGCGAAGGTGCGGGGCTCGCGTCCGGCGAGGAGCCAGCCGAGCCCGGCGGCCGCGAGCGGCGCGCCGATCGCGATTTGGGCGAGCTGCGTCAGCGGGAGCGGCGTCAGGCGGCTGAGGTCGGTGCGGTACGCCGCCACGAGAGCGACATAGGCGCCGGCGATGGCGAGCAGCACACCGGGCACGGCGAGCCCGGCGGCGGTGCTGGCGCTGATGGCCCGGCGGGTGCGAGGTGACGCACCCGTGGCGGTGAGCGTGCGTACGTCCCGCCGTGCCTCGCTGCGGATCAGGCCGACGGCCATCACCACGATGGCGACGGCCAGGATGACGCCGGTGACGGTGGCGCCGTTGCGGAGGGCGGCCAGGTCGTCGCGTTGATCCCGATCCTCGATGACGAGGCCGAGGTCAGCGGCGACCTGGCGGGCTGCCCGGATCTGCTCGTCGGAGAACGCCGTCGCTGACTCCACGATCCACCCCAGCCGGACCGGCACCCAGCCATGGGCCGCCATGGCGCTCTCGGTGATCAGCGCGTGCGGCGCGTCCTCCCAGGGCGGCAGGTCGACGTGCTGGGCGGGCGCGGGGTCGTCGTCAAGGTCGGGCCGTCCGGTGAAGTCCAGGAGGATGTAGGGCTCGTCGGTGGTGGTGAGCAGCTCCGTGCCTTCGGCGATCGACGATGGGTCGATGCCGTACAGGCTGAGCATCTCGGGCATGGCGACGTAGGGGACGCCGTGGCCCTCGATGCTGTCGGCGTTGATGGCGATCCCGAGGGTGACCGGCTCGGGAGGGAGTGAGTCGGGCGCCGGCCCCGTGCCCATGGCGACGTCGAGTGGCGCCGTGCTCACGTCGTCGCCGAGGGCGGCGATGACATCGGCGGCGCGCCGCTCGAGGTCGGCGAGCTGCGAGGCGCTGAGGTCGGCGTTGTCCAGACGCTTGACGTCGCTGGTCCACACGATGAGCTCGTGGTCGGCGAGGTTGCCCTCGCCGGCTTTCGGCTCGTTGGCGGCGGCCACGGCCACGATGCCGACGGACATGGCCAGGCCGAGGGTGACGGCGGCCAGCGCCGACGCCGCCCGGGCTTGGTAGCGGGCGAGATCGCGCAGGGCGAGCCGCGACGCGAACGGCAAGCGCCGGGCTAACTGTCCGCCGACCCGGATCACGCCGGGCGCGGCGAAGACCGTCCCGACGACCACGGCGACGAAGCCGCCGACCAGCAGGACGGCTGGCACGCCGGGGCTCAGCGGGTCGGCGACGGCGATGGCGGCGACGCCGGCGGCCACGAGGACGACCGCGACCGCCAGCGGTCGGTGCACCGGGCGGGGCGGCGCCGGTCGCCCGGCGATGGCGGCCATGACCGGCAGGCGGGAGGTCACCCGGGCCGGCCACCACGCCGCGATCGTCGCCACGACCACCGAGAGGACGGCGATGGCGACGATGAGCGCCCATGGGAGATCGGAGCGGGGGATGCGGTGGTTGGCGGCGGTCTCGACCGCGGGCGCGGCGACGAACCACCCCACCACACCGAGTGCCGCCCCCAGGCCGGCGGCGACGCTCCCGATGGCGACGCCGGTGGCGAGCATGACGGCGCGGACCTGACGGTCGGTGGCGCCGATCGCCATCAGCAGGCCGAGCTGGCGCTGCCGTCGCTGGGCGACCACGAGGAACCCGGCCGCGGCCAGCATCCCGACGAGGGCGAGGAGAAGGGTGGTGGCGATGAGGACGATCGCGGCGATAGCGGCGTCGTCCATGTCGGTCCCGATGATCTCCATGGCGAACCCAATGCCGCTGTCGGGGGGCGGCTGGCGTTCGGCGGCGGTGTCGACGAGGAGAGAGAACCGCTCTGGGGCGCCGATCGTGCCGGGCGCGACGAGGGCGAAGTCGTCGTCCAGGTGGGCGGGGTTCTCGACCATGCCGACCACCGTCGCCGTCTCGTCGCCGAGGTCGACGGTGTTCCCGATCTCGGCGCCGCCCAGCAGCTCGGCGGTGTCGTCGGTGAGGGCGACCTCGCCGGCCTCGGCGGGGAACCGGCCCGAGCGCAGGTCGAGCAGGTTGGAGCTGAAGGGCCCGGTCGGGTCCTGGTCGCGCACGTCGAGCCGGCGGATCGAGCCCGGAACCGGCACGGTGCGGTGGGCGGTGACGTCGATGTCGCCCCAGCGCCGCCTGGCTTCGGTGATGCTTCGCTCGGCCAGGCTCGGGTCGGCCCCGTCGAGGCTGATCCGGGCATTGGCGCCGCCGAAGTCCTGAGCGGCGCTCGACGAGCTGTTCACGAGCACCGCCGCGCCGGTGACGGCGGCGGCCACCGCCAGGGTGAGCAGGGCGAGCACGAGGAGGTGCTGGCGCCGTTCCCGCTGGAGCAGCCGCAGCGACCACCGCGCCACGGCTCGGGTGGGTGGTGGGGCGAGGTTCACAGCGGCGCGGCGCCGGTCTCGAGCAGCGACTCCGGCCCGGCGGCGGCGCGCCGGTCTGGTCGACGACGCGGCCGTCGCGGAGGAACACGACGCGGTCGGCCCACGACGCGAGCTGGGCGTCGTGGGTGACGACGACGCCGGCGGCGCCGCGCTGGCATGCCGTCGCGGAGCAGGCGCATCACCGCCTCGCCGTTCACCGAGTCGAGGGCGCCGGTCGGCTCGTCGGCGAGCAGCAGCCGGCGGTCGCCGACGACGGCCCGGGCGATCGCCACCCGCTGGCGCTCGCCGCCGGAGAGGTCGTCGGGGAAGTGCTCGGCCCGGTCGGCGACGCCGAGCTCGCTCGAGCGCCGTCGAGCGCGACGGCGCGGGCCGCGCGGCGCCGGCACGCCGTCGAGCTCGAGCGGCATCGCCACGTTCTCGGCGGCGGTCAGGCCGGCGAGCAGGTTGAAGTCCTGGAACACGAAGCCGATCGAGCGCCGGCGCAGCCGGGCGCGCGTCGTTGCGGCGACATGCTCGCCGACGCGGCCGGCCGTCGACGATGACGTCGCCGGTCGGTCGGCTCCTCGAGGCGTGCCGGCGATGGTGAGCAGCGTGCTCTTGCCCGACCCGCTCGGGCCCATGACGGCGACGAGCTCGCCCGGCGTCGACCGACGAGGTCGACGTCGCGCAGGGCGTGCACCTCGGCGGCGCCGTCGCCGTAGACTTCGACACGCCGCGCAGCTCGAGCACGGCGGTCATCGCCGCACCCCCGGCCGTCGGCGGGCCTGCGGCGGCGAGTCGGCGCGGGCGCCGGTCGCCGGCGGCGTCGAGCGGCGCGGCGCTGGCGCAGCCGGACGTCGGCGGCTGTCGAGCCAGCGCACCGCGCGCCTCGAGCCGGAACAGCTCGGCGTCGACGACGAGCGCGAGGCCGACGTCGTCGTCGGCGGCGTCGGCCTTCACCGCGGTGTAGCGCTGCATCAGCTCGACCAGGTGGCGGCGGTGGACCTGGATCACGTCGTGCACGTCGACGCCGGGCACCTGCACGGCGACGAGCACCTTGATGAGCAGCTCGTCGCGTGGCGGCTGCCGTCGGTCGGGCGGCGTGCGCAGCCAGTCGAGCAGCTCGTCGCGCGCCGTCGGCGGTGATGCGGTAGCCCTTCTGCGGGCCCGTCGTCGCTGCGTCGTCGGACTCGACGAGCCCGTCGCGCTCGAGCCGCTGCAGCGTCGTGTACACCTGGCCGACGTTGAGCGGCCACACCTCACCGGTGCGGGCCTCGAACTCCTGGCGCAGCTGGAGCCCGTACTTCGGGCCCTCGCTGAGCAGGGCCAGCAGCGCGTGGCGGACGCTCATCGGCTTCGTTTCCTGCATACGGCGTAGCATACTCAGTATGCTACGCCGTGCAAAGGGCAGCGCTGAAGCGGGCGGCCGCCTGATACCCGCAGGTCCGACGGGTAGCGTGCCGCGAGATGGCCGGACGCGGAGGAGCGGACGAAGCGGCGCCTTCGGCAGCGTCGTTTCGGCTCGACCGGCGCCGCCGGGATGCCGCCGCCGCCGTCGGCCGAGCCCTCCGGGGGAACGAGTTCCCGGAGCGGGAGGACTCGGTGCTGGTGCCGCTCCTGCGGCGTGGCGCGGTGGTGGCGGCGTCGGAGCTGGATGACGGGCTGACTCGAGGATCTCGAAGCGGCCCGCATGGTCCGCATCGATGGTGACGGTTCAGTCACCCCGCTGGTGCGCGTGGAGGTCTGGGAGGGTCTCCTCGATCGCGCACGATACGGACCGCCCCTCGGAGCTCAGCTTCGAGACGGTGCTGGGGGTGAATCCCACAACCCGGACGATGGCCTGCCTCACGCCGAGACGGCCCGTCGGCCGGGCTCGACCTCGGCACGGAACGGGCGCGCCGCTGCTCCGGATGGCCGGTCATGCCGAGACCGTGGTGGCGACCGACCTGAACGCCCACGCCACGGACCTCGCGGCGCTCAACGCCGCGATGAACGGGATCGAGCTGGACCTGCGGGTCGGCTGATCTCTTCGACCCCGTACGTCACGACGAAGCCTTCGACCTGATCACCGCCAACTTGCCGTTCGTGGTGAGCCCCGACGAGGAGTTCGCGTTCCGCGACGGGAGCCGCCCGCGCGATGGCACCGCCCGAGACACCATCGTCGGCTGCGCAGGGCTGCTCGCCTCCGGAGGCATCGCGATGGTGCTGTGCGACTGGCTGATCCCCCGAGGCGCCGATGCTTGGTCGCGGCCGGTCGGAGTGGGTCGCGCCGCTTGGCCGCCAGGCACTCGTGGTCCATGCGGGGATCGCCGAGCCCGAGGCGTACGCATCCTTCTGGAACGAGTACCGCTTCGCCAGCGAACCGGGCGACTACGTGGCGGCGATCGAGCGTTGGACGAAAGCGTTCGAAGCATGGGACGTGGAGGCGGTCGCCCATGGATTCGTCGTGCTCCACAACGACCCGCGATCGGCCGGCTCGATCCATCGACTTGCCGCTTCGAGCGGCCCATCGGGCGATGGTGGGCGCCACGTCACCCGCCTCCTCACCAACCTCGCGTGGCTCGGGGCCCACGAGGACCCGAGCGATCTGCTCGCTTCACGACCGCGCCTGGTCGAGGGCACGATCCTGCACCAGACCATGCGCTACGACACCGGCTGGACCGCGGGCGCCGGCGAGATGGCGCTCGCCGACAGCGCCGGCATCACCGGCGACCTGCACCTGCTCGCGACCACCGTGGTGCTGCGCCTCGACGGCACGTCGTCCGTGCAGGAGCTCGTCAGCCAGGTAGCCACCCAGAGCAGCTTCGATCCCGGCGCGTTGGCCGACGTGGTCGTCGTGCCCGTGCACAGCCTCATCAGCTCAGGGTGTCTCGAGGTCACCTGACCGGCTGGGGCTTCCATGGATCTTCTATCGGGAGCGAGGCAAGGGGAGGGACGATCGGCGGTGATTCGGTTCGAACACGGCGGGCTCCGACAGGCTCGACCGTCACGCCAGCGAAGTGGCCAGAACACGCCAAACGCCAGTCACGCCCTTCAGCCTGGTGGTTGCCCCGGTCGGCGAAGCAGATTTCTGAACCTACGACCAGCGGTGGCACCGAGGCCGACGCCAGGACCTCTCCGGCACCGGCGAGGGCGGCGACCCGGGCCCCGATGTGGACGGCGATGCCGGCCAACATCGTCACCGCGGCGTTCGATCTCACCGGTGTGAACGCCCGCTCGGACCTCAAGCCCAAGCGGACGGACCGTCCACGATCGCGGCGTGAGCGCAGCGAATGGCGCGCTGCTCGACGGGTGGATCGCGCAGAAGTAGGCGACGGTCCCGGGCTTCTTGGCCTCGAAGGTGAAGTCGGCGCCCTGGGCGAGGGTGCCCGAGTCGAACTCCGCGCCCGAGGTGGCCGTGACCGTGTGGGCGTCCGCGTCGTCGTTGGTCCAGGTGATCTTGTCGCCGACCTTGACCTCGATGTTCGCGGGCGAGAAGGCGAAGTCCGCGATCTTGGCCTCGGTGCTGCGAGAGGTCTTCGCGGGTGCCGCGGCCGGCGGCGGGGTCGCGGTCGCCGCCGAGGCCGGAGCGGGCGTCGCGTCGTCACCGCCGCCGCAAGCCGCCAGGGATGTCGCGCCGATCAGCGCGCCGAGGAGGGCGAGCCGCCGGGCCTTCCGGCGCCGCGGTCGGCGCGAGGGTGACGGGGTCGGTGCGGCGAGCTGTCGAACGGTCGGCTGAAGGGGTCGCATGCCCTGTCAACGACGGGGTGGCCCTTCGTATTCCAAGTCGACGCAAATGTCGGTCAGCCGCGGATTGTTCATGGGTAGAACACCGCTGCGACCATGGAGATCGAGATCCACACGACCGCCGGCACCTGGATCACGTACGTCGACGATCAGGAGTTCGCGGACCGGGAGCCCGGTGCGGCCGCCGGAGACGTGCGGCACCGGATCAAGGCGGGTGAGCCCATCGAGGTGAATGGGGCGGTGGACCCCAGTCGGCCGCACGCCCGCCCCGGAGATCAGATGGTGGTCTTCAACCCCGGACACGTCGTGGCCGTCGTGGAGATGGCACGGCTGCGGTCACGCTTCGGGCGCGTCCCGCGGGCGGCCCAGCGGTAGCGGACGGCGCGCATCCGGCGCACGGCCGGGATGATCTCCCGATGCGCTGGAACTGCGTGTTCGTCGACGAGGTGCGGCGCTTCTCGCTCGAGATCGAGGAGGAGAGCGGCAGGACGTTCGTCGCGATCCCGGTTCGCAACCAGATGGCCGAGTACCTCGAGTGGTACGAGGTCGACGCGCCGACGTTCTCGCGATACCGCAGCGATCCGTCGCTCGCGCACGAGTTCGTCGAGCGCTGCAAGCGCCGCGAGCTCGACCACCTCCTGCTCCTTCCGCCCGGGAGCGACCGCGGCGTCGCCGGCTGACCCGGCTCCGACCTGCGCCTCGCGACGGCCGGCGCTCGAGTCGGGAGTTGTTCGGCCTCAGGCCGAACAACTGCAGGTTCGGCGTGCAGGCGTCGCGGATCCGGAGCGGCGGGGCGGGGAGGTCTGGCGCAGCGTCGGCGAAGCAGCGATCGTTGAGCCGGGCCCGCCCGCCGCGCCGGCGGTAGACCGGTGCGGATCCTCGGGACCCGAAGGGCGAAGATCGCGACCTCTCAAGGAGCAGATGGCCCAGGCGCTTGCCGGTAGCCGCCCCCACCGAGGCAGACCAACGAGGGTGGTGTACGCCGGGCGGCCGCCGAGGGCTCCGATGGGCGGGCGCGGCGCGTCCTCCCGGGAGCGCTCAAGCGCAAGCTTGCGCGCACTGCTCCGGGGAGGATGCGATCGCGGCCGACCGCAGCAACGCCGGTCTCAGGCGTCGAGGATCCGCGCGGCCAGCACGGCCGCGTTGCGGGCGTTGTCGACGCCGACGCAGGCCACGGGGACGCCCGGGGGCATCTGGGCGATCGAGAGCAGCGCGTCCAGGCCGCCCGCGATGGACTTGGAGGAGGTCAGCGGGACGCCGATCACCGGGAGCTCGGAGTGGGCGGCGACGACTCCCGGGAGTGCGGCCGACAGGCCGGCGCCCGCGATGATGACCCGCAGGCCCCGCATCTTGGCGTTCTTGGCGTAGTCGGCGACGACGTCGGGGTCCCGGTGGGCCGACATCACGCGGACCTCGTGGCCGATGTCGCGCTTCTTGAGCTCCTCCGCGGCGGCGTCCATGGCCGGCATGTCGCTCTTGGAGCCCATCACGATGCCCACCCGCGGGGCGTCGACCTCCATACCTTCGAACTCCTGTTCCGTCTGTGGCTCGGCTTCGCTCAGGCGTGGCTCGCTCATGCGGCGATGTCCCGGCGCAGCTGTCGTCCGTCGAAAGCGATCACGTCGGCGGCAGCATACGCGGCGGCGCGGGCGGCAGGGACGTCGGGGCCGAGCGCGGTGACGTTGAGCACGCGGCCGCCCGCGGTGACGATGGCGCCGTCGCGCTCGGCGGTGCCCGCGTGGGTGACCTCGATCTCCTCCGGGACGGCCTCCAGGCCCGTGATCTCGTCGCCAGAGGAGCTGCCCGCGGGGTAGCCGCGCGAGGCGAGCACGACGGTCACGCTGGCCCGCGGATCCCACTCCAGCGTCGCGCCCTCCAGCCCGCCCGGGCGCGTCGCGCGCTGCAGCAGCTCGAGCAGGTCGCTGCGCAGGCGCGGCAGCACCGCCTGGGTCTCGGGATCGCCGAAGCGGACGTTGTACTCGAGCACCTTCGGCCCGTCGGCGGTCAGCATCAGCCCCGCGTACAGGACGCCGTGGAACGGGGAGCCGCGGCGCGCGAGCTCGTCGAGCACGGGCTGGTGGACCTCCGCGCGCACCCGTTCGAGGAAGGCGTCGTCGATCTCGGCGACCGGCGAGTAGGCGCCCATCCCGCCCGTGTTGGGCCCCGTGTCGCCGTCGCCGATCCGCTTGAAGTCGCGCGCCGGGGCGAGCGGCAGCGCCCGCTCGCCGTCGCACAGCGCGAGCACGGACAGCTCGTCGCCGTCGAGGAACTCCTCCACGACGACGGGGTGCTCGCCGAAGCGGCGCTCGACGAGCATCGCCTCGAGCGCCTCCCGCGCCTCGGCCTCGTCTGCGGCGATCACGACGCCCTTGCCCGCGGCCAGGCCGTCGGCCTTGATCACCGCCGGATAGCCCGAGATCGCCGCCATCCCGTCCTCGACCGACTCCACCACCGCGTGCGCGCCGGTCGGCACGCCCGCCGCGTTCATGACCTCCTTCGAGTAGGCCTTGGACCCCTCGAGCCGCGCGGCGGCGGCGCTCGGCCCGAAGCACGCCACCCCGGCCGCGGCGCACGCGTCGGCGAGCCCGGCCACCAGCGGCGCCTCAGGCCCGGCCACGACCAGCTCGACGCCGGCCGCGACCGCCGCGCGGGCGAGCGCCTCGACGTCGCCCGCGCCGACGTCGAGCACGCCGGCGTCCCGCAGGATGCCGGGGTTGCCCGGGGCGCAGAGCACCTCGGGCCGCTGCGGGGAGCGCAGCAGCGCGCGCACGATCGCGTGCTCGCGCCCGCCGCCGCCGACGACGAGGACGCGCACTACAGCGAGGCGATGAAGTCGTCGATCGGGATCGCCGTCAGCGTCTCGTAGTGCGAGGTGCCGCGCGAGCCGAGCTCGAGCGAGACCCGCGCCATCGTCTTCTCGTCGGGCGCCTCGACGATGTTGATGAAGTCGAAGTGGCCGAGCGTGGCCCACTGCGCCTTGACCGTCGCGCCGAGCTGCTCGACCTCCTTGTTGACCTCGCGGATGCGGGCGGGATTGTTCTTGACGGTCTGGACGCCCTCTGGCGTGAGCGTCGAGAGCATGATGTACGTCGGCACGGCCTTCCTCCCTGGCTGGCTTGGTGGACCTCGAGGGCCGTTCTATCCGATCCTTTGGGCCTCATGCGGTGTTGGTTGACCCTGATGCGCGTTCTCATCACGATCCTCGCGGCCGGCGCCGCCCTGCTGGCGCCCCAGGCGGCGGCCGCGGCGACCATCCAGTCGCTCGGCCCCTGCTACCGCTCGGTGGACTCCGAGACGCGCGAGACCGTGCCCGTGAAGGCGTCGGGCTTCACGCCCGGCGAGAAGGTGAACGTCTACATCGACGGCAGGGTCGTGCAGGAGAACGTCACCGTGCTGCCCAACGGCGAGATCGAGGGCGGCGTGGCCGCCCCGTACCAGGCGTCGGGCGAGCGGCCGTTCACGCTGACCGTCACCCAGGTCGGTCAGCCCTCCAACACGGCGAGCGCCTCGAGCCGCGTCGCGGCGCTCGCGCTGCGGCTGAAGCCGCGCAAGGCCGACCCGGGCCGCCGCGTGCGCTTCCTCGGCCGCGGCTTCATCGACGGGACCGAGGTCTTCGCGCACTACGTGCGCAAGGGCAAGCTGCGCAAGACGGTCTCGCTCGGCGCCCCGCAGGGCCCGTGCGGCCGGGTCGACGTCAAGCGCCGCCAGATCCCGGTCGCGCGGCCCGCGCTCGGGCGCTGGACGCTGCAGGTCGACAACCAGGAGACCTACAGCCCCGAGCCCCCGGGCGTCTTCATGCGGCTCACGATCACCGTGACCCGCGCCCTCACGGCGTCCGCGCGCTAGGCGACGGCGGCGGCCTCCTCCGGCTCCGCGGGCGGCGGGCCGGCCTCCCCGCGCGTGCGGGTGAAGACGAGCGACGGCGGGTCGCCGGGCTGCGCGTCGACCGAGGATCGCGTCGCCGGCCGCGTAATCGCCCTTGAGCAGGCCGAGCGCGAGCGGGTCCACGAGCCGCTTCTGGATCACGCGCTTGAGCGGCCGCGCGCCGTAGGTCGGGTCGTAGCCCATGTTGCCGAGCAGCTCGCGCGCGCCGTCGGTCAGCTCGACCGTCACGCCGCGCTCGGAGACCCGGCCGATCAGCCGCGCCACCTGGAGGTCGACGATCCGGCCCAGCTCCGCCCGGCTGAGCGAGTCGAACTCGACGATGTCGTCGAGCCGGTTGACGAACTCCGGGCGGAACTGCGTCTCCACGCCGGCGCGGCCGCCCGGGGATGTTGGAGGTCATGATCAGCACGGCGTTCTTGAAGTCCACCGTGCGGCCCTGGCCGTCGGTCAGCCGCCCGTCGTCCATCACCTGCAGCAGCACGTTGAACACGTCGCTGTGGGCCTTCTCGATCTCGTCGAGCAGCACGACCGAGTAGGGGCGCCGGCGCACCGACTCCGTGAGCTGGCCGCCCTCCTCGTAGCCGACGTAGCCGGGGGGCGCCCCGACGAGCCGGGCGACGGAGTGCTTCTCCATGTACTCGGACATGTCGATCCGGACCATCGCGTCCTGGGAGTCGAACATGAACTCGGCGAGCGCGCGGGCCAGCTCGGTCTTGCCGACGCCGGTCGGGCCGAGGAAGAGGAAGGTGCCGATCGGGCGGTCGGGGTCGCTCAGGCCGGCGCGCGAGCGGCGCAGCGCATCGCTGACCGCCGTCACCGCCTCGTCCTGGCCGATGACGCGCTGGTGCAGGCGCTCCTCCATGTGCACGAGCTTCTCGACCTCGCCCTCGAGCATCCGCGAGACCGGGATGCCGGTCCAGCGCGCCACGACCTCGGCGACCTCGTCGGCGTCGACCTTCTCGGAGAGGTAGACCGGCGGCTCGTCGGACGGCCCGCGCGACTCGGCCTCGGCGAGCCGCTGCTCGAGCTGGGGGATCTCGCTGTGGCGCAGCTTGGCCGCGAGCTCGTAGTCCGTCTCGCGCTCGGCGCGCTGGAGCTCCGTGCGGGCCTCGTCGAGGCGCTTGAGCACGTCGCCGTGCCCCTCCGCCTGCTCCTTCTCGCGCTCCCACTGCGCCTTCATCCCGGCGAACTGCTCGTTGAGGTCGGCGAGATCGCGCTCGATCTCCGCGCGCCGCTCGGCGGCGGTGTCGTCCTTGGCGACGGCGACCTTCTCGATGTCGAGCTGCATGATCCGGCGGCGCGACCTCGTCGATCTCCGTCGGCAGCGAGCTCTTCTCGATCGCGACGCGCGAGGCCGCCTCGTCGACGAGGTCGATCGCCTTGTCGGGCAGGAAGCGGTCGGCGATGTAGCGGTCCGAGAGCGTGGCGGCCGCGATCAGGGCCGCGTCGGTGATCTGGACGCCGTGATGGGCCTCGTAGCGCTCCTTGAGCCCGCGCAGGATCGCGATCGTGGCCTCGACGGTCGGCTCGCCGACGTTGATGGGCTGGAAGCGGCGCTCGAGCGCGGCGTCCTTCTCGACGTGCTTCTTGTACTCGTCGAGCGTGGTCGCGCCGACGGCGCGCAGCTCGCCGCGGGCGAGCATCGGCTTGAGCAGGTTCGCGGCGTCGACCGCGCCCTCCGCGGCGCCCGCGCCGACGATCGTGTGCAGCTCGTCCATGAACAGGATGATCTGGCCGCGGGCGTCCTGGATCTCCTTCAGCACGGCCTTCAGGCGCTCCTCGAACTCGCCGCGGTACTTCGAGCCGGCGAGCAGCGAGCCGATGTCGAGCGCGACGACGCGGCGGTCGGCGAGCGACTCGGGGACGTCGTCGTCGACGATCCGCTGGGCGAGGCCCTCGACGATCGCGGTCTTGCCCACGCCGGGCTCGCCGATCAGGACGGGGTTGTTCTTCGTGCGGCGGGAGAGGACCTGGATGACGCGGCGGATCTCGTCGTCGCGCCCGATCACCGGGTCGAGCCGGCCCTCCTCGGCCTCGGCGGTGAGGTCGCGGCCGAACTTCTCGAGCGCCTCGAAGGTGTCCTCGGGGTTCTGCGAGGTGACGCGGTGCGAGCCGCGGACGTCCTCGACGGCCTCGCGCAGCAGCGTCCGTCTTCGGGAGCGCGTCGCCGGCGGCGCCGGGCGCGGCGGACAGCGCGATCAGCAGGTGCTCGGTGGAGATGTACTCGTCGCGCAGCTTGCCGGCCTCGCGCTCGGCGGCGCGCAGGACGTCCAGCAGCTCGCGGGCGTTGGCGGGCTCGCGGGCGCCGGCGGTGATCGTCGGGAGCCGGTCGAGCGCGTCGTTGACGACGCGGCGGATCTCCTCGGGGGAGGTGCCGATCTTGCGCAGCACGGGCGGGATGACGCCCTCGGTCTGCTCGAGCAGCACGGCGAGCAGGTGCTCGGGCTGGACCTCCGTGTGATGCTTGGAAGCCGCGAGGCCGATCGCGGCCTGGAGGGCCTCCTGCGACTTGGTGGTGAAGCGGTCGATCTGCATGCGGCGATTCCTAGATCTCAGTCGGGGAGACTGAGATGTTAGTTGCTCGCGCCCGCGGCATCAAGGCTCTTGGCCTGCGTGCTGCTCGCGGCCTGCGCCGCCGTTCCCGCGCGGGCGGGCGCCGCCGAGCCGCGCTTTCGCGTGCTCGTGTTCAGCGCGACGGAGGGCTACCGCCACGACTCGATCGCGCCCGGCGGTCGCGGCCGTGCGCGCGCTCGGCGCCCGGCACGGCTTCGCGGTCGCCGCGACGGAGGACCCGGCCGCCTTCACGGACCGGCGGCTGCGCCGCTACGCCGCCGTCGTCTGGCTGAGCACGACCGGCGACGTGCTCGGCGAGCGCCCAGCAGGCCGCGTTCGAGCGCTACGTCCGCCGCGGCGGCGGCTACGTGGGCGTGCACTCGGCGGCCGACACGGAGAACGGCTGGAACTGGTACGGGCGCCTGCTCGGCGCGCGCTTCCGGACCCACCCGGCGGTGCAGCCGGCGACGATCCGCGTCATCGACCGCCGCCATCCCTCGACGCGGCGGCTGCCGCGGCGCTGGCAGCGCACGGACGAGTGGTACGACTTCCGCGCCCAGCCGCGGCGCGGGGTGCGCGTGCTGGCGCTGCTCGACGAGTCCACCTACTCCGGCGGCTCGATGGGCGCGCGGCACCCGATCGCCTGGTGCCGCCGCTTCGACGGCGGCCGCTCCTGGTACACGGCGCTCGGCCACACGGCGGAGAGCTACGCCGAGCCGCTCTTCCGCGCGCACCTGCTCGGCGGGATCCGCTGGGCCGCCGGGCGCTAGTCAGTCGTCGTCGCCGCCGCCGCCCGAGTCGTCGCCGCCGCGGCCCCTCCCGCGGCCGCGGCCGCTCGAGTCGTCGCCGGAGCCCGAGTTGTCGTCGTCGATCGTCGGGACCGCCGTCGGCACGGCGGTCGGGGCGGCCGTCGGCGTGGCGGTCGCGGTCGCCCGGGCGCGCGCCCTGGCCCGCGCCCTGGCTTGCGGCGGCGCTCCGCGCGGGCGCGAGCCGCGGCGCGGCGTGCGGCCGCGCGGCGGCTTGGCCGCGGCGCGGTCGGCCGTGGCCGTCGCGGTCGCCGTCGCCGTCGCGGCCGGGGCGAGGTCCTCCCCGGCGCCGAGCGGCTCGGAGGAGAGCCCGATCGTCTGCGAGGAGAGCCCGCTGGCGGCGTAGGTCACGCCGGCCACGAGCACCACGCCGGCGATCGCGGCGAGCGTCCAGAGGATCACGCTGCGGGACATCGGCGAGCCACGGTAGCCCGCGGGCGGTTAAGAGATGGGAAACCCGCCCGCCCGCGCTCGCGCGGCGGCGCGGGCACGGTGATGCGGGCGGCCGCGCCGCCGTCGCGAGCGGTTGGCGAGCTCCACGTCGCCGCCCCAGCGGCGCGCCAGCTCGCGCGCGATCGCCAGCCCGAGCCCGGTGCCGGACGGCCCGGCGCGCCCCGCGCGGCCGCGGTGGAAGCGCTCGAAGACCGCGTCGAGCTCGTCGCCGTCGAAGCCCGGCCCGCGGTCGAGCACCTCGACGCCGCCCGGGCGCGCGACGACGGTGATCTCGCCGCCGCCGTAGCGCAGCGCGTTCTCGATCAGGGCGTCGAGCACCTTGTCGAGGTCGGCGCGCGGGCAGTACGCCGGCGCCTCGGGGGCGGCCTCGACCGCGCGCACCGTGCCGCCGTCGGTGCCGTCCCAGCGCGCGGCGGCGCGGCGCACGGCGTCGTCGAGGTCGAGCCGCTCCGGCGGCGCGTCGACCTCGCCGGCCTGGGAGAGCAGCAGCAGCTCGGTGATGATCGCCGCGAGCCGGTCGAGCTCGGCCATGCCGGCGTCGATCTCCTCGTGGACCTCGGGGTCGTCGCTGGCCGCGCGCGCCTCCTCGAGCCGCAGCCGCAGGCCGGCGAGCGGCGTGCGCAGCTGGTGCGACGCGTCGGCGACGAAGTCGCGCTGGCCGGCCACGAGGCGCTCGAGCCGCGCCGTCATGCCGTTGAACGTCGTCGCGAGGCTGCGCTGCTCCGCGCTGCCCTCGACCTCCGCGCGCACCGTCAGGTCGCCCTCGGCCACCCGCGCCGCGGTGTCGTCGAGCCGCCGCAGCGGGCCGGCGATCTGGCGCGCGATCACGACGCCCGCCGCGAGCCCGAGCCCGAGCACCAGCAGGCCGATCGCGGCCAGCCCGAGCGTCGCGCGGTCCGTCGCGCGCGAGACGGCGTCGACGCTCTGGGTCACGCGCACGACGCCGACGCGCGTGCCGCGCTCCACCACCGGCACGGCGGTGGCGAGGATCTCCTGGTCGAGCGTGTCGCTGCGGCGGCGGTCCTGGACCGGGCGGCCCCCGCGCAGCGCCTGGGCGATCTCCGGCCGGTCGCCGTAGTCGGTCCCGAGCCGGTCCGTGCCCGCGGAGTCGGCCAGCAGCGCGCCCTCGAGGTCCGTCACCACGACGCGGCCGCGCGCGGTCTCGGCGGCCCGCTTGACGGTGCCGTCGAGGGTCTCGGGGTCGTCGAGGTTGCCCGCCACGGTGGCCGCGACGACGTCGGCCTGCGAGCGCGCCTGCGAGCGCACCTCGGCGTCGACGCGGTCGCGCAGGCTGATCGCCAGCGGCACCTCGAGCGCGACGATCGCGAGCAGCAGGATGTACGCGAGCGCCAGCAGCAGGCGCCCGCGCAGCGTCACCGGAACTCCTCGGGCGCGGTGAAGCGGAAGCCGACGCCGCGGACGGTGTGCAGGTAGCGCGGCGACTCGGGGGCGTCGCCGAGCTTCTGGCGCAGCCAGCGGACGTGCACGTCGAGCGTCTTCGTGGAGCCGAACCAGTTCTCGTCCCAGACGCGCGCCATCAGGTCCTCGCGCGTGACGACGCGGCCGGCGTGGCCGATCAGCTCCGCGAGCAGGTCGAACTCCTTGCGGCTGAGCTGGAGCTCCTCGCCGGCGAGCCGGGCGCGGCGGGCGCCGGGGTCGACCTCGAGCTCGCCGACCGTCACCGCCGCGGCGGGCGCCTCGGTCTCGGCGCGGCCGCCGGTGCGGCGCAGCACGGCGCGGATGCGGGCGATCACCTCGGCGCCGCGAGAACGGCTTGACGACGTAGTCGTCGGCGCCGAGCTCGAGCCCGACGATCCGGTCGGTCTCCGTGCCGCGGGCGGTCAGCATCACGATCGGGACGTTGCTGCGGCGCCGCAGCGCGCGGCAGACGTCGCGGCCGTCGCCGTCGGGCAGCGTGAGGTCGAGCAGCACGATGTCGGGCTCGATCTGGTCCGCGAGCTCCAGCGCCCGCGCGGCGGTGGCGGCGACGAACGGCTCGAAGCCCTCGCGCGCGAGCGCCTTCGAGAACGGGCCGGAGATGCTCGACTCGTCCTCGACGAACAGCACGCGCGGCTTCGAAGGCAGGGACATCGCAGGCGAATCTAGCCATCCCGGCGGGCGATGTCGGTGGTTTTCCCGAGCCTTAACCCGGGGTTGGCGGTCGCTTGGCGGGCCTCGGGCCGATGCTGCGTGCGGACCCTCACCGAAAGGACTCACCCCATGCCCTCCCGAGCCAAGATCGCATCACTGGTCACCCTCGTCGCCCTCGGCGTGCTCGCCGCGGTCGCGCTCGCGTCCGGCAGCGGCGGCGACCCCGCCGCGGTCCAGACCCAGGACGACGTCGCCAAGCCGAAGGTCCGCACGGAGATCGTGCGCCAGACCGTGCACCGGCGCGCGAAGGCCGCCTCGAGCCCGAGCGCCTCGTCGAGCCCTTCGGGCGGCGGTGCCTCGCGCGGCTCGGGCAGCGGCTCGAGCGGCGGCGGTGGCGGCGGCGGCGCGGCTCCGGCGGCCGTCGCCCCGGCGGCCGCGGTGCAGGCCGTCGCGACCCCGGACGACCACGGCGGCCGCCACGGCGGCGGCGGCGGCGATGACGACGACCACTTCGACGACCACGGCGGCGACGACGACTTCGACGATCACGGCGGCGACGACGACTTCGACGACCACAGCGGCTCCGGCGGCGGTGGCGATGACGACGACGGAGGCCACGGGCGTGGCCGCGGCCGCGGGCGTGGTGGCGATGACGACTGAGCGCCGGCGCCCGGCGAAGCTGCCGGCCTGGCCGGTCGCGGCCGGCGCCGCGGGGACCTTCCTCGCGGCGCTGGCCTTCCTGGCCGGCCAGGTCCGCGACGGCCGCGACGCGGCGCTCGGCCCGGCCGAGCCCGTCGCGACGCGCCAGCCGCGCGAGGTGGTGGTCCGGCGGGTCATCCGCCGCGTGATCATCACGCACCCCGCGCCGCGCGCGGCCGCGCCTTCCGGTGGCTCCGCGCCCGCCGCGCCCTCGGCCGGCGCCGCGCCGGCCGCGGCCAGTGCGCCCGCCCCGAGCGCCCCGCGCCCGCGGCGCCGGCGCCCGCACCCGCGCCGGCGGCCCCGGCGCCCGCACCCGCTCCCCTGACCACCCAATCCTCGTGACCCACCTCCACGAGCTCCAGTTCCCCGCCATGGGGACGCGCGTCCGGCTGCTCGCCTCGGCCCGAGGCCCCCTCCCCGCAGTACGGGTCGAGGTCGAGCAGCTGGCGGCGCGCCTCACGCGCTTCGATCCCGCGAGCGAGCTGTGCCGGCTCAACGCGGACCCGCGGCCCGTCGTGCCCGCCTCCGCCGAGCTGCGCGCCGCCGTCCGGGCGGCATTGCACGGCGCGGCGCTGACGGGCGGGCTCGCCGACCCGACGCTGCTCGGCGCGCTCGAGCGCGCCGGCTACGCGCGCTCGCTGACCGGCGTGCCGCGCACGCCGCTGCGCGCCGCCCTGGCCGTCGCGCCCGCGCGGCGCGCCGCCCGGCCCCACCCGGCGGCGGCCTGGCGGACCGTCGTCGTCGACGACGGCGCGGGCACGATCGCGCGCCCGCCGGGCACCCGGCTCGACCTCGGCGGCAGCGCCAAGGGGTTCATCGCCGACCGCGCGGCGGCGCTGCTCGCGCCGTTCGGCCCGTGCGCCGTCGACTGCGGCGGCGACATGCGCGTGCACGGCCGCCACGAGGTGCTCGCCCTGCATCCGTTCGGGGGCGAACCTGTGACGATCGGGCTCGGCGACGGGGCCGTGGCCACCTCGGGCGTCGACGCGCGCCTGTGGGGCGCGCGCCGCCCACCACCTGATCGACCCGGCCACGGGCGAGCCCGCCTGGACCGGCGTCGTGAGCGCCACGGCGCTCGCTCCCACGGCCGCGGAGGCCGAGGCGCTCGCGAAGGCCGCGCTGCTGAGCGGGCCGCTCGCCGGCCGCGCGCTGCTCGCGCGCCACGGCGGCGGGGTGCTCGTGCTGGAGGACGGCGCGCTCGCAGTGGTCGGCCGCGGTGCGGCGGCACGCGCGGGCGGCCGCGGCGGCGCGGCGCGTGCCGGCGCGGCAGCGCGCGGGGAGGCCGTGGCATGACCGGCCGCGACCCGATGGAGTACGCCTGGTGGCTCGCGAGCCGCGCGTCGGGCATCGTCGCGCTGGCGCTGATCAGCCTGTCCGTGATCCTCGGGCTGGCGATGGCCGGCCGCGTCTCGCGCGAGCCGAAGCTGCGCCGCACGATGATCGCGGTGCACGAGCACGCCGCGCTCGCCGCGCTGATCGCGATCGCCGTCCACGGCATCACGCTGCTCGGCGACAAGTGGCTGAACCCAGGTCCGCTGGGGATCCTCGTGCCGTTCCACATGGACCACGAGCCGCTGTGGACGGGGCTCGGGATCATCGGCGGCTACCTGGCCGCCGCGCTCGGGCTGTCGTTCTACGCGCGCCGCCGGATCGGGACCAAGCGCTGGCGCAGCCTGCACAAGGCGACGATCCTCGTCTACGTGCTGTCGGTGCTGCACACGCTCGGCGCGGGCAGCGATGCCTCGACGCCGTGGCTGCGCGCGCAGATCGTCCTGACCGGCGCGCCGATCCTGTTCCTGTTCGTGATGCGCGTGCTGGCCGCGAAGACCGCGACGAAGGTCAGCGGTGACGCGAGCGCCGCACCACGGGGATCAGCGCCGTCCCCGGCGCCTCATAGCGCACGATCTCAGCCTTCACGGAGCGCTTGACCTCCTCGAGCTCCGCGATCTCCTTCTGGAGGTCGGCCGCGCGCGCCTCGAGCGTCTCGACCTTGCGGCGCATGCGGTTGAGCTTCTCCTCGAGCTCGAGCACGCGCTCGACGCCGGCCAGGTTCATGCCCCACTCGGTGGTCATCTCCTGGATCCGGCGCAGGCGGTCGACGTCGTCCTGGGAGTAGAGGCGCGTGCCCTTGGGCGAGCGCTTGGGCTCGATCAGGCCGCGCGCCTCGTACATCCGCAACGTCTGCGGATGCATCTCGGCCAGCTCCGCGGCGACGGAGATCATGAACACGCCACGGTCGGTGGCGACCCGGGCGGTCACGCGCGTCGTGCGCCGCGCCGCCATCAGGCCGCATCTCCGGTCGTGGCGCGAGCGTCGCGCATCAGCCGCTCGCGCGGGTTGCCGTTCATCGACTTCGAGAGCGCCTCGACCGCCTCGCGCTGCTCGTCGGAGAGCTCGCGCGGGACGTCGATCACGAAGCGGTAGTGGATGTCGCCGCGCTGGTTGCCCTTGCCGAGCAGCGGCGGGCCCTCGCCGCGCAGGCGCTGGACCGTGCCGTGCTTGGTGCCGCCGGGCACGCGCAGCTTCTTGGTGCCGTGCAACGTCGGGACTTCGACGTCGGCGCCGCGGACCGCCTCGGCGATCGTGATCGGCACCTCGACCTCGAGGTTGTCGCCCTTGCGCTGGAACACAGGCGACTCCGAGACGTGCGTGATCACGAACAGGTCGCCCGCCGGGCCGCCGCGCAAGCCGGCCTCGCCCTTGCCGGGCAGCCGGATCCGCGAGCCCTCCTTGACGCCCGCCGGGATGTTGACGCGGTACTTCTTGAGCTCGCGCAGCCGGCCCTGGCCGCCGCAGGTCGGGCACGGCTCCTCGATCACGGTGCCCGAGCCGCCGCAGCGCGCGCAGGGCCGGGTGATCGAGAACAGGCCCTGGCCCTCGGACTCGACGCCGCGGCCGTGGCAGACCGGGCACACGGCCGGCGAGGTGCCGGGCCGGGCGCCCGAGCCCCGGCAGGTGCCGCAGGCCGCGTGCGTGGCGACGGAGACCGGCACCTGCGCGCCCTCGACGGCCTGCTCGAAGGACAGCGAGACGGTCGTCTCCAGGTCGCGGCCGCGCTCGGCCGCGGGCTTGGTG
>CAVYKN010000010.1:0-497747 GCA_963769115.1 uncultured Acidimicrobiales bacterium
CCCGATCAGTACTCGGTCGACATCCCCGCGGGCGCTGACGTGATGATCGTTCTGGGTACCACCAATTCGTCCGGGGCGTCGGTGAGCTTCGAGTCCAACCTGCCGCTCGTCCAGTACGAGGACTCAGACGATCCGGGGACCGTCGATCCGGGTCAGCCTGTGCTGGGCGTCATCGATGCCTTTGAGCTCGAGGACCGCTACGAAGTCGATCTCGACGCCGGTCAGACGGTCAGGGTCCGGGTCCAACGCGGCTGGGGGCGATCGATCTCAGCTTCGTGCCACCGAGCGTCGATCCGAGCGACGTCGAACCGTCGACGACAGCGGGATCGGACTCTACGGCCTCGACGCTGAGGCCACCTTTGTCGCCGAGCAGACCGGCACCTATCTCATTGGCGTGTCCGTGAACGACTACTTCGTCACCGGCTATCGACTCGACGTTGACCCCGGCTGAACGAGATCAGAAGCGCCTTGGATTGTGCTCCACAACCCGCCGCGCCTGTGCTCGTCAGAAGTAGCCGCTGAGCTCCTCGATGACGGCGGCCAGGTCCTCGTCGGTCGATCCCTGGTACTCGGCGCCGGTGGCCTCGGCAAGGATCCGCCCGATGTGGATGTCGGCGTCGCCGAAGCCGAGGAAGAAGACTGGACGGGTGCTCGTGTTGAAGCAGGAGCGCCTCGCCGCGGACCTCCTCGACGGGCACGGCCGAGCTGCGGCGGTCCGCGGGCTGTCTCGTCCTGCGACCGCAGAAGCGGGTCACCGGGTCCTCGTCGCGTGGACGTCATCGAGACGAGCGTCGAGGCAGCCGCCCGCCGTGGCCGCGCCGTCGCTGAGCACGACGACGGCGCGGGTGGCGCGGGGGTCGCCGGCGGCGGCGTCGGTCAGTGCGATGGCGCGTCGATGGCGTCGTACAGCGCGGTGTCGCCGCCGGCGCTCATCTCTGCGATGGCGTCGGCGATCGTCGAAGCGGATGTCGCTGGAGCGGTGCCGGGGCGATCTGCGTCGACGTCGGATCGAGAACGTGACCAGTCCGACCTGGTTCTCGCGACCCCGGCTGGCCGGGGCCGCAATGGCGTCGAGCAACCGGGTGAGGCCGTCCTTGACCTGCTCGATCGGCTGCGCCGTCCATCGACCCCGAGGTGTCGACGACGAACGTGACGATCGCCGGCTTCTTGACCGCCCCCCACGAGTCGATGATCTGCTCGAGGACGTCGGGCTGGAGCGCGCCGGGTCGATGCGTGGTGCTCGGCTCGCTGGCGTCGAGGCCCCACGACGCGAACTGCTCGGATCGACGGACACCGGTGCCGGTCGCCGGCCGGAAGCCGGCGTCCATGAAGCGCTGCTGCTGCTCGTCGTCGCGCAGGAAGTCGATCCACTCGTCGGCCGCGTCGGCGTCGCTCGGCCGTGACCCACGGCGCGTCGACGATGGCGGCCGGGTTCGAGTTGAGGACCGAGCCCTCCTTCGGGTAGATCATCACGAGGTCGGTGACGGCGACGGCTGGGCCGTCCCGTCCGGGCCGATCGCCTGCTCCTTGCCCTCGGGCCAGGCTGACGAGGTTGTCCTCGGGCATCAGGAAGAAGTGCCCGAACCGGGGGCCCTGGACGATCTTCGTGTTGAGCGGGATCGTGCCCGGCAGGTAGTGGTCGACGAGCTGCTGGAAGTCCTTCACGTACTGGATGACCTCGGGCCGTTCGATGTCGGCGACGGTGAGCTCGCCGGGCGGCTTGCCGGCGGCGATCGAGTAGAGCGACACGAGCACGTTGCGACCGCTCGTCGACGTGCTCGGGTTGGTGAACGCCAGCAGCGGCTGGCGTCCCCACTCGGTGCGTGCGCAGTCGGGGTAGCCGCCCACCCGTCGGGATCGGCGCGCAGCGCGAGGATGTCGGCGTAGCCGATGCTCGACGTCCGGCCAGCCGAGGCACTCGGCCATCGCGCGGTAGGTGACGATGCCGAGCCAGGTCTCGGCGATCGGGTCGGTGGCACCGTCGAGGTCGACGACCTGCGCTCCCGGCACCGGTGGTTGATGTCGACGAGCCAGTCGGCCGACTGCGGGGTGACGATGGTGGGGTAGCGGGCGCCGCCTCGCCGCCTGCCGTGCAGCCCGCGCTCGCGGGCCGGATCCCGTGCGACCCGGGCGACGAGGTCGTCGGCCTGCACTGGCCGAGTCGCACGACACGACACGACGACCTCGATCGGCTGGCCCGACGCTGTCTCGTGGTCGCTCGTCGTTGAACTCGCTCGGCCATCTCGGGCAGCAGGCCCTCGCGCATCGGGTGGCTGTTCGACCAGTGGACAACGACGATCGCCGGTGGGTCGTCGAAGACTGCTGCCCGGGCCACGACGGCGCCGACCACAGCGGCAGCGAGGACGCAGGCAACCAGAGCGACGCGCTTCATTGGCGGTGATCCGACCGCTGCGCCTCGAGCCCGTGTAGCGGACCGGTAAGTCCGCGAGTTCGATCCTCCGGCTCCTCGATCCGCCGCCGGGCCGTCTCGCTGCCTACGTCACCCGGTCGGCGTGCCGAGTCGAGCGCCGCTAGTAGGTGGTGCCCCTCCATGATCCCTCCCAAGGCGATGACCAGTGCGTCGAAACGTCACCGTCCCCTGGTTCCGACGGAGCGGGGCCACGCCTGATGCGATCATTTCACGAGCAACCACTCCCGCGTCCGATCGCCGCTCGTGCTCCTCGTACGATCGGCGGCGTCAGCTGTAGTAGGCGTGATGAGCCACGACCATCCGAGTCTCCGGGCGCTCCCTGTGCACGTCGCTGGCTGCGCGACGGCTTGCTGCAGCACTCACGACGGCATCGACGGTGGCATACAGGTCGTGGGTTCGGCCGCCCAGACCCCGCTCACCGAGGCGACAGGCGCACTGAGCAGGCGGTCGTCGCAACTCCCCACCTCGGGTACTCCGCAGCTCACAGGTGTCGAGCTCGTGCCTGCGCCGGTCTCGTCAAGCCCGTCGCCGTTGCCCGACGCCGCGCCGGTAGTGGAGGCCGATGGAGCTCAGCAACGCGAATGCGCCGACGACGACCGCAGCCCCACTGAGCGCTCTCATGCCGAGCTCCGGCGACAGGACGATGAAGTAGATCAACGCGACGCCCAGAACCGTCGCGGACACCAACGTGGACGGGTGCTGCACAGCGCCGGCAACGGCCGACCGACGTGACGCCGGAGCCTCCCGGCGACGGCGGTCCGGCAGTAAGGCGGGCAAAGGACTCGAGGAGGCCTCGCCGGCGCCTCTCCCGGTAGGAGAACGTGGTGCGGTCCGTCTCCGGATCACGTGGCGGGTTGAGGACCACAGGCGTACCTGCGTGCCGGCTCTGGCCCTCGTCGGTCAGATGTGCGGCAACGGTCTCGAACCATCGGGGGACCGGAAGGGCGCCATCGGAAACGTCGGCGTACTGGCGCGTGATCAGAATGATCGGCACGGCACCGTCGAGGAGGAGCGGCGCCATCGGCTTGCCCACCCGATCGGCGAGGTGGAGCTCACGTTCGCACCACTCCGACACGACGGAGTCGGGCGTCATGACCGGCACGAACACCGCACATCCTCTGACCTTCGTCTCGATTGCTTGCGTCCACCGATCACCCGAATCGATCCGGCGGTCGTACCAGAACTCCAGGTGTCGTCGGCTGAGCTTCCGCGGCCAGGCGCTCGACATACGAGGCGTCCGTCCTGGAATAGCTGATGAACACGAACCCCACACAAACATCCTCCCAGACTCGCAAGAGCCCGAGAGGGCGTCTGATGACCGCCGGATCCGCCATTCCGCTTGCGATTCGGTCAGCGCACCGAACAGCGGTCCCCGCGTCACAAGGAGGAGATCGGGTTTCGAGCCCTCCAGCGCCCACCGATCGGCCGACGAACGCTGGCGGTACGAGGCGGGCGCTCGACAGCGAACACGTGAGCGGCTCGACGGGCCGGCTGCCAGGGTGTTGGCTATGGACGAGGACCGAGTTGAGGGCCGGCCGTGCGGTTACGCTTGAGTTCGTAGAAGCCCGGGCTGGCGATCGTGGCGGTCACGTGCTCGAGCCACGCGACGGCCTCGGCGCCCTGCGGCGGTGGTGACACGATCGGCCCGAACACGCCGACGGCCGGCGAACCGAACGAGAGGACAGGGGACCCGACGTCGCCTCCGGCAGATCTGCTTGGCCTTCTTCGGTCGAGCGCTTGACCTCGGCGTCCCACGACTCGTCGTCTGCCGCCGGCGCCCACTGGCCGGCGCCCACGGCCTCGGCCACCTCGGCGGCCAGGGTCGTCGACGGCTCACACCCGTCGTGATGCACACGCCGGCCCCACTCGGTGTAGAACTCGCCGACCATGTGGTTCCGGTCCTCGGCCCGCAGCGCGGCAATCACGCGATGCGCCCGGACTCCGGCCTCGACCGCCGACCGGTACTGCTCGGGGATCTTCAGGTGCCCACGTTGACGACCGCCAGGCTCGAGGTTGCGCCACTCGATGTACACCAGTCTGGCCAGCTGCGTCGACGAGCCAGCGAGAGGTCATCCAGGTCCACGGACAGGCCGGGTCGAAGTAGTACGTGAGTCGGTCGGGAGTCGCCATGGGCGAGTAAACCGTTCTTGACGGCGACATCTTCCCAACTCCATCCGACGTTGGGGCCGGACACAGCCGGCGCCCGTGGGGAAGGGCTCGGCCGGGAACGTGTCCGACACGAAGCTGAGCAACGCCTTGCTCGCACGATGGCCGCGGATGCCGGCTTCAGCGTCGACGGCATCAACCCCGGCCGTACACCGAGCTGTGGGCGACCCGAATCGGCGCCGACTGAGCGTTCGTCACTGGAGACCCGTGACCGGTCGGGAATCGCCTGCCAGTCGGGCGCCGACCGGGACCCTCACCGTGCGCACGAGGCGTCGAGCCGAGGGCTCACGTTGTGATCTGTCTCATCCTCCCGCTGCGGCGGACCGGCTGGAGCGGCTGGACGTGGAGGGCCCTGCCCGATCAACGGCGATGGCGCTGTTGTCGCCGACGAGCCCGGGCCGCCGGCATGGCGACGTCGCCCTCAGAAGCGCAGCCCGCCGCCGTCCTCGCGCCAGATGGCGTAGGTCCACCGATCGCGGCCTGGCCGTTGACGAACAACGTCTGGCCGTCGGGACTGATGGTGGCGCCGGCGAACTCGTCGTCGGGGCGGGTGGTGATGTTCTGAGCGAAGTTGACCAACTCGCCCTGCTTGGTGAGCAGGCGCACGAAGTTGCCCTGGGTCCCGTCCTCGCAGAGCACGACCGTACCCCGGTGGCTGACGGTCAGGTTGTCCGGCAGATCGAGCACGTTGGGATCGGTGGACTGGAACAGGAGCGTGAGCACACCCTGGATGGGATCGAGACGCCACACCTGGCCCCGGCCGTTGGCGTACTCCGAGACCCCGTCCTCGATGAACCGGTCCGCCCCGCCCCGGGTGCAGGAGAAGAACACGGCACCCTTGCTGTAGAAGATGCCCTCGGGCCGGGCGAACTTCGCCGCGTTCTGGGCGAAGCCCTGGTTGGCCACGATGCGGATAGCGACGTCGTTGGGCATGGTCGGACCGGTCCCGTCAGTCCGGCTCGTCGATGTCGACCCAGTCCACCTCGTCTTCGCCGACCGGCAGGATGCCGCCCAGCACAGCGGGCGAGGTCGAGCCCTTCACCCGCAGCATCTGCAGCCGGCCACCGTCAGTGATCTGGTGGGCGCGCATCGGGTTGACGGGTGCGATGTAGCGGTACACCCCAGCCGGGGCCTCGAAGTTGTCCTCGGTGAGGTAGATGGCACCAGTGCGGGGGTCGATGGCGGCCGCCTCGTGGGCAAAGCGCCGGCGTTGCGGATGGGCAAGACCTTCTCGTGCTCGTTGGGCCCCACCGCGCGTCGACCTCGTAGAGGTAGCCGTGACGCTGCTCGGAGGCAGTTCCCTGCCCGGCGAAGTCGGGGCCGACGTCGGGTCCGTTGACCGTCTCCTCGGTGCTCATCCAGGTGCCCCACGGTGTCGGACCGCCGGCGCAGTTGAACATCGTGCCGTTGAGGCTGACCCAGTCGGCCACCAGCTCGCGGGTCTTGCGATCGACCTCCAGGGTGGTCGTGCCGCCGCGGGTGTTGCCGTCGTGCGCCTTGGACGCGTCGCCGAACGGCGGGAGGTTGACGGTCTCCTCGTGGTTGCGCACCAGCCGCACGGACGTGGCCGAGTGGTCGAAGCAGGCCATGCCGTCCTGGCGCCCGGGCGTGAGGACGCCGTCGCTCATGAGATCGCCCGTGGTCCCGAAGGACCGGTAGATGTAGCCGGGCGGCAGCGCCAGGCGTGTGGTCACGCCGTCGGCCAGGTCCACGACCGGAGCAAGCGCCCCGATCGAGCCCAGTGGGTCGGCGTGCGCGGCATGGGCCAGGAAGCCCTGGAACGGCCCAGCCAGGGCCAGCGCGCCCGGTGCCTACCCCACCCTTCAGGAACGTACGACGGTCAACTCCCACGGTTCCTCGCACCCCCATGACCTGTAGTCGAGCCCGCTGCGCAGAACCGTAACCACTAGCGCCCATACCCGGCACCTCGACGACACCGCAGACCGCACACTCCGGCCATTCCCGGGGGGCCGAGTCATCGCCGGACAGGACTGTCACTGACCGGAGGGCTGGTGGAAATCCCCACGACGCGTTGACTACTACGCTCAACATAGTACGCTGTGCGGAGTATGCGCGATATCGGTCTGCTCGTTCTCGTCAGCCTCTCGGATGGACCCAAGCACGGGTACGCGATCCAGCTGGACATCGAGTCATTCGCCGGACTCCGACTCGGTCCCGGGACGCTCTATGGAGCAATCAGCCGACTCGAACACGACGGCGCGATCTCTCCCGTCAAGGGCGGAGTGCGGCGCAAGCCCTACCGGTTGACCACTACGGGCCAATCGTTGCTCGCGGATCGGCTCCAGATGCTTGAACACGTCGTGGCGCGGGCGGCGCTGGCGTGAGGCGCCTCGTGTGGTTGTACCCGCGACGCTGGCGCGATCGGTATGGGGCCGAGCTGGTGGATCTCCTCGCGGTGTCGCAACATCCCTGGCGTGATGGCGTGAACGTGGCGGGTCACGCCGCGCTCGTGTGGTCGGAGGTCCCAGTGTTCAAAGTGATCGTCGTCGTCCTCGCCGCAGCATCGCTCGTGGGATTCGGGTTCACCGTGGGTCAGCTAGCTGACGGTGTTCCCGAGATCCCTCACCATTGGTGGTCATCCGCCTCGGCTGGTCTGACCGTCATTGCCGTTGTAGCTGCGATAGTCAGCATCGCCCGCACTCGCCCGACCGGTCGCGCGTAGCAGAGACGTCAAGGACCGTTGACCGCCCGTCACGCTCCGATTCGAAGCATCCCCCTCGACCTTGGCAGAGGTGCGCTCCGGTGCTCCGACGGGCGGGTCATCCCCGGCGACGGGCCACACCGTCCGGCCACGACCGGACAGTCCCGAACACGGTGACACCGCCTTCGTGTCATGGGAGGGGACACGGCGCCACGGTCAGGGACCTGTTGCGGAGCCCAGCTCGGTTATCTCCTGAGCCTCGTCGGTGCCTTCGAGTCCGAGGTACACGCCACTCATAGTGCTCGCCTTCGCCGAGGTAGCTGAGGAACTCTGCCGACCGCTCACTTCGAGGAGTCCCGCGTAGGCCCCCCTACATCGCGGGAGGCTCGCCGGTTGAACCGCGGAGATGGGGACCTGTGCACGAGGTGGTCTCCGTTTACGTGACGTCGCGCTTGATGAAGCGAAGTGAGCCGGCGACCACGAGCGCACCCGCGTAGGCCATGGCACAGCCGGCCGCGGCCCAGAGCGGCACGCTGGTGTCCGGCCCGGTTCCGCCGCTGGAGACGACGCTGAGGGCACCGCCGGGCAGCCATTCGTGCAGGGTGGGTGTGGACGTGAGGCTGACGACGAGGCCTTCGAGGGCGAGCAGCCAGACGAGGCTCACGCCGACGGCCGCGGTTTGGTTGCCGAGCAAGGCACCGAGGCCGGCGCCTAGGGCTCCGAACAGCGCCGCGGCGGCGACGCCACCGACGAGGACCCGGGTCATGTCCATCGGACCGCTGAAGGGGAGGTCCTGGTAGGACAACCAGGGAATGGCGACTGCCTGGTTCACAACGCTTGCCACGACGGCCAGCGCGACGCCGAGGCCGGCGTGCACGAAGACCTTCGCGGTCACGAGCCGGCCGCGGCGTGGTGCAGCGAGCAGAGTGCTGGTGAGCGTTTGGTGGCGGAACTCGCCGGCGGTACCGAGAATGCCGAGCAAGAGGGCAGCGCCGACCACGATCGCGTACGGGCCGTGGAGGATCTGACTGAGGCTGTTGCGGTCGAGCGGCGGGTTGCCGGCGTGTCCAGCGGTGGTGATCAGCGCGATCGCGGTCAGCCCGCCGGCGATGGCCGCGGCGGCGAAGGCGATCAGAGGGAAGCGCAGAGTGCGCTGCTTGAGCAGCTCGGATCGGATGAGGTTCTTCATCGGACCTCTCCTGTCGTCGTGGTGGTTGTGAGTTGGAGAAACGCCTGCTCCAAATCGGTGTGATCTTCGGAGATCTCGAATGCCACGAGTCCGGTGGCCGCGATGGCGCGCCCAACGGCTTCGCTCGTGGTGCCGTGGGCGAGCAACAGCTCGGAGGTCGCCAGAGTGGCCTGGATGCCACGTTCGTTGAGTGCCGTCCGCATGGCTGTCGCCTCGGGGGTGCGTATACGCACGACCGTGCGGCTGTCGAGCAGCTCCGAGAGCGGCGCGTGGGCGACGAGTCGCCCGCCGGCCAGGACGACGACCTCGTCGACGGTCTGAGCGACCTCGGCCAGCAGGTGGCTCGAGACCAGCACGGTACGACCCGCCGCCGCGTAGCGACGCAGGAAGTCGCGCAACCAGTGGATGCCTTCGGGGTCGAGACCGTTGGTGGGCTCGTCAAGCACGAGGACGTCGGGGTCACCGAGGAGGGCCGCGGCGAGCCCGAGCCGCTGCCGCATGCCCAACGAGTAGCCGCCGACGCGTCGCCGGGCGGCGGCGGTGAGTCCGACTTCGTCGAGGACTTGGTCGACGCGGCGGTCCGGGAGCCCGGCGGTGGCGGCGAGGACACGCAGGTGGTCGCGACCCCGCCGGCCGGGGTGGAAGCTTGTCGCTTCGAGAACGGCACCGACGTGATCGGATGGGCTCAGCGAGGGCTCGATAGGGGTGGCCGTCGATGGTGGCCGAGCCGGAGGTCGGGGTCACGAGTCCGAGCAAGAGGCGCAGAGTCGTCGTCTTGCCGGCGCCGTTCGGTCCGAGGAGCCCGATGACGCGGCCGCCCCCGAGCCGGACGGTGAGATCCTCGACCGCCATAATGTGGCCGAAGTGTTTTGTAAGTCCTTCGAGGGCGATGACAGTCATGGGTCTCCATGTCCTTCTCTGGTCGGCGGCCGACTCGTCGTCGGTGATTCGACGGTACGGACGAGGCCCTGAGGCGTCATCGAGCGGGCGGATGGTTCGTGATCGCTCCCCAGCCGTAGGTGCGAGTACTGCTCGGGAGTGACGACCATCAATCGGACCTTCGGTACCGTCGCAAGGGTGATGACGGATCGCCGGGTCCGTGGCCGGACCGGGACGCTCGTGGCCATCGACGCGCTTGTCGCGGTCGTCGCCGTCGTGGTGGGCTGGGCGTTCCTGGCCGCAGACAGCGTCAACTGGCCCGCGGACAGCCGGGACCCGGATTGGTTCGCGGTCGCCCTCGTCGTCGTCATCAATGCACCGATTGCGTTTCGGCGGCGAGCGTGCAGAGCGGCGTTGGCAGTCGCGCTCGGCGCGGGGCTGATCTACGCAGCAAGGCTGTACCCGCCGACCTTTGCCCCGGCTGTTCCGCTGATCGTCTACCTGGCCGCCACGCGCCTGGACGATCGCCGTTCCCGTTTGGTGTTGATCGTCGCTGCCGTGGTGTCGTGGATCACGGCCACCGTGGCGGCGGGTCCGACCGACCCGCAGTCAGTCTTGGTCGTCGCCGGCGCATGGCTGCTCGGCCACTACGTGCGGACCCGCCGGCAGCTGGTCGCCGAACTCCAGCAGCGAGCGGTGGACCTGGAACGAGAACGAGAGGAGCGAGCGCGGCGGGCCGTAGCCGAGGAGAGGCTGCGGATCGCGCGGGAACTGCACGACGTCCTTGCTCACACCATGAGCGTGGTCGCCGTCCAGGCCGGCACAGGACGCCTGATCGGCGCCGAACACCCGGCAGAGGCGCTCAAGGCATTGACCGCAGTCGAGGAGACGACGAGGTCAGCGATGCGCGAGATGCGTCAGCTCCTCACGGTGCTTCGCACCGACGACGATCCAGGAGGAGGACCCGTGACACCCGCACCCGGGCTACACGACCTCCCGGTGCTCGTCGCCCAGGTATCCGAAGCAGGCCTGGCTGTCGATCTGCGGACGGAGGGCGAGCCGCGTGCCGTCTCGGCGGGGGTCGGGCTCGCCGCGTATCGCATCGTCCAGGAGGCACTGACCAATGTCATCAAGCACGCCGGTCCGGCGCACGCGTCGGTGCTGGTCCGCTACACCGACCAGGACTTGACGGTGGAGATCCGCGACGACGGGAATGCCCTTCGATTTGGTGTGGTGACCGGCGGACAAGGTCTCGTCGGCATGCAGGAACGAGCCGCAGTCCACGGCGGTGAGCTGATCGCCGGACCAGCCGCCGGCGGTGGGTTCCTTGTCAAGGCCCGCCTCCCTCTCGGCGGGCCCGAGTCATGACCATCCGGGTGGTCATCGCCGACGATCAGCCGCTGGTGCGCGCCGGGTTCGCCACGATGGTGGGCTACGCCGATGACCTCGAGCTGGTCGGCGAAGCAGAGACCGGCACCGACGCCATCGCCTTGGCAAGGCGGGCGCGGCCCGACGTGATCCTCATGGACATCCGGATGCCCGGTCTCGATGGGCTGGAGGCCACCCGGCGGATCACGAGCGATCCCGAACTCGCCGGGCTGCGGATCATCATGCTGACGACGTTCGATGCCGATGACTACGTCTATGAGGCGTTGCGCAGCGGAGCCAGCGGCTTCCTGCTCAAAGATGCGAGGCCGGAGGACATCCTCAATGCCGTGCGGGTCGTCGCCGCTGGTGAGGCCTTGCTCGCCCCGAGCGTGACCCGTCGCCTCATCGAACGATTCGCCGCCCAACCGCAACCAGCCCACCCGCCGATCGCGCTCGACCGGCTCACCGAGCGCGAGTCCGAGGTGCTCCGGCTGGTCGCGCAAGGCCTGTCGAACGCGGAGATCGCTGACCGCCTGTACATCAGCATGTTCACGGCGAAGACTCACGTCAGCCGCATCCTGACCAAACTCGACGCTCGCGACCGAGCCCAGCTGGTGATGCTGGCGTACGAAGCAGGCCTGGTGATCCCCGGCGGCTGAGTGCATGGCTCGGCTGTGCCTGAGCGATGCTCAGCTGCAGAGCCGTGCCAGGGTTGAGATCTCACAGTCGTTCCTGGGGAGGACGCCGCCACCGGAGCTCGCGAGATGGCCTTCGGCAAGGGGCCGGCGCACGCGCTTGCTGTTGCTGTTGTGCCTCGTGCAAGTCATCGTCCATCGGGAGGTGTGGTGGCGGCCGAAGAACAGCGCGACCAGGCCGTGGTCGTGCAGGCTGTCGTAGACGACTCGGAGGCCCCGAGCACGAGGAGGCCCTCGCGGTTGGCGCAAGCAACGACGACTTGGAGCTTGCGACCGGTCCCGCGCCTTCGCGGCCCGGATGGCGGCGAAGCCGTTCTTGAGCGCGAGTCGTCAAGTATGGATCCCCGCTCGTGGCGTGCTGGCGAAACCGGCTACGCCGTTGTCCGCGGCGACGACGCGGTCGACGGTCGTGTCGTAGGCGCGCAAGAGGAAGACGCCGCTGGCCCTGGGCTGTCCAGTCTCATCTGTGCCCCTGAGGCGGGCGCCGTCGACCGGGCGGACCAAGTTGTCGGTGGCGTCGACACGCCGAGAGCTTGGGCGGCGCATGGATGTCGACCGACGCCGTACTCTGGAGCGGTTGGGAGGGGTCGTGGGTGTTCCCGCAGACCAGCCAGCAGGGCCCGGTGTGCAGGCTGTCAAACTGGGTCCTGGTGGGATTCCTCGTTCGGCGCGGCGGCGGCGCCCCTCGGGTAAACCACCACCCCTGCCGCGTCCGCTGCGAACCACGGGGGTGGGCTGGCTCACCGCGGCCGTGGTGTTGGTGGTGCTGTCGGTGCTGGTGTTCGCCGGTGAGCTGCGTGACGCGGCCGTCGCGGTGACGGTGGTCGACGACGCGATCGTCGGGTGGCTGGCTGGGTTGCGTGCTCCGGGGCTCCTGGGGGCGATGGAGCTGGTCGCCGCGCTGGGCTCGTGGGCGGTTATCACCGTGCTGCTGTGGGGGCTGCTGTTGGCCCTGTTGATCCTGAGACGCGTGCGGCAGCTGGTGGTCGTCCTGATCGCTTGGATCCTGCAGGGCGTGATCATCCAGTACGTGCTGGCGCCGGTGCTGCGTCGACCGCGACCGTTCGGGGTGGAGTTCCGGACGGACTGGCGTGCATGGGCGCTGCCGTCCGAGCAGATGGCGGCGCTGGCGGTCACGATGGTAGGGATCCTGTACGGGCTGGTGCCGGAGGGCCGTTGGCGACAGCGCGGCAAGTGGGTCGCGGCCGCGCTGGTGGCGATGGTGGCCGTCGCCCTCCTCTACCTGGGAGTGGAGGCGCCCACCGATGTGCTGGTGGGTGTGGTCATCGGCGTAACCGTCTCGCTGCTCGGGTTTCGCTTGTTCGCCCCGAACGAGGCCTTCCCGGTGACCTATCGGCGAGGGCGGGCCGCGCACTTGGATGTGGGGGGTGCCCGCGGCCAGGCCATCCGCCAGGCGTTGCGTGACCAGCTCGGGCTAGAGGCGGCGGACGTCCAACCATTCGGGCTGGCCGGCTCGGCCGGGTCGACCCCGTTGCGCATCAAGGTCGCCGGCGACCCCGGTCAGTGGCTGTTCGGCAAGCTCTATGCCCGCACCCACCTGCGAGCCGACCGCTGGTACAAGCTCGGTCGCGAGCTGCTGTATGGCCGGCTAGAGGACGAGAAGCCCTTCAACACCGTGCGACGGCTGGTGCAGCAGGAGGACTACATGCTGCACAAGATGCACGTCGCCGGGCTCCCCACGCCGCGACCGTATGGATTCGCGGAGCTCACCCCCGAGCGAGAGTATCTGTTGGTCACCGAGTTCTTCGACGGCGCGGTCGAACTCGGCCAAGCCGACATCGACGACCGTGTCATCGACGACGGACTCGCTCTGGTCCGCAAGCTGTGGGACGCCGGCTTGGCCCACCGCGACATCAAGCCGGCCAACCTCCTCGTCCGTGACGGTCACCTGCTGCTGATCGACGTCTTCTTCACCGAGGTCCACCCGACGCCGTGGCGGCAGGCCGTCGACCTGGCCAACATGATGCTCTGCCTGGCGCTGCGTTCCGATCCCCACCGGGTCTACGAACGGGCCCTGCGCCAGTTCAGCGAGCCGGAGATCAGCGAGGCCTTCGCGGCGGCCCGCGGGCTGGCCTTGCCGTCCCAGCTCCGGCGGATGCTCCGGGACCAGGGCCGCGACCTCCACGCCGAGTTTCTCAACCTGTTGCCGGCGCGACCGCGACCGATCAGGGTTCAACGCTGGAGCGCGCGCCGGGTCGGCCTGCTGCTCCTGACGGTGCCGGTGCTGTTGCTGCTCGTCCTCAGCGCTCGGCTCGTACTGGTCAACAACGACCGGACCCTGACGCCGCTGAACGTCGCCGGCGTGGGTTGCGGCGACCTGGAGACCCTATGGCTAGAGGCGCAGTCGGTACCGTCGGCGTCCCTGGTGCCCTGCGTGAAATCGGTGCCACCCGGCTGGAGGTTCGCCGGCGCGAATGTCCGGGACGGCTGGTCGAAGTACACGCTCAACGATGTGGTCACAGCTCAGGGCCTGGTCGTACGGCTGACAGCCACGTGCGACATCGCCGGGGCGACCGAGACGCCCTCTGACCAGCCCGGGGCACGCCGCTACGAGCGCGCTGATCCCGGCCGCTCCGGGCCCGCCACCACCTGGTACACGACCTTCGAAGGCGGCTGCCTCACCGCCCAATTCCGCTCAGCGAGTGACGTGGATGCCGCGCTCGCCACTCAGGCATCGTCCGGCATCGGCTTCGTCACCCGCGCCGCGCTCCAACAGGCCCTCGACGAGCGGTCGGACGGGCGACTCCAACTCGACCCGGACGGCACGAGCTGATCGTCGCCACGCCGCCCGAGAGGCCCACCGCGTCGAGGCTGTCCGGACAGCGGGGCATGTCGCGCCATCCGGCTGAGACCGATCCAGCGACAACCTGGCCATGACGGTGGTCTTTCCGACGCCGGGGTCCGACGACGATGATCGTCGGTTCGCCCTTGACCCAAGTCACTTCGCTGTCGCGCCCCCATCGGGGTTCGAGTACAGGGAGCGACATCAGCTTGCATCGGCTGACGGAACTAGACCGTCAACGTTCGACTTCTCCCAGGCCACAGGCCCTAACTGGACGAGGGCTGACGGCGGTTGAACTCGCCGCGCTTCCATGGCATGGAAGGGGTCAGGGGTTCGATTCCCCTCAGCTCCACGGGCCGTAGTCCCTGGTAGCCCCGGGGACGCGCATCAAACCCACGCCTGGGGGCGGCCGGCCAGTACCACTGACCGCAGCGGCTGCAGAACTCGTCGCCGGCGAGGTTGTGGTGCTCACACTCTCGGCAGAGCCAACTCGGCCTCGGCACGGTTCCTCCTCGCTTGCCCCCCTGCGTGCTCGCGTACCCATCGCGTGACCGGGGCGAAACCCTGGTCAGGCGCGGATCCAGATGGAGGCCGTGCGCGCGGCCAGTGAGACCGTTCCTGTCTGGGTCTGCCCCTGGAGGTTCCGCCAGGAGCCGGCGGGCAGCGCGACGCTCACCGTCGTCCCGCGGGGGTGACGTCCGGCGGCACCTGGTTGAACGCGGCCCAGCGGTGGACCAGCCGGCCGGCGTCGGTGGGCCGAAGGACGGAATCCGCTGGCAGCGCGGCGGATGCCTGTGATCCGAGGGTCGTACCGGTTGCAACAAGGGCGACGCAGAGCCCTGCTGCCAATGCCCGCCTGTTCTGGAACAGGTTCATGGCCACCCCCGCCGACCATCTCCGAGGAGCCGGGCGGCGGCGCCATCGTAGGCAGCAATGTCGATTGGAGCGGGCGGCGCCCGTCAGCGCGGCGCGATGACGTCCGCCGGCCAGAGTTGCGCCACGAGGCGCGGGACGTCGGCCGGGTCGAGTGGCTCGGGCGACATCAGCCGGCGCAGCACGATGGCTCCTGCGAGCGCCTCGGCCAGGAGACCTGGGTCCGTGTCGGCCGGCAGCTCGCCGGTCCGGATGCCTTCGGCCAGGAGATCGACGAGCACCTGGCGCCCGGCGCGGGCCAGCCCACAGTGGAGCTCGCGGGCATCCGGATCACGTTCCGCGGCGTCGATCAGCGCCGGGAGGCACGACGACCACGTGGAGGAGACCAGTGTTCGCGCAAGGTGCTCGAGCAGCACCGTGACCTTCGAGCGCACGTCGCCTTCCGCCGGTACGGGGATCGGCGGCTTCAGGACGTGGAACGCGTCGCTGATCAACGCGTCTCGATTCGACCAGTGGCGGTAGATGGTGCTCTTCGCGACGCCGGAGGCGCTCGCGACCGCTTCCATCGTCACCGCGCGGTAGCCGCCCTCGATCAGGAGCGCGATCGCGGCGTCGAGCACCACCCGCCGCGTGCGCTCGATGCGCGGGTCCTGCCAACAGAGCGCGGTGCCGCCCTCGTCCATGCGCTCATTCTGCCGCAGCGACGCTGCCGACGACCTCGAGCTGACCCAGCTCGTTCGCCGATGCGTTGACCGCCGCGGCCTCCTTGGCCCGGGTGAAGGTCCGTGACACGACCAGCGCCGCGACGACCAGCATCACCATCGAGATCGCGGCGGTGACGTTCATGGCGTCGGTGAACGCTGTGGCCGCCCGATCGACCAGCGAGGCGCCGCCCTGGCCACCGAGCTGGGAAGCGACCTGCCCGGCCGCGCCTGCGGACTCCCTCGCCTGCTCAGCCGCGCCCGCGGGCAGGTCGAGGCCGCCCACGTCCATCGCCGCCCGATAGCCCGAGTTGACGATGCTGCCGAACACCGCGATGCCGAGCGCCCCGCCCACCTCCCGGGTGGTGTCGTTCATGGCCGAGCCGACGCCGGCCTTGGCCAGCGGCACGGAGCTCATGATGCCGGTCGTGGCAGGCGCGGCCACGACAGACATCCCGGTGGCGAGCAGGACCATGACCGCCACGAGGGCGAGGTACGGCGTCCCGACACCGACGACCGCGAGGCCGCCCATGCCCGCGGCGATGATCAGGAAGCCGATCGTGATCGTCGTGCCGCTGCCGAGGCGCTCGACCAGGCCGGCGCTACGGGGTGACACGATCATGAACGTCGCCGCCATGGGCAGCGTCGCCAGACCAGCGTCCAGCGGGGAGTAGCCGCGGGCGAACTGCAGGTACATCGAGAACAGGAAGAAGAAGCCGAACATCACGAAGAATGACGTGGTGACGACGGCGCTCCCGACACTGAACCGTCGGTCGGCGAAGAACTTCAGCGGCAGCATCGGATGTTCGGCGATGCGCTCCCAGAGGACGAAGAGGGTGATGAGGGCGGCCGCCGCCACGAACGTCGTGACGACGAAGGGGTCGGTCCACCCCCGCTCTGGGCCTTCGATGATCGCGAAGAGCAGAGCGCCAAGTCCTGTGAGCGACAACAGTGCGCCGCGCGGATCGAGCGGTGTCGCGGCGTCGTCACGAGACTCCGGGCTGTACATCGCGACGGCCACGGCCGTGACGATGATGACGGGGACGTTGACGAGGAACGCGCTGCCCCACCAGAACTGCTCGAGCAACGCGCCCGACACGATCGGCCCGATCGCACCGCCTGCGCCGGCGAAGCCGACCCAGATGGCGATCGCCCGCTGACGTTCGTCCGGCGGGAAGATCGCCGTGATCAACGACAACGTCGCCGGCATCACGAACGCTGCGCCGACGCCTTGGATGCCGCGGCCGACGATGACGAACGACGCGGAACCAGCCAGACCGCTGACCAGTGCTCCCGCCCCGAACACCGCGAGACCTACCAGCAGGGCCTTCTTGCGACCGAAGCGATCGCCCAGTGCACCGGCTGTGAGCAGGAGACCAGCGAACACCAACGCATACGCGTCGACGATCCATTGGAGTGTCGTGGCGCTGGCGCCGAGCTCGCGCTGGATGGTCGGGATGGCCACGTTCAGCGACGAGACGGCCATGACCACCATCACGAGCGAGAGGCAGAGCACCCCGAGCAGGAACCACCGACGTTCGTGGACCTCTGGTTGCGCATGCAACGGAAGCTCGAGGAGCGGTTCGGTCCCGTTGGCCGTGCCCGAATCGGTCGGGCGGAGCGGGAGGTTGGACATGGGGGTCTCCTCGGTCGCAGCCGGTGTCGAAGGAACGAAACGTAACCGTCCGATAGCGCTACACCAACGTCCTATTTCGTGACGTTGGGCACGCGAGGGGTGTCCCTGAGGGGCAGGTCGGGGATCTCAGGGAACGAAGCGGGAGGTCCCCGATATCGCCGCGCCGACGGTCGTGCCTACCTTGCTCGGGTGAGCACTCGAGGTCGTCGCCGGGAGGCGCGATGGGTGAGGTGATCGAGATCGACGGGCTGCGAAAGGCGTACCGCCGGCGGCGCGGCCGGGTGCGGGCACTGGACGGCCTCGACCTCTCGGTCCGGGCTGGTGGCGTGTTCGGCTTCCTCGGCCCGAACGGCTCCGGCAAGACCACGACGATCCGCTGCCTCCTCGGCCTCGCCCGGCCGAGCGGGGGCCGCTGTCTCGTGTTCGGAGCCGAGTCTCCCGGCGAGCTCCCTTCCGTGGTGGGGCGCGTCGGTTCGCTCGTGGAGGCGCCGGGCGTCAACCCTGGCGTGTCCGGTCGGGACGCGCTGATGGTGCTCGCAACCACGGCCGGCATCGGGCGCCGGACGGTCGAGACGACGCTGGAGCGCGTCGGCCTGGGCGAGCGGGCTGACGACCTCGTCCGGGGCTACTCGTTGGGCATGCGGCAACGGCTCGGCATCGCGATCGCCCTCTTGAAGGATCCGGAGCTGCTGATCCTCGACGAGCCGGCCAACGGGCTCGACCCCGCGGGGATCCGTGAAGTGCGCGAGCTGGTCCGCCGGCTCGCCGACGAGGGTCGCACCGTGTTCCTCTCGAGTCATCTGCTGAGCGAGGTCGAGCAGGTGTGCGACGAGGTCGCGATCGTGTCCGCCGGACGCACGGTCACGCAGGGATCGGTCAGCGATGTGCTCGCCCGCGCCCGCCCGGCCGGTCTGTGGGTGAAGGTCACAGACCTCGTCGGCGCGACGGACACGCTGCGACGGGCTGGCCTGCCGGCGGAGTCCGATGGGGACCGCATACGTGTCGGGGTCGTTGCCGAGCGTGCGGAGGGTGTCACCCGTGCGCTCGTCGCGGCGGGTCACTTCCCGAGCGAGCTCCGCCCCATCGAGACGACGCTGGAGGACGCGTTCTTCGCCCTCACCGCCACATCCGGCGAGGACCGATGATGATCGCGGCGCTCGTGCGCGCCGAAGTGCGTCGCATCGCGACCCGCCGGCTGGTGAGAGTCACCCTGCTCGTCACCGTGGTCGGCATCGCGCTGGGAGGTCTCGCCGCGTTCGCCTTCAGCGGGTCGATCTCAGACGAGACGTACCAGCAGCGGGTCGTCGAGGCGGAGGCCCGACAGGTCGCGCAGGACGAGCAGATCGAGGCCTGCCTGCAGGACCACGACTTCCGCGGCGATGGCCCGGTCCCCGAGGACGTCGCCGACGAGTGCTTCCCGGCCAATGGGCCCGCCGGAGTGGACGACCCACGCTTCACCCGCGCCCGACTCGAAGGAATCCTGTACGGCGTGAGTGGGGCGCTCGCCCTGGTCGGCTGGGCGCTCGGAGCGTCCCTCGTCGGCGCCGAGTTCGCGTCCCGCGGCATGACCACCCTCTTGACCTGGGAGCCGCGCCGCGTCCGCGTGTTCGCAGCGAAGACCGTGGCGGTGGTCATGGCGATGGCCGTGTTCGCGGCGGTCGCGCTCGCGCTGGTGGCCCTTGCCATGTGGCCCGCCCTCGCCCTGCACGGGGCACCGCTCGAGCCGGATGACCCCTCGCTCTGGTCACTCGCCGGCATCGTCGCTCGCGGTGTCGCCCTCACCGCGATCACGTCCGCCATGGGGCTCGCCATCGCGACGATCGGGCGCAACACTGCGATCGCGCTCGGTATCGGCTTCGGGTACATCATCGTGCTCGAGAACATCCTGGGCAGCTCCGTGGAGCGATGGCGGAGGTGGTTGCTCCTGGGCAACGTCATCGTCCTGGTCTCCGGGCAGGACGACGGCGCTGATGTCACCGGCCGCACCGTCGCCGGGGCGGCCGTCTTCCTCACCCTGGTCGCCGTCACCCTCCTCGTGGCCGCCGCGACGGCCTTTCGGACACGGGATCTGGCCTGATCACTCGCCGATCGCCAGCCAGCGATCGGCCGTCCCGTCGTCGGCGGGGAAGAAGGCTTCGACTCGGAGCTCTTGCGCCGTGACGTCGATGGGAGTCCCGATCGTGGACACCACCGAGAAGAACCGGAGATCCGCCCGGCTGAGCCGGAAGTGCACGTCGACGACCGGACCGGACGGTGCAATCGTCCTCGGCGCGACGGTGAGCGCCTTGACGTCCGGGCGGGTTCGCAGCTCTTGGACGAGTTCGGCGGTCGCGAGGTCGAGGACGCCCCCGACCGCCTCGCGGCGCGCCCGTTCCAGCAACGCGGGCGCTAGCTCCTCCCAGTTCGCGATGTGGGAGCGGACCGGCCCGGGTTCGAGGATCAAGCGCAGCACGTTGCCCGCGTCGGGGACGGCTCGAGGAGCCCACATCAGCCCGAACAGGCGCTGCGCACCATCGTTGGCGCGCAGGAGGTTCCATCCCCGGTCCATCACCACCGCGGGAAAGGGATCGTGCTGGTTGAGCATCCGATCGAGCGCCTCCTCCACCCGTGCGAGGGTCGGATCGTCCAACTGCCGGTGCGGATAGAGGGGAGCGAAGCCAGCGGCGAGGAGCAGGCCATTGCGGTCACGAAGGGGTACCTCGAGCGCGTCCGCGAGGCGCAGCACCATCTCGCGGCTCGGCTTCGATCGACCTGTCTCGAGGAAGCTCATGTGGCGAGAAGTCGTCATCGCAGCCGCGGCGAGATCGAGCTGGCTCATCGCCCGCACCCGGCGCCAGTAGCGCACCGAGTCGCCGAACGTGACGCCGGTTGCGGCCGCCGCGGCCGCCGTGCTCCCGGGCATGAGCCGACCCTACGGGCCGCGCCGCCAGCAAAGCCCTTCCCTCGTGGGGAATCGTCCGCAGCCGAGCGGTGGAGGAAGGTGTCCCCGTCCATCGCTCGCCGACGAGAGGAGCCCCCGATGGAACTTCCGATCCTTACGCACGAGACCGCGCCGCAGGCGTCGCAAGCCGTCCTGGACGGGATCGCCGCCGATCTGGGCTTTGTCCCCAACCTCGCCGCCACGGTCGCCACCAGCCCGACCCTCCTCGCCGGGTTCGACGGGCTTCGTCGCGCCGTGGGCGACCCCTCGTTCAACCCCGTGCATCGCGAGATCGCCGGCGTGGCCGTCGGAGTCGCGGTCGACAACGCCTACGGCGTCGCGTTCCACTCGACCGTGCTTGGCCGCCTGGGCGTCGACGACAGCGAGATCGAGGCGATGCGAAGCGCGTCCGAGCCCCGCGATGCCGTTCAGGCGGCGGTGTACGCGTTCGCCCGGGCGGTCGTCCTCGATCGAGGCGCCGTCGATGAGACCGTCGTTCAGCGGGCACGGGACGCTGGGTTGTCCGACCCCGATCTGCTCCAGCTCGTCACCGAGTGCGTCTTCGCCAGCCTTGTCGGGTTCGTCGACAACCTCGCAGGTCGCGTCGAGCTCGACGAGTTCTTGCAGTCCTGGGCGTGGAAGTAGTCGGCCGGGGAGCGCGGCGGCCGGCTGGCCTACGGCCTCGTCTTGGTCTTGGCCAGGTAGTGGAGCAGCCCCCACATCCGGGGGCCGATCACGCCGTCGGCCTTCTGGCCGAAGAACCGCTGCACGTTCTTGACCCCGGCGCAGGTCGGCGTGTCGAACATGCCGGTCGTCTGCACGTGCTGCTTCGCGCAGACCCGGAGGACCTCCTGCGCGTACGCGATCTCCCACCGCGGGCCGTCGAGCAGCCGCAGGGTGGGCAGGCCGGCACGGTCGATCCACTGGTTCCACCAGTCCGGTCGGCGGGGGAGCGCGGCGTTCTGCTGCTCCTTCACGGCCAGGAAGTACGCCTTCGACGCTTCGGCCATGAAGGGGACGTGGGCGCCGACCCGGAAGGTGTTCCAGGGCTGCATGTTCCGACCCGCCGAGGAGATCCGGTGGGTCTCCTTGGTGGCGCAGGCCAGGTTGAACGCACACGCGTCGGTGACGGTCGGGTGGAAGTAGGAGTTGATCTGGTACACGCCGCGGTCGCGCGAGCCGTTCCACGGCAGCGGGGTGCCGTCAGGCCTGAGCGCCCTCACGATGCCGACGGCGTTCGTCTGGCCCCGGGACTCCGCCCAGCCGACGGCGACGACGGTGGGCGGGTCGTAGAAGTCGTGACGGATGACCTCGCGGGCCATCTCCAACATCGTTGCCATGGCAACGACCGTAGGTGGAACGACGTGTGTGAGTCAGGCGGTGAGCACGCGCACGACGCCGAGCTTCGGATCGACGACGACGGTCGCGCCGTCGGTGAGGTCGAGCGCACCGGGCGCGCCGACGACCGCCGGGATCCCCAGCTCGCGGGCGAGCACGGCCGCGTGCGACAAAGGGCCGCCCTCTGCGGTGACGACGGCGCCGGCGATGGCGAGGACGGCGTTGAACGCCGGCGACGTGGCCCGCACGACGAGCACGTCTCCCGGTTCCATCGTGTCGATCGCCTCCTCCGGTGACGACGCGATGCGCACCCGGCCCTCGTAGGACTCCGCACCCACGCCGGCGCCCTGCAGCGGGTCGACATGGCGGTCGCCCACCATCCCCATCTGGGCCAGCGCCACCTGGACCATCGACACCATCTCTGCCAGCGACGCCGGCAGCACGTCGATCGGCGGCGCCGGCTCTTCCGGGCCGAGCACGTCCGGCGGGGTGAGTTGGGCCTTGGCGGCCCGCTCGCTCGCCCGGCGCGCCAGCTCGGCGCGGTCGGGCGTCGACGCCGTGAGCACCGTCGGCGCTTCGGCCGGCGTCAGCTCCAGGGCGTGCTCGGGATCCTCGGCGCGGCCCTGGGCGACGAGCCGGCGCCCGACCTCGAGCAGAGCCCGACGTAGCAGCCCGGCCGGCCATTCGTAGGTGAGCGGGCCGTTGTCGTCCCTCATGTCCATCACGGCCCGAGCGTCGCTCAGCACGATGTCGAACGTGGGCTGGTCCTCGGCGGGCACCCGCTCCCGCAGGGCTGCGGCCGCCGGCGCAGCGTCGACCTCCACCGGGGGTTCGGAGGCGTCGAGGATGCCGGCGAGCACCACGCCGGGCAGCTCGGCCAGCGTGAGCCCGTCGAGGTCGTAGCGGGTGACGATGAGCTGGCCGCGCCGCGCCAGGTAGGCGTCGAGCGCGGCAGCCGCCTCCGGCGACACGTCCCGCACCTCGTCGAGCGAGGCCGGCGTCCCCCCGCCGGCGTTGACCATCTCCCGCAGGCGCGCCAGCTGGCGCAACGGCTCGGAGGTGGACGGCGAGGCGCCGGCGAGCGCCGGGAGGGCGTCGTCCGCAGAGATCCCCCAGCCCTGGCAGCAGTAGAGGTAGCGGGCCAGCGGCCCGAGGTCGTGGCCGTGGAGCCAGAAGTGCAGCTCGGCGTTGGTGCGGCAGTGCGCCAGGAGGTCGGCAACGTGGCGTCCCAGCTGCTCGTCGTCGAGTGCGGTCACGTCGACGTCCTGGAAGCGCGCGTTGGCCGCCTCCAGCCCCGGCTTGATCTCCGAGGTCCACCGCTGGGCGACGTCGACCCAGGGCCGATCGTGCAGCACGGTCGTCGCCGTCTTCGCCCGGCGCCGGAACTCGGGGTGGACGCGCGACGCCACGCGCAGCACGAAGTCCGGTGGTGGCTTCGACGGCGGGTTGTCCGGCCGCACCAACGGACGCAACCGGGTGTACATGAAGCCGTTCACGAAGCGCGCCCGCAAGCCGTCGGCGGGGACGCCCAGCTCGGCGAACACGCGACGCATCCCAGGCTCCATGGACTGCTCCATGAGCCACTCGCAGATCGGTGTGGTCCCACCGGCGAAGTGGGAACGGTCGATGGCCCAGCGGCCGGGGCCGGGCGCGGTGAAGGTGTCGGTCATCGGGGTTCCGTTCGTTCGGGCAGTGGGGTCTGGATCACCGGCTCACGCGGAGCGGAGTCGGAACGGTCGGACCGGTCGGACGGGTCGGACCGGTGGGCTGGCGGCCGCGCCACGTCGGCCAGGGCCCGAAGCTGCGGCGGCGTGCCGATGGCGATGAGGATCTGGCCGGGTTCGATCTCGGTGCCGGCAGTCGGGTTGGTGATGAAGCCCTTGTCGTCGTCCCGCAGCGCGAGGACCAGGGCGCCGGTGCGCTCGGGCAGGTCGGCGTCGCCCAAGGTGATGCCGGCCAGCGGCGAATCGGGCACGACGAGCAGCTCCTCGAGGCGCAGCTCGATCTCGCGCTCGTGCATCACGACGTCCAGGAACTCGGTGACGTGCGGCCGCAGCACGAAGGCCGCGATGCGGGCGCCACCTATCTCCTGCGGGTTGACCACCCGGTCCGCCCCCGCCCGCTCGAGCTTGGCCACGCTCGATTCCTCGCGGGCCCGGGAGACGATGAACAGCTCCGGTCGCAGCGACCGGCCCGACAGCGTGATGAACAGGTTGGCGGCATCGGTGGACACGGCGGCGATGAGCGCCGTGGCCCGCTCGATGCCGGCCTGTTGCAGCACGGCGTCGTCCGATGCGTCGCCGAGCACGAAGGGGTGGTCGTCGATGGTGGCCACCCGGTCGGCGTCGTTGTCGATGACGACGTGCGGCGTGCCGGCCGTCGCCAGCTCGCGGGCGATGGCCCTGCCCACCCGGCCCCAACCGCACACGATGACGTGGTCCCGCAGGGCGGAGATCTGCTTGTCCATCCTTCGCCTCTCCATGGCCTGGCCGAAGTGTCCCTCGACCAGCAGTTCGAGCACGACCGTGAGCGTGTAGAGCGCGGTCCCGACCCCGGCCAGGATCAGCACCATCGTGAAGATCTTGCCGCCGCCGTCGAGCGGCTCGACCTCGCGGAAGCCGACCGTGGTGATCGTCGTGACCGTCTGATAGGCGGCGTCCAGGAGGCCGAAGCCGAGGATCACGTAGCCGATCGTTCCGACGACGATGATGCCGGCGAGGATCGAGAGGCCGAACGCGAGGTGACGCGGCCGGCGCATCAGTGTCCTGTTCGGTTGGTGACCACGGGCCGCACGACGAGGTTCTAGCCCACCCTCGGCCGTGCGGCGACGGATCAGACGACGATGTTGACGAGGCGACCCGGCACGACGATCACCTTCGTCGGCGCGCGCCCCGACAGGGCCGCCACCACCTTCGCATCACCCAGGGCGGCGGCCTCGACGGTGGCTCCGTCCGCGGTCGTCGGCACGGTCACCCGACCCCGGACCCGCCCGTTGACCTGCACCGGATACTCCACGCTGTCCTCGACCAGCAGCGCGGGGTCGGCGACCGGGAACGGCTCGTAGGCCAGCGACGCAGTGTGGCCCATGCGGGCCCAGAGCTCCTCGGCCACGTGCGGCGTGATGGGCGCCATCATCAGCACCAGCGGCTCGGCGACCTCGCGGGGGACGCCGTCCGCCGCGGTGCGGGTCAGGTGGTTGTTGAGCTCGATGAGCTTGGCGACCGCGGTGTTGAAGCGCAGGCCCTCGTAGTCGGCGGCGACAGCCTCGATGGTGCGGTGCAGGAGTCGCCGCGTCTCCTCGTCGGTCGTGGCCGCCGCGCCGTCGTCGATGACCCGACTGGCACCCGTCGTCTCGTCGACCAGATTGCGCCAGAGCCGCTGCAGGAAGCGGTAGTAGCCCACGATGTCCCGGGTGCTCCACGGGCGTGAGGTGTCGAACGGACCCATCGACATCTCGTAGAGACGCAGGGTGTCGGCGCCGTACTCGGCGTAGATGTCGTCGGGGCCGACGGCGTTCTTGAGGCTCTTGCCCATCTTCCCCCACTCACGCACGACGGCTTGGCCCTCGTGGGTGAAAGAACCGTCCTCCTCCTCGGTGACGGCGTGGGCGTCGACGTAGATCTCCCGGGCGTCCTTGTAGGCCGCGGCCAGGATGTAGCCCTGGTTGAACAGGCGGCGGTAGGGCTCGAAGGACGAGACCTCGCCCAGGTCGTACAGCACCTTGTGCCAGAAGCGGGCGTAGAGCAGATGGAGCACCGCGTGCTCGACGCCACCCACGTAGAGGTCGACGCCGCCCGGATCGCCGGGCGCCTGCGGGCCCATCCAGTAGCGCTCCACTTCGGGGTCGACGAGACGCTTCTCGTTGGTCGGGTCCAGGTAGCGCAGCTCGTACCAGCACGAGCCGGCCCACTGCGGCATGACGTTGAGCTCGCGCTGGTAGCGCTTCGGCCCGTCGCCGAGGTCGAGCTCGACGGTGGCCCACCAGTCCACGCGGGACAGCGGTAGCTCAGGCTCGGAGGCGGCGTCGTCGGGGTCGAGCGTGCGCGGCCGGTAGTCATCGAGCGGAGGCAGCGTGACGGGCAGCATCGACTCCGGGAGCCCGATGGGCAGGCCGGTCTCGTCATAGACGATGGGGAACGGCTCGCCCCAGTAGCGCTGGCGGCTGAACAACCAGTCGCGCAGGCGGTAGGTCGTCGTGGCCCGTCCGTGCCCGTTGGTCTCCAGCCAGGCGATCATGGCGGCGGTGGCGTCGGCCACCCCCAGGCCATTGAGGTCCAGGCTGTCGTTGGCGCTGTTGATGGCCGGCCCGTCGCCCAGGAACGCGTCGCCCTCCCAGCCGTCCGATGGCTGCACCGTGCGGACGATGCGCAGACCGAAGCGTTCGGCGTACTCCCAGTCCCGGTCGTCCTGACCGGGGACGGCCATGATGGCGCCGGTGCCGTAGCCCATCAGGACGTAATCGGCGATGAAGATCGGGATCAGGTCGCCGGTGGCGGGGTTCACGGCGAAGGAGCCGGTGAAGACGCCCGTCTTCTCACGATCCTCGACCTGGCGGGCCAGGTCCGACTTGGCGGCCGCCGCGGCGCGGTAGGCGGTGACGGCCGCCGCGGGGCTGGCATGAGTGCCGGTCCACAGCGGCCGGGTGTGCTCCGGCCAGGCCGCCGCGGTCAGGGCGTCGACCATCGGGTGTTCGGGCGCCAGCACCATGAACGTGGCGCCGAACAGCGTGTCCGGCCGCGTCGTGAACACCTCGATGGGCCCGGCCCCCGAGGTGAACGAGATGGTGGCGCCCTCGGACCGACCGATCCAGTTGCGTTGCATGGTCTTGATGGAGTCGGGCCAGTCCAGGACGTCGAGGTCGTCGATCAGGCGATCGGCGTACGCCGTGATCCGCATCTTCCACTGGCGCATGTTGCGGCGGAACACGGGGTAGTTGCCGCGGTCGCTGCGGCCCTCCGCGGTGACCTCCTCGTTGGCGAGGACCGTCCCCAGGCCCGGGCACCAGTTGACCGGCGCCTCCGAGACGTAGGCCAGGCGGTGGTCGTCGATCACGACGCGCTGCTCGACCGGGCTGAGCTCGGACCACGGGCGGCCATCGGGCGTCGGGCGCGCGCCGGACTCCAGCTCGGCCCGCAGCTCCTCGATGGGTCGGGCCCGGTCCTGCGCGTCGTCGTACCAGGACTCGAAGATCCTGAGGAAGATCCACTGGGTCCAGCGGTAGTAGCTCTCGTCCGTCGTGGACACGGACCGGCGGGCATCGTGGGCCAGGCCCAGGCGGCGCAGCTGGCGGCGGAAGGTGGCGACGTTCTCCTCGGTGCGGACCTGGGGGTGGGTGCCGGTGTCGATGGCGTACTGCTCGGCCGGGAGACCGAACGCGTCGTAGCCCAGGGCGTGGAGGACGTTGAAGCCCTTCATGCGCCAGTAGCGGCCGTAGACGTCCGTCCCGATGTAGCCCAGCGGGTGCCCGACGTGGAGGCCGGCGCCCGAGGGGTACGGGAACATGTCGAGGATGAACAGCTTGGGTCGCCCGCCCAGCCGCTCGGGATCGGCCAGCGGCCCGGCGGGGTTCGGCGCCTCGAACGTGCGCTCGGCGTCCCACCGGTCCTGCCAGCGGACCTCGATCTCGGTGGCCAGCCCGGCGTCGTAGCGGTGGGTCGGGCCTGCGTCAGTCGGTGGCTGCTCGGCGCCCGTCACCGGGGCGGTCGACCCCCCCGTCGACAGCGCGGTCGACAGGTGGTCGTCGGTCCTGGCCATGGGAGACCACTCTATGAGGCGGCGGGAGCGCTCAGAGGGTCCCTTCCTGCGGGGACGCGGGCGATAGCGTGGGTCCTACCGGTCCCAGGGGGTTCGTTCACCACATGTCCTCAGCCACGCCCATCGTCACCCGGCTGGAGCGCGCGGCGGCGACGTCGAGCGGCATCCGCTTCGTCGGCGCCTCGGTGCCGGGGGACGACGGCGATCTCGTCCCATGGGCCCAACTGCACGACGAGGCCCGGGCGCTGGGGGCGGCCCTCCAGGCCAGGGGCATCGAGCCCGGTGATCACGTCGCCATCCTCGGTCCCACGAGCCGCGCCCTCGTCACCGCCATCCAGGGCTGCTGGCTGGCCGGGGCGGCGTCGATGGTGCTGCCGCTGCCGATGCGCATGGGCTCGCTCGACGCCTTCATCGAGTCGACCCGGGCCCGCATCCGCCACGGCGACGCCAAGCTGGTCCTGATCGACGACCTGCTGGCGTCGTTCTACGAGGCCGTGCCGGGCGATCCGCCGACCATCCCGCTGACTTCGGTGCTCCCCGGTCCCGGCAACCCCGGGTCCGACGCCCTGGTCCTCCCGCCCGACGACCCCGAGCGGCTGGTCATCCTGCAGTACACGAGCGGATCGACGTCCGAGCCCAAGGGCGTGATGATCCCGGACCGGGTGCTCGGTGCCAACATCGACGCCTGCATCGAGGCCGTCGGTCTCGAAGCGGACGACGTCATCGTCTCCTGGCTGCCCCTCTACCACGACATGGGTCTGGTCGGGCTGCTCGGCATCCCCATGCTCTACGGGATCGACCTCGTCCAGGCCGCCCCACAGGACTTCCTGGCCCACCCGGGTCACTGGATGGAGTGGCTGTCGCGCTACCGGGGCACGGTCACCGCCGGCCCGAACTTCTCGTGGGTGCTGGCAACGCGTGCGTTGCGGCGGCTGTCCGACCTCGACCTGTCGCCGATGCGCATCGCGCTCAGCGGGGCCGAGCCGGTCGATCCCGGGGCTGTCGAAGCGTTCGTGAAGGCGGCCGAGCCGTTCGGGTTCCGGCCGGGCGCGGTGTTCCCTGCCTTCGGCATGGCCGAGGTGGCCATCGCCGGCGCGTTCCCTCCGCCGATGAGGGGCCTCGTGTGCGACGTCGTCGACCGCGAGGTGCTGGAGCGCGATCGGATCGCCAAGCAGGTGGACATCGTCGACCCGGACGACGAGGCGCTGATCGCCCGCCGCCTGCCGCTCCTCGGCCACGCCGTCCCCGGCCTGGAGTTCCGCATCGTCGAGCCGGAGACCGGTGACGACCTGCCGGAGCGGTACGTGGGCGAGCTGCTCATCCGCGGCACGTCCGTCACGCCGGGCTACTACAAGCGTCCGGAGGCGACGGCCGCGCTCTTCCAGGACGACTGGCTGCGCACCGGCGATCTGGGCTACCTGCTCGACGGCGAGCTCGTCCTGTGCGGGCGCATCAAGGACGTCATCATCGTGGGTGGCCGCAACGTGTTCCCGGAGGACATCGAGCGCGCGTGCGGGCGGGTCGACGGGGTGCGGCCCGGCAACGTGATCGCCTTCGGCATGGAGGGCTACAAGGGCAAGGAATCCGTCGTCGTCGTGGCCGAGGTGAAGGGCTCCGACCTGGCGGCCATCGGCCGGGAGATCCACCACCGCACGCTCGACGTGTGCGGCATCCCGCCCCGCGACGTGATGCTGGTCAAGCCGGGCACCCTGCCCAAGACCTCCTCGGGCAAGCTGCAGCGGGCCAAGTGCCGCGAGCAGTACCTCGAAGAGACCCTGACCCTGGCCTGACCGCCGCTGCTGACGGGCCTCGAGGTCTCAGGCGGCTTTCAGGGCGTCGATGATCCGGCCCCAGCGTTCGGGGTCGCTGCGGTACGGCGCGTAGAACGAGATGCGCTGGATGACGTCGCCGTAGCGTCGCTGCAGCTCCGGGGCCACGGCCTCGGGTTCGGCGACGACGGCGAACGTGTTGAGGATCTCGTCGTCGATGAGGTCGCCCATGTCGGCCCAGCGGCCCTGCTTGGACAGTCCGTTCAGCTCGTCCTGCAACCCGCCCCAACCGTGCAGGTCGAGCACCGCCCGGTAAGCGGGCGTCGAGCCGTAGAAGGCGATCTGCTGGCGGGTGCCGGTGGTGGCCGCGGCGAGCTCGGCCTCGTTGCCACCGGTCACCACGAAGCTCGGCCCGACGATCTCGAAGCCCTCCATGGTCTTGCCGGCCTTCGCCCGTCCTTTCGCCAGCGCGGGCAGCGTCACCTCGCGCAGGTACCGCTCCGTCGTGAAGCCGTGGCAGATGAACCCGTCGCAGACCTCGCCGGCCACCTCGGTCATCAGCTCACCGACGCCGGCCAGGAAGATGCGGGGCACGCCGACCTCGGCCAGGTCGCCGCGGTCGGGCGTGAAGAAGGGCGTCATCAGCGTGTGCGTGTAGAAGTCGCCCCGGAACTCGAGCTTCGTGCCGTTGAGCCAGCAGTCCCAGATCGCCCTGATGGCGAGGACCATCTCCCGCATGCGCGGGGCCGGGTGGCTCCAGGGCATCGAGAAGCGCTTCGTGATGTGCGGCTTGATCTGGCTGCCGAGGCCGAGGATGAAGCGCCCACCCGAATAGGCCTGCAGGTCCCACGCCGTGTTGGCGAGGAGCATGGGGTTGCGGGCGAACGCGACGGCGATGGACGTGCCGAGCTCGACGCGGTCCGTGTGCTCGGCGGCCAGCAGCAGCGGCAGGAACGGGTCGTGGCTCGTCTCCGCCGTCCACAGTCCGCTGTACCCCGCGGCCTCTGCTTGCTGGGCGTTCGGCCCTGCCTTGGCCAGATCCGACGCCACGCCTCCGTCCACCTTCACGGCCGCGGACCGTAGTGCTTCCGGTGCGCAGCGGCAGCCTCCACAGGACGGCTCCATGGGAGCGCCTCTGCGGCCCGGAAGTCCTCGCCGCGGTGCCGCGAGAGGTGTACATGTGGCCTTCGACGGGAGGGGTGTGCGATGCGGTGGAAGGCGGCCGTGCTCGTGGTGGCCTGCACGGCCACCGGCTTGGTGGCGGTGCCCGCCGGCCCGGGGGCCGCCGTCGCTCCGTCGTACTCGTGGGAGCCGGCCCGTGTCGACGGTGGGGGGTTCGTGACCGCGCTGGCGCCGTCCCCGGTGACGACCGGGCTCTGGCTCGCGGCGTCCGATGTGGCCGGTGTGTTCCGGAGCACCGACGGCGGCCGCACGTGGACCGGCGCGACGAGAGGCTTCGAGAACGTCGACCACCGGAAGGTCGGCGCCGTCGAGTGGGATCCCTTCAACCCGGCGCGGGCCTGGGCCTGCGCGGGCACGGCGCGGGCCACGGGTTCGGCGGGCGCGGTCCTGCGCACCGCGGACGCCGGCGTGACGTGGGCGACGGTGAGCACCTCGGCCTTCTGCTCCGGCGGCGTGTTCTCCGGCTCCGGGGTGACCGACCCCCACCCCCGCTCGATCGGCCGGCTGCTCGTCGCCGACCGGACGGTCAGGAACCGGCTCTGGCTCGGCACCCTCCTCGACGGTGTGCGGCGATCGACGGACGCCGGGGTGACCTGGACGCCGGCCGGTCTGGCCGGTCAGCCGGTCCGGGGTCTGGCTCCCGATCCGGTCGATCCGAACGTGCTCTACGCCGCGGTGCGATCGCCCGCTGGTGGCGGTGTCTACCGCACGCGCAACGCCAACGACGCCGCGCCGACCTGGGAGCTGCTGGCCGGGCCGCCGATGGCGGAGGAGCTGTCCATCGTCAACGGCCGCCTCTACGTCGCCGCCGGCACCTCCGGTGTGTGGGCGGCCGACCTCACGGCGCCCGCGCCGGTGCTGACCCGCGTCGGGCAGGGCAGCCTGCCGTGGGTGGACGGCCGGACCGACGCCGCCAGCGTGAGCGCGACCGTCGTCCGGGGGGTGGAGACCGTGCTCCTCGGGCTCGATGCGGACGCGGCGTGCATCGGCACGTACTGCCCGACCATCTGGCGTTCGGTGGACCGCGGGGCCACCTGGTCGCCACTGCCGGCCGACGCCGGTGGCGTGCGGCTGACGGTCGGTGGTCCGACCGGGCAGGTCTGGCGCCAGGCCGAGGTACCGGCCACGCTCCTCGGCGGCACCAACCACGTCGTGGGCGACGTCCAGTTCGATCCGATCACCCGCACCCGGATCGTGATGGCCGGTCGGGCGGGCATCTGGCGCAGCGGCGACTCCGGGGCGATCTGGTACCCGGTCGTCCGAGGGCTGGCCATGACGTTCCACGGCCAGCCGAGCGCGGACCTGGCCGACGGCGGTTCGGTGGTCGTGCCGACCGCCGACTGGAGCCTCTTCAGCACGGACGACAGCGGCCGCACGGTGGTGTCGGCGCTGGACGCCCCGATGGAGATGGGGACGTCGGCGCGGGTTGCGGGTTGGACCGGACCGGACAGCGCACCCCTCTACGTCGGGGGCGGTTTCGGCACACCGCGGTCAGAACTGTTCCTCCACCAGCCTGAGGCGCCGCGCTTCACCGCGCTGGGGTTCGGGCCTGCGGCCAACTCCCGCGGAGTGCTGGCCGTGGCAGCGCGCGACATCAGCGGCCAGCGGGTCGTGGTGGCCATCGCGCGGGGCACGGGGACCTGGCGGCGCGTGGGTGACGGACCGTGGACCCGCACGGCGTCGGCCTCCGCTCCGGGCGGGCCGGACGGAACGGCCGTGACCCGCGTCGGTCGCCTGGCGTGGACGCCCGGCGGTGCGCTGTACGCGTCGGACACCGGCAACGAGGCCTCGACGGGCGTCTGGCGCTCGCTCGACGCCGGGATCACGTGGGAGCGGATCACGACCACCGCCATGGACATCGCCGCCGATGCCGCGGTCGGCAACCGGCTCTGGCTGGCGGGCGGTGGCGAGGTGTGGCGGGTCGACGACGCCCGCGTGGGCACGGTCGGCGGAACCCCGGCCCTCACCGTCACGCAGCGGACCTCCGTGCCCGCGGCGCGGCTGGTGGCGACCGACCCGACCGGCGGGGTCGTCGTGGTGACGGCGCAGATCGAGGCGACCACGCTCGGCCAGAAGGGCACGCACGGTCGGGTGCTCGTCTCCACCAACGGCGGCCGCACGTTCCTCGATCGCACGACGGACGCTGTGCGACCCGGGCTGGTGGAGCCGGTCGGGCTGACCATCGAACCGAACGGCACGATCCACGTTGTCAGCCACGGCTTCGGCTGGTGGGTGGGGCGCCCGTCGTAGGACCGTGGGCCGGCCGGGGCCGGACGGGTAGCGTCTGACCCTCGTGCAGGACCGCTCAGCCACCCTCGCCGCCGCCTCCGAGCTCGAGGGGTGGATGACGCCGGCGCAGGGCGAGCGACTGTGGGACTCGGCCGCCGCGGTCGCGCCCGGCGGGGCCATCGTCGAGATCGGCAGCTATCGCGGCAAGTCGGCCGTGGTGATGGCGTCGGCCGCTGCGCCCGGCGTGAGCGTCACGGCCATCGACCCGCACGCCGGCAACGACCGGGGCCCGCAGCAGATCCACGGCACGGTCGACGAGGGCCAGGGCGATCACGACGCGTTCACGGCCAACCTGCAGGCCGCCGGCGTGGCCGATCGGGTGCGCCACGTGCGTGCCTTCTCCCACGACGCGCTCGACGATGTCGAGGGGACGATCGACCTGCTCTACATCGACGGCGCGCACCGGGTGAAGCCGGCCCGTGACGACATCGTGCAGTGGGGAGCGCGAGTCGCGCCGGGAGGCACGTTGCTGATCCACGACTCGTTCAGCTCGATCGGTGTCACGCTGGCGCTGCTGACGAGCCTGATCCCGGGCCGTCGGTTCCGCTACCTCGGCCGGGACGGGTCGTTGACGCGCTACCGGCGGGACGATCTCACCGGGAGCGAATGGCCGCTCAACGTCGGGCGGCAACTCATGGAGCTGGGCTGGTTCGCCCGCAACGTGCTCATCAAGGTGTTGCTCATCGCCCGCCTCGGCTCCGTCGCCCGCCTCCTCGGCCACGACGGCGAGACCTGGCCCTACTAGCCCGGACGGCGCGGCTTCTTGCCGGTGGCGCTAGCGGCCCTGCTCGCGCAGGAAGCGCTCGAGCTCGGCGGCCAGCTCGTCGCCGCTCGGGATGTCGTTGTCGGTGAACGGCAGCGAGGTGGCTGACAGTCCGCCGGCGGCGGCCTCCTCGTCGTAGGCCTGCTCCAGCTGGTGGAGCACGGCGAGGTGCTCGCTGTTGGAGGCGATCAGCTCGTCGAGGCGGTGGCCGTGCCGCTCTGACTCGTCCCGGAGAAGCCCGGCCTCCACGTCCAGCCCGGCCACCTCGTGCAGGCCACCGAGCAGGGCCATGCTGGCCTGCGGGTAGGCCGACGCGGAGACGTAGTGCGGCACCTGGGCCCACAGTCCGAGAGCAGGGATGCCCCGGGCCGTGAAGCCGTGCTCCAGCGCGGCCTGCACACCCGCAGGGACGTCGACCGAGTTCTTCAGGTACGGCACGGTCGCCGCCACCTCGTCCGATCCGCAGCTCACCGACAGCCGGCTCGGCCGGGTGTGGGGAGCGGCGAAGGGATAGGCGCCGAGGCCCACCATCATCCGGGCCCCGAACCCTGCGCACAGCCCGGTGGCCACGTCCACGAACCGGAGCCACGCGGCGTCGGGCTCGTGACCGGTCAGGAGGAGGACGTCCCGCTCACCGCCGTCCTTCGCGGCCTTGAGCTGGATCGACGGCCAGACCAGGTTCGTGTTGACCCCGTCGCGCAACTCCATGATCGGACGCCGGGCGCGGTAGTCGATGAAGGTGTCGGCGTCGAAGGTGGCGATCGGCCGCGCCGACCACTCCTCTTCGAGCACGGTCATCGCCATCTGCCCCGCGCCGCCGGCGTCGATCCAGCCGGTGAGCATGGCGATGACGACCGGCGACTCGAGCTCGGGTTCCTCGTGCAGCTCGTACGGCTCGGTCATTGCCGCGCCGCGTGGAGGGCGGCCTGCTCCGCCGCCTGCTCGACCTGCTGCCGGAACGCGTCGTGCTCGGACGGATCCCTCCCGCCGCCCAGCGCGCCGGCGAGGTAGCGCGCGTAGACCCCCTCGAGGATGCAGGCCAGCTTCCAGAACGCGAACGCGACGTAGAAGTCGATGCCGCCGACGTCGCGCCCCGCAACCTCTGCGTAACGGGCGAGGAGCTCAGCGCGGTCGGGGAAACCCGGCGCCGTCGATGCCGTTCCGGTCCACGCGGACGCCTCGTCGCCAGGACCCGTCCAGTACACCATCAGCATTCCCACGTCGGCCATGGGATCGCCCGAGGGTGCAGATCTCCCAGTCGAGCACGGCGATGACGTGCCCGCTGTCGTCGACCATGGTGTTGTCGAGCCGGTAGTCGCCGTGCACGATGCACGCCGGTCCCTGCTCGGGGATCCGCGAGCTGAGGAGGTCGTGCACCTCGTCGACCGTCGGCAGCGGCCGGGTCTGCGACTGCTGCCACTGCCCGTACCAGCGCTTGAGCTGGCGGGCGATGTAGCCCTCGTGGCGGCCGAGGTCGGAGAGACCGACCGTCTCGATGTCGACGGCATGGATGGCGGCGAGCGTGTCGACCAGGTGGGCGCCCGCTGTGGTTCGCGCTGCGGGTGTCAGCACGGCCTCGGCCGCGGCGCGGTCGCGGATGACGTGACCGTCGACGAAGTCCATGACGTAGAACGGCGCGCCGCACACGTCGACGTCGGCGCAGAAGCCGCGGGCCGGCGCGACGGGCACGGGGGTGCTGGCGAGGGCGGCGATGATGCGGTGCTCACGGCCCATGTCGTGCGCGGAGGCGAGGAGATGGCCGAGCGGCGGGCGCCGGAGCACGAGCGGGTGGCCGTCCGCGCCCACCACGCGGTAGGTGAGGTTGGAGTGCCCACCCGCGATGAGCTCGAACGAGAACGGCGCCGTCGCGCCGCTCACGTTGGCCTCCAACCAGGAGGACACGGCCGGGACATCGATGCCCATGGGCTGGGCGTGAGCGTCCGGCACGGCCGCCGGCGGGGCGGGGGCCGTCGGCTCGCTGGTCATGGCGTGCACGGTAGCGGCCACCGATAGCGTGACCACATGGCCGCCATCGATGTCACCGACGCCACGTTCCAGACCGAGGTCATCGAGCGGAGCACGCAGGTGCCGGTCGTCATCGATCTCTGGGCACCGTGGTGCGGACCGTGCCGCACGCTCGGACCGATCATCGAGAAGGTCGTCGACGCCACCGAAGGACAGGTCATTCTCGCCAAGGTCAACGTCGACGAGAACCCGCAGATCGCCACCGCGTTCCGGGCCCAGTCGATCCCCGCGGTGCACGCGGTGATCGGCGGCCAGCGGGTCGACGGCTTCATCGGCGCTTATCCCGAGGATGTCGTCGAGCGCTTCGTCGCGTCGCTGCTGCCGACCGAGGGCGAGCAGGAGCTGGCGCGGCTCCTGGATGCCGGAGACGAAGCCAGCCTCCGCCAGATCCTGGAGCTCGAGCCCGGACAGCCGGAGGCCGTGCTCGCGCTGGCGGAGCTGCTGATCGACGACGGGCGGACGGACGAGGCGCTGGCGCTGCTGGCCAGGCTGCCGGAGACGGAGCCGGTGCGGCTGCTCGCCGCTCGGGCCCGCCTGGGGCAGAGCGGGATCGAGACCGATGGCGCGGACGCGGACGCTGCGCCCTCGGACGACGACTTCGACGCCAAGCTCGAGGGCCTGCTCCCGCTGGTGCGGGACGACGAGGCCGCCCGTCAGGAGTTCGTCGACATCCTCGAGGTGATGGGCCCGGACGACCCCCGGACCTCGCAGTACCGCCGCCAGCTCACGAGCCGCCTGTTCTGAGGGTCTGCGTCGCCGCATGCCGTCCCCGCCGGCCGCCTTCGAACGGCGATCGGAGCGGCCGGTAGCATGGCCGCCGATGCGGCTGGAGCGACGTGACGGCTTCTGGTTGCTGGTGGGCGGGCCGGTGCCACGGGGCGTGGCAGCCATCACGCTCGGCCCCCTGATCTCGGTCCGGCGGGCCCACGCCGAGTCCCGCTACCTGTTGCACCACGAGCTCGTGCACGTGCGTCAGTGGCGCCGGTACGGCGTGCTCGGGTTCGGCACCCGCTACCTCGGCGCGTATGCCGTGTGGCGGCTGCGGCGCAAGGGACATCACGGCGCCTACCTGCGCATCCCCTTCGAGATCGAGGCGGACTGGGTGGCCCGCCGCGCCCTCGCCACCGAGGTCCGAGACCCGACCTCGCCCGAGCGCACGACCGTCTGAGCTTCCCTGTAGCACCGCCGGTGTAACGTCCGGCTCTGCCTCCCGGCGGGCTTCGGGCGCTCGGCGCCCCTCGCTTGGTTCGGGCGCTGCGCGCTCCTCGTCTCGGATGCCACGCGCCTGCCTCGTCGGGCGCCACGGCTCCCTCGTCGCCACCCGGCGCGCCGCGCCGGACAACCGGAGGGATGCCCATGCCGGAGCTGCTCCGCCCTGAACCGCCGCGGTCGCTGCTCGACCGCCTGTCGCGCCTGCGCACCGTCGTCGACCCCGCCCGCGTCGCCGTGGCGGCCGGCATCGTCGCGCTCGTCGTGGTGGCGGGCTGGTGGCTGGTACGACCGTCCCCGCGCCCGGTCGAAGCGGACCTGCCGGTGGCCAGCACCGTCCCGCTGGCCTCGCCGCCTTCCGTCGTCCCGGTCGAGGTCGTGGTGCAGGTCGCGGGCGCCGTCGCCCAGCCCGGCGTGTACCGGTTGGCGGACGGTGCGCGCGTCGTCGACCTCGTGGAGGCGGCCGGTGGGGCGCTCCCCGACGCAGACCTGCAGGCGCTCGCCCTGGCCAGCCGGTTGACCGACGGCCAGCGCGTCCAGGTCCCGCGTGTGGGCGAGGTCCTGCCACCGAGCGTCCTGGGCGCGGCGCCCGCGGGCGCGGGCGGATCAGGGGCGGGAGCGGGATCGGTCCCCGCGGCGCCGGTGGACCTCAACGTGGCCACGATGGCGGAGCTGGAAGCCCTGCCGGGCGTCGGTCCGGCCACCGCGCAGGCGATCCTCACCTACCGCGAGCGCAACGGTCCGTTCCGGACGGTCGAAGACCTGGGCGAGGTGCAGGGAATCGGCCCGGCGCGGCTCGACGCGCTGAGGGAGCTGGTGCGGGTATGAGCGGGCCCGCGGCCGGGGGATCAGAGGGCCACGTAGCGCATGATGGCGAGCGCAGCGACGGTCCCGCCCCACACCGGGATGAGCAGCCACAGGTACTCGCGCCACCACTCCCGCCAGCCGGCCACCGGCGCCCGCGCGCTGCGGCGGGCGGCCCAGCTCCCGATGGCCAGCCACAGGACGACGGCGCCGGCACCAGCCGCGGCGAGACGGGCCGGTCCGTTCTCCATCGGGAACCCGGCGACCAGCGCGGTGGGTGCGGCCAGGCTGGCCAGCACCCAGCCCACCTCGGCGTTCTTGACGCACGCCGAGCCGTTGCACGGCCAGACCCGCCACACGGCGAGGGCCGCCACGAAGACGAGCACAGGGAGCAGCAGCCCGGCGACGGGGCCGAAGCGGCGGATGCGCCGGCGGTACGCGACCGGGCCTTGGGGCACGGGCTGGGCGGCGGCTCCGACGAGGTCCTGGCGCGGGCGCGACGGCATGATCACGCTCGGCCTGGCCACGTGTCGATGCTACGGCCTCCCCGCCGCCGGGTCGCGTCACCGCTGGCGCCGAGCGACGCCGTGGCGGTCGTCCTGGCCCTGGTTACGGTGGCCGCGGCGCTCCTGCGGCCGCCGCTGCCCTGGCCCCACGCCGCGGTCGGGGGCGCCGGGCTGGTCGTGTACGGCTTGGTGCGCGGACGCACCGTCGCGCTGGTCCTCGGGTGCTTCGCGCTCGTGGCCGCGCTGGCTGGTCAGGCCTGGGCGGCGGCGGCGCCTGTGCCGTCGGCACCGTTCGCAGGCGCGGTCACCCTGCGGACGGATCCTGCTCCGCTCGGGCCTGGCGTCGCAGCGACGGGCGTCAGCGGCGGTCGCCTCCTGGAGCTCCGGGCCTTCGGAGGCAGTGCACGGCGGTTGCGAACCCGCCTCGCCGGCGAACAGGTCGTGGTCGAGGGTCGAATCCGGCCCCCTCCCGCCCGGCAAGCCGCGTGGCTGCGCTCCCGCCACATCGTGGGCGTGCTGGAGGTCGACCGCGTCACCATCGTCGGGGACGGATCGCCGCTGGCCCGCTCCGCCAACCGCGTCCGCGAGGTCCTGGCCCGCGGCGCCCGCACGATGGATCCGATCGATCGGAGCCTGTACCTGGGCTTCGTGGTCGGGGACGATCGCGCCCAGCCACCCGAGCTGGTGGACACGTTCCGCCAGGCCGGCCTGGGTCATCTCAACGCTGTCTCAGGGCAGAACGTTGCGCTCACGCTGGCCGTGGTCGCGCCGGTGCTGCGCCGCCTGGGGCACCGCGCCCGCTGGGCCGGCACGGTCGGGGTGATCGCGTGGTTCACGGTGCTCACACGGTTCGAGCCGTCGGTGCTGCGGGCGAGCGTCATGGCGGCGCTGGCGGCCACCGCCGTCCTCACCGGCCGCCCGTCGCGGCCATGGCGCACGCTCAGCCTCACCGTGGTCATCGTGCTCCTGGTCGATCCGTTGCTGGTCCGTTCGGTCGGCTGGTGGCTCTCGGTCGGCGCCACCGCCGGCATCGCCCTGCTGGCCGCTCCGCTGTCCTCCCGCCTGCCCGGACCGTCGTGGCTGCGCGTTCCCCTGTCGATGACGGTGGGCGCGCAGCTGGGCGTGGCGCCGGTCAGCCTGGCCGTGTTCGGGCCGCTCCCGCTCGCGTCCATCCCCGCCAACGTCCTGGCCGCACCGGCCGCCGGTCCGGTCATGGTGTACGGGCTCCCGGCGGGAATCGTGGCCGGTCTGGTGCCTGACGTCCTGGCCACGGCGCTGCAACTCCCGACCACGCTGCTGGTCCGGTACATCGCTCGCGTCGCCTCGACCGCGGCGGCGGCCGATCTACCGAGCCTGGGGGCACCCGCCCTCGTCGCCGGCGCGCTCGTCGTGGCCGTGGTGCTCCGACGGCCTCCGCGGCACCGGCAGTAGGTTTCCTCCGATGCTCGTGGCGTTGGGTGACAAGGAGTTCGACGTCACCTACCGGACGCTGATCATGGGGGTGCTCAACCGGACGCCGGACTCGTTCTACGACGCCGGTCGGTACTTCGAGTTCGACGACTTCCTCGCCCAGGCCGACGCCATGGTGGCCGAGGGCGCCGATCTGCTCGACGTCGGCGGCGTGAAGGCCGGTCCGGGCGAAGCGGTGTCCGACGAAGAGGAGCTCGAGCGCGTGGTGCCCGCGGTCGAGGCGCTGCGGGCCCGCTTCGACGTACCGATCTCGGTCGACACCTGGCGCTCGGGCGTGCTCGAGGCCGCGTTGAAGGCGGGCGCCTGCCTGGCCAACGACATCAGCGGCTTCGCCGATCCCGGCTACCTCGACGTCGCCGCCCGTCACGGCGCGTCCGTCGTGGCCACGCACATCCGCCTGGCGCCCCGCGTCGCTGACCCGGCGCCGGACTACCCGGACGGCGTCGTCGACACGGTCGTGGCCGTCTGCGCCGAACTGACCCGGCGCGCCGAAGCGGCCGGTATCCCGCGGGAACGGATCATCGTCGACGCCGGCCTCGACCTCGGCAAGACCGAGCCCATGTCCCTGGAGCTGCTGCGGGCGTCCGATCGCCTGGCCGCGCTCGGCTACCCGGTGCTCCTGTCGGCCTCCAACAAGCGCTTCCTGGGCGAGGTGCTCGGCCTCGACGTGGCCGATCGGCGCCTGGCGTCCGCGGCCGCCCACAGCCAGGGCATCGCCCTCGGCTGCCGGGTGCTGCGGGTGCACGACGTGAAGGGGAGCCGGCGGGTGGCCGATGTGATGGCGGCGATCCTGTCCGCCCGGGGCGGCGCGGACGCTGGAGAACGACCGTGAGCGAGCTGCACCTCGTGCATGGCACCGACGAGCCGCTGGTCGGCCAGACGGTGGTCGAGCTGTCCCGGCGCCTCGTCGGGTCGGGGGACCGGGCGTTGCTGGTCGCCGACCTGACCATCGACGGCGAGGAGGTCACGGTGGGCCGGGTCGTCGCCGAGGCCCAGACCCCGCCGTTTCTGACCGACAAGCGGGTCGTCGTCGCCCGGGGGATGGAGAACGTGGATGCCGACGGCCTGGCCCAGCTCCAGCAGTACCTGGCCGAGCCACTGGAGACGACCGACCTCGTCCTCGTGCACCAGGGCCGGCCGGCCAAGCGGCTGCTCGATCTGGTCAAGGCGGCGGGCGGCACGGTCGCCGGCGTCGACGTGGGCTCGAACCGGCGGGACCGGTCCAGCTTCGTGGCCGAGCAGGTGGCGGCGGCCGGGCTGCGCCTCGACCAGGCTGCGGTCGGGCTCCTCACCGAACACCTGGGCGAGGATCTCAACCGCCTTGCCGGTCTGCTCGAGATGCTGGAGGCGACGTACGGCACCTCGACCGGCCGGATCAGCGTGGAGGACCTGTCCCCTTACCTGGGCGACGGCGGCGGCGTGCCGCCGTGGGACCTGACCGACGCCATCGACCGGGGCGATCGCGTGGCCGCGCTCGGCGCGCTCGACCGCATGGCCCGCGCCGGAGCCCGCCACCCGCTGCAGATCATGGCCATCCTCCACACCCATTACACGCGGCTGCTCCGGCTGGACGGATCGGGGGCGGGGGACGAGGCGGCCGCGGGGGCGATTCTCGGCGTCAAGGGCTTCGCAGCGAAGAAGGCGCTCGAACGCTCACACGCCATGGGGCCCGAGGCCATCCACGAGGCGGTGCAGCTCCTCGCTCGCGCCGATCTCGACCTGCGCGGGCAGCGGGAGCTTCCCGAGGACGCCGTGCTCCAGGTCCTCGTGGCGCGGCTCTGTCGCCTCAGCGGCCGGCGGCGTCCGGCCTCCGCGGGCCGGCGCTGACGCCGGCGGGCCGGCCAGGTCGGGCCGGCTCAGGCCAGTTCAGACCTGTTCGGACCGGCCTCAGGCCTGGGCAGCGGCGGTCTCGGCCGCCCGCCTCATCATGCGGCTCTTGCGGCGGGCCGCCTGGTTCTTGTGGATGATGCCCTTCGACGCCGCCTTGTCCAGCCGCTTCTGGGCCAGCTGCGCGGCCGCGGTCCCCTCGTCGGAACCGGCCACGGCGACCGCGGACTTCACACGGGTCTTGAGCTCGGAGCGGACCGCCTTGTTGCGCTCGGCGCGCTTTGCGTTCGTCTTGTTCCGCTTCTTCTGGCTCTTGATGTTGGCCACTGAATGGTCCTTTGTGATCCGGAGGGCCCCGCAAGGCTAGCAACCGGCGTCTCGACCCCCCAACCTCCTCGCCAAGTACGCTGCCGCGGGGTCGATCGCGGTCGGGGCAGACAGACTGGTCGGGTTCGGCGCGCCACGCAGTGCGGGCCACGGAGAGCGGGTGGGTGCGGGTGGTGAGGACGAGCATCGGAGCGCAGACCCCGGCGTCGCCCGGCCGGCGCACGCGGTCGGCGGGCGTGGTGGCCATCGCCGCCCTCGCCGCGGCCGGTCTGGGGGTCGGCGCGGCATGGGCTCAGGTCCCGCCCGACACCACCCTCCCGACGGACACGACCATCCCGACCGACACCACGGTCCCGGCCGACACGACACCGCCCACGGACACGACGCTCCCACGGACACCACGCTCCCGACGGACACCACCCTGCCGACAGACACGACGCTCCCCGGTGGCACCACCACCGCCCCGCCCGACACCACCCCGGATCCGCCGGACAACGGGCGGTTCAGCTCCGGCCCCATCCACGGCGCCGGGTTCATGACCGTCACCGTCGAGCTGCCCTCCGGCCGCCTGGTCGCCGGCGGGGACAGCCAGGGGTTCTTCGTGACCGACGACGGCGGGCGATCCTGGCTCTCGCGGAACGTCCTGCGGGGCGGCGCCGACCCCTTCGCCTCGCGCGGCGTGGCCGATCTCATCCTGGCCCCGGTGTCCGGCCCGGGTGGCAGCACCCCGACGATCTTCGCCGCGGTCGGCAAGCGTGAGCAGCCGACGGCCGCCGTCCTGCGATCCGACGACGAGGGCGAGACCTGGGTCGTGGACAACGGTGGCAAGGGCATCTGGTTCGACGGCGGCAACCTCCCCGGCGGCGGCAGCACCCGCAGCCGGGCGACCAGCCGCCTCCTGGCTCTGGCCGAGCGGGGCCCGTACGCCGCGCAGCCCCGACTCTTCGCCGGCGACATGACGGGATGCGTGTGGTCGAGGGCCCTCACCGAGGGAGCGGCATGGGCGCAGGTCGGCTGCCTCCCGACCGCCAGCCGATCGCCGATCCGGGGCGTGGCCGTGAGCGCCCGGGGCGATCTGATCGTGGCCACCTCGCGCATGGGCCTGGCCGGGTCCCGCGGCGGCGGCACGCTGCCCCAGCCGGCGGCGGTGGGGGCGTGGCGCTTCGTCGTGAACCCCGCGTGCACCACCGGTCCGTGCACCTACACGCTGCCGACGACTCCGCTCATCCTCTTCGCCGCCGTGTCGCAGAGCGTCGAAGAGGTGCTCATCACCCCTCATGACCACCTGTACCTGGCGGTCGTGGACGAGCGCCTCGTCAACACGCCGGCTCGCATCGGCGGCCTCTGGGCCGGCCGCCCGGACGGCTCCCCGCTGGTGTCGGTGGGCGTGATCGGCGACCTCCGGCTCCGCAACGTGGTCAGCCTCGACCTGGTGCAGGGTTCGTCCGGTGTCGACACGGTGCTCACCGGCGCCAGCCTCCCCAAGGCGGCGGCGACCGACACGGAGCGGACGGACTTCGAGGTCACGAGAGCCCGGGTGCGCTGGGACACCGGGCCGTTCCCGACGCCGGAGGTGCTCGAGCCGCTGGCGCAGGAGGCCGCCGTCGACCTCGACCTGTACGGCCACGATGGCCTCCGGTGGTTCGTCGACGGCACCAGCACGTTGGGCAACGACCAGTACGTCGTGTCGTCCGTGCGGGTCCTCTCCGACGGCCGCTACCTGGTGGCGGGCAAGGCCGGCCTGTGGATCCACCACGTCCGCCAGCCCGGCGGCTCGGCCCCGCCGTGGCGGCCGGCGGTGTTCGGGATCGGCTCCACGTTCCAGGGCGACGTCGTCCTGGAGGACGGCACCTCCTACACGACCGACGCCGACCGCTTCCTCTTCCGCGCCGACCTCACCGTCGCCCGCCCGGACGTGCGCCACGAGCTCGACCAGGCGCCCAGCATCGCCACCGACGTGACCAAGGGGCTGTCGGTCACGGTCCTCGACGGGGGCACGGCCATCGTGGGCCAGGCCACGTCCACCTTCGGCGGCCTGCTGCTCGCCGTCCCGCCGGGATCGGCGCCGTCGACGCAGCTGCGCCTCCCGGTGTTCCGCCAGCCCGTTGCCTTGTCGAGCATCGACGACGCCGCGATCGACAACACCGTTCTCGTCGGCATCGCCGACAGCGGGATGTGGTCCGCCCGCTGGGACCGGTCGGCGGTGACACCGACGCTCGTGGGATGGCGGCGCCTGACCGCCGTCGGCGCGGGCGTGCCGCCCCGTACGGCCCAGCCGTTCGAGACCCCGGCGCTGCCGGACGACGTGGCGCCGGCCTCGGCCACCATCCTCACGGTCGACGACGCCGCCGGCACGGTCATCTTCGCCGAGACCGCGAAGGAGGGGCTGTGGGCGGCGCGTTGGGCGCCCGGCACCGGCCCGCTGACCTGGGTTCCCGTGCTCGGCCCGTCCGGCCTCTCGGGCGACGCCAGCCGGGAGATGGCGTACGTCGACGGCGTCGACGCCTTGTTCCTCTCCGGGCTCCGCACGCTGGGGCGCATCGACGACCCGGTCCGCTGCCTGACACAGCCCTGCACCTCGACCCCCGTGGACGCTCCGGTCGTGGGATCCACGGGATGGACTCCGTTGTCCACCGCCTACGGCGTCGTCCCGCTGGCGGCCAGCGGATCGACCCTCATCGTGGTCGCCGGCGCCGATCCGACCCTCGACAAGCCGGGCACGGTCTACCGGTACGACCCGACAGCCGCCGGTGAGGCGGCGTGGGATCGCCTTCGGGATCCGGACGCGGTGGCCGCCAACCAGCTCATCCGACCCATCGGCGTCGCCGCCGAGGGCGGCCGCCTGGCCATCACCACATCGGGCAACGGCCTCGTCGTCTACGGCTGAGCGCGGCGCGGCACCGCCAGCAACCTCCCGGGCCCGGACCAGGGGCGTCGGTAGCATCGAGCGAGCCATGCAGCTCGCCCGCATCCGCAACTTCTCGATCATCGCCCACATCGACCACGGCAAGTCGACGCTGTCCGACCGGATCCTGGAGATGACGGGCGCGGTCGACGCGCGAGACATGCGGGCCCAGTACCTCGACTCCATGGACCTCGAGCGGGAACGCGGCATCACCATCAAGGCCCAGAACGTGCGGGTGTCGTGGAAGGGCCACACGCTCCACCTGATCGACACGCCGGGCCACGTCGACTTCGGCTACGAGGTGTCGCGCTCGCTGGCGGCGTGCGAGGGCGTGGTGCTCGTGGTCGACGCTTCCCAGGGGATCGAGGCCCAGACCCTGGCCAACTGCTACTTGGCGATGGAGCACGACCTCGAGATCGTGGCCGCGCTCAACAAGATCGACCTGCCGGCCGCCGATCCCGACCGGTACGCCGACGAGATCGAGACCGTGCTCGGCATCCCCGCCAAGGACATCCTGCGCCTCTCCGCCAAGACCGGCGAGGGCGTGGCCGAGCTGCTCGACGCCGTCATCGAGCGCATCCCGCCGCCGGCCGGCGACGCCGACGCGCCGTTGCAGGCGCTCATCTTCGACAGCCAGTACGACCAGTACCGCGGCGTGGTGAGCTCCATCCGGGTGATGAACGGCCGTTTGGGCGCGCAGTCCAGGGTCCGGTTCGTGCAGGCCGGCACCATCCACGAGGCCGACGAGATCGGGGTGCGCCTGCCCACGCCGACCCCGGTCGCCGAGCTCGGTCCGGGCGAGGTCGGCTATCTCATCGCGGGGATCAAGGACGTCGGGCAGGCCCGCGTCGGGGAGACCGTGACCGAGGGCGGGCGCGGCGGCGCCGAGGCTCTTCCCGGCTACAGCACGCCGAAGCCGATGGTGTTCTGCGGTCTCTATCCGGTGGACGGCGACGACTTCGAGGACCTGCGCGAGAGCCTCGAGAGGCTGCGGCTCAACGACGCGTCGATCTCGTACGTGCCGGAGACGTCGGGCGCGCTCGGGTTCGGGTTCCGCTGCGGCTTCCTCGGCCTGTTGCACATGGAGATCGTGCGCGAGCGCCTCGAGCGCGAGTTCGACCTCGCGCTCATCGCCACCGCGCCGAGCGTCGAGTACCGGGTGCGGCGGACAGACGGCACCGAGGAGGTCGTCGACAACCCGGCCGACCTGCCCGTGCCCCAGGAGATCGACTGGATCGAGGAGCCCAACCTCAAGGTGTCGATCATCACGCCCAAGGACTACACGGGCACGCTCATGGACCTGTGCCAGACCCGCAGGGGCGACATGGTCAAGCTGGAGTACCTGTCGCCCGAGCGGGTCGAACTGCACTACCGCGTCCCGCTGGCCGAGGTGGTGATCGACTTCTTCGACCAGCTCAAGAGCCGGACCCAGGGGTATGCCTCGCTCGACTACGAGCCCGCCGACTACGCCCGGGCCAACCTCGTGAAGGTCGATGTGCTGCTCAACGGTGTCGTGGCCGACGCCTTCTCGACCATCGTCCACCGGGACAAGGCGTACGACTACGGCCGGCGCATGTGCGAGAAGCTGCGCGAGCTGATCCCGCGGCAGCTCTTCGACGTGCCGATCCAGGCGGCCATCGGCGGGAAGATCATCGCCCGCGAGACGGTGAAGGCGAAGCGCAAGGACGTCCTGGCCAAGTGCTACGGCGGTGACATCACGCGCAAGCGCAAGCTGCTGGAGAAGCAGAAGGAAGGCAAGAAGAAGATGAAGTCGATCGGGCGGGTCGAGGTCCCGCAGGAAGCGTTCGTGGCCGCGCTCCGCCTCGACGATTAGCCCGGCAGTGCACGCAGGCTGAACTTCCGGTAGCAAGGAGGGGATGGCTCGGCTGGGGACGTTCCGCTCGCTGAAGCAGCGGAACGCCCGGTTGTTCTTCGCCGGGATGCTCGTGTCGAACTGCGGCACCTGGATGCAGGCGACCGCGCAGGGCTGGTTGGTCTACCGCCTGTCCGGTCAGGGCACGTCGCTGGGACTGGTGCTGGCCTGCCAGTTCCTGCCGCTCCTGCTCCTCGGTCCGTGGGCCGGTGTGCTCGCCGACCAGGTGAACCGGCGCCGCCTCACCATCGCCGCCCAGGCCGGCATGGCCGCGCAGGCCATCCTCCTCGGCGTACTCGACCTGACCGGGGTCGTCACCCTGGGGCTGGTCTACGGCCTGACCGTCGTCCTCGGCGTGCTGGCCGCCATCGACAACCCGGCCCGCCGCAGCCTGGTGACGGAGCTGGTCGACGAGGAGGACATCCCCAACGTCCTCTCGCTCAACACGGCCGTCATGACCGGCTCCCGGGTGTTCGGCCCCGCGCTCGCCGCCGTGCTGGTCGGCCTCGTGGGCACCGGCTGGTGCTTCATCGCGAACGGCCTGTCGTTCCTGGCCGTGCTCGTCAGCCTGATCCTCATGAACCCGGTCCAGTTGCGCACGGTGACGCCCAGGCCCCGAGGCGGTCGTCCGCTGCGCGAGGCGCTGGGCTTCATCTGGCGCGAGCCCGTGCTGCGGCCCACGTTCATCGTGCTGATCGTCGTCTCGACCTTCGCGTTCAACTACGGGGTGTCGCTGCTCCTCGTGTCGTCGCGCAACCTGGACGGCGGGGTCACGGCGTTCGGGCTCCTCTTGGCCGTGACCAGCCTCGGCAGCTTCGTCGGCTCGCTGATCATCGCCTCGCAGCGCCGCGTCGGCATGGCGGCCATGCTGGCCACGCTCACCCTGCTCGGTGTGTTCTCCACGCTCATGGGCGTCGCCCCGACGCTGGCCGTCGCCTTCGTCCTCGCCATACCGATGGGCATGGGCGGCGCCGGCTACATCGCGTCCACCAACGGCATCATCCTGCCCCGCGTCCCCGCGAACATGCGGGGTCGGGTGCTCGCCCTCCAGGCCACGGCCTTCCTCGGCTCCACCCCGATCGGCGGGCCGATCACCGGGTGGATCGGCGACCACGTCGGCGCGGGCTGGTCGATCGCGTACGGCGGCCTGATCGCCCTCGGCTGCGTCGGCGCCGTCGCCCTCTCGCTGCAGGTCCGGAACCGATCGGCGGCCGGGGCTGCCGTCCCCGCCGAGTCCGTCCCTTGACGCCGACCGCGCCATGACCCGGACGCCGACGGTGCTGTGGTTCCGGCGCGACCTCCGCCTGGCCGACCATCCGGCGCTGTGCGCGGCGACGGCCGACGGGCCGGTCACGCCGCTCTTCGTGCTCGACCCGGTCTTCCTGTCGAGGGCCGGCGCCCCCCGGCTGGCCTTCCTGTCGTCGGGCCTGGCCGCGCTCGACGAGGCCATGGGCGGGGCGCTCGTCGTGCGCACCGGCGACCCGGCAACCGTCGTCCCCGCGCTCGCCGCCGAGGTCGGCGCCCGAGCCGTGCACGCCACCGCCGACTTCGGTCCGTATGGCCGCCGGCGGGATCGAGCGGTTGCGACCGCGCTCGAGGCCGGCGGCCGTTCGCTGGTGCTGACCGGCTCGCCGTACGCGGCCGATCCCGGATCGGTGACGAAGGGCGACGGCTCCCCCTACTCGGTGTTCACGCCGTTCTCGAAGGCCTGGCGGGCGGCCGGCTGGGCCCCGCCTCTGCCCGAGCCGCAGACCGAGTGGCGTGGCCGTCCGCAGTTCGGGTCGGACCCGCTGCCGACCCCACCGGCCGTCGACGCGGAGCTGCCCCCCGCCGGCGAGGAGGCGGCACACGCCCGGTGGGAGGCGTTCGCGTCAGGCCCGCTCGGGCGCTACGCATCCGGACGCAATCGGCCCGATCTCGCGAGTACCAGCGGGCTGTCCCCCTACCTGCACTTCGGGATGATCCACCCCCGCCAGCTCTTGAGCGAGCTCGGCGCGTCGAAGTCCGAGCGCGTCTTCGCCACCGAGCTGGGCTGGCGGGAGTTCTACGCCGACGTCCTCCACCACCACCCCCGTTCCGGCTGGGAGAACCTCAACCGGCGCATGGACGCCATGCCGGTCGACACCGGGTCCGACGCGCGCCGTCGCTTCGAGACGTGGCAGCGGGGGGAGACCGGCTACCCGATCGTGGACGCCGGCATGCGCCAGCTCCTGGCCCGAGGATGGATGCACAACCGCATCCGGATGGTGGTCGCCAGCTTCCTCGTGAAGGACCTGCACCTGCCGTGGCAGTGGGGCGCCCGCCACTTCATGACGCAACTGGTCGACGGTGATCTGGCGTCCAACAGCCACGGATGGCAATGGACGGCAGGCACGGGCACGGACGCCGCTCCCTACTTCCGCATCTTCAACCCGATCACGCAATCGACGCGGTTCGATCCCGAGGGTGCCTACATCCGCCGGTGGTTGCCCGAGCTGGCGCACGTCGACGGCGACGATGTGCACGCCCCCTGGGAGTCCAAGCGGGGGATCCCGCTCGGGTACCACCCGCCGATGGTGGACCACCGGGAGGAGCGGGCGGAGTCGCTGCGCCGCTACGACCTGGTCAAGGCCCCGGTGACAGGAGGGCCCGCTGGATAGCCTGGCTCCAGCGGGGTGACCTCATGCTCGACGAACGCAAGTCCAAGATCCTCAGGGCCATCGTCCGTGAGTACATCGAGACGGCGCAGCCCGTCGGGTCTTCGCACGTGGCCGCGGACGCCACGCTGAAGGTGTCGCCGGCGACCATCCGCAACGAGATGGCCGTGCTCGAGCAGGAGGGGTACCTGCGCCAGCCGTACACCTCGGCCGGGCGGGTGCCGACCGACAAGGCGTACCGGGTCTACGTGGACGAGATCGCGCAGCCCGGCGTCCTGGACGACGCCCGCAGCGAGCAGGTGCGGGACTTCTTCGCCAGCGCCCACGGTGCACTCGAGCGCATGCTGCAGCACACGACCGGTCTGCTGACCCAGCTGACCAGCTACACCGCGGTCGTCACGGCCTCGACGGCCGAGATCGCCAAGGTGCGCTCGGTCCAGCTCGTGTCGCTGTCGGAGCGGGAGCTGATGCTGGTGGCGGTGCTGTCCAACGGCACCGTCGAGAACGTCACCTTCGAGCGCGAGCCGGATGTGTCCGACGTCGTGGTCGACGGCGCGTCCGCGCTGCTGGCCAGGCACGGCACGGGCTCGAGCCTCGCCGACCTGGGGGACGCGTCCCTGCCCCCGCCGCCCGACGGCGACGATCCAGTCTTCCGGCTGGCCCGGCGGGGCCTCGAGGAGCTGCGGTCCCGCAGCCACCGTCCGGATGACCACCTGTACATCGGCGGAGCGGCTTCAGTGGCGTCGGCCTTCGATGCCGTCGACGTCGTGCGCAACGTGCTGGTCACCCTCGAGCAGGAGTACGTCGTGGTGTCGCTGATCCGCGACATGCTCGACCGCAACGTGTCCGTCGCCATCGGCGCCGAGCACGGGATCGAGCAACTCGCCGTGTGCTCGGTGGTCGTGGCGCCGTACATCGTCGAGGGCGAGGCGGTCGGCACGGTGGGCCTGCTCGGGCCGACGCGCATGAACTACCCGCAGGCTCTGGCCGCTGTCGACGTGGTCAGCCAGCGCCTCGGCGAGCGCCTGTCCGAGGGGTAGCCGCAGTAGCCTCACGGCGACATGGCCGAGGACTTCTACGCGTTGCTCGGCGTCCGTCCAGACGCCTCGGCGGAGGACCTCAAGCGCGCCTACCGGCAGCGGGCGCGGGAGCTCCATCCGGACGCCAAACCGGGTGACGCCAAGGCCGAGGAGCGGTTCAAGGCGGTCTCGCGCGCGTACGAGGTGCTGTCCGACCCCGAGCAGCGGGTCAGGTACGACCGCTACGGCGAGGCCGGCGTCGCCGGTGCGTCGGGCCGCGGCGGTGCCGACTTCTTCAACGCCGGCGGCGGGCTCGGCGACCTGTTCGACGCCTTCTTCGGCGGCAACCCCTTCGGCGGGAGCTCGTCCGGGCCCGCTGGACCGCCGCGGGGCCAGGACCTCGAGATCCAGGCCGACATCTCCTTCGAGGACGCCGTTTTCGGCACGACGATGCCCGTCACCGTCAAGACCGCCGTGCGCTGCGAGCACTGCGACGGCCTCGGCGCCGAGCCGGGGACGAAGCCCGTGACCTGCATCGAGTGCGCGGGGACGGGACAGGTCCGGCGGGTGCGCCAGAGCCTGCTCGGCCAGATGGTCACCGCCTCGGCCTGCCCTCGATGCGGCGGTCTCGGCGAGGTGATCGTGACGCCGTGCGAGGTCTGCTCGGGCCACGGACGGCTGATCGAGGATCGGACGTTCCAGGTGGACGTGCCGGCCGGGGTCGACAGCGGGTCGACGCTGCGGCTGAGCGGGCGGGGCGCGGTCGGTCCGCGCGGCGGGGGAACGGGCGACCTCTACGTCCACCTCCGGGTCCGGCCCCACGACCGGTACGACCGGGTCGACAACGATCTGGTCACCACCGTCCACGTCTCGATCGTGCAGGCCGCGCTCGGCACCACGGTGACCCTGCCGACCCTCGACGGCGAGGAGGAGCTCCGCATCCCCGCCGGCACGCAGTCGGGCCGCGTGTTCACGCTCCGCGGTCGTGGCGTCCCCGCGGTGCGGGGGCGGGGCCGGGGGGATCTGCGGGTGGAGCTCGTGGTGGACGTACCGACGAAGCTCACGCCGACGCAGGAGGAGCTCATGCGGCGCCTGGCCGAGGAGCTGGGCGATCCGGTCGAGCCGCCCGGCGGGCAGGGCATCATGTCCCGCATCAAGTCCGCCTTCTCGTGACCCGGTGAGCGACCGGCCCGGATGTGCTGAACCCCCGGACGGCGGCGGCCCACGTCTACGTCTCCTCGGTCGACGAGCCCGTCCTCGAGGCCGCTGACCGCCACCATCTGCAGCGGGTGCTGCGCCTGCGGGCGGGCGCGGAGATCACGGTGGGGGATGGGAAGGGCCGCTGGCGTCCGGCCGTGCTCGGCGAGGAGCTGCAGCCGCTCGGGCCCGTGGCGACGGAGGCTGCAGCCCTCCCGCCGCTGGCGGTCGGCTTCGCCGTGGTGAAGGGCGACCGCCCCGACCTGGTCGTTCGGGCGCTGACGGAGGTCGGGATCGACCGCATCGTGCCGCTCCACAGCGCCCGGAGCGTGGTGCGCTGGACGGTCTCTCGGCGGCTGGAGGCCGTAGAACGGCTCCGACGCGTCGTGCGGAGCGCCGGCATGCAGAGCCGCCGGGTGTGGCTGCCGGAGGTCTGCGACGTCCAGGACGTCGGTGACCTGATCGCCGCCGGCGGTGACGAGGTGGCACTGGCCGTCCCCGGCGAGGTGCGGGCCGTCGAGCGGCCGACCGTGCTGATCGGCCCGGAGGGCGGATGGACACCTGAGGAGCTGGACATGGGCGGCGGATCGGTGGCGCACGTCGGGCTCGGGCCCCACGTCCTGCGGTCCGAGACGGCTGCCATCGCGGCGGGGGTGCTGCTGGTCGCCGGGTTCCGCCGCGCCCCATCCGCCTGAGCGCACTCGGTGGTCGGCGCCCACCCTCCGCGGTCGGGAATGCACCGATGGTCGCCATCTCGGCACGCGGAGGGCGGTGACGCCAGCACAGGCTGGTTTTTCACTCTGCGTGGTCTTCCTTGTGGTACCAATCCTCCGTGGTCAAGAACATGGAAACCGAGAACCCCACCGGCGAAGACGGCGCCGGCTCCCCCTACGCCCGCCTCGTGGGCCAGCGCCTGCGGTCGATCCGGGCGCAGAAGAAGCTGTCGCTGGACGCCGTCGAGGAGCTCTCGAGCGGCGAGTTCAAGGCGTCGGTGCTCGGTGCCTACGAACGCGGTGAGCGGGCGATCTCCGTGCCCCGGCTGGCCCGGCTGGCCCTCATCTACGAGGCACCGGTCGACCAGCTCCTTCCCGATCCGGGCGACACCGACGGCGCACCGCCGGCCAACCGCGGTGGCTCGGGCGAGAAGGTGGCCGTCGATCTCAGCCGCCTGGCCGAGCTGGACGGGCCCAACTTCGAGATGCTGGCCCGCTACCTGAAGATGATCCAGCACGCCCGCGGGGACTTCAACGGCAAGGTGCTGACCATCCGGGCCGACGACATGCGGGCGGTGGCGGCCATGTTCGACCTCACCATCGACCAGGCGATCCGTAAGCTCGACGCGTGGGGTCTGCGCTTCAACCCCAACGCGCCGAAGGAGTGACGGCAGCGTCCGTAGCGCCATTCGGCGTCTATCTCCACATCCCGTTCTACGCGGCGCGCTGCGACTACTGCGCCTTCGCCACCTGGACGGACCGCCACCACCTGGTGGCGTCAGTACCTCGACGCGATGCAGGCCGAGATCGCGGCGGCTGTTGCGGCAGGCGCGCCCAGTGGGCTCAGCCCCGGCGGCGTGACGAGCGTGTTCGTGGGCGGCGGGACCCCGTCGCTGGTGCCGCGCGGCCGACCTGGCGCGGGTGGTGGCGTCGCTGCCGCTGGCGGCCGGAGCCGAGGTCACGGTGGAGTGCAACCCGGACGACGTGACGGCCGCACTCCTGGCCACGTACCGCGCCGCCGGCGTGAACCGACTCTCGTTCGGCGTGCAGTCGATGGTGCCGCACGTCTTGGCGGCGTTGGGCCGCACGCACGACCCGGACAACGTGCGTCGCGGCGTGGCGCTGGCCCGTGACGCCGGCTTCGACACCTTCAACCTGGACATCATCTACGGCACGGTGGGGGAGTCCCTGGCCGACTGGGAGCACACCGTCCGCTCCGTGCTCGCACTCGAACCGCCCCACGTCTCCGCCTACGGCCTGACCGTCGAAGCCGGGACCCCGCTGGCCCTGGACCCTGCCCGCTACCCCGACGACGACGACCAGGCCGCGAAGTACGAGGTGGCCGACACGCTGCTGGCGGAGGCGGGCCTGGCCAGCTACGAGATCTCCAACTGGGCCCGACCCGGTCACGAATGCCGGCACAACCTCGTGTACTGGAGCCAGGGCGACTACCTGGGCTTCGGCTGCGCCGCGCACTCGCACCGCGCCGGCCGGCGCTGGTGGAACGTCCGGACCCCCGAGCGGTACATCGGGCTGGTGAGGGCGGGCCTGCCCGCCGAGGCGGCCGGCGAGGACCTGGATGCCGAGACCCGTCGCCTCGAAGGCCTGCAACTGGCGCTGCGGACGCGCGACGGCGTGCCCCATTCGGCGTTGGCCGTGGACGACCTGCCGGACGGACTCGTCGAACCGGACGGCGACCGGGTGGTGCTGACCCGGGCCGGCCGCTGGTGGCCAACGAGGTTTCACTGCGCCTCCGCTGAACCACGCTGCGGCGGTCCGCACGCGGTTCTCGCGGGGATCAGTTGCCGGTTCCGGTACTGAGGGCCGCGAGAACGGCTCGACCAGATGTCTGCGGCGCCGACCGGCTGGTAGCGTTCGCGGCTCCGGGCGCGTAGCTCAGTTGGTTAGAGCGCCACCTTGACACGGTGGAGGTCACACGTTCGAGTCGTGCCGTGCCCACGGAGAGAGCCCACGTAGATGGGTATTTCTACGGCGGCCGCCCGAGCGGCGAAGTCGGACCAGGTGCACAGAAGTGCACAGCACTCGACGGGTCTGGCTGCGCTGGAACGGCACCAGACGGACGGCCCGGACGGGTTGCTGATCAGCGCCGAGGCCGACCGCGGGGCGCTCTGAGACGACGGTCGGGGCCCGGTTCGGGTCGGGTTCGATGCGTTGCTCCCACGGCGATGCCGGCCGCCCACGCCCGCCCGGTGGGAGCTGCGCCGCGTGGCGGGCGTCGCGGGCCAGATACCAGTGGTCTGCGACACGAGCGCGCCACGAGCTCGGGGTTGGAACAGCACCTGCTGGTGCACGTACGCCTCGTCGGCATCGCCCTCGGCGAAGAGCAGCTTGGCCGCGGTGCGGCCGAGGAGCTGGCGGGGCTGCGCCGGACGACGGCCGAGGGTGGTTGCACGCTGACGCTTCGTGGGCGGGCCGTCCCGAGGGTCTACGCCTTGACCTGCCCGTGCTGGCGGCGGTCGGGACCGGCGTGCGCGATCCTTCTCCCTCCACGGGCTGCGGGGCGGCTCATTGCCAGGACCGGCTTGTCGCGTGTGGACGTGGGCGACGATCGGTCTGCCCGAAGTCAACTCGATCGGCCTCAGGCGCTCGCGGAGAGCCACGCGCGGCCGCGAGGGGCGGGATGCGCGACAGCTGTGTTCTCCCTGCTCGTGGGGCCAGTCAGGCTGCCTAGGCGGTCGAGACCTTGTGCCTCACTCACCGTCCCGCAGATGAAGCCCGACTGCGGTGATGGCACCCGCGCGCCAGCGGTGGCGAGGCGTGAGCCCGGTCCTATGGCTGTGGGACCTCGGCCGGCAGACAGAGCTCCTGGGACAAGCCCGTACCGGGCGCCCGTCGCATGGGGGCTGCCTAGCGGCGAGCCCGGCGCGGAGATTCTCATCTGTGAGTCACCACCACGCTCGCGCTTGTCCGGCGCGTGTGCCGTAGCATCCCGACGCACGGGCATAGCGTGTCCGAGATCGTCGTGGGCATGATCAGAACCACGACGAGAGATCTGGCGATTGAGCACACGGAGCGGTGGAGCACATGGGCGGGCGTATCGGCAAACACCACGTCGAGTGGCAAGGCGGCTTGGCGGATGGTTCACGTGAACCGACCCTCCGCGCACGAGGGGATCGATGAGTCGGACCATGCGCTTCGTCTCGGCGGAGTCGTCGGCGAGGCCGATCCAGGATCCCGGGCGGCCGGGGAAGGCCGCGTCCCGCGGTCGGCTCGCGATCGGTGCGCTCACGGTGTTCGCAGCCGTCTTGTGGTTTTGGGACCTCGGTTCGAAGAGCCTTTTCCGAGACGAGGCGTTTACCGCCTCGACCGTCCTTGGACCGTGGGGAGAATTCTTCAAGCTCTCGGTTGAGCACGAGTCCAACGGAGTGCTCCACACGCTGCTCTTACGGGCGCTGACGGTGTTCGGAGACTCCGAGGTGCTGTTGCGATCTCTCTCCGTGTTGAGTCTCGTCGCGCTAGTACCGATAGTAGGTGCGATCGGGTGGCGTCTAGCCTCGCCGCGAGTCGGCGTCTTGGCCGGCGCGCTGCTCGTCGTCAACGGCAGCGTCGCGGCGAACGCGCAGAACGCACGCACGTACGCGTTGTCGATGTTGATCGCCGGTGTCGCGACGCTGTTGTTCGTGCTCGACGTGGAGCGGCCTCGTCGGGCCACCCTCCTCGGATGGTCGCTGTGTTGTGTCCTCCTCGCGTACACGCACATCGTCGGGGTGCTGCTTGTCCTGTGCCACCTCGTCTCGCTCTGGTTCCTCCCGCGGTCGCAACGAACGGTCCGCCGCCACGTGATCGCGGCCGCGGTCGTCCTGCTCGCATCGCTCCCGCTGGCCGTGCTGATCACCGGGCACAACGAGGGTCGGCCCAGCCAGAGCGCCTTCCGCCCGGGTGCTTATCGCGACGTGCTGTTCACCATCACCGGGCGGGCAGGTCTCATCGGGCTCGCGGCATTTGCCATCATGGGCTTCTTCGCGGTTCGGTCCACGGCACGGGTCTGGCGCAGAGAGCTCCACGGACGTCAGCCGTGGGCGCATGCGCTGCTCCTGAGCTGGGCTGGGTTGCCACCGCTGATGTTGATCGCAATCAGCCCGGTGAGCCCGATGGTCATCGGCCGCTACGTCCTTTTCTGCTTGCCGGGCATCCTGCTGTACGCGGCCGTGGGGCTCGACGATGCAGTGAGCACCGCTCGCTACCGTCATGGGCTCGCAGGTCTGGCACGATACGCCCCCGCGGCGCTCGCATTGGTCGCGGGTGCCTACGGCCTGCGGTATTGGTACTCGGACGGCGGCTCGGAGGACTGGCGGGGAGCAGCCAGTCACGTGTTCGATCAGGCCACACCGCAGGATCGCATCCTGTTCGCCAACGATTCGGTACGCCTCTTCTTCGAGTACTACGGCCGCTTCGATACCCACGCGACGATGCCTCAACCCGTCTACCCACCCGATCCTTGGGGAAGCTACGAGACCGGAGATCACACCTATGAGTCATTCGACCGGGAGATCGTGGATCAGCTCGTGGCAGAGCCGGCAGGGAAAGTGTGGGTCGTGATCGGACTCGATCACGACAACACGACGGAAGTGCCAGAGCTGCTCAGTCCGCTCACTGCCGACTATAGCCTCGTGGACCGTCAACTGTTCCGAGGTGACATCGAGGTGCTCCTGTTCGAGCCGTCGTGACCGACAGCTCGACCGGTGGCGTGCGCTCGCGGGTCAGTACTCGAGCAGTCGCCTCAGCTCGTTGGCCTCGCCCTCAGAGAGACGAGGCTCGTTGCGGACGTGGAACGGTGCGATCGTGCCGAGAGTATGGTCGGACGTCGCTTGCGCTCCCCAGACACGTTCCCTGATCATGCAGACGAAGCTGGTCGGATCACGACAGAACTGCTCGTACTGCACATCGACGACGCTCGCCGCAGGGACCCGTCGCTCCGACATTTCCAGCTGCTCGTAGAGCCGGCACGTCTGATCGGCCACCTGCTCCAGGGGAGATGCGGCGGGATTCAGCTGGCCGTCGTCGGCACCGGCTCCCCACCCGATCGAGCGGTCGCCTTGGACGTCTTCTCGAGCCTTTAAGAGCGACTGAGCAACATAGAACGGGTCCCGCTTGACGACGATGAACGTGACGTTGTCGAGGGTGGAGTACAGCAACTCGAGACACATCATGTTCCTGTTGTTCTTGTTCAAGAATGGACGGTCGAACTGATGATTCCATGCATTAAAGAATGACCGCATGCTCGCCTGCTGTTGTACAGAAAGGTGACTAGGTGGATGGTACCGGTCCTCGCCGAGCCAGCGGTTCCAGACGTGAAAGCCGTCATTCGGCGCGCCAAGCTCGACCGTGTTTCCGTAGTAGCTGTCAGCATTGAGCTCGCCCGAAGGCAGAAATCGATTGAAGGCCTTGCACGCGGTGATAGGGGATCTCGGGAACAAGCTGCTGAGGTTGTTGAAGAAAGAGAATGGGAGGTGGTGTGCCAGTGTCTGGTAGACGAGAGTCGTCCCCGCGCGGAGGCCCGACGACGAGCACGATCGGATGCTGGCTGGGTCGTTCACCCACGTGTTCGAGGCGCTGTTCGTGGACGCTCAGCACCAGGTCGACCGGTGTCAGGAGGACCACGGCCAGCTCGCGGGCGAGCATGCGTCGGGCCGCCCGGCTCCCCGATCGGAGGGCCCTCGACACGACACCGACTGGGTCGTGGAAGTTCCGGTAGCGTGACAGACCGATCATCTCCAGGTTCCACGATCCGCCGCTGGACCGTGCGTTGGTCTTGTCCCGTGCTTCATGCCTGCCCTCACCAAGGATCCGCGCCACAACCGTACGCACATCGCGGTGCGGCCCGGGACGCTGCGCGAGATCGTGTACCCAACCTCCACCACTACCACCACGCCATCACCGTGCAGTCCTGCCGCCTCGTTCCGCTGGCAAGGCTACACGGGTCCCGTGTTCCTCGTGCAAGGCGTTCCCGAGCCGAAGCAAACGAAGAACCGCATGCATCTCGATCTGCATGTCTCCGACCCGGACGCCGAGGCAGCACGGCTCGTCGGACTCGGCGCCACTCGAACGGGCAGAGGCTCGCTCGGGGACATCAAATGGATCACGATCCGCGATCCCGACGGCAACGAGTTCGACATCGGCCAGCGTTCAGCACACGCTCATCGGGGCCACGTGTCGAGGGTGCCCTGCTCACCGACTGCAGCGGGCGTTCGGTGACACCTGGTCCGTCAGCCTGGACGATGCGGGTCGCTACGGTGAGCTACACCGATTCGAGTTGACCACGGACCACATTGAAGACCGTGCCGTCCATCCGAAGCGAGTCATCGGTCCCGGATCGCTTCCGCAAGTCGCCGCATCGGGCGTCGGGGTCCACGGTCAAGTCCGCAACGGTGTCGAAGGTGTGGAGCACGGCGTCGGTGGGTTGGTCGCCCGGTTGCCAGTCTGTTCCACAGACATCCCAGGGGAGCATCTCAACCTTGTTCAGCGACGCGAGATCAAGGCGAGCATCTCCTGATCCACGTGCGAATGCTCCCACGTCGACCGTCCTTCCGTCGTCGAGGCGGCTGCACGCGTGCCAGCCTGTCGGCGTGCCGTTCTGGAAGCGACGCCCGGCGCGCCGGCTCCCGGCGGACTGGACCCGGCTGATGCGCACGTCACTGGGCGAGTGGAGCTACCTGGACGAGGACGAACGGCAACGGCTGGGTGAGCTCATCACGGAGCTCCTGGCGGGAAAGAGCTGGGAGGCGGCCCGCGACTTCACCCTGACGGACGAGATGTGCACGGTCATCGCCGCGCAGGCCGCGCTCGTGGTGCTCGGACTGGACCTCGAGACCTACCGCGAGGTGCGGGCCGTCATCGTCCACCCGACGACGGTCACGTCACGGCGACCGAGGCCCGGCCCGGTGGCGGGGGTGGTGACCGAGGAGCCGCTCGACCTCCTGGGCGAGGCGCACCAGCAGCGAGGGCCGGTGCTGCTGGCCTGGGACACCGCGTCGGGCGACGCCAGGCACGCCGGGACCGGTCGCAACGTGGTGATCCACGAGTTCGCCCACAAGCTCGACATGCTCGACGGGATGGTCGACGGCACCCCGCCGGTGACCGGCCGCGAGGCCTACGACCGTTGGGTGAAGGTCTGCACGGCTGAGTACGAGCACCTCCGGACCCACCGGCACGACCCCCTGCTGCGGGACTACGGCGCCCAGGACCCGGGGGAGTTCTTCGCCGTCGCCACGGAGGTGTTCTTCGACCAGCCCCTGGAGATGCGGGAGCTCAAGCCCGATCTCTACGACGTGTTCGCCGGCTACTTCGAACAGGATCCGGCGGCCCGGCGGGACCGGGCGGCCCGTCCAACGACCTAGACGGCCCTTTTCCACCGAATCGATATCGATTCGGTGGCGATGGGTCGGCCGGATCTCTGCGCGAGGCTGCCCGGGTGGCCGTGATCGAGACGATGACGTTCCGGCTGGTCGACGGGGCGGACGAGGCTGCCTTCCTCGCCGTCGACAAGCGGTTGCAGACCGAGTTCGCCTACCAGCAGCCCGGTCTTCTGCGGCGCACGACGGCCCGAGGTGTCGGTGACCGCGCCGGCGAGTGGGTGGTCATCGACCTGTGGGCGCGCGCCGAGGACGCCGACGCCTGCGCCGAACGGTTGGGACCACGATCCGCTGGCCCAAGAGCTCATGTCCCACGTCGACCCGGCCACCCTCGAGGTGCGCCGGTACACCGATCTCGACTGAGGGACGGCGCCGTGCCGCCTACTGCTGGACGAGCACGAGCGGGTTGCCCTCGGGGTCGAGGATCGACGCCAGCGTCGGACCGCCCGGCACATCGAACGGTCCGAGCACCACCTGACCTCCGAGCTCGACCGCCAGGTCCAGCGACGCGGCGAGCTCCTTGACCTGGACGTAGAGCCGGACGCCCGGGTTGTCCCCGCCCCGGATGTGACCACCGGGGCCCGGCTCCGGGCCCGCCCAGGCCGGCGGGGATCATCATGATCGGCCCCTCGCCGATGTCCCAGTGGCAGAGCGCGCGGTAGAAGGCGCGCTGACGCTCGGGATCACGGGCCTCGATCTCCCAGTGGACCACCGGCCGCGCCCAGTCCGAGGATGTCACCCCGCCAGGCTGCCATCTCCCACCGGCGGCGGGCGGCACACCGCGCGGATCCGCCACCCACGACCCGGTTCCGGCAAGCATGGGCGGATGCCGAGCAGCGCACCGGCGCCGACCGAGGCATCGGCGCCCTGGTCGTGGAGCGCGCCCGTCACCCGCCGCATCTTCGGCATCGTTCCCGACGAAGCCGTCCGCCGGCATCCGAGCGACCTGGTGCGCGTCGGCGTCGCCGCGTTCATCATCGTGGTGACCGCCGTGCTGGCCCGCCACCTGACGCAACTCGAGAAGGCCAGCTACGACCTCGTCGTCAGCATCCCGGACGCGCTGCGCGACGCCCTGTGGGCGGTCTACCTCGTCGGTACGGTGGCGGTCCTCATCGGTCTGACCATCGCCGTGCTGGTCGCCCGGCGGCTGCGCTTCACGTTGGTGCTGATCGCCGCCGGCCTGCTCGCGTTCGGGGCGGGCACGGCGTTGCAAGCGCTCGTCGATTCCGAGGCCGTGCGCTCGGCCGCCGGCCTGGACGAGTACACGACGCCGACCTACCCGGTCGTGCTGCTCGCCGTGTCCAGCGCTGTCGTGCTCGTCGCCTCGGCCTACCTGACCCGGACCGCCCGTCACCTGGTCACCACCCTGCTCGCCCTGGCGTCCCTGGCCGCCTTTCTCCTCACGCTCGGGCTCTCGGCCGACATCATCGGCGCGCTCGCGCTCGGATGGGGGATCGCCGCGGCGGTCCGCTTCGCCGTCGGATCGCCCGAGGGCACGCCTTCGGTCGCCGAGGTGATGGGAGCGCTCACCGAGCTCGGCGTGCGGGTGACGGACCTGCGCCTGCTCGACGAGCAGGTCTGGGGCGAGGCCCGCTTCTCCGCCAGCTTGGTGGGAGACGAGAGCGACCATCCGCTCTACGTCGTGGTCATCGGGCGTGACGCTTCGGACGCGCGGCTGATGTCCAAGCTCTGGCGGTTCGTCTGGTACAAGGACTCGGGCCCGGCGATGTTCCTCACCCGCCTCGGCGAGCTGGAGCACCGGGCCTACCTCCTGCTGCGAGCCGCGCAGGCCGGCGTCCCCGTGGCCGAGGTCGTCGCCGCGGGCACGGCCGGGGAGGACGACGACGCCGTCCTGGTCACCCGCCCGCAGGTGGGTCGACCTCTGCCGTCGCTCGCCGCCGAGGAGATCACGGACGAGCTGCTCGTGCAGGTCTGGACCGACGGTCGAGCGGCTGCACGCCGCCCGCCTCGTCCACGGCTCGCTCAGCGCCGCCAACATCCTCGTGCGGGACGACGGCGCCGTCGTCCTCACGGAGCTGAGCCGAGGCTCCACCATCCCCACGCCGGTGCAGGTGGGGCTGGACCGGGTGCAGCTCCTGGCCACCACCGCCTCCCTCGTCGGTGAGGAACGGGCCCTGGCCGCCGCCCTGGGCGTGCTCGGCAAGGACGGCCTGGCCGAGCTGCTCACCTTCCTCGAGCCGGCGGCGCTCTCGGCGCCCGTGCGGCGGGACCTCGACGAGGAGAAGAAGCTGCTGGCCGGGTTGCGCGACCAGGGCGCGGTGCTGGCCGGCGTGGAGGCCCCGACGCTCGTCCCGTTGCGGCGGGTCTCGATCTCGAACGTGCTCATGGCCGCCGGAGCCATCCTCGGCGTCTACCTGCTGATCGCGCAGTTCAGCGACGTACCCAACCTCGGCGAGATCGTGCGCGGCTCGGAGAAGGGCTGGCTCGTCGTGGTCGCCCTCCTGTCCCAGCTCCCGCAGTTCGCCGGCGCGTTCGTGCTGCTCGGTTCGGTCGCCACCCAGCTCCCGTACGGGCCGTCGCTGGCGGTGCAGTTCGCCAACAACTTCACGGGGTTCGTCGCCGGTTCGGTGGGCACCACGGCGATGGTCATCCGCTACTTCCAGCGCCAGGGACTCGCCGTGGCCATCGCCGTGAGCTCGGGCGTGCTCAAGACCCTGTCGTCGATGATCGTCGAGGCGATCCTCGTGATCATCGCGCTCGTCCTCACGTGGGGTGACTTCGACCTGTCGTCGGCGGGTGGCTCGGACTCGGGCGGCGGTACCGGTTCGACCCTCATCCTCCTCGTGATCATCGTGGGCGGTGTGGGCCTCGCCGCCGTGGTGACGATCCCGAAGCTGCGGCGTCGGGTGCACAGCGTGGTCGCTCCCCAGCTGGCCACCGCCCGGAACAACCTGAAGCAGATCGCCGGGATGCCCACGAAGATGCTGCAGCTCTTCGGCGGCAACCTGGCCAGCGAGCTGCTCTTCGCGATGGTCCTCATCGCCGCGCTGCACGCCTACGGGCAGTCGCTGCCGCTGATGCAGGTCGTACTCATCAACTCCTTCGCCTCGCTGATCGGTGGGCTCGCCCCGATCCCCGGCGGCATGGGCGTCGTCGAGGCCGGGCTGATCGCCGGCTTCACCGCGGCCGGCATCCCGCAGGGCGAGGCCACCGCGGCGACCTTCACGGCGCGCACGTTCACGACGTACCTTCCTCCGATCTGGGGTTGGTTCGCGTTCGAACTGGCTGCGCCGCCGCAGCCTCGTCTGAGCCCCTGGGCCCGTGTGAGACGATCGCTGCGGACGAGGGGGAGGTGGACATGGTTGCAGCGGACTCGAAGCCGTCCGTGGTCATCGTGGGTGGTGGCTTCGCGGGCGTCGGGTGCGCGAAGGAGCTGGCCAAGCACGACGTGCCGGTCGTCCTCCTGGACCGGAACAACTACCACCAGTTCCAGCCGCTGCTGTACCAGGTGGCGACGGCCGAGCTGTCCGCCACGGACGTCGCCCGCTCCCTGCGGGCGATCTTCCGGCGGGACGAGACGGTGTCGGTCAGGCAGCTCTCCGTCACGTCCTGCGACCCGGCCACGCTGACCGTCACCACGGAGGACGGGCAGACCTTCACCGGTGACTACCTCGTGCTGGCCGCCGGCTCGCGGCCCAACTTCTTCGCCGTCCCGGGCGCGGCCGAGCACGCGTTCCCGCTCTACTCGCTGCGCGACGCGAAGGCGCTGCGGACCCGTCTGTTCGAGGTGTTCGAGGAGGCCGACACCAACCCGGCGCGCATCGAACAGGGTGCGCTGAACATCGTGATCGTCGGCGCAGGACCGACAGGCGTCGAGACGGCCGGCGCCGTCGCGGATCTCGTGCGCGACGTCCTGCCCAAGCGCTTCCACGACCTCCCGGTCGGGAAGACCCGCATCTTCCTGGTGGACCACGGCAAGGTCGTGCTCCGCGCCTTCTCGGAGAAGGCCCACGCCTACGCCGCCGAAAAGCTGGAGCACAACGGCGTCACGCTCCTGCTGGAGACCGGGGTGGACGAGGTCATGAAGGACCGGGTCGTGCTCAGCAATGGCGACCAGATCCTGAGCCGTTGCGTCGTCTGGGCCGGCGGCCTGCAGGGCCCGGAGCTGTCCGCAAGCACCGGTCTGCCGCAGGAGCACGGCGGGCGGCTGGCCGCGCAGCCAGACCTGCGCGTGGACGGCCACCCGCGGCGTGTACGCCATCGGCGACATGGCGGTCGTGACCGACGCCGACGGACAGGTGATGCCGCAGCTCGGGTCGGTGGCGCTGCAGGCCGGCAGATGGGCGGCCCACAACATCCTCGCCGACATGGACGGCCGGTCGCCCGAGCCGTTCTCCTACCGCGACAAGGGCATCATGGCGATGATCGGGAGCGGCTCGGCCATCGCGGAGGTGGGCCGCCACCACCACGAACTGCATGGCCACGTGGGGTTCGCGGCCTGGCTCGGAGTGCACGCCTGGCTCATGAGCGGTGTCCGCCAGCGGGTCGACGCGTTCGTGGCCTGGGCGTGGGACTTCTTCTTCTCCAGCCGTTCGAGCTCGATCATCGACGATCCCGACGCGGCCCACATCGACTGGGGCGACGACGATGACGAAGACGACGACGTGCGCGACGCAGACCTGTGACCGGCGACGCGGACGTGGGCTCGCGGCACCACTGGACCCAGACGGAGAGCGGCGAGCGCCGATGGCCCATGGCGCTGGGCGTCATCGTGGCCATCGCGCTCCAGGCCGTCCTCCCGGACCGCCACGTCCTCCACCGCCGTCGCCAACGTCGCCCTGCCCGACATCGGGAAGGCGTTCGACGCCTCGCAGACCGCGCTGAACCTGGTGGCCGTCGGGTACTCGCTCGGGTTGGCGGCGTCCGTGCTCTACCTCGGCGCGCTGGGCGACCGGCACGGCCGGAAGATGCTGCTGATCCTCGGCGTGCTGCTGTCCATCCCGGCCTGCCTGCTGGCGGCGTGGGCACCGTCGGTCGAGGTGCTGGTCTCGCCCGCCTCGTCGGCGGGCTCTCCGCCGGCATGGCCTACCCGACGACGCTGGCCCTCATCACGGTGCTGTGGTCGGGCCCGCAGCGCACGAAGTCGATCGCGCTGTGGTCGGCGCTCGGCGGCGCCATCTCGTCCCTCGGCCCGCTGCTGTCGGGCATCCTGCTCGAGGACTTCTGGTGGGGCTCGGTCTTCCTGATCACGCTCCCGCTGGCCGTCGTCGCCCTGCTCATGGCCGTGCGCTTCGTGCCCAGCCACGTCCACGAGACCGCGGACCCGGTCGACAACCTCGGTGGTGTCCTGTCGGTCGTGCTCATCGCCTCGCTCGTGCTGGCCATCAACTTCGCCCCCGTGCCGGACAAGGGCACGGTCGTCGCCGGGCTGGTGGTCATCACCCTCGCCGCCGGAGCGGCGTTCGTCATCCGGCAACGCCGCGCCGCCAACCCGCTGTACGACCTGCACGTGGCCGCCCGCCGCACCTTCTGGGTGGCGGCCTGCGCGGGCATCATCGTGTTCGGCACGTTGATGGGCGCCATGTTCATCGGCCAGCAGTTCCTCCAGAACGTGCTCGACTACTCCACCGTCGAGGCCGGCGCGGCGATCCTTCCGGCCGCGATCTTCATGGTGCTCATCGCCCCCGATCGGCGAAGCTCGTCGAGACCCGGGGGGCCCGCTTCACGCTGCTGGTGGGCTACGGCTTCTGCCTGGCCGGCTTCCTCGTGATGCTGCTCTTCTGGGACGAGGGCGTCTCGTACTGGCTGGTGGGCTCGGCTACGCGCTGGTCGGCGGTGGGGTCGGGTTCGCGGGCACGCCGGCGTCGCACTCGCTCACGGGCTCGGTGCCGGTGGACCGGGCCGGCATGGCGTCGGGTACGGCCGACCTCCAGCGGGACCTGGGCGGGGCGATCATGCAGTCGATCCTCGGCGCGCTCCTGACCGCCGGGTACGCCGCCGCGGTGTCGTCGGCCATCGCCGATTCCCCGGAGAGCGGCCAGATCACCGACAGCGTCCAGAGCCAGCTGACGAAGTCCTTCAGCAGCGCCGCGAACGTGGCCGAGCAGTATCCGCAGTACTCGCAGCAGATCATCGCCGGCGCCAAGACCTCGTTCCTCGACGGGGCGGACTGGGCGTACACGGCCGGGATCGTGGCCATCGTGCTGGGCGCCGTGCTGGTCTTCGTGATGTTCCCGCGGCGCGACGAGGAGCGCCGCCTCCTGGCCCAGTACCAGGGGCCGTCGGGCACGTCAGCAGGTCCTCCGCACGCCGAGCAGGGCGCCGCGCCCTCCCGCTGAGGGTCCGCTGTGATCGAATCGCGGGCATCACCGCCCCTGTTCTGACCTCCGCGGCCCCTGAGGCCCCTCCCGCGCCTGCACCGGCGCGGGCCGCCCGGCGCTCGCGCTACCTGCCGGGCGTCGACGGTCTGCGGGCGGTGGCGGTGGTCGCCGTGCTGCTCTACCACGCCGATGTCGCCTGGCTCCCGGGCGGCTTCCTGGGCGTCGACGTCTTCTTCGTGATCAGCGGCTACCTCATCACGATGCTGCTGCTGGAGGAGCATCACCGCACGGGCGCGGTCGAGCGTGAGGGGCTTCTACGGAGGCGGGCCCGCCGGCTGCTGCCCGCGCTGTTCGTGCTGCTCCTCGCCGTGTGCAGCGTGGCTCGTGCTCTTCTACCGGGAGGAGATGGCCCGGTTGCGGGCGCAGGTGCTGTCGGCGCTGACCTACTCGACCAACTGGTACCTCATCTTCACCGACGGGTCCTACTTCGACTCGCTCGGGCGGCCGCTCGGTGCTCCGGCACCTGTGGTCGCTGGCGGTGGAGGAGCAGTTCTACCTGCTGTGGCCGCTGGTCATGGTCTTCCTGCTGCGCCGCTTCCGGGACCGGCTGGGCTCCATCGCCCTCATCATCGGCGCGCTGGCCGGCGCCTCCGCCGTGTGGATGGCGCTGCTCTACGAACCGGGGGCCGACCCCAGCCGCCTCTACTACGGCACGGACACCCGGCTGGCCACGCTGCTGATGGGTGGCCTGCTGGCCATCTTCTGGCGGCCGTCGGCCCTGGCCCACGGCCGGTGCGGCGGCACGGCAGGGTCTTCGACCTGGTCGGCCTGCTGGCGCTGGCGGCCATCGTGTGGTGCTTCGTCAACACCTCGGACACCAGCGCCGCGCTGTACCGGGGCGGCTTCGCGGCGCTGGCCGTGGTGTCCGCCCTCGCCGTCGCCGCCGCGAGCCATCCGGGCACCGCGTTCGGCCGGGTGCTCGGTGTCGGGGCCCTGACCTGGATCGGGGTGCGCTCCTACGCCTTGTACCTCTGGCACTGGCCGATCTACGTGGTGACCCGCCCGGACGTCGACGTGCCGTTCGACGGCGTCCCGCTGCTGGCGCTGCGGCTGGGCCTGACGGTGCTGCTCGCCGATCTCTCGTACCGGCTGGTGGAGCGGCCGATCCGCCGGCTGGGGTGGGGGCGATGGGTCCGCCGCGCCATCCGCATCGGCCCGCCGGGCGGCGTCGGCCGCTCGGGCTCGTGGTGCTCGGCGTCACGGTGGCGTCGCTCGTTGCCCTCGTGGCCGTGGTGCGGGCAGGCCAGCCACCGACCAGCGACATCGAGCTGAGCCTGCAGGCCGGCCAGCAGGCGATCGCCGCGTGCCCAGGGCACGACCGCGGCGCCGACGACGAGCACCGCCGTGCCGCCGCGGTGCGCACATCGGCCGTGCCGCGGTCCCGGACGTGCTCGACCGGGCGAGTCGGGCGAGAGCGTCCGGGCCACGTCGCGCTCGGCATCGTCGACGACGTCGTGCCGCGAGCAGCCACCACCGCGCCGGCGACCACAGTGCCGGCCACCACCGCAGCGCCGACGACCCCGCCGACCACGGCTCCGCCCACCACCCCCGCTCCACGGCCGGTCGGGCCGATCGTGGCCCTGGGTGACTCCGTCATGCTGGGCGCGGCGCCGCAGCTGCTGGCCACGTTCGGCCCGGGCACGCTCGTCGACGCGGAGGTCGGGCGCACGTTGTGGCCCGTGGTCGGGATCGTGGCGGCACTGCGGGCCCAGGGCCGGCTGGGGGAGCAGGTCGTGATCCACCTCGGTGACAACGGCGGCGTCGATCCCGGCCTGATCGCCCAGACGATGGCCTCGCTCGCCGACGTCGAGCGCGTGGTCTGGCTGACGGTGAAGGTGCCGCGGCGTGGGAGGCCGGGGTGAACGCCACCCTCGCCGCGGAGATCCCGAAGTACCCGAACGCCCGAATCCTCGACTGGAAGGCCGTCGCCACGGATCCCTCGTTCTTCTACGAGGACGGCATCCACCTGCGCCCGAACGGCGCCGCGTTCTACGCCAGCGGGTGAAGGCGGCGCTCAGCAACTCCTGAGGCGTGCGGCGTCTGCTTGAATTCGTCGATGGTCGCGGCGAGCTCGGTCCAGGCCGGCCGGTCTCCTGAGCTGACCGAACCACCGCGTCCGCCTACGAGCGCTCACCCGTCCTCCTGTTCCGCCTCCTCGTCGCCGGCGTCGCCGTGCTCGTCGGCCTGGTGCTGACGGCCGCCGCGTCAGAGACGCTGCTCGACCTCGACGCCCGGGTGCTCGAGCTGTTCGGCGGGCTGCCGGACTCGTTCGAACGGTTCCTCATCGGGCTCAGCCAGTTCGTCGCCGTCCTCCTGCCGGTGGTCGTGGCCATCGCGCTGCATCGCGCTCCGGCAGATCCGGACGCTCGTTGTGGCGGCGGTGGGCGCCGCGGTCGGTGCGGCGGCGCTGGCGCTGATCGACAGCGTGATCGATGCGCCTCGGCCCCCCGCGCACATCTCGGCGATCACGGGCGACGCCTGGGTCCTCGGGGCCGCCTTCCCCAGCTCGGCCTACATCGCCGGCGGCGCCGCGGTGGCGACCATCCTCGCCGTCTGCATCGGTCGCCGGTGGGGACGGCTTGCGTGGGCCGCGCTCCTCGTCGTGGCCGTGTTCCGGCTCCTCGCGTCGGCGACCGTCCCCGCCCACCTGCTGCTCGCCCTCGGGGTCGGGTGGTTCGTGGGCACGGCCGTGGTGCTGGCGTTCGGCGCGCCGACCACGCGCCGACCGCCCGCATGGTCGCCGACGCGCTCGGCGGCGACCGGCCTGCCGGTCGCCCGGCTGGCCCCGGCGTCGGTCGACGCCCGCGGATCGACGCCGTGGTTCGCCACGACGACGGACGGCGCCGCGTTGTTCGTGAAGTCGCTCGGCCGGGACGAGCGGGACGCCGACCTGCTCTTCCGCATTTACCGCTACTTCCGGCTGAAAACGTGGGCGATCAGCGGCCCTTCTCGTCGCTGCGCCGCGCCGTGGAGCACGAGGCCCTGGTGGCGCTGAAGGCCCGGGACTCCGGCGTCGGACCCGCGCGGTCCGCAACGTGGCCACGGTCGGGCCGGACGGAATGCTGTTGGCCTACGAGGCCATCGAGGGGCGATCCATCGACTCGATCGAGGGTGACTTCGACGACGACCTGCTCTCGCAGATCTGGGCCCAGATGGCGATCCTGCGCCGGGAGCGGATCGCCCACCGCGACCTGCGCCGGGCCAACATCTTCCTGGGGTCTGACGGCGAGGTCTGGATCATCGACTTCGGGTTCAGCGAGCTGGCCGCCAGCGACCGGCTGCTGCAGGTCGACGTCGCCGAGCTCGTCGCCGCCACCGGCGTGGTGACCGGCGCCGAGCGGGCGGTGGCCGCCGCGGTGGCGGGCATCGGGAAGGAAGCGGTCGGTCAGTCGCTTCCGATGCTCCAGCCCCTGGCTTTGGCCGGCGCCACGCACAAGGCGGTGGCCAAGCAGCACGGGTTGCTGGGCGAGCTGCAGGACGAGGTGCGGCGCCAGACCGGGGTCGAGGAGGTGGCGTACGAGCCGCTGGCGCGCGTCAACGTCCGCACGGCCCTCATGCTGGTCTCCAGCCTCATCGCCCTCTACGTGCTGATCCCGCAGCTCACGGACGTCACCGGCATGGTGCGGCAGCTCGGTGACGCCGACTGGGACTGGGTGGCGATCACGTTGGTGCTGTCGTTCATCAGCTACCTCGGCGCCGGCATCAGCCTGATGTCCTTCGCGCCGACGCGGGTGCCCGCTGTGCAGGCCGTCGAGGTCAGCCTGGCCGGCTCGTTCGTCAACCGCATCACTCCCGCCGGCGTCGGCGGGATGGGCCTCAACGTGCGGTATCTGCAGAAGCGGGGCGCGAGACCGTCGAGGCCGCGTCGCGCCTGGGGGTCAACAGCCTGCTGGGCGTCGTGATCCACCTGTCGCTCACCCTGCTGTTCCTCCTGTGGGCGGGGAAGGAGGGCAGCTTCGACTTCCGGCTGCCCAAGGTGCCCGCGCTCGTGGCGCTCCTCGTGGTGCTCGTCGGGGCCGGCGTGGTGTTCCTCCTGCCGTGGGGCCGCCACCGGCTGCTCGGTCCCGCCGTCCGCGCCCTGTCGCCAGGCCTGGCAGGGCGTGGTCGACCTCGCCCGTGAGCCCGCCCACCTCGCCGGGATGATCGTGGGCGGGGTCGCTCATCACCTCGTCGTACCTGTGCGGTCTGTACGCCGCCGTCGGCGCGTTCGGCGGCGGGTTGGCGTTCTCGGCCGTCGGTGCCGTCTACCTGGCCGGGTCGGCCATCGGTCAGGCGGCGCCGACGCCGGGCGGGCTGGGCGCGGTGGAGGCGGCGCTCATCGCCGGGCTTGATCGGCGTCGGGCTGGACAAGGAGGTCGCGGTGCCCGGCCGTCCTGTTCTTCCGGCTGTGCACGTTCTGGCTGCCGATTCTGCCCGGCTGGCGGTCTTGGCCGCCTGACGCACCGCCAGCTCATCTGGCCGCGAGCTCGGCCACCGCCTGGACCTCGATCCCACCCCGTGGCCGCTGGGTGAGCGTCACCCGGACCGCTCCGGGGACGCGCTGGTCATGATCTCCTCGGCGATCTCGGCGGCCAGCGCCTCCGCGAAGACGGCGCGGTCCCGGAAGGACCACAGGTAGAGCTTGAGGGACTTGCTCTCGACGCAGAGCTCGCGAGGCCGGTACTCGATGACGACGTGGGACAGGTCGGGCTGGCCGGTCACCGGGCAGACGGAGGCCAGCTCGTCGGTCGTGAACCGCACCGTGGTCACGTCCTCGGGGGCCGGGAAGCACTCGACGTGGTCGATGGGGTGTCGCACCGTCTGGCCCAGCACGGTGAGGGGGCCGGTCAGAGAGCGGTCGATCCGTCATCGGGTTCGGGCAGCGGCTGCGGGCCGCGCTTGGGCACCCGACCATGGTGCCAGCCGCGGCCCGTCCCGGCGGCGAACCCTGTAACACCCCCCCGGCAGGCTGACGGTGGGAGTGGGCGGAGACCGACTTCCCAGGAGGACCCTACGTGGCGCAGCATCTCGTGGACACCGATCTGGCGGACCGGGGGGCGGACGCCCCCGGTTGCATCACCATCGACTGCGCCACCTGCGTCATGCAGGACACGACCACGTGCGATATGCGTCGTCACGTTCCTGTGCGAGCGGGAGCCGGACGAGGCCGTGCTGCTCGACCTGGGGGAGCTCCAGGCCCTGCGCCGCCTGGCCCGGCCGGGCCTGGCGCCCGGGCTGCGGCACACGCCCGGTGACCGCAGCCGCGGCGAGGCCCGCCGGGAAGGCGTCGGCCGGAGGGTTTGGTACCGTGCCCGGGTGCGTCTGCCCCGTCGGTCCCGGCCGCTCGACCCCCGAGGAGCTGGCCCGCCAGGTCGAGTCCCTCGGGCGGGCCCAGGGCTGGACGCGGTCGGCATCGCCGCCGCGGCGCCGATCACCGGGCGCGGCCGTCCTGGAGGAGCGCAAGGCGGCGGGCCTGCACGGCGGCATGGAGTTCACGTACCGCAACCCGGCCCGCTCGACCGATCGCCGGGCCGGGTCGTGCCCGGCGCGGCGGCCATCGTGGTCGGAGCCCGCCGGTACGCCTCCGACCCGCCGTGCGCCGGCCCGCGGCACGCGAGCCGGCTGGTCGGGTCGCCCGCTACGCCTGGACCGACCACTACGCCCCTTGCGGGAGGCGCTGGGGCGGTCGCTCGTCATCTCAGGGCCGCAGGGCCACCGAGCGGTGGTGTTCGCGGACGACAACGCCCTGGTGGACCGGGAGACCGCCTACCGGGCCGGCATCGGCTGGTTCGGGAAGAACGCCAACCTCCTGCTGCCCGGGGCCAGGCTCGTGGTTCGTGCTCGGTGCGTCGTCACCGACGCGCCCGCTCCCGCCGGCCGGCAGCCGGTGGCCGACGGCTGCGGATCGTGCCGGCGCTGCCTCGACGGGTGCCCGACGGGCGCCATCGTCGCTCCCGGCGTCGTGGACGCGCGGCGCTGCCTGGCCTGGCTGGTGCAGCGGCCCGGTGCGTTCCCGCGGGAGCACCGCGTAGCACTGGGCGACCGCATCTACGGTTGCGACGACTGCCAGGAGGTCTGCCCGCCCAACATCCGCCTGGATCGGGCGGCCCGGCCGCATGTCTCACGAGCCAGCAGCGCCGGCGACCGGGGGCGTGGGTGCCGCTGCTCGGGCTCCTGGCCGCCGACGACGAGAGTTGCTGGCCCGCCACGGCCGGTGGTACCTGGCCGGGCGCGACCCACGCTGGTTGCGTCGCAACGCGCTCGTTGCGCTGGGCAACACCGCCCGGCCGGACGACGAGCGGGTGGTCGCCGTGCTGCGGGCCCACCTCCGTCACGCCGACCCCATGCTGCGTGCCCACGCGGCCTGGGCGCTGCGGCGGTTGGGACGGCCCGAGCTGCTGGCGGATCTGGCCGGCGACACGAGACCGAGGTGCGCGACGAGCTGGCGGCGCCGGCACCCGCCCGTGTCTTCGGGTTGGGGGAGCGTGAAGCACCTGCTGGTGACGAACGACTTCCCGCCGAAGATCGGCGGGATCCAGAGCTACCTCTGGGAGCTGTGGCGCCGCCTCCCGCCCGAGCGCTTCGCCGTGCTGACCAGCCCGTACGCCGGCGCCGAGGAGTGGGACCGCGAGCAGCCGTTCCTCGTGCGCAGGGTGCGCGAGCCGGTGCTGTTGCCCCACCCGCTCATGGTCGGCGCGTCGAGGACCTGGCCAAGGAGTTCGGCGCCGAGTTCGTCGTGCTCGACCCCGCCCTCCCGTTGGGGTTGATCGGTCCGTCGCTGGCCTGCCCTACGACGTCGTGCTCCACGGCGCCGAGGTCACGGTCCCCGGCCGGCTGCCCGGGAGCCGGCCGCTCCTGGCCCACATCCTGCGCGGGGCCCGGCGGCGTGACCGCCGGCGGCTATCCGGCCGCGGAGGGGGAGCGCGCCGCCGAGCGCGCCCTCGACGTCGTGAACGTCCCACCCGGTGTGGACGTCGACCGCTTCCTCCCCCTCGACGCGGCGAGCGCCGCGCCGCCCGGAGGGGCTCGGCCTACCGGTCGACGCACCGCTCGTGGTCGGCATCAGCCGCCTCGTGCCCCGGAAGGGATTCGACAGCCTGATCCGCGCCGCGGCGCGCTGCGGGGTGAGGAGCCCGACGTGACGGTCGCCATCGCCGGCAGCGGGCGTGACGAGGCGCGGCTGCGCCGGCTGGCCGCCGAGCTGGGCGCCCCGTCCGATTCCTCGGTCGGGTCCCCGACGAGGCCTGCCCGACCTGTACGGCTGCGCCGACGTCTTCGCCATGCTGTGCCGCAACCGGTGGGGCGGGCTGGAGCAGGAGGGCTTCGGCATCGTGTTCCTCGAGGCCGCGGCCTGCGGGGTGCCCCAGGTGGCCGGGGCCAGCGGGGAGCGGCCGAAGCGGTGGTCGACGGCGAGACCGGCTTCGTCGTCGATCCGCCGGAGGACGTCGCAGGCGTGGCCGAGGCGCTGGGCTCGCTGCTGGCCGACGCCGAGCGTGCCCGGGCTGGGGGCGGCCTCCCGGCGCCGGGCCGAGGCGGAGTTCACCTACGACGCGCTGGCCGGCCCGGCTCGGGCGATGCGCTCGGCGTGCACATGACGTCGCGCGTGAGCGCCACCGAGCCGGACGGCCGGCCGGCCCGGCCGGCGCCGAGCGCGGGGGGGCGCATCGTGCTGCTCGACGTCGCCGGCACCGTCGCGTTCGCCGTCACCGCGGTGCTGGAGGTCGTCCTGTTCCGCCACTGGACCGAGGTCGTCGGGGTCACCGTGGCGCTCGTGCTGTTCGCCCTCGGTTGCGCCGCCTTCCTGGTCGGCTACGCCCGGGCCGTCCAGCGCAGCCGCACCGACGAGATCTCCGTGGCCGGCCTGTTCCTCCTGATGGGCCCCGCGGTGCCCGGCGCGGTCAAGCTGCGCCTGGGGCTGCTGCTCGCCGTCCAGGTCGTCGTCGGCGCTCGTCACCGCCGGGTGCGGACCTTCACCCCGCTGGCCTTCGGCATGCTCGTGCCCGTGTTCGGCCTGGGGCTCAACGGCCTGTGGGCGGCCCGCCACGGCCGGTTCCCGCCTCGCCGGGTCGCCCCGACGGCGCCGGGATCACCACAGCGAGGGCGGGATGGAGCAGAATGCAGGCCATGGCTGAGTCCGCCACCCAGACGATCACCATCGCGGCCTCGCCCGAGCAGTGCTTCGAGGTGGCCACGGACTTCCCCCGCTACCCCGAGTGGGCCAAGGACGTCAAGGAGGCCGTGGTCCAGGAGACGCGACGACCAGGGGCGGGCCACCGCGGTCGAGTTCCGGGCCTCGGCGCTCGGGCGCAGCACCCACTACACGCTTGGCCTACGACTACTCGGCCGCCCCGAGAAGCTCTCCTGGCAGCTCGTCCACGGCGACATCATGCGGGCGATCGACGGGGCGTACACCTTCGCGCCCTCGGCGACCGACCCCGGCTCGACCGATGTCGTGTACGACCTCTCGATCGAGCTCGTCGTGCCCCTGCCCGGCTTCGTCAAGCGCCGGGCCGAGGTGCGGATCCTCAACACCGTCAAGGAGCTGAAGGCCCGGGCCGAGTCGTGAGCCGGGGTGCGGAGCCGTTGGCTGCCACCCGCCTGATCGTCGTCACCGGCAAGGGCGGCGTCGGCAAGACGACCGTGGCCGCGGCCACGGCGATCGCCGCGCGGCAAGGGTCACCGCACGCTGGTCGTGTCGACCGATCCGGCCCACTCGCTGGCCGACGCGCTCGACCGCCCGGCCGGCCATCAGCCGACCGACGCCGGCCGCAACCTCCAGGCCATGCAGATCGACGCCCGCCGCCGCCTGGAGGAGCAGTGGGGCGAGCTGCGGAGCTACGTGGCCGACGTGCTGGCCTGGGCGGGCGTGGAGCAGCTGGCGGCCGAGGAGCTGACGGTGCTGCCGGGCCTCGAGGAGGTGCTGGCCCTCACCGCGCTCACCGAGCTGTGCGACTCGGGCCAGCACGACGTCGTCGTCGTGGACTGTGCGCCGACGGCCGAGACGCTGCGGCTGCTGTCGCTCCCGGACGTGCTCGGGTGGTGGATGCGCCGGCTGTTCCCCGTGAGCCGGCAGGTCGCCGGCCTGGTGGGGCCGACCGTTCGCCAGCTCACCGCGCTGCCGGTCGCCGGCCAGGCGCAGTTCGACGCCCTCGAGCGGCTCTACGACCGGCTGACCGGGGTGCGCGAGCTGCTGTCGGACACCGATCGGTCGACCGTGCGCCTGGTCACCAACCCCGAGCAGGTCGTCGTGGCCGAGGCCCGCCGCACGGCCACGTACCTGGGCCTGTTCGGCTTCGCGGTCGATGCCGTCATCGTCAACCGCCTCCTGCCCGACGACGTCACCGATCCGTGGTTCGACCACTGGCGCGCGGCCCAACAGGTGCAGCTGGCCGCCATCCGCGAGGGCTTCGCCCCCGCGCCGGTGCTGGTCAGCCCGCTGGCCCCGGAGGAGCCCGTCGGCGCCAAGAAGCTGAAGGCGTTCGCCGGCCGCCTCTACGGGCGCGGCGACCCGTCACGGGACCTGGGTGCGGTCGCCGCCGTTCACGCTCGAGCGGGACGGCGACGACTGGCGGCTGTCGATCGATCTGCGCTTCGCCGGGCGGGACGAGGTCGACTTGGTCCGCCGCGGCGACGAGCTCATCGTCACCGTCGGGACCTATCGGCGGGCGTTGCTGCTGCCCGATTCGCTGGTCAGCCGACCCGTCACCAAGGCCACCGTGCGGGACGGGCGGCTGGTGGTGGGCTTCGCCGGCCGGGCCACCCGCACCGCTAGCGTCGTCCGGATGGCACTGGACGAGGTCGACGACCCGCGGTCGACGAGCCGCGGTCGACGCACCGCGCGTCGACGGCGCCGCGGTCGACAGACGGTGGAGGCCGTCCGCGCCGTGGCCCGGGCCGCCGTCGAGGTGGGCCGGCAGGTGCTCGACGCGGTCGAGCGGGCGCTCGACGATCCGGCCACGGCCGACAAGCTGGCCGAGGTGGTCGCCGGGTTCAGCCGCCTGGCCGAGGGGATGCGGCCCCGACCGGCCGGCCGCGACGGCGCGGCCGGACCGGCGGGCACCCGAGCCACCGTGAACGACGGTCTCGAGCGCATCGAGGTGTCGTGAGCCGGCGGATCGGCATCGACGTCGGCGGGACCAAGTGCCTCGGGGTGGTCCTGGACGACGAGGGCGAAGTGATCGCCGAGGAGCGCCGCCCTACGCCCAAGGAGACCGACGAGCTGGTCGTCACGGCTGTGCGAGCTCTCGGAGCTGCTCGGCCCGGCGGACTCCGTCGGCGTCGGCGTGCCCGGGCTGGTGACCCGCGAGGGGATGCTGCGCGCGGCGCCGCACATCGCCTCCGTCGGCGACCTCCCGCTGCGCGACCTCCTGCTGGAGCGCGTCGGTGATCTCGAGGTCGTCATCGACAACGACGCCACCTGCGCCCTGCTGGCGGAGACGACCGTCGGCGTGGCCCAGGGCGCGCGGGACGCCGTGCTGGTCACCTTGGGCACCGGCATCGGCGGCGGGGTGCTGGCCGGAGGCGTCATCCAGCGGGGGGCCAACGGCTTCGTCGGCGAGATGGGCCACATGGTGGTGGACCTCGAAGGGCCGGACTGCCCGTGCGGTCGCCGGGGATGCTGGGAGCGGTTCGCCTCGGGATCGGCGCTGGCGCACTTCGGACGGGTCGCCGCGGCCGAAGGCCGGCTGCCGGCCGTGCTGGCCCTGGCCGGTGGCGATCCGGCGGCCGTCACGGGCGAGGACGTCACCGCCGCGGCCCGTGCCGGCGACGAGCCGGCGCTCGCCATCCTCGACATGTTCGGGCGGTGGGTCGGGATCGGCCTGGTCAACCTCACCAACCTGCTGGATCCGGAGCTGTTCGTCCTGGGCGGCGGGCTCGTGGAGCTGCGGGACCTCATCGTCGAGCCCATCCGCCACTGGTTGGCCCAGCTCCTCTACGCGCCCTCGTACCGGCCGCACCCCCGGCTCGAGATCGCCCGCCTGGGGGAGCGCGCCGGCGCCGTCGGCGCCGCCCTGCTCCCGAGCTCGACCCGGTCGTGAGGCACGCACCGGGCGGCTCAGAGGGTGTCGAGGTGGCGGGGCCGGCTGCGCTCGATCTCCCGCCAGGCGCCCTTGCGGGTCTCGAAGCCGGCCGTGTGGCTGGCCTTGCCGGGCTCCAGCGCCTTGTAGACGTCGAAGAAGTGCTTGATCTCCTCGAGCAGCTCCTCGGGCAGGTCCCGCAGGTCCTCCACGCCCCGCCAGCGGGGATCGGTGGGCGGGACGCAGATGACCTTGGCGTCCTCGCCGGCCTCGTCCTGCATCCACAGCAGCCCGACGGGCTTGGCCTCGACCCACACGCCGGGGTACGTCGGGTCCTCCAGGAGCACGAGCGCGTCCAGCGGATCACCGTCTCCGCCCAGCGTGTCGGGGATGAACCCGTAGTCCGCGGGATAGGTCGTCGCCGTGAACAGCCGCCGGTCCAGGAAGATGTGCCCGGTGTCGTGGTCGATCTCGTACTTGTTGCGGCTGCCGCGGGGAATCTCGATGACGACGAAGATGCAGCCTTCGCGGGGCTCTTTGGCCATCCGTGCATTGTGCCCGAAGCCGGAGACCAGGGTGGCAGTACGCTCGCCGGCCATGGAGTTCCGCCGGATCACCAACCTCCCGCCGTACGTCTTCACCATCATCAACAACCTGAAGGTGGAGGCCCGGCGAGCCGGTGTGGACGTCATCGATCTCGGCTTCGGCAACCCGGACATCCCCTCGCCGGCCATCGCGGTGGAGAAGCTGGCGGAGGCCGCCCACATCAGTCGCAACCACCGCTACTCGATGTCGCGCGGCCTGCCGAAGCTCCGTGAGGCCGTCGCCGCGCTCTACCAGCGCCGCTGGGGCGTCGAGCTCGACGCCGAGCTCGAGATCACCAACACCATCGGTTCCAAGGAGGGGTTCAGCCACCTGATGTGGGTGCTGCTGCAGAGCGGCGACGCGGCCATCGTCCCCAGCCCGAGCTACCCGATCCACATCTACGGCCCGCTGTTCGCCGGTGCCGACCTGCGGCAGGTACCGATGCGGAGCCTGTCCGACGCCAGGGTGCAGCAGGACCACGCCGGCGACTTCTTCGCCAACCTGGAGACGGCGTGGGAGGTCGGCTGGCCGAAGCCGCGCGTGCTCGTGATCTCCTTCCCGCACAACCCGACCGGTTCGTGCGTGGACGCCGAGTTCATGCAGCGGGTGGTCGACTTCTGCCGCGAGCGGGAGATGGTCGTGGTGCACGACTTCGCGTACGCGGACATCGGCTTCGACGGGTACGACCCGCCGTCCATCCTGCAGGCCGACGGGGCCAAGGAGTGCGCGGTCGAGCTGTACTCGATGACGAAGAGCTTCTCCATGGCCGGTTGGCGCTGCGCGTACATGGTCGGCAACGCCGAGGTGGTGCAGGCGTTGGTGAAGCTCAAGAGCTATCTGGACTACGGCGCGTTCCAGCCCATCCAGATCGCGGCGACGGTCACGATGAACGAGGCGCCGGACTACCCGAAGGAGGTCTGCGCCACCTACCAGGCCCGGCGGGACACCCTGCTCGACGGCCTGACGCGGCTCGGGTGGGACATCCCCAAGCCGAAGGGGACGATGTTCGTCTGGGCTCCGATCCCCGAGCCGTACTCCGAGCTGGACTCCGTCGAGTTCTGCTCGATGGTCGTGCGGGACTGCGAGGTGGCGCTGTCGCCGGGGGCGGGGTTCGGGCCCGGCGGCGAGGGGTTCGTGCGCTTCGCCCTCATCGAGAACGAGCAGCGCATCGCCCAGGGCCTCCGCAACCTCCGCCGGGGCCTGGTCAAGCTCTAGCCGCGCTCGTCAGCCGCCAGGCGCCCATCGCGGGTTCACGGACTGGAAACGGCGGCGTCACGTCCGGCGAGGACGCGCTCGGTACCGTCGCACCGTGCCCCGCTACGTGCTGCGCCTGTGGCTGCCCGACCGTCCGGGCGCGCTGGGACAGGTGGCCAGCCGCATCGGCTCGGTCCACGCGGACGTGGTCGGGATCGAGATCCTCGAGCGGGGTGGCGGGCGGGCCGTGGACGACCTCGTGGTGGCGCTGCCGTCGGATGACCTGGTCGACCTGCTCGTCCGCGAGGTGACGCAGGTCGAGGGCGTCGACGTGGAGTGGATCCAGGCCGTCGAGGGAGCCGACCACGATCCCCAGCTCGCCCTGCTCGAGGCCGCATCCGGTCTGGCCGAGGTCGAGGACGAGAGCGCCCGCCTCCACCTGCTGGGCGTCGAGCTGCAGCGGGTGTTCGAGCTGACGTGGATCTCGATCGTCGATCGACCGGGGTCGACGGTGGTGTTCGCGGCCGGAGCCGCTCCACCGGCCAGCTGGGTCCTCGCCTTCGTGGAGGGCAGCCGCCACCTGGTCGACCAGGCCGATCAGGGGGCCGAGGACGTGGCGTGGACCGAACTGGGCGACGATCGCTACCTGGCCGTCGGGCGGACGGGCCGGCCGCTCCGGGCCCGGGAGCGGCGGCAGCTCGCCGCGCTGCGTGCGCATCAACACCGCCATCGACGGCGCCTACCGGCCGGGCTGGCGGCCGGCTCCCGCCTGACGCGCTGCCAGGTTCCCAGCGGCTAGGACCCGGCCCAGCTCCGCGAGCGCTCGACGGCGCGGAGCCAGGTCTGGTGAGAGGCGTCCGCGGCCTCCCGGTCGACGGCCGGGACGAACTCGGCCTCCTGTTGCCACGCGGCGGCCACGTCGTCCAGCGAGTCCCACACGCCTTCGGCCAATCCGGCCAGGAAGGCGGCGCCGAGTGCGGTCGTCTCCTGATCGACCGGGCGCCGCACCGTGACACCGAGCTGATCTGCTTGCATCTGCAACAACAGGTCCATGGCTGCTGCTCCGCCATCCACCCGCAGCTCCTGCACGTCACGGCCGGCGGCCCGTGACATCGCCTCGACCACATCGCGGGTCTGGTACGCCATGGCCTCCACCACGGCCCGGGCGAGGTGGGCGCGGGTCGTCCCCCGGGTGATGCCGGTGACGGTCCCCCGTGCGTACGGGTCCCACCACGGGCTGCCCAGGCCGGCGAAGGCGGGCACGAGGAAGACCCCGCCGGTGTCGGCGACGGTGGCCGCCAGCGGGCCGATCTCGGCCGCCTCCGTGATCAGGCCGAGCCCGTCCCGCAACCATTGGACAGCGGCACCGGTCACGAAGATGGCGCCCTCCAGCGCGTAGGCCGTCGTCCCGTCGGCCAGGGTCCAGGCCACCGTGGTCAGGAGCCCCTCCGTCGGCGGCGGGCACTTGTCGCCGACGTTCATGAGCACGAAGCTGCCCGTCCCGTAGGTGTTCTTGCTGGCGCCGGGTGCGAAGCACCCGTGGCCGAACAGGGCCGCCTGCTGGTCACCGGCGATGCCGGAGACCGGGATGCCCGCCGGCACCCCGCAGCGCTCCGACGTCAGCCCGAAACGTCCGCTCGAGGGCCGCACCTCGGGCAGTGCCTCCATGGGCACGCCGAGCAGCGCGCACAGCTCCTCGCTCCATACGTGCTCACGGATGTCGTAGAGCATCGTCCGGCTGGCGTTGGACGGGTCGGTGGCGAGGACCTCGCCGCCGGTGAGGTTCCAGAGGAGCCAGGTGTCGATGGTGCCGATCACCAGGTCCGGTCCGGCGGGAACGCCCCCGCCCCCCTGATCCTCCGGGGTCAGGAGCCACTCGGCCTTCGTGCCGCTGAAGTACGGATCGAGCACCAGTCCGGTGCGCTCCCGGACCAGCGGGAGGTGGCCGGCGGCCTCGAGCTCGGCGCACCGCCCCGCCGTCCGCCGGTCCTGCCAGACGATGGCGTTCCGGTAGGGCCGGCCGGTGGTGCGGTCCCAGGCGACCACGGTCTCGCGCTGGTTGGTGATGCCGATGGCCGCCACCGGTTCGTCGAGCCGCGACACGACGTCGAGCAGCGTCGCCCTCATCGCCTCCCAGATCTCGGTGGCGTCGTGCTCGACCAGCCCGGGCTGGGGGAAGTGCTGGGTGAACTCCCGGTACGAGGCGATGGACGGCCGCCCGTCCGTGAACACGGCCCGGGTGCGGACGCCGGTCGTGCCGCCGTCGAGCGCGAGGACGACGGTCACGCGTCAGCGCTTCCGCGTGTCCCGGGTCCGCCGTGGGTGGTTCGTCGCCCCCGTGCTCGTCCGCCGGGTGGGGGCCGGCTTGGCGCGGGGTGGGCTCACAGTCGGCACCTCGGCGTCCGTGCCCGTGGTGCCCTTGCCGGTCTTGCCGCTCTTGCTGGACCCCTTGGCCGAGCGCTCGGCCTTGGCGGTCGCCCGGGCCCCTTCGCGGGCAGCGCGATCGGCCGCGATCTGGTCCTTGCTCTTCAGCATCGTGGGCTGCCAGCCGAACTTGGACAGGATGGCCATGACGGCCACCGCGACCCCGGCGCCGAACGCCAGGCCTGGGAAGGACTGCAGCATCCGGTCCGGCTGCAGGATGGCGAACAGGCCGAAGACGACGAGGCTGTAGATCCCGACGAACGTGAAGAGCCGCTTCCACGGGACAGGTCGGTTGCGATCCCACGCCACGGCCCTGCTTTGTAGCAGGCCGTCGCGACGGCGCCGGCCGTCGCGCTCAGGATCGCGGTGTCCGGGCCGTGTCGAGGCGGTGCCGGGCCGCAGGCAGCCTCTACCGTGTCGGTCGTGCGCGTGGGTGTCCTGACGGGTGGGGGTGACTGCCCCGGTCTCAACGCGGTGATCCGCGCCATCGTGCGCAAGGGGGAGACCGTTTACGGGGACGAGATCATCGGCTTCCTGGACGCCTGGGACGGGGTGCTGGAGCAGCGCACCATGCCCCTCGACATCCGCTCCCTGCGGGGGATGCTGCCCCGCGGCGGCACCCTGCTGGGCACGAAGCGGGGAAGTCCGTTCGACTACCCGGACGGCCCGGAGCGGGTGCGGGAGATCTTCGAGGAGATGGCTCTCGACGGCCTGATCGTCATCGGCGGGAACGGCAGCCTGACGGTCGCCTGCCGGCTCCACGACCTCGTCGACCTGCCTGTGGTCGGCGTGCCGAAGACCATCGACAACGACATCCTCGGCACCGACGTGACGTTCGGCTTCCACACCGCGGTCCAGATCGCCACCGACGCCATCGACCGGCTGCACACCACCGCCGAGTCCCACGACCGCGTGCTCCTCGTCGAGGTGATGGGACGGCACGCGGGCTGGATCGCCACCTACGCCGGCATCGCCGGCGGGGCCACCGTCATCCTCGTGCCCGAGCTGCCGTTCGACGTCGACGAGGTGTGCGAGCTCCTGCGGCGACGGCACCGCCGGGGTCGCTACGCATCGATCGTCGTCGTGTCCGAAGGGGCCGAGCCGGCCGAGGGCACGCTCGTCTTCGCGCCCCGCCCCCTCGACCAGTTCGGGCACCGCAAGCTGGCCGGCATGGCACACCTGATCGCGCCGGCCATCGAGGAGCGGACCGGGTTCGACACCCGCGTCGTCGAGCTGGGCCACGTGCAGCGAGGAGGCACGCCGAACGCCTACGACCGCGTGCTCTCCACCCGGTACGGGCTGGCCGCCATCGACGCCGTGCACGACAAGGCGTGGGGCGAGATGGTCGTCTACCGCGAGAGCCGCATCGAGCGGGCGCCGCTGCGCCTCGCGCTCGGTCGCACCCGCACCCTCGACCTCAGCATGTACGAGGACGTGGCGGCCATCTTCTTCGGGTAGCCATCGTCGACTCCGCGGGACTCAACCCGCTGGTGCCGTCGTGCTCGTCGTCGTGCGCGGTGGCGCGGTCGTGGTGGTCGTGGTCGTCGTGGTGGTGGTCGTCGTGGTGGCCACCGCTCCGCCGTCCTCGGTGAGCGGCGGGTAGTCGGGCCGGCTGGAGGGGTTGAGGGCCGGGTACATGAACTTGGTGAGCGGTCCCTCCTCCAGCGAGCCGTCGCCGCGGGGCCAGGCCCGGCGCTCTCCGTCGACGAGCAGCTCCACCTGCTTGGCGCCGAAGGAGCCGGTCGCCGTGAACACGATCTGGGCGACGGCCTCGGTGGTGGCGTCGTCGGTGGCGGCGAAGATGTCGTCGCTCACGTCGATGCGGGCCGTGCCGTCGGGCAGGACGCGGGAGTCTTCCAGCAGCTCGGTGTCCTCGGGGATGGCGGTCCGCAGACCCTGCGATTGCTCGGCCGTCGTCAGGCCGTCGAAGAGGGACTGGAGGATGCCGTTGGAGTTCACCTGCCGCGAGACCGGCAGCAGCGTGCTGAGCTGCCCGGGTGGGCCGCTGAGGAAGTAGGCCCGGGGACCGGTCGCCGACGGGACCACGGGCGCCACGGTCGAGGGCACGGCGTCGAGCGCGAACTCCGGCGGGATGTCGCGGGGCGAGCCGTCCGTGGGCAGGCCGCACCCGGCGAGGACGAGGGCCGACCCGAGCACGGCCAGGCCGCCAAGCGCCCGCGGACGCGGCCGTGGCGCGCTCATGCCGGCTCCGCCGGGAGCTCGATCACGAAGCGGGCCCCTTCCTCACCGTCGCGCCGATCCTCCACCCACACCCGGCCGCCGTGCATCCGCACATGCTCATCGACCAGGGCGAGGCCCAGGCCGGCGCCCTCGCTCGACCCCCGACGACCGGCCGATACACCGCGTGCGAAGCGCTCGAAGATCAGCATCCGTTCGTCGGCCGGCACGCCGGGACCGTGGTCCTCCACGGCGATCTGCACGTCGACGACGTCCTCGCCTTCGGGCTGCGACGGCTCGACGGTGACGTCCACCCGGCCCCCGCCGTAGTAGCGGGCGTTCTCGAGGAGGTTGGCGATGACGCGGGCCAGCCGGCGCTTGTCACCCTGGATCACCAGCTCCTCGGCGCGCGGATCCACGGTCAGGTGCGCCTCGGGCACGCTGCTCACGCCCACCGCCTGCCGGACGAACTCGGCGACGAGAAGTTCTTCCCGGTTGAGCCGCACCGCGCCGGCGTCGAAGCGCGAGATCTCCAGGAGGTCCTCGACCAGGTTCTGGAAGCGGCCGACGTCGGCGACGATCAGATCGACGGCGGCCGCCGCCTTCTCCGGCAGCTCGTCGCGACGGCTCTGCAGCACCTCGGCCGACGCGGCCAGCGTGGTCAGTGGCGACCGCAGCTCGTGGCTGACGTCCGATGCGAAGCGGGCGTCGCGCTCGACCCGGTACTGGAGCGCCGAGGCCATGTCGTTGAACGAGCCCGCGAGCACCTGGAGGTCGGGGTCCTCGCCCGGTTCCAGCCGCGTGCCGAGGCCGCCACCGGCGATCGCCTGCGCGGCCTGGGCCGCGTCGGCCAGGGGTCGCACGGCACGGCGGGCGGCCCACACGCCGAGGAGGACGCCCACCGCGGTCGTGATGGCGGCCGCGCCGAGGAGGGACACCCGCACGCTGTTCAGGGTGTCCCTGCACCTGCTCGAGGGGCACGATCTCGAAGTAGCTGGCGCCGACGTCGGTGAGCGGGATGCCGATGGCCAGCACCGGCTGCCCTTCCTCGTACACCATCTGCGACGGGATCGAGGTCGTCGATCACCCGCTCCTGCAGCGCGGGCCGGATGTTGTCGGCGCTGAACTGGGGGCTGCGGTTCGTCCACTCGCCCCGGTAGCGCAGGAACGGCTCGGACGCGCCGGTGTCGGGCACGACCTCCAGGGCGGCGGAGCCCGACGCCGGGTTCGGCGCGCAGCGTGGCCCGCACCTGCCTGGCGTTGCGGAAGGCCTGGTCGAGGGCGCTGTCCTCCTCCTGGCGCAGCAGGGTCGAGCGGGTGAGGCCGTAGGTGGTGAAGGCCAGCACGATGGCCAGGACGGCGACGCCGAGCGTGAAGGTCAGCAGGATCCGGTTGCGCAGCCCCAGGCGGTGGGGGACGAACCGGGAGAGCCAACCGGGCGGCCGGCTCGGTTGCTCCGGCGCCGCATCACTCATCGTGCGGGCGGCCGCTCAGGCCTGCAACCGGTAGCCCAGCCCCCGCACGGTGACGACGTGGCGGGGGTTGGCCGGGTCCGCCTCGACCTTGGTGCGCAGCCGCCGGACGTGGACGTCGACCAGGCGGCCGTCACCGAAGTAGCCGTAGCCCCACACCCGGTCGAGCAGGCTTTCGCGGGAGAGGACCTTGCCGGGGTTGGCCGCCAGCTCGCAGAGCAGCCGGAACTCGGTCTTGGTGAGGTGCACCTCGTCGCCGCTGATCAGGACCTTGCCCTCGTCGGGGATCAGCTCCAGGTCCCCGAAGGCGAGGCGGGTGTGCCCCGGCTGCGGGGGCCTGGCCCGCCGGAGGAGGGCGCGGATGCGGGCTGACAGCTCCTTGGGAACGAACGGCTTGGTCATGTAGTCGTCGGCGCCCGCCTCGAGGCCGGCGACCACGTCGTGGGTGTCGTTGCGCGCGGTGACCATGATGATCGGCACGTCGCTCTGCCGTCGGATGGATCGACACAGCTCGAAGCCGTCCATCCCGGGCAGCATCAGGTCGATGAGCACCACGTCGGCCGGCTGGCGGTGGAACTGCTCGACGGCCTCCTCACCGTTCCCCGACTCGACGACCGTCCAGCCCTCGTCCTCGAGGGCCAACTTCACGGCGGCTCGGATGCGCTCGTCGTCCTCGACGGTCAGGATCCTGGTTCCCACCCCACCATCGTGCCCCATCGGCGGATCATCCGGGGTACACCCCGTTGCCTTCTGTCGCGACGGACGCGTCAGCGCTCCTGCAGCTCGCCGAGGAGTTCGAGGAAGGGCTGGTGCAGCCCCGGCGCGCACGCGAGGACGGATCCGGGCTGGACCGGCCCTCCGGCCAGGTCCGTCACCGACGCGCCCGCCTCCCGGGCGATGACCTCGCCGGCGGCCAGGTCCCACGGGGCCAAGCCCTCCTCGACGTACACGTCCAGCCGGCCGGCGGCGACCGAGCACAGGTCGACGGAGGCGGCGCCGAACCGGCGGATGTCGCGCACGCGGGGGAGGAGCGCGGCGACCAGCCGGCCCTGCTCGGCCCGCGTGGCCGGCTGGTAGGAGAAGCCCGTGCCCACCAGCGCCGTGCCCAGGTCCATGCTCTCGCGGCAGCGGATGGGCGAACCGTTCAGTGAGGCCCCGTGGCCCTGCGCGGCGCAGAACAGCTCGTCCGTGGTGGGGACGAAGACGGCGCCGGCGACCGGGCCGCTGTCACTGCAGGCGGCGATGGAGACGCCCCAGCCCGGCAGGTCATAGAGGAAGTTGGTCGTGCCGTCGATGGGGTCGATCAGCCATCGCACACCCGAGGATCCGGGCCGGACCGCCCCCTCTTCGCCCAGGAAGCCGTCGTCCGGGCGCGCGGCTTCCAGCGCGGCCAGGATCATGACCTCGGCCGCGCCGTCGAACTCGGTCACCATGTCGGTGGGGGTGGACTTGGTGGCGACGCGCACGATGCCGTTCGAACGGCGGCGGGCGATCTCCCGCCCGACGTCGGTCGCCACCCTGCCCGCCAGGTCCGCCAGCTCCCGCGGATCGGTGGTCATGGCGGGCGACGATACGAGCTGGAGCACCCGGGAGCCCGGCGTCGTCCGGCCACTACCCTCCGGCCCGTGCGGACCGACGCCCGGGTGCCGAGGACCGTGCTGGCCGTGTACGCCCATCCGGACGACCCCGAGGTGGCGTGCGGCGGGAGCCTGGCCCAGTGGGTCGACCGGGGGGCCGAGGCGCACGTGCTGATCGTCAACCGGGGCGACAAGGGCTCGTCCTCACCCGACGTCGACCCCGACGAGCTGGCCGCCGAACGCGCGGCCGAGGTGGCCGAGGCCGCGAGCGTGCTCGGGCTGGCCGCCTTCGCCCTGCTGGGACGGCCCGACGGTGAGTCGGAGAACGACCTCGAGCTGCGGGGCCACCTGGTGGAGGTCGTGCGCCGCCTTCGTCCCGACACGGTCGTCTGCCCGGACCCGACCGCGCTGTTCTTCGGTGCCGGGTACGTCAACCATCGCGACCATCGGGTGTGTGGCGCGGCAGTGCTCGACGCGGTCGCCCCGGCCGCGGCGAGCCCGCTCTACTTCCCCGACGCGGGCCCGGCCCACCAGGTCGAGCAGGTGTACCTGTCGGGCACGCTGCAGCCGGACACCGCCGTCGACATCGGCGCCGTCCTGGACCGCAAGACCGCCGCCCTGGCCTGCCACCGGAGCCAGCTCGGCGAGGGCCGCGAGTGGGTCAGCGAGCTCGTCGCGCAGCGGGCCGCCGACGCCGGCCGCGGCCAAGGGCCGCGCTATGCCGAGGTGTTCAGGGTCCTGCGCCTGGCCTGAGTCTCAGCGGTCGCCGAGCTGGCGCCACTCGCCCATGGCCCGCAGGCCCAGCACCGAGATCACTGCGGTGCCGGCGGCCGCGGCGACCGCGCCGACGTAGGCGCCGATCGCCGCGGGCAGGTCGCTGTCGCCGGACGACTGCAGGGACACGAAGCTCCACCCGATCAGGCCACCGGCCAGGCCGCCGAGCAGGATGGCGGCGAAGGCGACGGCCCTCGCCGCGGGCGACGGCAGCGCGGACAGGGCCTCGCGCGACGGCGCCGGGGCGGCGGGACGCTGCATGGCCGGCGATGCTACGGCTGCCGGGGCGCGCGACACCCGGACCCTAAGCTCGCCCGGATGCGCGTCCTGGTGGTCGTCCCCACCTACAACGAGGCATCCGGGATCGAGACCGTGCTCCGCCGCATCCGCGAGGAGCTGCCGCAAGGCCACGTCCTCGTGGTGGACGACAACAGCCCGGACGGCACGGCCGAGCTGGTCGACGCCGTGGGTGCGTCCGATGACCACGTCACTCTGCTCCGCCGGGCCACGAAGGCCGGGCTCGGCAGCGCCTACCTGGCCGGCTTCGCGGCCGGGCTGGACCGGGGCTTCGACGTCCTCGTCGAGATGGACGCCGACCTGTCGCACGACCCGGCGGCGCTCCCTGCACTCGTGTCGGCGACCGTGCACGGGGCCGACGTCGCCATCGGTTCGCGGTACGTCGCCGGCGGGTCGATCCCCGACTGGACCCGCCGCCGGGCCTTCCTGTCCCGCTGGGGCAACCGCTACGCCGCGCTCGCGCTCGGCCTGGCCGTCAACGACTCGACCTCGGGCTACCGCGCCTACCGCGCCGACGCGCTGCGCCGTCTCGACCTCGACCACGTCCGCGCCTACGGATACGGGTTCCAGGTCGAGATGACGTACCGCCTCGTCCGCCAGGGTGGCCGCGTGGTCGAGATCCCCGTGGCCTTCGTCGACCGCCAGGCCGGCGAGTCCAAGATGTCGCTCCCCATCGTGCTCGAAGCGTTCGCGCTGGTGACGGGCTGGGGCGTGCGGGACGCCCTCACCGGGCGACGGCGCCGCACCCCACCGGCCACCGGCCTTTCCGGTTCCCCGTAGCACCCCCGTGCTTGACTGACGCAGTGGCAGCCGGGTCGCCACAGGCCACCGTCCAACCAGGCACAGTCCATCGCGCCATCGTCCATGTCGACATGGACGCCTTCTTCGTCGCGGTCGAGCTCCTGCGGCGACCCGAGCTGCGGGGGCGGCCCGTCGTCGTCGGCGGCTCCGGACCCCGGGGCGTGGTCGCGGCGGCCTCGTACGAGGCCCGGCGCTTCGGTGTGCACTCCGCGCTGCCGTCGGCCATCGCCCGGCGACGTTGTCCTGATGCGGTCTTCCTCCCCGGTGACCACGCCCGCTACGAGGAGGTCAGCCGCCAGCTCATGGCGATCTTCCTCCGCTACACGCCACTGGTCGAGCCGATCTCCCTCGACGAGGCGTTCCTGGACGTGACGGGCGCGCAGCGGCTGTTCGGGCCGGGTGCAACTGTCGCCGCCGGCATCAGGCGCGACGTGTCGACCGAGACCGGACTCGGCTGCAGCCTGGGTGTGGCCTCCTCGAAGCTGGTGGCCAAGCTGGCCTCCGAGGCGGCGAAGCCGGTGCCGACGGCGCAGGGCGTCGAGCCTGGACCGGGCATCGTCGAGGTGCCGCCCGGCGGCGAGCTGGCCTTCCTGCACCCGCTTCCGGTCGCCGCGCTCTGGGGCGTCGGGCCGGCGACCCGGGCCCGCCTGGATCGACTCGGGGTGAGCACCATCGGCGAGCTGGCCGAGCTCCCGGTGGCGTCGCTGGTCGGCGCGCTCGGTCAGGCGCACGGGCAGCACCTGCACGACCTGGCCAACGGCATCGACGAGCGGGAGGTCGAGCCCGACCGTGAGCTCAAGTCGGTGGGCCACGAGGAGACGTTCGCCCACGACCTGACCGACCGCGACGAGCTGCTCGGGGTGCTGGTCCGTCAGGCCGACGCGGTGGCGTCCCGCCTGCGGGCCCGCGCCGTCGCCGCCCGCACCGTCAACATCAAGGTCCGGTACGGCGACTTCACGACGTTGACCCGCTCCGTCACCGCGGCTCAGCCGGTGGCCAGCGGACCCGCCATCGCCGACGCGGCGCGGCGGCTGCTCGAGCAGTTGGACGTCGCCCGCGGCGTGAGGCTGCTGGGCGTCAGCGCGTCCGGACTGGTGGAGGGAGGCGGGCAGCAGCTCAGCCTGGACGACGTGGGCGCGACCTCCTGGGAGGAGGCCAGCCAGGCCGTCGACGACGTCCGCCGCCGTTTCGGGGAGGAGGCCATCGGTCCGGCCCGCCTGAGCCGCCCCGGCGCGGGCCTCCGGCTCACCCGCCGGGGCCAGCAGCAGTGGGGGCCGGACGCACCCGAGAGATGACCCGAACGGGTCTCCCGCCGCGTTGTCGCCATCTGCGGCCTGTGCGAAGATGACCTCAGCCGGTCCCACCGGGGCGCCGCCGAGTAGGGAGTTGGGGCGATGCCGCTCTCCGAAGACGAACAGCGCATCCTCAACCAGATCGAGCAGCAGTTCTACGAGAGCGACCCCGCGTTCGCGCAGCAGGTCAGCCAGACCACCCTGTACCGCCATGCGTTCGGCCGGGTGAAGTGGGGGATCCTCGGCCTCCTCGTCGGCCTCGTCTTCCTCATCGCCACGCTCCAGGTGAGCGTCCTGCTGTCCCTCCTGGGGTTCGGCTTCATGCTCCTGTCGGCGTTCGTCATCGAGCGCAACGTGCGGGCGATGGGCAAGGTGGGCATGGAGCAGGTGACGGCCAACCTCCGCACGCACCGTCTCGGCGGCGCCGGGTCCCGCCTGCGGGACCGCTTCAAGCACGAAGACTGATCTTGGTCGCGCCAGGCGGCTCCTACTCGCTTCGCTCGGCAGAGCGTCGGGCTCGCTGCGGTGCGCCGGCCAGCCGGCGCACCGGGTTCAAGCGCGGTCGACCGGCGCTCAGAGCTCGAGCGCGCGTGTGTGGCTCACCCGGCTCGGAGTTCGGCGCGAGTCAGGCGGGGAGCCAGCGCCAGACGAGGCGGCGGCGCCAGGGCAGGCGGGCCACGGCGCGGTGCTGGACGCCGGAGCGCAGCTGCTCGCAGCGCTCGGCGTCGGTCGTCTCGGGCTCGCCCGAGTAGGCCGCGGCCGTCGCCTGGCGGGCCAGCTCGCCGAGCGCGTCGGACGAGTCGTCGGCCGCGGACGCGCGGGCATCGTCCTCGCCGTCGAGCATCGGGCCGACCCGCTCCGCCAACTCCTGCGGCGTATCGCTGGCCGGGACCGGCACGCCGGTGCGGCGCAGGCCGTCGACCAGGTGCTGCCACGTGACGAGCACGCGGTCGGGTGCGGTGGGTGCCTCCCGCCAGCGCCGCCGCCAGCGCCGCTCCCGGACGAACGCCACGACGACGAGGCCGATGGCGCCGAGGACGGCGAGGGCCAGCAGGATGAGGGCCACCCGCGAGACGGTGGAGGCGCCGTTGACGCCGGTCCCGCTGGGGCTGCCGCCTCCACCGATGGCCGGCACGGCCAGCAGCTCCTCGTCGCCGGTCTCCGTCTGCGGCCCCGGCGGTGGGGCGACGGTGCCGGTGGTCGGCGTGGTGGTCGCTGTGCCGTCGGGCGTGCCCGCAGGGCCGCCATCCTGGTCGGGCGGGACGCCGGTCCAGCTCTCGGCGCCGGGCTCACCCCGGCCGGGCGTCGGTTCGAAGGGCAGCCACCCGATGCCACCGAAGTAGACCTCGGGCCAGGCGTGGGCGTTGCGACCCCGGACGTGGTAGCGGCCGTCCGATCCGAGCTCCCCGGGCGTGAACCCCACGGCCACCCGGGCCGGCAGCCCGATCGAGCGGGCGAAGGCGGCGAACGTCCCGGCGAACTGCTCGCAGTACCCGCGGCGCTGCGAGATGAAGGCATCGATGGCGGTCGCGCCGTGGCCGGGGGGCACGTTGACGTCGTAGGTGAACGTGGTGCGGAACCAGTTCTGCAGCGCCAGCGCCTGCTCGTACGGCGTGTTGGCGCCGGCGGTGATCTGCTCGGCCAGGTCCCGGAACCGGTCGGGGAAGTCGGACGGCAGCTCCAGGTAGCGCTCCTGGATCACCGGGGGGACGGGGATCTCCGCGGTGGCCTGGAGCACGGTCGGGGTCGACGATGGGCACCATCGACCGCACCTGGTAGGTGAACCCGTCCGGCAGCGACGACCGGCGGATCAGCAGGCTGGAGGACTCCTCGTCGTAGCGCACCTGGGAGGGGTTGGAGACCTGGCGGGGGGAGAAGGCGGCCGGCAACCACACCGTGTCGAGCGCGGTGATGACGACGTTGTGGTCGAGCGGGGCGCCGAGCGCGTCCGGCACGCCGCCACCGAGCTCGCCTCGGCGTCGCCGTAGCTGCGTGACGACCGCCAGATGCGCAGGTCGTACTCGTCGAGCGCGGTCAGCCGCCAGTAGGCCGGCTGCGGGCTGCCGACGGTGAACAGCTCGGCGTCGGCCTGGTTGACGAGCCGGGCCTGGATGTCGACGAGCGGGCTCAGCGTCGTGCGGGACGACCGGCCCTGGCGGGTGTCGAGCAGGGGATCGGAGCTGGCGCCAGGCAGGGCGGGACCGGCGATGACGCCGACGATCACGGCCACGCCGGCGACGACGGCGCCGACGCGGACGGTCGTCGCCACCGCCCGACGGCGGGTCCCGCCGAACCAGCCCGCGCCCTCCGAGCGCTCGACCCGCAGCACGGCGACAGTCAGCACGGCGGCCGCCAGCCAGAGGGCCACGGCGGCCAGACGGTGCCGGTCGCCGCCGAGCGCCGTGCCGACCATGAACAGCACGGCCGACGGCACGACGGCTTCGATGGGCGCCTCGGCCCGGTGGGCGAAGTCGTCCGCGGCGTAGGCCAGGAGCCAGACCAGCAGGATCATCGCGGTGACGAAGCCACCCGCGGGCTCGACGGGGGCGATGGCGGTCGGGAAGACGTCCCAGGCCGCCCGGAGCTGGAGCTGGGCGGCCTCCCACGTCGCCAGGGTGGGCAGCCCCAGGAACTGGTGCTGCGGAACTGGACGAGGCCGACGAACACGACGAGGCCGACCAGCGACGACGCCCAGCGAGGCCAGCGAGTTCCAGCCGGCTCGACGGGTGAGGGCGCCGAGGAGGTGGCTCAGGAGCGCGGCGCTGACCAGGACCAGCACCCAGTTCCAGCCCGCGAACAGCCGCCAGGAGGTCAGCACGGTGACGACGCTGAGCCCGGCGACCGCCAGCTCGGCCGCGGGCGGATCCGGGGGCGGGGCGCCCGCGCCGGCTGGTCGGCGGCTGATCACGCCGCGCCCTCCCGGGTCGCCGTCGCCATGGCCTGCTCCCAGCTGGCCACGAAGTGCTCCTCGCCGCCGCCGTCGACGATCCGCACGCCGGGCATGGACGTCCCGCCGGGGCGCGGTGCCGTCGGTGGCCACGGCGAAGATCAGGAAGCCCTGCCGGCTGCTGGCCAGGCTGGCCAGCTCGCTGGGACCGCCCGGCCCGTGACGAGGACGACCGAGCCGGCCCCGAGGACGCCGATCGCGCCGGACAGCGTGCCCCGCAGGGAACCGGCGGTCGAAGGCGGGCCACGGCGAGGTACTCGAGGACCGACGCCGCGCTCTCACCCGGGCGGAGGAGCATGGCCGTGCCGTCGGTGGTGGCCAGCACCACCTCCTGCCCGGCCCGGCGTCCGGCGAGCACGACGCTGGCCGCCACGGACACCGCCCGCTCCAGCGACAGGCCGGCGTGGGCGGTGCGGCGGAGGTCGAGCACGACGGCCGTGGCCTGCGGGCGGGGCTGCTCGTCCTGACGGATGACCAGCTCGCCGGTGCGGGCCGAGGACCGCCAGTGCACGAGGCGGAGGTCGTCGCCGGCGACGTACTCGCGCAGCCCGCCGAACAGTCGCGACGGGAGGCCTGGACCATCTGGCGGTTCCGGACGGCGGTGGGCTGCTCCTTGCCGCCGGGCGGCGGCGTGACCCGGTCGACCTTCGGGTAGACGACGATGTCGACCGTCCCGCTCACGGTGAGCGGCGCCGGGCCAGCCCCAGCGGGTCCGAGCGCAGCGCTTCGAGCGGGCCGACGCGAGGATGCCGCGCCGGCTGGTCGGGAGCCGGTACGCGGCCTGGCGCTCCTTGCCGGGCCGCAGCGGGGCCAGTCGCACCCGGGCGCCGACGGTGCCGGCGACCGGATCCCGCAAGGTCAGGACCGGCGTCGAGAGGCGGCTCCGGTTGGCCACCGCGAGCTCGACGCGGGCGCTCTCGCCGACGTGGAGCCGGGACGGCCGGACGGTCCGGCGCACGCCGAGGGAAGCGAGCGGACGCGGACCAGGAGGACCGCGACGCGATGAGCGCCATCAGCGCCACCCCGAGCACGAACAGCTCGAGCCAGCCGAAAGCCGGCCGAGGATGACCGTGCCCGCGCCGAGGGCGGCGAGGGCCCAACCGGCTCGGGTGGGCACGGGCCTACCTCGCCGTGGGCACGGGCACGCTGGCGAGGACCTCCTCGACGACGCCCTCGGCTGACCCCGCGGACGCCGGCGTCGTCGCTGAGGATCAGGCGGTGGGCCAGGACCGGCCCGGCCAGGGCCTTGACGTCGTCGGGGATCGACGTAGTTCCGCCGGCCGCCGCGGCCCGCACCCGGGCGGCGCGCAGGAGCGACAGGGTGGCCCGCGGCGACATGCCGATGGCCAGCGCCGGATGGCGACGGCTGGCGTCGGCCAGGTCGACCAGGTAGCCCTTGAGCGTCGGCGCGACGTGGATGGCGGCCGCCGGCCTGATGAGCCCGATCACCTCGGCCCTGGAGACCACCGGCTCGAGCTCGGGCGGCGTCACGCCGTGGGTGTCGAGGATCTCGAGCTCGGCCTGGCGGTCCGGGTAGCCGAGGGAGACCCGCAGCAGGAAGCGGTCGAGCTGGCTGTCGGGCATCCCGTAGGTGCCCTCGTGCTCGACCGGGTTCTGCGTGGCGATCACCAGGAACGGGCGGTCGAGCGGATGGGTGGTGCCGTCGGCGGTGACCTGGCGCTCCTCCATGGCCTCGAGCAGCGCCGACTGCGTGCGCGGCGCGGCGCGGTTGATCTCGTCGGCCAGGAGGATGTTGCAGAACACCGGGCCGGGCTGGAACTCGAACGTGTCCCGGCCCCGGTGCCAGACGGTGACGCCGGTGACGTCCGACGGCAGGAGGTCGGGCGTGCACTGCACCCGCCGCCACGTGCAGTCGATCGACGCCGCGATGGCCTTGGCCAGGCTGGTCTTGCCGACGCCGGGCACGTCCTCGATCAGCAGGTGGCCCTCGGCCAGGAGGCAGATCAGCGCCAGCTCGATCGACTCGCGCTTGCCCTGCACGGCCCGGCTGATGTTGCCGGCGATGACATCGAACAGGTCCGGGAAGGTGGGCGCGCGCGCTCGACGACCGTCACGGACGTGAAGGGTAGATGCGTCGAGGCCCGCCGCGCGGTCGGTGGCGACCGGGCGGCCGGCATGGGCGGACGCCTATCGTCGGCCGTGCCCTGCTACCTCGCGGTGGACATCGGCGGGACGAAGCTGGCGGCCGGGCTGGTCGACCTGGCGGGCGCGTGCTGCTCCGGCGAGGCCCGCCCGACGGACCGCGCCGACCCGTGGCCGGTGCTCGCCGAGCTGGTCCGTCGGTGCTCGACGGACGGTGCCGGGGACGACGGGATCGGGCCGTGGGCGTCGGCTGCGGCGGGCCGATGACACCGGCGGGGAGACCGTCTCGCCGCTCAACATCCCCGGCTGGCGAGGGTTCCCGCTGCGGCCCGGCTCCACGAGCTGACCGGGCTCGCCGTGTGGGTCGACAACGACGCCAAGGCACTGGCTCTGGGCGAGGGCTGGTGCGGCGCGGCGCGCGGGGCGTCGACGACTACATCGCCATGGTCGTGAGCACGGGCGTCGGCGGCGGCATCGTGCTGGACGGCCGCCTGCTCGACGGCGCAGGGCGAACGCCGGCCACATCGGCCATCTCGTCGTGGAGCCGGACGGGCGGGCCTGCGCGTGCGGGAGCCGGGGCTGCCTGGAGGCGGAGGCGTCGGGGCTGGCCATCGCCGCCTTCACCGGCCGCCCGGCGGCCGAGGCCGCGCCGGAGGTTCGGCGGCGCACCGGCCGGCTGGTCGGTCGCGCGGTGGCGGACGTGTGCGTGCTGCTCGACCTCCGCCTCGCCGTGGTGGCGGGCTCGGTGGCCCTCGGCTACGGCGAGGAGTTCTTCGCCGCCGCGCAGGAGGAGCTCGACCAGTGGGCGCGGCATCAGCTACGCGCGGGGCGCGCGCATCGTGCCCGCCGGCCTCGGTGCCGACGGCCCGCTCGTCGGCGCGGCGGCCGTGGCCCGGCGCGCTCTGGCTACCGCTGGGTAGTGTTCGGCCCATGCAACCGACGTACTCCGCCGAGGCCGAGGCGTACCGGGAGAAGGTGCAGGCGTTCCTGGCCGAGCACCTCCCGCCGGACTGGCGGGGCATCGGCCGGCTCGAGGGCGAGGAGCTCGAGCGCTTCGTGCGCGAGTGGCGGCAGACGCTCTACGAGAACGGCTACCTGGCTCCCGGTGGCCGGCGGAGTACGGCGGCGCCGGCCTGTCGGCGCTGGAGCAGGTGATCCTGGCCGAGGAGTTCACCAAGGCCGGCGTCCCGACCGGTGGCAACAACGACGTGTTCGGCATCCAGATGCTCGGCAACACGCTGCAGATGTGGGGGACCGACGAGCAGAAGGCCCACTACCTGCCCCGGATCCTCAGCGGCGAGGACACCTGGTGCCAGGGCTACTCCGAGCCCAACGCGGGCTCGGACCTCGGCAACCTCGGGTGCCGCGCCGTGCTCGACGGCGACCAGTGGGTCATCAACGGCCAGAAGATCTGGACGTCGGCCGGGCACCTCGCCGATCACATCTTCCTGCTGGCCCGCACCGATCCCGACGCCCCGAAGCACAAGGGCATCAGCTTCCTCCTCGTCGACATGCGCCAGCCGGGGGTCGAGGTGCGGCCGATCAAGATGATCTCGGGCCAGTCGAGTTCAACGAGGTGTTCTTCACCGACGCCGTCTGCCCGAAGGACGACGTCGTCGGCGGCGTGAACAACGGCTGGGCGGTGGCGATGACGCTGCTCGGCTACGAGCGGGGCGAGGCGGCCGCCACCATGCCGATCCGCTTCCAGGCCGAGCTCGACCGTCTGCTGGCCCTGGCCCGGGAGCGGGGCGTCGCCGACGACCCGATCATCCGCCAGCGGCTGGCGTGGTGCTAGTCGAAGGTGGAGATCATGCGGTACCTCGGCATGCGCACGCTCACGGGGTTCCTCGCCGGGCACCAGCCCGGTCCGGACGGCGCCATCTCCAAGCTCTACTGGAGCGAGTACCACCGGGTCGTGACCGAGCTGGCCGTCGACATCCTCGGCGCCGACGCGCTGGTGCCGAGGGGCGCGAGCCGTCGAGCGCGTTCCAGGCCGACGATTCCGGCGCGCCGAACTCGACGGCGTCGTGGGCCATGACGTTCCTCAACGCGCGGGCCGGGACGATCTACGCCGGCACGAGCCAGATCCAGCGCAACATCCTCGGTGAGATGGTGCTCGGGCTGCCGAAGGAACCCCGTGGGAGCCCTCACCTGGGCCGAGCAGCAGAAGCTCAAAGGCTGAGGCCGAGGTGGAGGCGGACGGGTGACGCCGAGCGGGGCCATGGGGGTGGTCGGGCGTCGACCCGCGGCCCGGCCTCTGGCCGGTGGCCCTGCGCCAGCTCCTGCGGCTGGCCGCCCCGGGCTGGTGGCACCGCCGGCCGTCCTGCCGATGCCGCCGGCCGGGTGGCGGCGATTCCGGGTGCACACGCAGTACGGGGACCCGACGCACCCGGATGCGGCGGACGTCGTGGCGTGGCTGGAGTGGTGCCGTCGTGGGGGTCCGTCATGTGAGCGGCCCACCACCCGATCGGGACCGGCGCCGCCGCACCGGACCGGCGCCGAAATCCGTCTGCGCCAGGGTGCAGGCGTAGGTTCCGGCGATGCGGCGGGCGCTCGTCCTCAATGCGACGTACGAGCCGCTCAGCGTCGTGTCCATCCGGCGCGCCGTGTGCCTCGTGCTGGCCGAGAAGGCCGAGGTCCTCCACGACGACGGCACGCGATCCGCTCCGCCCGCCGCTGCGTCGCCCGCCCGCTCGTGGTCCGGCTGCGCTACATCGTGAAGGTGCCGTACCACCGGCGCACCGCGCTGTCGCGCCGGGCCGTGTTCGCTCGGGACGAGCACAGTGCCAGTACTGCGGCGGGCACGCCGACTCGATCGACCACGTGCTGCCCCGCAGCCGAGGTGGCGACCACAGCTGGGAGAACGTGGCGGCGGCGTGCCGGCCGTGCAACCTTCGCAAGCGCGACCGCACGCCGGACGAGGCCGGCATGCGACTGGCGCTCGCCCGGCCCGCCGCGGGAGCTCGCGTGGGTGGTGGTGGCGGTCGGCGGCGTGCCCGACTCCTGGAAGCCGTACCTGGCCACCAGACCTTCAGCCGGGCCTCGTGACGACGGCCCGCAGGGCCCGATGACGGGGACCCTGGGGATCGAAGTCGTGGCTCGGCCGCCGAGCTCCACGGCCGCGAGGTGGCGGCGCCGGCGGGCCGGGCCGTGTGGTGGCTGACCCGCGCGGCCTGCGCTGGTGCTCGGCTCGGGCCAGCGCGCTGACGTGGTGGACGGGGCGCCTGGCGCGGCCGGCGTGGAGCTCGTCCGCCGCCACAGCGGCGGCGGGGCGGTCCTCCTCGTGCCGGGCGAGGTGTCCTGGGTGGACGTGGTCCTGCCCGCCGGCGATCCGCTGTGGGACGCCGACGTGGGCCGGGCCGCGCGTGGCTGGGCGAGGTGTGGGGGCGGGTGGCGGCGCGTTCGGCGTCCACGGCGCCGAGGTGCATCGCGGGCGATGGTGCGCACGCCGTGGTCGGGCCTCGTCTGCTTCGCCGGGCTGGGCCCGGGCGAGGTGCGGGTGGCGGGGCGCAAGCTGGTGGGCATCAGCCAGCGCCGGACAGGGGCTGGGCCCGCTTCCAGTGCGCCGTCTACCGGCGCTGGGACCCGGCGGCCCTCGTGGAGCTGCTCCGCCCACCCCGGCCGACTGTCGAGGAGCTGGTCGGGTCCGTGGCGACGCTCGACGTGCCCGACGCCGACCTGCGCGCCGCCTTCCTCGCTGCCCTGCCCTGACCTGACCGCCGTGCTGCCCTGACCGTCCGGCGCCCGCGCCTTCGCCACCGATTCGATATCGATTCGGTGGGGATGCGTCGGTCGAGACGTCCGCCGGGCCGTCCGATGGGACTCTCGCGGGGGGGGGGGGGGGGGGGGGTCCGGGGACTCGCGCTCGGGGTGATTTCAGGCTGCGGAAGGGGCGGCGGCGGGGGATCCGGCGGGGGCGCGGTGGGGCCGGGTGGGGCGCGTCGAGGGGGTGAGTGGGGAGAAGTGGTTGACAGTGGGGGGAAGTGGCGTTTACGGTGGGGGCCAGTGGGGATCGGTGGGAGGGCGGTGGGTGCCGCCGGAACACCCGAGATCCACTGCAGGTCCAGAGGCAGGCATCAGCAGGACAGAGGCAAGGAAACGATCGGGTGTTCGTAGGCAAGTACGAGCGCCAGCTGGACCCGAAGGGTCGGTTGGCACTGCCTTCGGACTTCCGTCCGCGCTTCGAGCCGCGCTGCTACCTGGCATACGGACAAGACGGTTGCATCGAAGTGATGACCCCGGAGGCGTTCGAAGACATGGCCAACGAACTGATGGAACGGCAGAAGCGAGGGGAGCTGAGCCTCGCCGAGCTGCGGACGAAGGCCAGCAACGCCTTCTCCGTCGCCGTCGACGGCCAGGGCCGGGTCACCATCGACCGCGAGATGCGGGGCTTCGCCGGCATCGAGCCCGGCAGCCCCGTCGTCGTCTCGGGTGCGTTCGACCGGGTCGAGGTCTGGCACCCCGAGGCTTTCGAGCGCCAGAACACCGCCGGTGGCCTGGCCATCAAGGGCTCGGCCTGATCGGGCCGCCTGATCAACACCGCTCGCACGATCTGAGCAACCCACCACAGAGAGGAGGACGAGGAAACGAACGAGAGCGAACCCGGACCTGCTCCGCTCATCCGCAGTCTCCCGGCCGGCAAGATGGACAGCCCCAACTCCGCCCGCTTCCGTCTCGCTCGTCGGGGAGACATCCCGGCAGCAACCGCCGGCCGGGGGGCTGCAGATGAGCGGGGCCGACGAGGGTTCCGCTGGTGGACGTGGCTGTCGGTGTCGTGAACATGACACCTTCGGGACGATGACGGACCGTTCCTCCACATCCCGGTGATGGCCGAGGAGGTGGTCGAGCTGTTCCGGCCGGTCCCGCCCGGCGTGATCGTCGACGCCACGGTGGGAGGGGGTGGGCACGCCCGCCGCCTTCTCGAGGCGCGTCCCGATGTGCGGATCCTGGGTCTGGATCGGGACCCCCGAGCGGTGGCTGCGGCCGCCGCCCACCTGGCCCCCTTCGGCGACCGGGTCACGCTGGTCCGCTCCCGCTTCGATCACCTCGGACAGATCATGAGCGACCTGGCCATCGACGAGATCTCCGGGGTGCTGTTCGACCTCGGCGTGTCCTCGCCCCAGCTCGACGAGCCCGAGCGGGGCTTCTCCTACCGCTGGGACTCCCCGCTCGACATGCGCATGGATCCCGACGACCCCTGGTCGGCCAGCGACGTCGTCAACGGCTACGAGGAGGCCGAACTGGCCCACGTGCTGGCCGCCTACGGCGACGAGCGCTACGCCCGCCGCATCGCCCAGGCCATCGTCGCAGGCCCGGCCCATCGAGACCACGGCCGAGCTGGCCGGCATCGTGGCCGGCGCCATCCCCGCTCCCGCCCGCCGCCGCGGCGGGCACCCGGCCAAGCGGACCTTCCAGGCCATCCGCATCGAGGTCAACCGGGAGCTCGACGTGCTGCCCGGCGCCCTCGACCAGGCGATCGAGCGGACCCGGCCCGGCGGCCGGGTGGTCGTGCTCGCCTACCACTCGGGCGAGGACCGCATCGTCAAGGAGCGCTTCCGCCACGCCGCCACCGGCGGCTGCACCTGCCCGCCCGGCCTGCCCTGCGTGTGCGACGCCGTCGCCACCGTCCGCCTCATCAGGCCGGGCGCCATGAAGCCGCCGGCGGCCGAGGTGGCCGAGAACCGCCGGGCCGAGTCCGCCCGCCTGCGAGCTGTGGAGAAGCTGGCGTCCGGCCAGTGAGCCGATCGTGGCCGTCCAGTCCCTGCCTCTCCGCTCGCGCCGGGTCCTCGCGCCGCCCGTCGCGGTCACCCGCGACGCCACCGCGCCGCAGCTCCGGCCCGACGGTCGCGCCGGCGCCCCGCACCGGCCGGTCGTCCCGGCTGCCCCGGCCCCGGCTGGCCGTCGTGGTGCCGGCGCCGCGCCGGCGCTCCATCGGGCTGCTCGTGGCCGCCCTGTGCGCGGTGATCTTCGTCGGGCTGCTCGGGCTGACCGCCGTCCAGGTGACGCTGGCCCAGAACCAGCAGCGGCTCGACCGGGTCAACCGTGAGGTCCAGGACGCCCGGGACTACTACGACCGGCTGCGCCTGGCCGTCGCCCGGCTGCAGTCGCCCGACTACATCGTCCCGACGGCCACCGAGCGGCTGGGCATGGTGCCCGCCACCGCTCCCCTCTACCTCACGCCCACCGCTGACGTCGTGAACCACGTGGCCGCGGCCACCGGCGAGGCGGTCGGCGACGCCACCTCGGGCACCGGGGCGGGTCGCCCGGAGTGGGGGCAGGTCAAGGAGATCTCGGGACGAGCCCCGTGACCGCCGGCCGCCCCGAGGCGAGCCGGGACGCCGCCGCAAGGCACAGGCTCCGCCGGCACCGGTTCCACGACCCGCGCCCGCCACCCGGCGCCCGCGCCGCCCGGACCCCCAAGAAGCCAGCAGGGCCCGCCAGGCCGTCCCCCAGCGGCTGGCCCGGGTCGGCGGACGCACCCGGCCCCGCCTGGTCGCCGTGCTCGGCTTCGCGCTGGTCGGCTTCGCCCTCCTGCTCGGGCGGGTGGCCATCCTCCAGACGGCCGAGGCGGCCGCCTTCCGGGTGGCGGGCGAGCGCCAGCGGGTCCGCACCACCACCCTGCCGGCGGCCCGCGGCGCCATCTTCGACCGCAACGGCTACGAGTTGGCCATCTCCATCCCGCAGACCACGATCTGGGCCGATCCCCGCCTGATCCTCGACCCCGCCGGCACGGCGAACGCGCTGGCACCGGTGCTGGGCCTGGACGCCGAGCGGACCGCGGCGCTGGCCCAGCGCCTCACCCGATCGTCCGAGACCGACGAGCGCGAGTTCGCGTACGTCGCCCGCCAGGTGGACGACGCGGTGGCCGAGCAGGTGCGGGCCCTCCGCCTGCCGGGCATCAGCACCTACCCGGAGCTCGAGCGCTTCCAGCCCAGCGAGGACCTGGCCCGCAGCATCATCGGCTCCACCGATCCCGACGGGAACGGCACCGCCGGGCTGGAGCTGGCCTTCGACGAGGTGCTCACCGGCGAGCCCGGCGAGCTGGTGCGCGAGCAGGGCCAGGACGGCCGGACGATCCCGGCCGGCGTCACGACATGATGCCGCCCACGCCCGGCGACGACCTCGTCCTGACGCTGGATCGCAACCTCCAGTACGTGACCGAGCAGCTGCTGGTGGCGCAGGTCGAGGCCGTGCAGGCCCGAGGTGGCATGGTCGTCGTGATGGAGACCGCCACCGGCGACGTCCTGGCCATGGCCAACGCCCGGCGGAACCCCGACACCGGGCGGGTCGAGCTGTCCTCGGCCAACCTGGCGGCGGTCGACACCTACGAGCCGGGCTCAGTGGCCAAGATCGTGACCGCGGCGGCCGCGCTGCAGGAGGGCGTGGCGAACCCCCAGTCGACCTGGATGATCCCGGCCCGCCAGAAGTTCTCGGACCACATCTTCACCGACGCCGAGCCCCACCCGACCGAGCCCATGACGCTGGCCCGCATCATCGCCAAGTCCTCCAACATCGGCACGATGACCGTGAGCAGCTGCTCGGAGCCGAGGGCCAGGAGCGCTACCTGCGGGCGTTCGGCTTCGGCGCTCGGAGCGGCCTCGGGTTCCCGGGCGAGGCGGAGGGCATCCTCGAGACCGCCGAGCGAGTGGCAGGGCACGGAGCGCTACACCGTGGCCTACGGGCAGGGCGTCGCGGTGACCGCGGTGCAGCTCGCCGCGGCGATGAACACCATCGCCAACGGCGGCACGTACGTGGCCCCCCGCCTGGTCCAGGCCACGATCGGGCGGGACGGCAGGAGGCGCCGGCGCCGGCCTCGGAGAGCCGCGAGGTCCTGAGCCGGCCGGCGGCCGACGAGATGAACCAGATCCTGCGCGAGGTCGTGTGCCGGGGGACGGGCAAGCGGGCGCAGATCGACGGCTACACCGTGGCCGGCAAGACGGGCACGTCCTACAAGGCCAGGGACTCGGGCGGATACGTCGACGCCGCCGGGCGCAAGAAGTACTACGCCAGCTTCGCCGGGTTCGTGCCGGCCGAGCAGCCCCGCCTCACCATCCTGGTCTCGATCGACGAGCCGCCCGGCTCCGGTGAGCACTACGGCGGCCTGGTGGCCGCGCCGCTGTTCGTCGACGTGGCCCGTGAGGCGCTGCGCCGCCTCCAGGTCCCACCGACGTCCAGCGGCGACACCTGCGCCGTCGCGCCCGATCAGCCGTGAGGATGGGCGGCGGGCATGCGGCGGCGGCACTGGTGACCGCCTGGCGACAGACACCCGCGGTGGGCGCGCGGATCGTCGGCGACGGCTCGGCCACCATCGCCGGGATGATGCTCGACTCCCGCCCGGTCCGCCCCGGCGACCTCTACTGCTGCATCCGGGGCGAGCGCGGCCGACGGCCACGACTTCGCCGCCGACGCGGTCGAGGCGGGCGCGGCCGCGCTGCTCGTCGACCATCGTGCTCGACCTCGACGCCCGCAGCTCGTGGTGGACGACACCCGGCCGGCCATCGGGCCGCTGGCCGCCGCGCTCTGGGACCACCCCTCGCGAGCGGCTGACCGTGGTCGGGGTCACCGGCACGAACGGCAAGACGACGACCAGCTACCTGCTGGCCGCCATCCTGGAACAGGCCGGGTGGCCGACCGGCGTGCTCGGCACGCTGACCGGCGTCGTTCACCACGCCCGAGGCGCCCGAGCTGCAGGCCCGGCTGGCCGCGCTGGTCGAGGAGGGGCAGCGGGCCGTCGCCATGGAGGTCTCCTCGCACGCCCTGGCCCTGCACCGGGTGGACGGCACCCGCTTCGCGGTGGCCGTGTTCACCAACCTCGGCCGCGACCACCTCGACTTCCACGGCACCATCGAGCGCTACTTCGCGGCCAAGGCCAGCCTGTTCACGCCGGGCCGAGCGGCCGTGGGCGTCGTCAACGTCGACGACGTCCACGGCCGCCAGCTCGCCGACGCCGCGCCCATCCCGATCACCCGTTCGCCCTGGCCGACGCCGACGACCTCACGGTCGGGCCGACCGGCAGCCGTTCCGGTGGCGGGGGCACGACGTCACGCTGCCCCTCGGCGGCCGGTTCAACGTGGCCAACGCCCTCGCCGCGGCCACGGCGGCGGCCGCGCTCGGGATCGACGACGGACGCATCGCCGCCGGCCTCGGCCGAGGTCGCGCCGGTGCCCGGGCCGCATGGAGGCGGTCGAGGCCGGCCAGCCCTTCCGGGTGGTGGTCGACTTCGCCCACACGCCGGATGCGCTGGCCGGCCTGCTGGCCGAGCTGCGGGAGGTGACGCCGGGCCGGGTCATCGTGGTCTTCGGCTGCGGCGGCGACCGTGACGCCGAGAAGCGCCCGCTCATGGGCGCGGTCGGCCGCCGAGGGCGCCGACCTGGTCGTCGTCACCTCCGACAACCCCCGCCACGAGGACCCGACGCCATCATCGCGGCGATCGTGGCCGGCGTCCCGGTCGCCGCGCCGGGCGTCGTCGTACGAGGCCGACCGCCGCGCCGCCATCGCCCTGGCGCTCGCCGAGGCCGGCCCCGGCGACGTCGTCGTGATCGCCGGCAAGGGCCACGAGACGACCCAGACGGTGGCGGGGGACGAAGCGTCCCTTCGACGACCGGGCCGTGGCCCGCGAGCTGCTGGAGGGCGCCCGGTGATCGCGCTCCTCATCGCCAGCGCGGTCGCCGCCGTGGTGTCGCTGCTGTCGACCCGCTTCCTGATCGGGTTCTTCCGCAGCCGCGGCAAGGGCCAGCCCATCCTCGGCCCGGAGGACCGGGGCCCGGAGCACCAGCACAAGGCGGGCACGCCGACCATGGGCGGCATGGCCATCCTCGTCGCCGCGCGGTCGGCTACCTCGTGGCCCACTTCCGGCGGGGCGCCTACTTCTCCGACCACGCCCTGTTCATCATGGGCGGCATCGCGGCCATGGCCGCGCTCGGGTTCCTCGACGACTTCCTCAAGGTGCGCCGGGCCCACAACCGCGGCGTGCTGTGGAAGAAGAAGGGCTGGATCACCCTCGGCATGTCGTTCCTCATCGCCACGCTGATCGTGATGTTCACCGAGATCGACACCCGCATCGGCGCTCACCCGCGCCGACCTGCCCGGCTGGGAGCTGGGCAAGGTGGGCTGGGTCCTGTGGGCCGGCCTCATCATCTTCTCGACGGTCAACGCCGTGAACATCACCGACGGCCTCGACGGCCTGGCCGCCGGCTCGGCCATCTTCGGCTTCTTCGCCTTCACGATCATCGCCTTCTGGGGGCTGCGCAACCCGGCCCTCTACCCGTTCATCGTGAACCCGTTCGACCTCTCGATCCTGGCCGTCGCCCTGGCCGGCGCCTGCGTCGGGTTCCTGTGGTGGAACGCCGCCCCGGCCCGCATCTTCATGGGCGACGTGGGCTCGCTCGGCCTCGGCGCCGCGCTCGCGCTGCTGGCCCTCAGCACCAACACCAGCCTGCTGCTGCCGCTGGTCGTGCCTGCTGAACGTCATCGAGATCGGCTCCGTGGCCCTGCAGATGGGCAGCTACCGGCTGTTCGACAAGCGCCGGATCTTCCGCATGTCGCCGATCCACCACCACTTCGAGCTCAACGGGTGGCCGGAGACGACCGTGATCATCCGGTTCTGGATCGTCGCCGGCATCGGCGTGGCCATCGCGCTGGGCATGTTCTACGCCGACTTCGCCCGCCGGATCGGGGTGGCGTGATGGCCGCCGCGCTCGTCTACGGGCTGGCCATCACGGGCGAGGCGACCGTGCGGGCCCTGCAGCGCGGGGCTGGACGGTGATGGTGGCCGACGACCGGGCCGACGCCGGAAGCGCGCGCACGGCCGCCGGCCTGGGCGTCGACCTGGTCGAGGCGCCGCGCCGGCCGAGCTCGCGCGGCTGGTGGGCGCGGTCGAGCTGGTGTCGCCCAGCCCCGGGGTGCCCGAGCACCACCCGGTGTTCGCCGCCACGGCGCAGGCCGGCGTGCCGGTGCGCAGCGAGCTCGAGCTGGCCTACCGCTGGGAGCAGGATCGGCCCGGCGGACCGCGGCCGATGGTGGCGTCACGGGCACGGACGGCAAGACGACCACCACGATGATGGCCACGGCCATGCTCGAGGCCGGCGGGCGCGCGCCGTGGCCGCCGGCAACACCGAGCTGCCCGCTGGTCGCCGCGCTCGACCTGGACGTCGACGTGTTCGTCGTCGAGTGCTCGAGCTTCCGGCTGGCCTACACCGAGACGTTCCGCGCCGAAGCCGCGGTGTGGCTCAACTTCGCCCCCGACCACCTGGACTGGCACCGGTCCATGGCCACCTACCAGGCCGCCAAGGCCCGGCTCTGGTCGCAGCAGCGGGCCGACGACGTCGCCATCGGCCATGCCGCCGATCCGATCGTCGCCGCCGAGCTCGCGCCGCGCGCCCGCCCGCCACGTCACCTTCGCGCTGACCGACGCCGACTACCGCGTCGAGGGCGACGGCTGGCGGGCCCGCACGGGCCGTCTGGTCGACATCGCGCTCGATGCGCCGCGCGCTGCCCCACGACCTCGTCGACGCGCTGGCCGCGGCCGCCGGCGTGCTGGAGCCGGGCCTGGGCACCGTGGACGGGGTCGCGCGACGGCCTGGCCGCGTTCGAGCCGCCCCGCCACCGCATCGAGCTGGTGGCCAGCGCCGACGGCGTCGACTGGTACGACGACTCCAAGGCGACGACGCCGCACGCCGCGGCCACCGCGGTGCGGGGGTTCGACCGCGTCGTGCTGATCGCCGGCGGGCGCAACAAGGGCCTCGACCTCGCGCCGCTCGGCTGAGGTGGCCGGCCGCACGTGCGGGCCGTGGTGGCCATCGGCGAGGCGGCCGACGAGGTGGCGGAGGTGTTCGCGCGGCAGCGGTGTGCCCGGTGGCGACGCCGGCTCGATGGCCGACGCCGTCGAGGCGGCGGCCGCGCCGCGCCGCGCCCGGCGACGTGGTGCTGCTGTCGCCGGCCTGCGCCAGCTTCGACTGGTACTCGGGCTACGGCGAGCGAGGCGACGACTTCGCCCGCGCTCGTCCACGAGCTCCTGAGCGGGAAGGAGACGTCATGACCGGCGCCACGACCCACATCGGTCCCGGGCCCCGGACCCTGGCCAAGGACCGGCGCTCGTCGCAGCGGCGCCACCGGCCGCCACCGGCACGCCGGGTCCGCCGCCGGCCCCGCCAGGCGCCGCCGCCCACCAGCTTCTACGTCCTCCTGGTGTCGGTGTTCGTGCTGTGCATGCTCGGGCTGGTCATGGTGCTGTCGGCCTCGTCGATCGACGCGCTGCGCCAGGGCACGTCGGGCTGGACATACTTCGGCCGCCAGGCGTTGTGGGCCGACGCTCGGCGTGGTGGCGCTGCGTCGTCGCCTACCGCACGCCCCACGGGTGGTGCGCGCCCTCATCGCGCCGGGCCTCCTGGTCGTGTTCGTGCTCAACGTCGCGGTGGCCATCCCCAGCATCGGCGTGCAGGTCAACGGGGCCAGGGCCTGGTTCGACCTCGGTCCGTTCGGCTTCCAGCCGTCCGAGCTCCTCAAGCTCGTGCTGCTGGTCTACGCCGCCGACCTCCTGGCCCGCCGGGCCGACCGCATGGGCGACCTGCGGGCGACGTTCCGGCCCGCTCATGATCATGCTGGCCCTGGCCTCGACGCTCGTGCTGCTGCAGGGCGACCTCGGCTCGGCGATCGTGCTGGCCACCATCGTGCTCGCCGTGGCGTTCATCGGCGGCACGCCGCTCGTGCCGCTGGCCGCCGCCGGCTCCGGCGCTGTTCCTGGCCGGCGCCGTGTTCATCACCAGCGTGCCGTACCGGCGGGAGCGGTGGCTGTCCTTCCTCGACCTCGCCGACAACCGGGCAGGACGCCGGCTTCCAGGTGTGGCAGTCGCTCATCGGCATCGCCTCGGGGGGCGTGCCCGGCGACGGCCTCGGCGCCGGGCGGGCCAAGTGGGGCTACCTGCCCGAGTCCCACACCGACTTCATCTTCGCCGTGCTGGCCGAGGAGCTGGGCCTCATCGGCGTGATCGGCGTGATCGGGCTGTTCCTGGCCATCCTGTACCTCGGCGTCAGCACGTCGCTGCGGGCCGCCGACCGCTTCAGCCAGCTGCTGGCCGGCGGCATCACCGCCTGGATCGCCGTGCAGGCCATCATCAACATCGGCGGCGTCACCGGCATGCTGCCCGTCACCGGGCTCACCCTGCCGTTCCTGTCCTTCGGCGGGACGTCGCTGCTCGTGACCATGACCGCGGCCGGCCTGCTCCTGGGTGCGCCCGCACCAGCCGGTGAGCCCGCGGCGGCGGCGAGCCGGCCGCCGCCGTCCGCCGAGCGTGCCTTCGCCGTCGTCACCGGCGGGGGCACGGCCGGGCACGTGCTGCCGGCGCTCGCCGTGGCCGAGGCCCTCGTGGCGCACGGTCACGAGCGCGACGACCATCCACTACGTCGGGAGCCGCAGCGGGGCATCGAGACCCGCCTGGTGCCGCCGACCGGCTTCCCGCACACCTTCCTGGACGTCGTCGGCGTCCAGCGGCGGCTCGACCGCGCCAACCTGTCGTTCGCCGCCGAAGCTCATCCGGCGCCGTGCGCCAGGCGTCGTGCTGCTGCGCGACCTGCGGCCCCGGGTGGTGGTGTCGGTCGGCGGCTACGCCAGCCTGCCCGTCGGTCCTGGCCGCCCGCCGGCTGCGCATCCCGATCGTCGCCGTCAGCTACGACCGCACGCCCGGGCGGGCCAGCCGGCTGGCGGCCCGCCTGGCCGCCGCGTCGCGCCGTGGCGTTCCCCGGGCTCCCGTCTGCCGCGGGCCCGGGTGACCGGCGCGCCGCTGCGCCAGGAGATCCTGTCGCGTCGACCCGGCCCGCGACCGCGCCGCGGCGCGCGCCGAGCTGGACCTGCCCGCGCGACCGCTTCGTGCTGCTGGTCGTGGGCGGCTCGCTGGGCTCGGCGGCGCTCAACGACGTCGTCGCGGGCTTCGTGGCCGCCTGCCGCGGACCGGGCGACCTCGCCGTCCACCACGTCGCCGGCGAGCGGTCGACGCCGACGCTGGCCGGCGGCGCGGCGCGGACGCGCCGGGCCGGGCAGGCGGCATCCTGTACCGACGTGGTCGGGTACGAGGACCGGATGCCGCAGGCCTACGCCGCGGCCGACATCGTGCTGGCGCGCGCCGGGGCCAGCACGGTGGCCGAGCTGACGGCCATCGGCGTGCCCTCGATCCTCGTGCCCGTGGCCGGGCGCCGCCGGAGGACCACCAGACCGCCAACGCCCGCCCCCTCGGCCGAGGCGGGCGCCGCGCTCCTCGTCCCCGAGGCCGACCTGACCGTCGCCCGCCTGCGGCGCGAGGTCGATCGCGTGCAGGCCGATCCCGGCGCGCTGGCCGGCATGGCCGCCGCCGCCAGGGCGCTCGGCGCGGTGCACCGCAGCGACGCGCTGGCGCGAGCTGGTCGAGGAGGTCGGCAGGCGAGTGAGCGCCCGCAGGCCACCGCTCGACCTGGCGCGGCCGGGCCGCTACCACGTCGTCGGCGTCGGCGGCCCGGGCATGAGCGCCATCGCGCTCGACGCTGGCCGAGATGGGGCACGACGTGTCGGGGAGCGACCTCCGGGAGCTGCCGGTGCTCGACCGGCTGCGGGCCGCCGGGGTCACCGTGCACGTCGGCCACGACGCCGCCCACGTCGCCGGCGTGGACGCGGTCACCGCCTCCACCGCCATCCCCGCGTCCAACCTCGAGCTGGAGGCGGCCCGCCGGACCGCGGATCCCGGTGCTGACCCGCGCCGGCATGCTGGCCTCCATCTGCGCGCCAGGCCGACTCGGTGGCGGTCGCCGGCACCCACGGCAAGACGACCACCACGTCGATGCTGGCGATGATCCTGGCCGCAGGCCGGCTGGCAGCCCAGCTACCTCGTCGGCGGCGACGTCCACGACGTCGGCACGAGCGCCCACTGGACCGGAGGGCGCTGGCTCGTCGTCGAGGCCGACGAGAGCGACGGCACCCACCTCGAGCTGCCGCTGGCCGGGACCATCCTCACCAACGTCGAGGCCGACCACCTCGACCACTACGGCAGCTTCGACGCCGTGGTCGACTCGCTTCGACCAGTACCTCGCCGGCATCGACGGGCCGAAGGTGCTGTGCTCGGACGATCCGATCACTGCCCGCCTGGCCGCGTCCCACGACGCGGTGACCTACGGGACCGGTCCCGAGGCGCGCTACCAGGCGGCCGACGTGACGGCGGCCGAGGGGTCGCTGCGCTTCGCGGTCCGGCGCGACGGCGCCGAGCTCGGCGAGGTCGCGCCTGCCGCTGCGCGGCGTGCACAACGTGCGCAACGCGCTCGGCGCCATCGCCCTCGCCGACACGCTCGGCGCGCCGTTCGACGGCGTCCGTCGAAGCCCTGGCCCGCTTCGGCGGCGTGGCCCGCCGCTTCGACGTGCGGGGTCGCCACGACGGCATCACGCTCGTCGACGACTACGCGCACCTGCCCGACCGAGATCGCCGCTGTGCTCGACGCCGCCGGCACCAGCGGCGACGGCTGGTCGCGCATCGTCGCCGTGTTCCAGCCCAACCGCTACAACCGGATGGCCGTCATGTCGCCGGACTACCGGGACGCCTTCGAGGCCGCCGACGTCGCCGTGATCACCGACATCTACCCGTCGGGGCAGGCGCCGCTGCCGGGGGTCACCGGCAAGCTCGTCGTCGATGCCGTGTGCGACGCCCACCCGACCAACGGGTGGTCTGGCTCCCGAAGCGGGGGGAGCTGGTGTCGTTCCTGGTGCACGAACTGCGGGCGGGCGACGTCTGCATCTCGATGGGCTGCGGCGACGTCGCCGCGCTGCCGGACGAGGTGCTCGCCGGACTGCAGCAGCGGAGCGGGCGATGAGCGCCGCCGCGGCCCCGTGGCCGCCGCCATCGACCTCGCCGCCGAGGTGCTCGGACCGCTGGCCGAGCGCGACGTGCCGATCGGACCCCTCACCACCTACCGGGTCGGTGGCGCGGCCGCCGCTCCTGGCGCGGGTGGACGATCCCGCCGATCTGGCCGCCGTCGGCCGGGCCGTGGTCGCGTCCGGGCTGCCGGTCCTGATCGTCGGGACGCGGCTCGAACCTGCTGGTCGCCGACCGTGGCTTCGAGGGGCTGGCCATCGTGCTCGGCCCGTGGGCCCACGAGATCGCCGTCGACGGCACCACGGTGACGCGCGGGCGGGGCCGTGAGCCTGCCGGTGCTCGCCCGCCAGACCGTCGGCGCCGGCCTGACCGGCCTGGAGTGGGCGGTGGGCGTGCCGGGGTCGGTCGGTGGCGGCGTGCGCATGAACGCCGGTGGGCACGGCTCGGACATCGCGTCGTCGCTGGTGGGGGTCCGCGTGTTCGACCTGCGCAGCGGCGAGGATTGTGGGGTGCCGGCACACGCGCTGGGCCTGCGGTTCAGGGGCTCCGACCTCGATGACCACCAAGTGGTCGTGTCGGCGCGGTTCGAATTGGCGCACGGCGATCGCGAGGCGTCGGAGGCGACGCTGGCCGAGATCGTCCGGTGGCGGCGGGAGCACCAGCCTGGCGGCCAGAACGCGGGCTCGGTCTTCGTCAACCCGATCCCGGGCCAGCTGTCGGCCGGTGAGCTCATCGACTCCCTCGATCTGCGGGGACTGCGCATCGGTTCGGCGGAGGTGTCGCCCAAGCACGCGAACTTCATCCAGGCCGACGAGGGTGGCCGGGCCGACGACGTGCGGGCGCTGATGGCCGCGGTGCGGGCCCGGGTGCTGGAGGAGCGCGGCATCGCGCTGCGCAGCGAGATCCGCCAGATCGGCTTCGACGAGCGCGACGACGGCGTGCGCGACCGGGAGGTCGCGTCGTGAAGCTCCCGCGCCTTCGCGGCAAGAGAGCGCGGCCAAGAAGGCAGAGGCTCTGGCCGCCGGCACCGTCGCGCCCGAGGCCGTGTTCGCCGATACGGACAGGCGGCACGACGGCACGCGACCGGCGGTCGACGGTACCGCGACCGGCGCCGACGGCTGCCACCGACGACCACGGTCGCCCCGGTCACCGGCGCCCGTGCCTGCTGTCGGCGCGGATCCAGCCGCCGGGGACGCGCCCGTCGGCGATCCTCTTCCGCCGCCCGCGCCCAAGCTCCGCTTCGGCTTCGGCACCGGCGAGCACGAGGCGCTGCCGCCTCCGTCTCCCGTCCTCGCGCCGCCCGTCCCCGGCCGGGCGCGTCGGAGCGGCGACCGGAGAGGTGGCGGTCACCGACGCGCCCCGCAAGGTCGTCACCATCGGCTTCGAGGGCGACCTGGAGCAGCTCGAGACGACGCCCTTCGATCCCAGCCCGGTCGACCTCGCCCGTCCGGGCGTCGACCCGCGCCTGCGGGCCCGGCGCATCCAGGTCCGCCGCGACGAGGGACGCAAGCGGCTGCGCTGGGCGGTGCTCGGCGGCGCGGGCGTCGCCGTGCTCCTGGGCGCGGGACTCGTCCTGGAGTCGCCGCTCTTCGCCGTGAACGACGTCGACGTGACCGGCGCCGTCTACACCGATCCGGCCCGTCTGGCCGAGGTGGTCGACGATCTCGACGGGTCGTCGCTCCTCGGCGCCGACCTCGGCAAGGCCGAGGCCACGCTGGCCGCCGACCCCTGGGTCAAACGGGTGCGGGTCGAGCGCCGGCTGCTGCGGGGCGTCCGCATCGAGATCGTCGAGCGCATCCCGGTCACCACCTACATGGGGGCGGACCAGCGCTGGCGGGTGCTCGACGCCGAGGGGAAGGTCATGGCCGTCCTCGACCCGCCGGGCTCCAAGCCGGTCGATCCGCTCGAGCTCACGCTGGCCACCCCGGGGCCCGACCTGGAGCCCGGCGCCACCGCGCCCGGCGGCGCTCGCCGGGGCCGCCGGCGTCGTGCCGCGGCTGCCCTCGGACCTCCGCAGCCGGACTTGTTCGCTGGCCGTCAGCGAGCAGGGTCGGCTCCAACTCCACCTCTGTGACGGGTTCGTCGTCGACCTCGGTTCACCCGATCGGCTCCGCGACAAGCTCGTCACCACGATCTTCGTCCTCAACACCCGGACCGACGAAGTCGCAGCCTCGAGCGGGCTCGACGTCGCCGATCCGGAACGTCCGGTCTTGATCCAGAAGTGAACATCGAGGGAACAATCTCACCCGCAGCCTGAGCGCGGCCCGACTCTCAACCTCACGTCGAGGGTGAGACAACCGGGCGGGCGGCGGTTGAACAGCAGCACCAACCGGGCCCGCACCGCCCCTTCGTCGCCCGCCGGGAGGTAGGCAGCCATGGTTTCCGCACCACAGAACTACCTCGCCGTGATCAAGGTCATCGGCGTCGGCGGAGGCGGCGTCAACGCCGTCAACCGCATGATCGACGCCGGCCTGAAAGGCGTCGAGTTCGTCGCCGTCAACACGGACGCGCAAGCCCTTCTCATGAGCGATGCCGACATGAAGCTCGACATCGGTCGGGAGACGACGCGCGGCCTCGGTGCCGGCAGCGATCCGGAGGTGGGGCGCAACGCCGCCGAGGCCCACCGCGAGGAGATCGAGGAGATCGTGAAGGGCACCGACATGGTGTTCATCACCGCGGGCAAGGGCGGTGGCACCGGCACGGGCGCGGCACCCGTCATCGCCGAGATCGCCAAGGGCATGGGTGCGCTGACGATCGGCGTCGTCGACGCGGCCGTTCTCCTTCGAGGGCCGTCGCCGTTCGGTGCAGGCCGAGCAGGGCATCCAGAAGCTGAAGGACAAGGTCGACACGCTGATCGTCATCCCCAACGACCGGCTGCTCACGGTGTCGAACGAGAAGACGAGCGTCCTCGGTGCTTTCAAGATGGCCGACGAGGTGCTGCTGCAGGGCGTGTCGGGCATCACGAACCTCATCACGACGCCCGGTCTCATCAACACCGACTTCGCCGACGTCAAGATGATCATGGCCAACGCCGGCTCGGCGCTGATGGGCATCGGTCAGTCCAGCGGCGACAACCGGGCCGAGGTCGCGGCGCGGGCCGCCATCTCCAGCCCACTGCTCGAGGCGGCCATCGACGGCGCGCGCGGCATCCTCCTCAACATCACGGGTCCGTCGGACCTCGGCCTGTTCGAGGTCAACACGGCGGCCGAGATCGTGCACGGTGTTGCGCACCAGGACGCCAACATCATCTTCGGCACGGTCATCGACGACGAGCTCGGCGACGAGGTGCGGGTGACGGTCATCGCCGCCGGCTTCGACCGGTGGGACGCCGGCGCTCCGCCCCCGACCCGCCGCTCGAAGCGCGACAAGGACGCCGCGGAGGTGGCGCCCGTCAAGGATCTGTTCGCCAGTGAGGAGGGCGATCCGCTGGAGGGCGACGACGACTTCGACGTCCCCTCCTTCCTGAAGTGACCGCCCCGGGGTGACGGTCGCCGAGCGGCTGGCCGAGGTGCGCCGGCGCATCGAGCGGGCAGGAGGAGGTCCGGAGGTGGCCGTGCTGGCGGTGACGAAGGGGTTCGGGCCGGAGGCCATCGCCGCCGCGGTGACCGCCGGCTGTCCCGCGGTCGGTGAGAACTACGCGCAGGAGCTGCTGGCGAAGTTGGACGCGCTCGGCGAGCTGGATGCGGCCGGCGATCGGCGCCCGGAGGTGCACTTCATCGGCCGCCTCCAGTCGCGCAAGGTGCGACGCGCTGGCCGGCGTGGTGGACGTGTGGCAGACGATCGACCGCCCCGTCCTGGTCGACGAGGTGGCCCGGCGGGCGCCCGGCGCGCGGATCATGGTGCAGGTCAACGTGAGCGACGAACCGCAGAAGGGCGGGTGCACACCGGGGGAGGCGCCGGCGCTCGTGACCGCGGCCCGCGACGCCGGCCTCGACGTCGAGGGCCTGATGACGGTGGGGCGGACGGGCCAGCCCGACGCGGCGCGTGAGGGGTTCCGGATGCTCCGCCGCCTGGCCGACGAGGTGGGGGTCCGCCAGCGGTCCATGGGCATGAGCGAGGATCTGGAGGTGGCGGTGTCGGAAGGGTCGACCATGGTGCGGGTGGGGACGGCGCTGTTCGGCGATCGTCCACCCCCTGCTCAGCCCCCGAAGTAGCCTGGTGAGAGGAGGTCCCGATGACCGTGTGGAAGAAGGCCATGAGCTACCTGGGGCTCGGACCTGACGACGCCTACGACGACTACGACCTGCCGCCCGAGCCCGAGCGTCCTCCGCGCAGCGCGTCGCGTTCCTCCGGCTATCCGTCCGACGCGGAAACCGGGGTACGGCCCGTGCCTCGCCAGCCCCGGTCCGACGCCGACTACGACCGCAGCCGGGGAGCCGGCGACGAGTCCGGCCTGAGCGTGCGTCCGCGCAGCCAGGGGTCCGCGGTCCGGCCGGTCAACTCGGGCGCGCCCAAGGCGCCCCACACCGTCAGGCCCCTGCGCTTCGACCAGGCGCAGGAGGTGGCCGACACGTTCAAGCACGGACAGCCCGTGATCATGAACGTGCAGGAGGTCGACCGCGACCTGCTGCGCCGGCTGATCGATTTCGCCAGCGGCCTCTGCTACGCCCTCAACGGCAAGCTCGACAAGGTCGCCACCGGCGTCTACCTCCTCACGCCGGCCAACGTGTCGGACGAGGATCGCCGGCAGATGGCCGAGCGCGACTTCGAGTAGCCCGGCCCTCTTCGTCTTCTTCGTCGCCATGCTCCGCTGCGCCTTGCCTGCCTCCTATTCACTTCGCTCGGCAATACCTCGGGCCTCGTTGCGGTGCGCCAGCCAAGCTGGACGCACCGGGCTTCACTGACGCGTCCTGACCATGGGCATCCTCTGCACGCTCCTCAACCTGTACCTGCTCGCCGTCTTCGCCTTCATCATCCTGAGCTGGTTCCCGCTCAACCCGAGCGGACCCGTCTATCGCATCTACACGTTCCTGAGGGCCATCGTCGATCCGGTCCTCGCGCCGTTGCGCCGGGTGCTGCCCCGCCTCGGCCCGCTCGACATCTCACCGATCATCCTGATCCTCGGCATCGGCATCCTCGAGGGGGTCCTCGGCTGCGGGGGCGGATTTCTCTGACGTCAAGGGGGGAAGGGGACCTTCCCCCCTTGAGATCCCCCCATCGCGGTGGTGCCGGCCTTCGGCCGGCGCCCAGGGCTCCTCGGCGGCGGAGCCGCCTGCGGGCCATCTGCGGGGGCAACGCCCCCGCACCCCCGGCGGGCGCTCTGCGCCCGCAGCCCGGCCGTGCCCGGTCCGCGCTCGGGGTGGGTCTCGGGCATAAGGTTGCTGGCCATGGAAATGAGCCCGAAGGCGATCGCCGCCGTGACCTTCCCGGTCGTGCGCAAGGGATACGACCCGGAGCAGGTGCGATCGTTCCTCAGCCAGTTGTCGCGCGGCGTCGAGGAGCTGCAGAACCGGGCGCTGCAGGCCGAGGCGAAGGCGCGGCTCGCGGCCACCCCAGCGGCCGCGGAGGACTCGCCCAGCGTCGACTCCATCACCAAGACGCTGCTGCTGGCCCAACGCACCGCGGACACCACCTTGGCCGAGGCGCGGGACGAGGCCGAGGGCATCCGCAAGGAGGCGGCCGACCGCGCGGAGAGCATCCTCGCCGAGGCCAAGGCGCAGGGGAGCCAGATCATCACCGCGGCCGAGCAGGAGGCGCTGCGCACGGGCGAGATCACCCGTTCGCGGGTGGCCGCCGAGGTCGAGGCGCTCGAGTCACGGCGTTCAGCGCTGTCCAACGACGTCGACGCGCCTGTCCGGGCACATCACGTCCCAGCGGGAGCGGGTGGCTGCGGCCGTCGCCGCCCTGCAGGGCGCGCTCGACAAGCCCGACGGCCTCCAGGACGCGCCTGCCGCCGGCCCTCAGCGCGTCGCCGGTCGACCCGCCCCCGCCGGCGCTGGTGCCCCCGACCGAGCCCGGCGCCCTGCCCGAGCCGCCACCCGACCGAGCGCATGACGGAGACGGGCGCCCCGGACGGCGACGCCCTGCCCGCGCCCGACGCGGCCCCCGCAGGCGGCGAGCAGAGGGATCCGATCACGCAGGAGGTGCCGACGGTCGACCAGTCCGAGCCGCAGGCGTGGTCGTTCTTCGACGAGGGCCCGCGCAGCGACGACCGCTGGAAGCGCTGACGCGCCGCACCGCGCGCTGACGCACGGTCGTCCCGACCTGCTCCCCGTGGCGCAGGAAGCCGGCCGGTAGCCTGGCCGGTCCGATGGCCTATCCCTCCGTCGATCCGCAACCGTCGTTCCCCGCCCTCGAGGCGGAGGTCCTCGCGTTCTGGGAGGGCGACAAGACGTTCCCGGCCTCCGTGGAGCAGCGGCCCGCCGGCGCCGAGGGCGCCAACGAGTACGTCTTCTACGACGGCCCTCCCTTCGCCAACGGCCTCCCGCACTACGGCCACCTCCTGACCGGCTTCGTCAAGGACGCCGTCCCCCGGTACCAGGCCATGCGGGGCCGGCGGGTCGAGCGCCGCTTCGGTTGGGACTGCCACGGCCTGCCCGCCGAGGTCGAGGCGGAGAAGGAGCTCGGCCTGTCGGGCCGGCCGGAGATCGTCGACTACGGGATCGACCGCTTCAACGACGCCTGCCGCACGTCCGTGCTGCGCTACACGAACGAGTGGGAGCGCTACGTCACCCGCCAGGCCCGGTGGGTGGACTTCGAGAACGACTACAAGACCCTCGACCTCCCCTACATGGAGAGCGTCATGTGGGCGTTCAGGTCCCTCTGGGACAAGGGGCTCCTCTACGAGGGCTTCCGGGTGCTGGCCTACTGCTGGCGGTGCGAGACCCCGCTCAGCAACACCGAGACCCGGATGGACGACGTCTACAAGGACCGGCAGGACCCCGCCCTGACCGTGTGGTTCGAGCTGGAGGACGGGCGCGCGCATCCTGGCCTGGACCACGACGCCGTGGACCCTGCCGTCCAACCTCGCCGTGGCCGTCGGCCCGGACATCGACTACGCCGTCATGGAGGAGGACGGCCAGCGGTACATCCTGGCCGAGGCCCGCCTCGACGCGTACGAGCGCGAGCTGGCCGGGGCCACGCGGGTCGGCGACCGTGAAGGGATCCGAGCTGGTCGGGCTGCGCTACCGGCCGCTGTTCCCGTTCTTCGCCGACCAACCCGACGTGACCGGGCCCGGCGCCTTCCAGGTGCTGGCCGCCGACTACGTGTCCACGGACGACGGCACGGGTGTCGTCCACATGTCGCCCGGGCCACGGCGAGGAGGACCAGGCCGTCGGCAACGCCAACGGCATCGAGACGATCGCCCCGATGGACGCGCAGGGCCGGTACACGGCCGAGATCGCCCCGTGGGCGGGCATGCACGTCTTCGACGCCAACCCGCTCGTCATCCGGGCGCTCAAGGACGCCGGCCACGTGATCCGCCACGAGACCTACGACCACCCGTACCCGCACTGCTGGCGCTGCGCCAAGCCACTCGTGTACCGGGCGGTCTCCTCGTGGTTCGTCGAGGTGAGCTCGTTCCGGGACCGCATGGTCGAGCTGAACCAGGAGATCACCTGGGTGCCCGACCACATCCGCGACGGCAGCTTCGGCAAGTGGCTGGCCAACGCCCGCGACTGGTCGATCAGCCGCAACCGGTTCTGGGGTTCGCCCATCCCCGTCTGGAAGAGCGACGACCCCCGCTACCCGCGCGTCGACGTCTACGGCAGCCTGGACGAGCTGGAGCGGGACTTCGGCGTGCGCCCGGCGGATCTCCACCGGCCCATGGTCGACGCGCTCGTGCGGCCCAACCCGGACGACCCCACCGGTCAGTCGATGATGCGCCGCGTGCCCGAGGTGCTCGACTGCTGGTTCGAGTCCGGGTCGATGCCGTTCGCGCAGGTGCACTACCCGTTCGAGAACCAGGACTGGTTCGAGCACCACTACCCGGGCGACTTCATCGTCGAGTACATCGGGCAGACCCGTGGCTGGTTCTACACGTTGCACGTCCTGGCCACCGCGCTGTTCGACCGGCCCGCCTTCCGGACCTGCGTCAGCCACGGCATCCTCCTCGGCGACGACGGCCAGAAGATGTCGAAGAGCCTGCGCAACTACCCGGACCCCTTCGCCGTCTTCGACACCTACGGGGCCGACGCGATGCGCTGGTACCTGCTGTCGTCGCCCGTGCTGCGGGGCGGCGACCTCGTGGTCGCCGAGGCGGGCATCCGCGACGCGGTCCGCCAGGTGCTGCTGCCGTTGTGGAACGCGTGGTCGTTCCTCGCGCTCTACGCCAACGCCGCGGACATCGACGGGGCGATCCGCACCGACTCTCCCGACGTGCTCGACCGGTACATCCTGGCCAAGACCCACGACCTGGTCGCCTCGGTCACGGCCAGCATGGACGCCTACGACCTCTTCGCCGCCTGTGGCGCCGTACGGGAGCACCTGGACGGGCTGACGAACTGGTACATCCGCCGCAGCCGCAACCGGTTCTGGACAGGTGAGCGGGACGCCATCGACACGCTGCACACCGTCCTCTCGGTGACGACCCGGGTCGTCGCGCCGTTCCTCCCCCTCGTGAGCGAGCACATCCATCGTGCGCTGACCGGTGAGCGCAGCGTGCACCTCGCCGACTGGCCGTCACCGTCGGAGCTGCCGGCCGACGCCGAACTCGTGGCGGCCATGGACCGCGCCCGGGAGGTCTGCTCGACCGCCCTGAGCATCAGGAAGGCCAACAAGCTCCGCGTGCGCCAGCCGCTGAGCTCGCTGACCGTCGCCGTGGACGACGCCAGCACCCTGGAGCCGTTCGTGGCGCTGCTCCGCGACGAGGTCAACGTGAAGGAGCTGGCGTTGACCGAGGACGTGGGCGCCGTCGCCCAGCTCGGTGCTGCAGGTGGTCCCCGCGGTCGCCGGTCCCCGCCTGGGCCCGGACGTCCAGACGGTGATCCGGGCCGTCCGGGCCGGCGAATGGACCCGCGACGGGGACACGGTCGTGGCCGGCGGGATCCCGCTCCTGGAGGGCGAGTACACGCTCCGGCTGGTGGCAGGGGAGGAAGGGGCGAGCGCCTCCCTGCCCCGGGGCGACGGCGTCGTCGTGCTCGACCTCGCCCTCACCCCGGAGCTGGAGGCCGAAGGGCTGGCCCGCGATCTGGTCCGCCTCGTGCAGCAGGCCCGGCGGGACGCCGGGCTCGACGTGTCCGACCGCATCGACCTCGCCATCGGCACGCCGGACGAGGTGCGGCGCCGGCTCGAGCCGTTCGCCGACATGGTCGCGGGCGAGACGCTGGCCGTCGCCGTCCGCTGGGTCGAGCCTGCACCCGGCGCCGCGCTCACGCTCGGCGATCAGCCGCTCAGCATCGAGGTCGCGGCGACCACCGGGACGCGCTGAACCGGGCGGAGGCGCTGTGGCGCACCCGTTCCGGACCGGTACCATCGCACGTTCCCACGCCCCGCCCCCTCGGAGGAGGCCCTGACGATGGCGCCCACCCCAGCCAAGAAGGCTCCGGCCAAGAAGGTCGCCGCCGCCCCGGCCAAGACGGCTGGCAAGGCCGCCGCACGGAAGTCGGCCTCGACGAAGGCTGCCACGAAGTCCGCGAGCCGCCAAGAAGCCGGCCGCGAGCAAGGCAACGACGAAGGCTCCCGCGGCGAAGGCGCCCGCGCCGCAAGGCGCCCCGACGAAGGCTCGCTCCGGCGAAGGCGACGCCCGACGAAGGCCCCGCCGGCCAAGGCGACGCCGGCCAAGAGCACGCCCGCCAAGAGCTCGACGGCGAAGAGCACCGCGGCCAAGACGGCTGCGGCACCGGCACGGGCCCGCAAGGAGGTCGCCGCGAAGTCGTCCTCGCACTTCAACGCCGCGTTCCTGGCGTCCCAGCGGGAGCTCCTGATGGAGGAGCGGTCCAACCTCGCTCGGACAGGCGCAGCGGCTCGAGGACGAGGCCGCCGAGCTCATGGAGGACCTCGATCCTGGTGACGTGCAGTTCGACGACGAGTCGGGCGAGGGCGACAGCCTGGTCGTGGAGCGTGAGCGCGATCTCGCCCTCTCGGCCCAGGCCCGTCAGACGGTGAGCGACATCGATGCCGCGCTCGCCCGCATCAAGAGCGGGACGTACGGCCTCTCGGTGGTGTCGGGGCGTCCCATCCCCAAGGAGCGCCTGAAGGCCATCCCGTGGGCGACCGAACTGGTCGAGGAGAAGGTCGGCGGGCTCGGCTCCCGCCGGTGAGCAGCGCCTGCGCCGCGCTCGCTCACGCTCGTCAGCGTGGGCGTGGCGGCGCTCGTCGTCCTCGCGGACCAGCTCAGCAAGACCTGGGCCGTGCGCCACCTCAGCGGCGGGCGCACGGTGGACGTCATCGGATCCCTCCGCTTCAACCTCACGTTCAACAGCGGCATGGCCTTCAGCCAGGGCCGGGGGGTGGGTCCGTTCATCGGCGTCGTCGCGCTCGGCGGTCATCGTGGTGCTGCTGGTGTCGCTGCGGCGCACGGGCTCGATGCTGTCGGCCGTCGGCATCGGCCTCGTGATCGGCGGTGCCATCGGCAACGTCGCCGACCGCCTGTTCCGGGCCGGGGACGGCTTCCTCGGTGGCGCGGTGATCGACTTCATCGATCTGCAGTGGTGGCCGATCTTCAACGTGGCCGACATGGCCGTCACGGTCGGCGGGGTGATCCTCGTGCTGGGCTCCCTGCTGGCCGGCCGCAGCCAGCCAGCCGTCGACCAGAGCGATGAGCGAGCCGGTCCGTGAGCAGATCCCGGCCGCGCTCGACGGGGAGCGGGTGGACCGGGTCGTCAGCCTCGTCGCCGGTTGCAGCCGGAGCGAGGCCGCGGCGCTCGTAGCCGCCGGCGCCGTCACGCATCGACGGGGCAGTGGTCTCCGCCGGCCGGCAACGGGTGGTGGAAGGGCAGTCCTCGACCGTCGACCTGCGGCGAGCTCCCCGTCGAGTCCCCACCGCGAACCGGACCCGGGCGTCCCGGTGGACGTGGTCTACGAGGACGCCGACGTGCTCGTCGTCGACAAGCCGCCGGGGCTCGTCGTGCACCCCGGCGCCGGTCAGGAGCGAGGGCACGCTGGTCAACGGGCTGCTGGCCCGCCACCCCGGCGCTGGCCACGGTGGGGGAGGCGCACCGTCCCGGCATCGTGCACCGCCTCGACCGGGACACCTCCGGCCTGCTGGTGGTGGCGTTGACCCCGACGGCGTACACGGCGCTCGTCGCCGCGCTCGGGGACCGCCGGGTCGAGCGGCGCTACGCGGCCCTCGTGTGGGGCGTCCCCGAGGCGCCCCGCGGCGTGATCGACGCTCCGATCGGGCGCTCGCCCCGCCAGCCCGACGCGGCAGGCCGTCGTGGCCGGCGGCCGGCCGGCCCGGACCCGCTACGAGGTGCGCGACCCGCTTACGACCGGCCGGCGGACCTGGCCCTCCTGGGCTGCGAGTTGGAGACCGGCCGGACCCACCAGATCCGCGTGCACCTGGCCTCGATCGGCCATCCCGTCGTCGGGCGACCGGGACTACGGCGGCGTGCGGGCGGCCATCGCCGTGCCGCGGATGTTCCTCCACGCCGAGCACCTCGCGTTCGACCATCCCGTCACCGGGCAGGCGCTGTCCTTCGACGCTCCGCTGCCGCCCGACCTGGCCGGTGTCCTCGCCGGCCTCGGCGACTGCTCGTAGGGTCGGGCTTCGTGAGGTCAGGGCTCGGTAGGAATCAGGTCAGCGGCTCGGGGCCGGTTCGTCGGATGCGGCGTGGTCGTCGAGCGGCTCGGGCCAGGGCAACTCGCCGCGGGCCTGGCCGGCGACGTCGGCCAGCGTGTAGCCGTCCAGGTGATGGCGCATGTGGGAGCCGACGTCGGCCCAGATGGCCAGCAGCACGCACTGGCCCTCGTGGTCGCAGGCGCCGTCCTGGTGAGGCTGCCCGAAGTCCCCGAGGACGATCGGCCCGTCCACCGCGCTGACGATGTCGGACAGCCTGATGGCCTCGGGGGCCCGGGCCAGGATGTACCCGCCGCCGACGCCCCGCTTGGACCGCACGAGCCCGGCGCCCTTGAGCGCGAGGAGGATCTGCTCCAGGTAGGGCTGGGGCAGGCCGGTGCGCTCGGCGATGTCCCGCACCGAGGTGGGGCCCGCATCCGGGTGCAGGGCGAGCGACAGCAGGGCCCGGCAGGCGTAGTCACCTCGCGTCGACACCCGCATGCGTCCATCGTACGGCTCCTCTGCCGGTCGCCGACGTCCGGGGTGCTGGCGCCACCGGCAGGGCCAGGTGGTGGACTGGTCCACCGTGCCCGCCCGCCCCCTCGTGCCCGACTACGCCGGAGCCTGCCTCACCAACCTCGTCCCGGCCCTCCTCGGCCCGGCCGGCACGGCCGGCCTGCCGGACTGGTTCCCGGAGCCGGCGCACGGGGCCCGCCAGGTCGTGCTGTTCGTGCTCGACGGCCTGGGGTGGGATCAGCTGCTCGAGCGCTCGGACGCTGGCGCCGACGCTGGCCGCCATGGCCGGCCGGCCCATCGACGCCGTCGCGCCCACGACCACGGCCACGTCGCTGACCAGCATCGCCACCGGCCTGACGCCCGGCGAGCACGGCGTCGTGGGCTACCGGATGGCCATGCACGGCGAGGTGCTCAACGTCCTGCGCTGGAGCACGCCGGCCGGGGACGCCCGCCGCCGCATCGTGCCCGACGAGGTGCAGCCCCGGCGCCCGTTCCTCGGCAGCTCCGTGCCCGTCGTCGCCAAGACCGAGTTCGTGGGCAGCGGCTTCACGCTCGCCCACCTGGCCGGCGTGCGCCACGTGGGCTGGCGGCTGCCGTCCAGCCTGGCGGTGGAGGTCGGCGCGCTCCTGCCGCGAGGGCGAGCGGTTCGTCTACGCCTACTACGACGGGATCGACAAGGTGGCGCACGAGTACGGCCTGGGCCGCCACTACGACGCCGAGCTGCAGGCCACGGACCGTCTGGTGGCGGACATGGCCGCCGTGCTCCCGCCCGGCGCCGTCCTGCTCGTCACCGCCGACCACGGGCAGGTCGACGTGCCGGTGACGCTGCCGCTGGCCCCCGAGGTCGTCGGGTTCACCCGCCTGCTGTCGGGGGAGGGGCGGTTCCGTTGGCTCCACGCCGCGCCCGGGCGCGAGGCCGAGCTGCTCGACGCCGCCACCAACGCCCACAGCGGGCAGGGCTGGGTGGTGCCGCTCGAGCAGGTGTTGGACGAAGGGTGGCTGGGGCCGCGGGTGACGAGCGTCGCCCGCTCCCGCCTCGGTGACGTGGCCGTCGTGGCCCGGGACCCGGTCAGCTTCGACGACCCCGCCGACACCGGCGCCATCGTCCTGCGCTGCCGGCACGGTTCGCTGACGGCGGCCGAGGTCCGGGTTCCGCTGCTGGCGGCCGGTGGAGCATGATCGACCCGACCACAAGGAGCTCGTGATGTCCGACCAGAACGCGCCCGCAGCCTCCGGAGCCGATGGGCGCGGAACAGCCGGAGGTGCTCGCTCCCGGCGAGATGCCGGTGCCGGTGCCACCGCCCGGGTCCGAAGAACGCGGACCGGGAGGCGATCGAGTCGCCGGCGAAGGTGATGCGCATCGGCTCCATGGTCAAGCAGCTGCTCGACGAGGTGCGGGCCGCCCCGCTCGACGAGCGGTCGCGGGAGCGCCTGGCCGAGATCTACGGCACCTCGGTGGAGGCGCTGGCCGGCGCCCTCTCGCCCGATCTCCAGGCGGAGCTCCGCGAGCTCGCCCCGCCCTTCGCCGACGGCGAGGTGCCCTCCGAAGCCGAGCTGCGGGTGGCCCAGGCCCAGCTCGTGGGCTGGTTGGAGGGGCTCTTCCACGGCATCCAGGCCACGCTGTTCGCCCAGCAGCTGGCCGCCCGCCAGCAGCTCGAGCAGATGCGGGGCCAGCTCATGCCTGGTCAGCCGGTCCCGCCCGAGGGGGGTCGCGACCGGCCGGGGACCTACCTCTGAACGGGTGGTACCCTCGCAAAGCACACCGTTGTAACTCGCCCGTACGCACCCGCTGATCACCCGGGCCCGGCCAACCCTGGCCATCCGGCCTCGAAACCCGACGAAAGGGAGCCGCCGTCGTGGGCGACTCGTTCACCCACCTCCACGTCCACACCGAGTACTCGATGCTGGACGGCGCCTCACGCGTGGAGGAGCTGGTCGCGGCGGCGGCCGCGGACGGGCAGCCGGCCCTGGGCATCACGGATCACGGCAACATGTACGGGATCCTCGACCTCTACCGGGCCTGCCAGGCCCAGGGGGTCAAGCCCGTCCTCGGCACCGAGGCCTACATGGCCCACGACCACCGGTCCGAGCGGCCGCCCCGCCGCGGCCGGGTCGACGACACCGGGGGCGAGACGGAGGGCGGCCGGAAGCTCTACTACCACCTGACCCTCCTGGCCGAGACCGACGAGGGGTACCGCAACCTCATCCAGCTGGCCAGCCTCGCCTTCCTGGAGGGCTACTACTACAAGCCCCGGCTGGACTGGGAGCTGCTGGAGCGGCACCACGCCGGGCTGATCGCCACCACCGGGTGCCTCGGCGGTCACGTCCTGCAGTCGCTCGTGCAGGGCGACGAGGCCGGCTGCGCTGGAGAAGGCGGGCCGCCTGCAGGACATCTTCGGGCGCGACAACCTCTTCGTGGAGCTGCAGGACCACGGGCTGCCGGCGCAGCGCGACACCAACCCCAAGCTGATCGACATCGCCAAGCGGATCGGCGCGCCGCTCGTCGCCACCAACGACAGCCACTACACCCACCGCGAGGACCACCTGGCCCACGACGCGCTGCTGTGCGTGCAGACCGGTGCGCTCATGAGCGACCCCAACCGGTTCCACTTCGAGGGCGACCAGCACTACCTGAAGCCGGCGCAGGAGATGCGCTACCTGTTCCGCGAGGTGCCGTCGGCCTGCGACAACACGCTGTGGATCGCCGAGCGGGCCGACGTCACCATCGAGTTCGGCAAGCCCCAGCTCCCCGAGTTCCCGCTGCCCGAGGGCTTCACCGTCGACACCGACTACCTGCGCCACCTGGCCTTCGAGGGGGCCGAGCGGCGGTGGGGCCGGCCGCTGCCGCCGGAGGCCGCCGAGCGCCTGGCCTACGAGCTGCAGGTCATCTCGGACATGGGGTTCAGCTCCTACTTCCTCATCGTGTGGGACCTCATCAAGCACGCCAAGGACAACGGCATCCGGGTGGGGCCGGGCCGGGGAAGCGCGGCGGGGTGCGCCGTGGCCTACTGCCTCGACATCACCGACCTCGACCCCATCCGCTACGACCTGCTGTTCGAGCGCTTCCTCAACCCGAGCCGGATCTCCATGCCGGACATCGACATGGACTTCGACTCCCGCTTCCGGGACGAGATGATCCGCTACGCGGCCCAGAAGTACGGGCGGGACCACGTCGCGCAGATCATCACCTACTCCACCATCAAGGCCCGGGCCGCGGTCCGGGACGCGGCGCGGGTGCTCGGTCATCCGTACGCGGTCGGCGACCGGGTGGCCAAGGCCATGCCGCCGCTGGTCATGGGCCGTGACACCCCGCTGAAGCACTGCCTCGAGGAGCATCCCCGCTTCGCCGACGGGTACAAGGCGGCGGCCGACCTCCGGTCCATGTACGGCGCCGACCCCGACGTCAAGCAGGTGGTCGACGTGGCGCTGGGGCTGGAGGGGCTGCGCCGCCAGGACGGCATCCACGCCGCCGCCGTGGTCATCACCAAGGAACCGCTGACCACCTACCTGCCCATCCAGCGCAAGCCCGAGCCGGGCCAGCTCGCCGGCCGACGCCCCGATCGTCACCCAGTACGAGATGCACGGCGTCGAGGATCTCGGCCTGCTCAAGATGGACTTCCTGGGTCTGCGCAACCTGGATGTCATCACCGACACCGTGGAGCTGGTGCGGTCCACGAAGGATCCGGACTTCGACATCGACAGCATCCCCCTCGACGACGCCGGGGTGTACGAGCTGCTCGGCCGGGGCGACACGCATGGGGGTGTTCCAGCTCGAGTCCGGGCCGATGCGCGCGCTCCTGCGCTCCCTGGCCCCGACCGACTTCGGCGACGTGTCCGCCGTCCTCGCGCTCTACCGGCCCGGGCCGATGGGCGAGCGGATGCACTACGACTACGCCGCCCGCAAGAACGGACGGCAGGACGTCAGCTACATCCACCCGGACGCCGAGGAGGTCCTGGCCGACACCTACGGGCTGATGATCTACCAGGAGTCGGTGATGCGCATGAGCCAGCGCTTCGCCGGCTACTCGCTGGCCGACGCCGACAACCTGCGCAAGGCGTGCGGCAAGAAGATCCGCGAGCTGATGGCCAAGGAGCGGGCCAAGTTCGTCGACGGCTGCGAGACCACGGGATACGGCCGCGACCTCGGCACCAGGCTGTTCGACACCATCGAGGGCTTCGCCGACTACGCCTTCGCCAAGAGCCACGCCTTCGGCTACGGGCTCATCACCTACCAGACGGCCTACCTGAAGGCCCACTACCCCGTGGAGTACCTGGCCAGCCTGCTCACCAGCGTGAAGGCCAGCCTGGAGAAGGCCGCGGTGTACCTGGCGGACTGCCGGGCCATGGGCATCAAGGTCCTGCCCCCGGACGTCAACCTGTCCGCGTCGGACTTCACCGCCCTGCCCGTGGAGCAGGCCCCGCCGGAGGTGGCGCTGCCGGCGCGGGTGCCGCGGGCTGATCCCGTTCGGGCTGTCGGCCGTCCGCAACGTCGGTGAAGGGCTGGTCTCGCTCATCATCGACGAGCGCGACCGCAACGGCCCCTTCACCTCGTTCTACGAGTTCGTCGAACGGGTGGATCCGTCGGTGCTCAACAAGCGCAGCGTCGAGTCCCTCATCAAGGGCGGCGCCTTCGACACCCTCGGCCATCCCCGCAAGGGCCTGCTGCAGGTGTTCGAGCAGATCATCGACGCCACCCTGCAGCGCCGGCGAGAGCGGGACCAGGGCGTGATGAGCCTGTTCGAGGACGCCGGGAGCGCCGGGGGAGCCGCCTTCGACGAGCGGGTGGCCATCCCCGAGGTCGAGTTCGACAAGGCGCCCCGGCTGCGCTTCGAGAAGGAGATGCTCGGGCTGTACGTCTCCGACCATCCGCTGATGGGGGTCGAGGGGGCGCTGCGACGGCGCACCGACGGCACCATCGCCGACCTCGAGGAGCGGCCCGACGGCGACGTCCTCACCATCGGCGGCGTGGTGACCGGCCTGCAGCGGAAGTTCACCAAGAAGGGCGACGCCATGGGCGTCTTCGTCCTGGAGGACCTGCAGGACGCCGTGGAGGTCACGCTGTTCCCCCGGGTGATGCAGGAGCAGGGCTACAAGCTGTCCGACGACGCCATCGTCATCCTCCGGGCCCGGGTGGACCGGCGCGACGACCGCCCAAGCTCATCGGCATGGACATCACGCCGTTCGAGGGCTTCGCCGACGCCGCCCCGCCGCTGCGCGTGCACCTGCCGGCCAGCGCCGCTGTCGGACGAGCGCATCGGGCGGCTGAAGACGGTCCTGGCCGAGCACCCGGGCGAGTCGCCGGTCTTCCTGCACCTGGGTGAGGGCAAGATCCTCCGCCTGCCGGACCAGCACCGCGTCGACCTGGCCCGGGTCGTGGGCGACCTGCGGGTGGCCTTCGGCCACGACGCGGTTGTGTTGTAGTCGAGCTCACTCGCTTCGCTCCGTTCGCTCGAATTGTTGGTGCCGGCCGTTCGGCCGGCACCCAGCTTTCGTCGGCCGACCGGCGGAGCCGGATCGGCCTCTGGTGGGGGGCACCGCAGGAGCGGTTCCCCCCACACCCCCTCCCGCGCGTCCGATTGGCCTGCGCCGCGGTGCGCCCATCGGGGGGCGCTTTTCCTCGGTCCCCTTTCAGGTGGCAAAATGGTGACCCGCCGGTCAAGTGGGCCGGCGGTCAGAGATTCGACGAGACGTGCCGGGCGGCAAGCCCGGCCCGAGCTGCCGGGGAGCGGTCACGCGATGGCGATCCAGGTGGAGACGAAGGACAGCACGGCCCTGACGGATACCGACCTCGACGAGATGGCGTCGATGGGCGGGTCCTTCGGGATCGGTGACCTCTCCAAATCCAAGGAGGACTGGGTCCTCAGCACGCGGGCCCGCATCGACGGAAAGCTGCACGGCTTCGCGTTCGCCACGCTGGAGCGGATCGGCGGGACGCCGTGCGTGTTGCTGGGCATGCTCAGCGTCAAGCGCACGTCCAAGCGGGACGCCGTGCTCAAGGGCCTCATGGGGGAGGAGTTCCACCGGGCCCTCATGGCCTTCCCCGACGAGGACGTCGTGGTCGGCACCCGGGCCGTGGTCCCGGACGCCATGGAAGGCCTGCGCTCGCTGACCGACATCATCCCCCGCCCCGGCCACCGTGCCGTCGGCGAGGAGCGGGCGTGGGGTCGCCGCCTGGCCAAGCGGTTCGGCATCGACAGCACCTACGACGAGCAGAGCTTCGTCGTGCGTTCGAACGGCCAGTCGGGCTTCCTCGACCACGAGTCCCTGAAGCCCGAGAAGCTGGATCCGGACGTCGGGGCCATGTTCCGCACGGTCAACGTCAGCAAGGGCGGGTCGCTCATCGTGTACGGCTGGACCATGGCCGAGGACCTGATCAAGCTGGGATCTCGCAGCTGACCCAAGCCCAGCCCGCCTCCTTCGAGGACGTCGTCCGCCGGCGGCGGATGACACGGGCGTTCGATCCGCACCGGCCCGTCCCCGCCGACGTGCTGGACGACCTGGTGGACGCCGCGTCTCGCGCGCCCAGCGCCGGCAAGACCCAGGGCTGGCACGTCGTGGTGCTGGAGGGACCGGACACGGCCCGCTTCTGGGACATCACGCTGCCCGCCGACCGGCGGGACGGTTTCGGATGGCCCGGCCTGCTCGACGCCCCACTGCTGCTGCTGCCGCTGGCCGATCCGGGCGCGTACGTCGCCCGCTACGCCGAGCCGGACAAGCGCACCGCCGGCCTCGGCGAAGGGGCCGAGGCGTGGCCGGTGCCGTACTGGACGGTGGACACGTCCTTCGCGGTCATGACCCTGCTGCTGGCGGCCGAGGCCCGCGGCCTGGGCACCCTGTTCTTCGGGATCTTCCAGGGCGAAGCCGAACTGCGGAGCCGCGCTCGGCATCCCTGAGGGCCTGGAGCTGCTGGGGGCCGTGGCCCTCGGCTGGCCGGTGACCGGGTCAGGCGCAGGAGGTCCGGCCCGGGCAGTCGGCCGGGCGCCGGCGGCGTCCACCCGGGGAGATCATCCACCGGGGAGGGTGGTAACGCCGGACGTTGACCAGCTCAGCTGGCGAGGTTGCACTCCTCCTGGAGGTACGTGCTCACGCGCTCGCTGGCCGCCGTGAACTCCTCGCCCCCGAAGGACTCCAGCCGCTGGGTCAGCTCCGGGTCGGCCGCCGCGGCCGCGCCCAGCTTGGCCAGGTCGTAGTCGTACTCGGCGAAGATCTCCTGCACGTCGGCGAAGCCGTTGGACACGGTCTCCAGATCGGCCTGGATCTCGTCCGGCGCGTTCTCCTTCACGTTGTCCACCAGGCCGGTCACCCTCGTGAACGTCTCCTCGTTGAGGTCCGTCAGGGCGTCGCCGGTGCCGAGCTCCTCGAGCTCGCGGGCGTCGGCGCAGAGGTCCTCGGTGTTCCGCCGCCGCTGCCGCCGCCGTCGCCCGAGCCCGAGTCGCCGTCGCTGCCGCAGGCGGCCAGGCCGAACACCATGAGGGCCACGGCCGCCCCCGCCATCGTCCTGAAAGTACGCATCGAGCGAGACTAGGCGGTCAGGTTCCGAGCTGTCCGGCCAGCTCCTCGGCCGTGCCCGCCGGGGCCTGGCAGGCGTAGTCCCGGCAGACGTAGGCCCACCCCTCGCGGCGGTCCTGCCACAGGGGCGAGTCGTACGGCTCGCCCCACGCCAGGACGCCGTTGGGCAGGTAGCGGGCGTGGACCGTGGCCACGAGGTCCGGCCGATCGCCGACGACGGCGATCTCGGTGATGCCCGCCCGCCACATGTCCACCGCGGCGAGCAACCGGCCGAAGGCCGTCGGTGCACCGGCAACGATCCCGCCGACGAGCTGCAGGATCTGCTCGGCCTGGTGCCGGTAGCGGGCCTCGCCCGTCAGCGCGGCGAGGCGCAGGAGGCCGGTGGCGGCGAGGGAGTTGGCCGACGGGGTGGCGTTGTCCATCAGGTCCTTCTGGCGCACGATCAGCGTCTCGCCGTCGTCGGCCGTCGTCGACAGCCCGCCGTTGGCGACGTCCCAGAAGTGGTCGAGCAGGGTGTCGGCCACCGAGCGGGCCTCGTCGATCCAGCGCGCCTCGCCGGTGGCCTGGGCCAGCGCCACGAAGGCCTCCACCATGCGCGGCGTGGTCGGCGGCGAGGGCGTGGTGGCGGGCGCCGCCGTCGGCCTGCCAGGAACGCTGCCAGCGGCCGTCGTCCCTCCGCAGATGGGCGAGGAGCATCTCCGCGTTCTCACGCGCCGCCTGCAGCCAGTCTTCCCGCTCCAGCGTCGCGCCGGCCTCCGCCAGGGCGGCGAGCATGAGGCCGTTCCACTCGGTGAGGACCTTGTCGTCGAGGCCCGGACGCACCCGCTGCTCGCGGGCCTCGAACAGCGCCGCCCGCGCCTCCTCCACGGCCGGCGGCCGCAGCAGGTCACCGCGGACAGGGCGGTGCAGGATCGTGTGCCCCTCGAAGTTCCCCTCCTCGGTGACGCCGTACCAGTCCATCACCGCCTCGGCCCGATCCTGGCCGAGGACCTCGACGATCTGCTCGGGCGTCCAGACGTAGAAGCGGCCCTCCTCGCCTTCGGAGTCGGCGTCCTCGGACGAGTAGAACCCGCCGGACGGATGGCGGAGGTCGCGCAGCACGTAGCCGACCGTCTCCTCGATCACCTGCCGGTAGCGCTCGTGGCCCGTGAGCTGGAAGGCGTGCAGGTAGACCTGGATGAGGAGCGCCTGGTCGTAGAGCATCTTCTCGAAGTGCGGTACCAGCCAGCGCTCGTCGACCGAGTACCGCGCGAAGCCGCCGCCCAGGTGGTCGTAGATGCCGCCCGACGCCATGGCGTCGAGCGTGGTCGTGACGACCTGCAGCGCGCCGTCGCCGGCCCCGGCGCGGCTGGCCCGCAGCAGGAGCTCCAGGTTCATGGTCTGGGGGAACTTGGGCGCCGGGCCGAATCCGCCCCAGCGGGAGTCGAACGCGCCGGCCAGCTGCTGCAGCGCGGCGTTGATCTCGGCCACGCCGGGCAGGTCCTTGCCGGCGCTGAGGCTGGCCGTGCGGTCGAGCGCCTTCACCAGCTCCGCGGCGGTGTGGTCGACCTTGTCGCGCTGGTTCCGCCAGGCGTCGTCGATGGCGGCCATCAGCTGCAGGAAGGCGGGCTTGGGGAAGTAGGTGCCGCCGTAGAACGGGCGCCCGTCGGGGGAGAGGAACACCGTCATGGGCCAGCCTCCGCGGCCGGTGAGGGCCTGCACGGCGTCCATGTAGACGGCGTCGACGTCCGGTCGCTCCTCGCGGTCGACCTTCACGTTGACGAACAGGTCGTTCATCACCGCCGCCACCTCGGCGTCCTCGAAGCACTCGTGGGCCATCACGTGGCACCAGTGGCACGCGGCGTAGCCCACCGAGAGCAGGACCGGCTTGTCCTCCTCCGCCGCCCGCGTGAAGGCCTCGGGACCCCACGCGTACCAGTCGACCGGGTTGTCGCGGTGCTGACGCAGGTACGGCGAGGTCTCCTCGGCGAGCCGGTTCACGCGGGCGACGCTACCGGGCCCCGTCGTCCGGCTCCCCTGTAGGGTCCCGCCCTCATGGAACTGCGACTGGACGGGAAGGTGGCGCTGGTGACCGGCGCCTCGCGGGGGATCGGGCGGGCCATCGCGGCCGAGTACGCGGCGTCCGGGGCCCGCGTCATGCTCTCCTCCCGGAAGCAGGACGCGCTGGAGGAGGCGGCGGCCACGATGGACGGCGAGGTTGCCGTCTACGCGGCCAACGCCGGCGACCTGGACGCGGCGGACGCCTGCGTGGCCGCCACCATCGAGCGCTTCGGTGGGCTGGACATCCTGGTCAACAACGCGGCCACCAACCCGTACTACGGACCGACGCTCGGCGTCGATCAACCCCGCTACGACAAGACCTTCGACGTGAACCTCCGCGGCCCGCTGTTCTGGTGCCGGTCGGCGTGGGAGCGGGCGTTCCAGGAGCGGCCGGGGGTCATCGTCAACATCGCCTCGGTGGGAGGGATGCGGGCGGAGGGCTTCCTCGGCATCTACAACCTGACCAAGGCGGCGCTCATCCACCTCACCCGTCAACTGGCGGGCGAGCTGGGGCCGACCCGCGTGGTGGGCATCGCGCCCGGCTTGGTCAAGACCGACTTCGCGCAGGTGCTGGTGGACAACTTCGGCGAGACCCTGGCCGGGAGCCTGCCCCTGAAGCGGCTGGGCGAGCCCGAGGACATCGCCTCCCTGGCCACGTTCCTGGCCAGCGACGCCGCCAGTTGGATCACGGGGGACACCTACGTGATCGACGGCGGGGCGGGCGTGCGCGGCACCGCCTGAGATCCCGGCCCGCCGGCGCCGAGGAGCGCGTCCCGGCGGGGCTTGCCGAGGGCGGTGCGGGGGATCTCGTCCACCAGGACCAGCTCCCGCGGCGCGCACCAGGCGGGGAGCTCCTCCTTCACCCAGTCCCTGAGCTCGTCGAGGCGGGGACCGCCGTTCGCGGCGCGGGGCACCACGAAGGCGACGACCCGCTGGCCCCACTCCTCGTCCTCCTGACCGGCGACGACCACCTCGGCCACGGCCGGGTGGGCGCTCAGGCGGATCTCGACCGGCTCCGGCCAGACGTTCTCGCCGCCGGTCACGATCAGGTCCCCCCGCCGACCCTGCACACGGAGCCGGCCGTCGTCCGTCCACCCTCCGAGATCGCCCGTGGGCAGCCACCCGTCCGCGTCCTTGGGGTCACTGCCGTCCCGGTAGCAGCGCAGCAGCATCGGGGCGCGGAGCAGGATCTCGCCGTCGCCCGTCACGCGGACCTCGACCCCGTCGAGCGGGCGGCCGTCGTACACGACGCCGCTGCCGCTCTCCGTCAAGCCGTAGGTGGCCACCGTGTTGGCCGGCCGCTCGGCCGGCGGGCGGGAACCGCCGAGCACGATCACCCGGAACAGCGCGGGATCGATGCGGCGCAGCGCGGTCGGGACCAGCGACACCAGCGTGGCGCCCGCCCGCGCCGCCTCCTCCACGGCCCTGGCGTCGAAACCCGGGAGCACCGTGAGGGGCGTGCCCATGACGATCGCCCGCGTCACCACGGACAGCCCGCCGACGTGAGAGAGAGGGAGGCAGGCCAGCCAGCCGTCGTGGTCGTCCACATCCAACCGGGCGCTGGTGGCCCGCGCCGACGCGGCCACGGCGTCGTGGGTGAGCACGACGCCCCGCGGCGCGCCCGTCGTCCCGCTGGTGGCGACGACGAGGGCATCGCCCGGCTCCACGGGACGCCCGCCGGCGACGGCCTGCTCGCCCTCGCCGTCCACCAGGCGGCCGGGGGCCAGGGCGTCCAGGAGCGCGGCTCGGGCGGGCGCGGGCAGGCGGGGGTCGATCGGCGCCGCGGCGTCACCACGGTCCCAGATCCGGCGCAGGGCCTCGACGAAGGCCGGTCCACCGGGCAGGGCCAGCGCCACCAGATCCGGCATGGAAGCCGACGCTATCCAGGTGCGATGCTGGCCCGACCATGATGCCTGACTTCTACGGCGACGTGTACGCCCCCGTGACCTGGGAGCGGCCGGCCGACCACGACTACCGCGACATCAGCTACGAGACCTCACCGGAGGGGATCGCCAAGATCACGATCTGCCGTCCGGAGGTGCGCAACGCCTTCCGCCCGCAGACGCTGTTCGAGCTCGCCGATGCGTTCAACCGTGCCCGCGACGACGACCACGTCGGCGTCATCGTGTTCACGGGGCAGGGCACCGACGCCTTCTGCTCGGGCGGCGACCAGCGCATCCGGGGCGACGACGGCTACCTCGGCGACGACGAGGTGGCGGAGAAGGGGATCGGCCGGCTCAACGTGCTCGACCTCCAGATCCAGATGCGGCGCACGCCGAAGCCGATCGTGGCGATGGTGGCCGGCTTCGCCGTCGGAGGAGGCCACGTCCTCCACGTGGTCTGCGACTTGACGGTGGCCGCCGACAACGCCCGCTTCGGCCAGACGGGTCCCAAGGTGGGCAGCTTCGACGGCGGGTACGGGTCGGGGCTGCTGGCCCGCATCGTCGGGCAGAAGAAGGCGCGCGAGATCTGGTACCTGTGCCAGTTCTACGACGCGCAGGAGGCGCTGGACATGGGCCTCGTCAACAAGGTGGTGCCCTTGGCCGACCTGGAGCGCGAGACCGTCGCGTGGTGCCGGATCATGCTCCACCACTCGCCGCTGGCCTTGCGGATGCTCAAGGCGTCGATGAACGCGGCCGACGACGGGCTGGCCGGCATCCAGCAGCTGGCCGGCGACGCCACGATGCTCTTCTACCTGAGCGAGGAGGCCCAGCACTTCCGCGACTCGTTCAAGGACAAGCGGGTTCCCGAGGTCGATCGCTTCCCCCGCCGGCCGTGAACCGCTGGGTCGCGGGCGCCCGCCCCCGCACCCTGCCGGCCGCCGTCGTGCCCGTGGCCGTGGGCACCGCCTGCGCCACAGGCGAGGGCGGCTTCGCGTGGTGGAGGGTGGCGGCGGCGCTGGTCGTCTCGCTGGCCCTGCAGGTCGGCACGAACTACGCCAACGACTACAGCGACGGCGTTCGGGGGACAGACGCCCAACGCGTCGGGCCCGTGCGGCTGGTGGCGTCGGGGCTGGCGGCGCCGGCGACCGTGAAGCGGGCGGCCTTCGCCGCGTTCGGCATCGCCGCCCTCGCCGGCCTCGCGCTCGCCGCGGTGGTGGGATGGGAGCTGCTCGTCGTGGGAGCGGCGGCCATCGCCGCCGGCTGGTTCTACACGGGCGGGCGGCATCCGTACGGGTACTACGGGTTCGGTGAGCTGTTCGTGTTCGTCTTCTTCGGCCTGGTGGCGACGGCGGGCACGACCTACGTCCTGATCGAGCGCCTCACCGCCCTCTCGCTCGTCGCCGGCGCCGCGGTCGGTGCGCTGGCCTGTGCGCTGCTGGTCGTCAACAACCTCCGTGACATCCCGACCGATCGGGCGGCCGGCAAGCGCACCCTGGCCGTCCGCATCGGTGACCACGCGACGCGCCAGCTCTACACGTTCCTGGTCGCGCTCGGCGTTCGCCGGCGCACTGGTCTGTGCCGGGCGGTGGCGTTGGCCGGCGGCGTTGACCGTGGGTGCCGTACCGCTGGCGTTCGGCCCGGTCGGGAAGGTCCGTGCGGGTGCGGCCGGCCGTGAGCTGATCGCCGTGCTGGCCGCCACCGGCCGCCTGCAACTCGGCTTCGGAGCCCTGCTGACCGTGGGCCTCGTCCTCGGCTCCTGACCCCACCTGCACGTCCGTCGCCGATCTGACCGCGAGCTGTACGGCGAGATCGGCCATGACCGGCGGCGGCGGGAGCGAGGGCTAGGTTGCTGCGAACCGTCCGACGACGTCAGGGGAACCAATGAGCTCGATCCCGCCGCCGCCCGGCGCTCCACCGCCGCCGCCCCCCGCCGCTCCGCCGCCTCCGCCCGGGTTCGACTACGGGTCCGGTGGTGGGCCGGCGGTGACCGCCGGCAAGGCCACCGGGGCGCTCGTCTGCGGGATCGTCGGGCTCCTCTTGTGCGGCGTGATCCTGGGTCCGGTCGCCATCTACCTGGGCATGACCGCCAAGCGGGAGATCCAGGAGTCCGGCGGCCGGCTCAAGGGCAGCGGCATGGCGACCGCCGGCATCGTGCTCGGCATCATCGCCCTGATCACCTTCGTGTTGAGCATCATCCTCGTCGCTGCCGTCTGACGCCGAGCAGCCACTCGCGCAGCACCGGGAGGAACTCGTCCGGCTGCTCGAGATGGCAGGCATGGCCGGCGCCGGGCACGAGGGCGAACGTGGCGTTGGGTCCGATGGCCTCCGCGATGCGGCTTCCGATGGCCGAGAACTTGTCGTCGCGCTCGCCGGCCACCACGAGCACGGGCATCGACAGCTCGGCGAGCTGATCCCAGAGAGGCTGCTGCGTGCCGGTGCCGGCCAGGCGCAGGCTGGACGCGAGGCCGGCCGCAGTGTTGCGCAGCCGGTCGTCGAGGCCGGCGGCCTCCGGCGGGAGCGACGCGAACAGCGGCTGCGCCAGCCATCGCTCGAGGAACTGCGCGACACCGTCCCGCTCCAGCTCGGTAGCCAGCTGCTCGTCGGCGGCGCGGCGGGCGGCCCGCTCCGGCTGCGTCCTCGATGCCGGCCGTGGCACCGATCAGCACGAGGCCGTGGACGAGGTCCGGCCGGGCCAGCGCGAGGTGCAGCGCCAACCGGCCGCCCATCGAGTAGCCGATGTAGACGGCGGGTCCGCCCGCGCGGCCGAGGAGCTCGGCGCCCGCCAGGAGGTCCGCGGTCACGTCCGACGAGCCGCCGTGGCCGGGCGCGTCGACGGACACGACCTCGTGGTCTTGCGACAGGTCGGCGGCGACCGGCCCCCACGACCGCCCGGTCTGCGTGAAGCCGTGGACGAGGACGAGGCGCGGCCCGGAGCCCACCCGCTCGGCATGGAGCACGGTCACAGCACGGTCACGACAGCTCGGTGCCTGCGGCCTCCAGCTCGGCGACGCGCTCGAGGACACGGAGGAACGTGTCCGGGTCCTGGGCGCCCGGCACCGACCACCGCCCGTCGAAGACGTACGTGGGCACGGCGGTGATGCCGAGCTCGAGCGCCTCGGTCAGGTCACCGGCCACCTCGGTCTCGCCGGCGTCCGACGCCAGGAACCCGAGGACCTCCTCCCGATCGAGGCCACACTCGGCCGCGAGATCGGCCAGGGTGTCCGGGTCCCCGACGTTGCGGCCGTCGCCGAAGTAGGCCCGCAACAGGCGCTCCTTGACGGCCTCTTGCACCCCGCGCTGCTCGGCCAGCCACAGCAGCCGGTGGGCGAGCAGGGTGTTGGCCCGCACGGCCCGGTCCATGTGGAAGGTCAGTCCCTCATCGGCGGCCATCGCGGTGACCCGGTCGATGATCTGATCCGCCTGCCCGGGCCCGAACTTGCGCTCGTAGACCTCCCGGACGGGGGTCGCGGCGCCGGGAGGGGCGCTCGGATCGAGCTGGAAGGCCCGGAAGGTGACGGTGACATCGGCGGCCCCCGGGAAGCGCCGCAGCGCCGCCTCGAACCGCCGCTTGCCGATGTAGCACCACGGGCAGACGACGTCGGACCAGATGTCGACCTTCACCGCGGAGCACGATACGGGGCACGATGGGGAGATGAGCGCGGCCGCCACGTTCTGCGCCACGCTGGCCGACGAGGCGGTCCGGGCCGGCGTGCGCCACGTCATGCTGGCTCCCGGCTCGCGCTCGACCCCGCTGGCTCTGGCGCTGGCCGACCGTCCCGAGCTGGCGCTGCACGTGTTCCACGACGAGCGGTCGTGCTCGTTCGCGGCGCTCGGCGTCGGCCTGGCCACGGGCCGGCCGGCGCTCGTGGTGTGCACCAGCGGGACCGCGGCCGCCGAGCTCCATGCCGCGGTCGTCGAGGCGCACCAGGCCGAGGTGCCACTCGTCGTCTGCACCGCCGACCGGCCACCGGAGCTGCGGGAGGTGGCGGCGCCGCAGACGATCGACCAGACGCACCTGTTCGGCGGGGCGGTGCGTGCCTACGCCGATCCGGGTGTGCCTGACGTCGCGCTCGCGCCCCGCTGGCGGTCGCTCGTTTCTCGCGCCATCGCCGACGCCACCGGCCCGTGGCCCGGCCCCGTCCACCTCAATCTCCCCTTCCGCGATCCGCTGGTCGGTGTGCCCGACGAGCTGCCACCCGGCCGGCCGGACGGTCGCCCGTGGTGCCGCACGGTCTCCGGCGCCGGCGTGCCCGGCCCCGCCGACGTCGACGCGCTGGCGACCGTCCTGGATCAGCCCGCGCGGCGTGATCGTCGCCGGTGCCGGCGCGGGCGATCCCGAGGCCGTGCACGCGCTGGCCGCGGCTGCCGGCTGGCCGGTCCTGGCCGATCCCCGGTCTGGCTGCCGTCTGCCTCGTCCGGCCACCGTGGCCGCCTTCGACGACCTGCTGCGCCATCCCGGCTTCGCCGCCGATCACACCCCGACCGTGGTGCTCCGGCTGGGCCGCCCGCCCGCTTCGAAGCTGCTGGCGCAGTGGCTGGAGGCGTCGAGCGCCGAGCAGGTGCAGGTGACGTCGTCGGCCGCATGGGTCGATCCCGAGGGGACGGCGGTACTCCGCGTCGTGGCCGATCCCGCGCAGGTCTGCCGCGTCCTGTCCGGCCGGTTGCGGGCCGGCGCCCGGACACCGTGGGCAGTCCGCTGGCGGCGGGCCGAGGAGCACGCCCAGGCCGCGATCGACGACGTGCTTGCCGACGTGGACCGACCGACAGAACCAGGGCTCGCCCGCGCGCTGGTCGCCGCCGTCCCCGACGGAGCGACGCTGGTGTCGTCGTCGTCGATGCCGGTGCGGGACGTGGAGTGGTACGCCGCCCCGCGCGACGGTGTGCGCCATCTCGCCAACCGCGGCGCCAACGGGATCGACGGCGTCGTCTCCACCGCCGTGGGGGTGGCGCTGGCCTCGGCGGCCCCGACGTTCCTCCTCATCGGTGACATCGCCCTGCTGCACGACAGCAACGGGCTCCTGACGCTCGGCCGCCGCGCCGCCGACCTCACGATCGTGGTCGCCGACAACGACGGGGGTGGGATCTTCTCGTTCCTGCCCCAGGCCACGGAGGTGGAGGCGGACCGCTTCGAACAGCTCTTCGGCACGCCGCACGGGGTCGATCCGGTGGCGCTGGCGACGGCCCACGGTCTCCCCGCCGCCGAGCTGACCGAGCTGGCGGGGTTGAGCGACGCGCTCGGGCAGGGCCCGCGCCTGCTGCGGGTGCGCACGGACCGGGCCGACAACGTGTTCGTGCACCGCGCCATCCACGAGGCCGTCGCCCGCGCCCTCGGCTGAGTCCCGCCCGGCGGGGCCGGGGAGGGTGCTGGCATCGAGTTACCACCGGCAGGTACGCTCCTCACCCGAGTGCGGGACGGGCGGTCTCTCTCTGGGGCGTCGAGGAGAACGATCGCCATGCGCACGCCGTGGGGCCTGATCGCAGCCGCCGCACTGCTCACCGCCTGCGCCTCCGGGGCCGACGTCATCGTCGTGCCCGTGGATCCCGCCGCCGCACCGGCCGCACTGGCCGAACCACAGGCCGTCGGTCCGGGGATCCCGCCGCCCGCGCCGGGCGCTCCAGCGCCGACCGCGGTGGCCCGGTCGCCATCGCCGCGCCTGCCACTCCCGCGCCCGCCGGTTCCGGCGCCGTCGGTCCCGGCCTCCCGGTGCGCCCCGGCCCCGGTGGTCCCGGCTCCCGTGCCCGCCCCGCCGGCCCCCGCCCCGGTCGCGCCGGCCGCACCGACGGTGCCGCTGCCGATCTTCTCCGGCATGGGGCGGCGCATCGTCTACGACATGGGGGCGATGCACGTCTGGCTCGTCGAGGCCGACGGCACCGTCACGAAGGACTACCCGGTGTCCGGGCACAAGGCCCGCAAGCAGCCGGGCGTGGGGGAGTTCTGGGTCTTCTCGAAGTCCCGCTACACGGGCGTGGCCAACAGCCCGACCCGCATGGAGTTCATGGTCCGCTTCGCCCGCGGCGGCACCGGCGCGGCGATCGGCTTCCACAGCATCCCGACCAAGCACGGCCGGCCCATCCAGAGCGCCGAGCAGCTCGGCCGGTCGCTGTCGGCCGGCTGCGTGCGGCAGGAGAACGGCAACGCCCAGTTCCTCTTCGACTGGGCTCCGGAGGGCACGAAGGTGTACGTCGTCGACACCAAGGGCGACATCCCGCCGGCCCGCCCCTACGCCTATCCCAAGGGCGTGCGGCCGATCACGCCGTGGGAGCGCTGGCTCACCACGCCGCTGCTGCTGACGAGCTCGACCGTCCAGTAGGGCCGGCTCCCGAGCGCGGCTCAGGGACGCACGATGGCCGACAGCATGGCCTGCAGCTTGGCCTGCGTCTCGGCCAGCTCGGCGTGCGGATCGCTGTCGGCCACGATGCCCCCGCCGGCGAACAGCCGGGCCCGGGCCCCGCTGATCTCCGGCGCAGCGGATGGCCACCGCCCACGTGCCGTTGCCGGCCGCGTCCACCCACCGACGGCGCCGCCGTAGCGGCCGCGCTCCATGCCCTCGATGGCGGCGATGAGCTCCAGGGCCTCGGCGCGGGGATGGCCGCCGAGGGCCGGCGTCGGGGAGAGCGCCTCCACCAGCTCGAGGACGTTCGGCGGCGGCGACGAGAGCCGGCCCTCGATCAGCGTGCCCAGGTGCTGCACGTTGGCCACGGTGACGATGGAGGGCTCGGCCTCCCAGTCGACGTAGCTGCACCACGGCAGCAGCGTCTCGTGCACGACGTCGATGACGACCCGGTGCTCGACCTGGTCCTTGGTGGAGGCGATGAGCGCGGCGGCAGGTGACGGCGTCCGTGGTCGGATCGCCCGTCCGGGGCGCCGTGCCGGCGAGCGGGTGCGAGCGCACGACGTCACCGTGGCGGGCCACGAGCAGCTCGGGTGAGGCGCCGACGAAGCCGTCCACGGAGTACCGGTAGCTCGAGCCGAACGAGGCCCGCAGCCGCAGGAGGATGGCGTGGACGTCGAGCGGGCGGTCGGCCTCCACCAGCACGTCGCGGGCGATCACGACCTTGGTGAGGCGGCCGGCCCGACACGGCGTCGCGCCCGGCCGCGACCGCGGCCAGGTAGGTCTCGACCGGCACCCCGGGCACGACGCGTGAACGCGCCGGCGCGGGCGGTCGGTGCGGGAGGCGGCTCCAGGTCGGCCTCGGCGCCGTCGATCGTCGTGATCCAGCGGTCGCCGTCCGGACCCTTGCCGATGGTGACGGCCGGGATGACGAGCTGTGTCCGCGTCCGCCGGGCGGAACGGGAGCACGCCGAGGGCGACGGGACCGCAGCCCGGGCCGGCCGACCGTCGTCGTCGCGCTCGATGGCGGCCAGCGCGCCCGCGCACCTCGGCCACCGGGACCCGCGCCGCCACGCCCCGTCCGGCCAGCCCGACGCCGTCGCGCACGAACAGGAATCCGTCGCCGCGGGCGAAGCCGTTGAGGTCGACCTCGCGGTCGAGCGGTCTGGTGACGGCCCTCATGCCCACGGGCTCACTCCCGGGTCGCCGTGATGAGCTGCGTGATGCCCCCTGACAGCAGCCGGCGCTGGACGGTGGTGAAGCCGGCCTGGCGGAGGCGCTCGAGCATCTCGGCCGGGCGACGGCAGGTAGGCCACGCTCTTGGGCAGGTAGCGGTAGGCGGCGGGGTCGGAGAGCAGGCCGCCGATGCGGGGCACGACCTTGCCGAAGTACACGCCGTGGCCCCAGCGGATGCACCGCGTTGGGCGGGGTGGCGACGTCGAGCAGGGCGATCCGGCCGCCCGGGCGGACGGCGCGGCCGAGCTCGTCGAAGAACGGCGCCGAGCTCGACCAGGTTGCGCAGCGCGAAGCCGCACGTCACCCCGTCGAGCGACGCCGTCGGGCACGGGCAGCCGGAGGATGTCGGCCTGGACCCGCGGCGCGCCGCTGCGGTCGGCGAGCAGCATCCCGAACGAGAGGTCGATCGAGATCGGCCGCAGCCCCTGGCGGGCCAGCTCGACGCACAGGTCGCCGGTGCCCGAGGCCAGGTCGGCGCACCAGCGAACCGGGCTGCAGGTCCAGCGAGCGCACGGCCAGCCGCCGCCAGCGGACGTCGAGCCGGAACGTCATCAGCCGGTTCACGAGGTCGTAGCGGGGGGCGATGGCGTCGAACATCTGGCGCACGGCCTGCACCTTGGCCTCGCCCTCGGGGAGGCGGTCGCCGTCCCACGGTGCGCGGTGGTCGGTCGGGGCTCGGCACGGGCGGGAGTCTGCCCGGCCGACGGGAGGCGGTGCCAGACTGCGCCGATGATCGACTTCACGTTCCCTCCCGAGGTCGACGAGATCCGCCTGAAGGTGCGCGCGTTCATGGACGACGTCGTCCGGCCGGAGTGGGAGGCGACGGACCAGGCGCAGCGCAGCGACGTCGTGAAGGCGATCGTCGAGCTGCGCAAGATCGCCCGCGAGGACTGGGGGATCTGGCTGCCGCACATGCCGCCCGAGTGGGGCGGCATGGGGCTGGGGCCGACGGCGATGGCGGCGGTGTCGGCCGAGGCGGCCAAGGTCCGCATCGGCCCCTTCGTCCTCAACGCCCAGGCGCCCGACGAAGGCAACCAGCACACGCTCGTGCACTGGGGACACCGACGAGCAGAAGGAGAAGTACCTCCGGCCGCTGTGCGACGGCACCGCCCGGTCCTGCTTCGCCATGACCGAGCCCGAGGTGGCGGGCTCGGACCCGACGCTCATCCAGACCCACGCCTATCGGGACGGCGACGAGTGGGTCGTCAACGGCCACAAGTGGTTCATCTCCGGGCGCCAGGGGCGCCCGCTTCGCCATCCTCATCGCCCGCACCGAGGACGACCCGGAGATCCCCCAGGCGGCGAACACCGCCTTCCTCGTCGACCTGCCGAGCCCGGGGTGGGAGGTCGTGCGCGACATCGAGACGATGGCCGGCGGCCACAACCACTGCGAGATCCGCATCAACGACCTGCGCGTGCCCCACGCCAACATGCTGGGCGGGCAGGGCCAGGGCCACCTGCTCGGCCAGTACCGACTGGGCCCGGCCCGGCTGGCCCACTGCATGCGCTGGATCGGCCAGGCCGAGATCGCCCTCGACATGATGGTGGAGCGGGCCCTCGACCGCTACAGCCACGGCGTCTATCTGGCCGAGAAGCAGGGCATCCAGTGGTTGATCGCCGACTCGGCCATGGAGCTGTACCAGGGAAAGCTGATGGTGCTGCACGCCGCCTACAAGATCGAGCACGGGCTCGACTTCACGGCCGAGGTGTCGATGGCGAAGCACTTCGTGGCCAACAGCCTCTGGCGCATCATCGACCGCGCCATCCAGGTCCACGGCGCGCTCGGCTACTCCACCGACACGCCGCTGGCCGACATGCTCAAGCAGGCGCGCTGGGCCCGCTTCGCCGACGGCGCCGACGAGATCCACCAGATGCGCATCGCCCAGCGCACCATCGCCGCGTGGAAGGACAACGGCTCCACCAAGCGGGCCACGGGCGACCTGCCGCTGTAGAGCCCGCCGGTCAGAAGGCGGGCTGGGGGTCGAGGCGGCCGGCGGCGGTCCCCGCCATGCGGGGGAGCGCCTCGATGGCCTCCTCGGCCCGCGCCACCTTCGAGGCGGCCAGCGCCGGGACCCCGGCGGCCGGCCGGGCTCGGCTCAGCACGCTGGCCAGGTGGCCGCTCACGTAGCCGCAGGCGAACGAGGTCCCACTCCAGAGCGCGGTGTTGGAGCGGAACACGTCGGAGCCCTCGTCCTCGGTGAGGTCCGGGTCCTCCCGTCCCCGCACGAACGAGCTCTGCACCTTCTCGCCCGGCGCGTACACCTCGACCCAGTCGCCGTGGTTGGAGAACGCCGCCCGCCGTCGGCCGTCCGCGGTCAGGGCGCCGACCGCCGTCACCCCCGGGAACGACGCCGGGAAGCTGGGCGAGTCGAGGCCGTCGTTACCGGCCGCGGCCACCACGGCGGTGCCGGCGGCTCGGCCGCGGCCACCGCGGCCTCGACGCCCGCCGGGGTGCGGTTGCGCACGGTGTAGAAGCCGAGCGACAGGTTGATGATGTCGACCCCCCGGGCCACGGCGTAGCGGATGGCCCGGGCCACCCCCAGCTCGGTGCCCACGCCGTCGCTGTTGAGCGCCTTCAGGAAGACCAGCCGGGCCCGGGGCGCCATGCGCCGCACGAGGCCGGCGACGAAAAGCGCGTGTCCGGCCTCGACGTCCAGGTAGCCGTCGCGGTCCCGGTCGAGCGGGTCAATGTGGCGCAGCGCCCTTCCGGCCTCGTCGACCTCGCCCGGCGCGGTCGAGTGGTCGCAACCCCGTTCGAACCAGTCGATGCTGCGGGGGAGCCGCGACGGCCAGCCGGTGTCGATCACCGCCACCGTGATCCCGCCGCCGTCGCCCGGCAGCGGGTTCGGGCAGGGAGGGAAGCGCGTCGGGCGCGGGCTCGGGGTCGCCGTCGGGCCACCCCATCCGCCGCTGGAGCCCGGTGACGAGGTGGTTGGGGGCGACCGCGCCCGGATGTTGCTCATCGAGCTCGATGGCCAGCTCGGCGACGTCCACGTTGCGGCGGGGGTCGAGGTCGACGACCTCGCCCGGCTCGCCGGCGCAGGCCGCTCCGGATCGCCCGGCATCGGTACGTCCCGCCTCGCCGGGCCGCGGCAGTCGGATCGTCCCCGGTGCCCGTCGGGCGCCGTAGCGTCCAGGCGGGTGCGCACCGGCCTCGCCACCTCCCCGGCCACGAGCAGCTGGTTGGGAACGAAGAAGGCGTTGTCGCCGTCCGGGTCGAACACCTGGAGCTGCTGGTCGCGGAGGTAGTGGGCGAGCACCCTGCTTCCAGCCGTGGACCTCCTCGGCGGCCATCGCCCCGTTCTACCATCCGGGCGATGGGCCGCCGATCGGACCCCGATCGGGCGCCGTGGCCGACACCGGACCCGCCGCGGCGGCCCGACGCCCTGGACGCGGCGCTGGCCCTGCAGGACCTGGTGGCCGACATCCGCGCGGACGCTCGACGACGCGGTGTGCTGCTCGGCCGATCCCGCCTCGGGGCGGAGGCGCGCGCGGTCGCGAGAGGACCCCGGCCCGATCGCTGCGCGCCCTCGACCGCCCTCCGACGCGCGCGAGAGGCCCGCCGCGCCTGCGGCCGCCCCGCCGTGCGGGCTCGCGAACGGGAGGCCGAGGCCTCTTACGCTGTCCCTGGCCCTGTTCGAGGCCGGCTCGGGTCCGCGTCGCCCTCGAGGAGATCGATCGGGCCGAACTGCTGGCGCCCGGCCTGACGCCCTGCTGGCGTCCGCCCAGCACGGGACCCTCCTCGAGCGGCTGGGCCGTCTTGCGGAGGCGCTGGCCCGCTACAGCGCGGCGCTGGCCGGTGCGCTGCCCCCCGAGGACCGCCTGCGCGTGCTCAACAACCGCGCCATCGCCCTCGCCTTCACCGGACGGGTGGACGCCGCGGTGAGGGACCTCCACGAAGCCATCGTGCTCGCCCGGGCCGAGCGGCCGTGCGCCGAGGCGGAGCTCCTCCACAACCTCGGCTTCGTCCTTACGGTGGCCGGCGATCTGCCCGCGGCGCTGTCCCGGTTCGACCAGGCTGACGCCCGTTTCCTGTCCCTGGGCGCCCCGATCGGCCTGAACCTGGTGGGCACGGGCGCGGGCGCTCGCCCGCGCGAACCTCCACCGTGAGGCCCGCGAGGCGGCGAAGCCGCGGTGGCGTCGCTGGAGCCGGCGGCCGCGGCCGAGGCCGCCGAGGCCCGGGTGCTGCTGGCCACGGCCGAGCTCGCGGACGGGGAGGCGGCGATGCCACGGCCACGCCAGCGGGCCAGGCCGGGCGCTGCAGCGCCAGGGCCGCCCAGGACGGGCCGCCCAGGCCGAGCACGTCGTGGTGCGGCGCGGATCCGCCTCGGCCGCCGGGACCGCCGCACGGTGGCCTGGCCCTGCGGTGCGCCGACGCCGTCGGGCGGCCGGACTCGTGGCCGAGGAGCTCGACGCCCGTCTGACCGCCCGCCTCGTGCGGGTGACCTCGGCGAGCTGGCCACGGCCCGGGCTGCCTGGATGCCGTCCGGGCCCGTCGCGACCGCGGCCCCTCCTCGAGCGATCGCGAGCCTGGCAGGCCGAGGCCATCCGCCGCCTGGACGCGGCGATCGCGCGGCGCGCCGAGGGCCGTGGCCGCCGGGCTCGACGCCGTCGCGGACCTGCAGGGCTGATGGGGGCGACGGAGCTGCGGGTGGGCGCGGCCGGCCACGGCGCCGCCCTGGCCGAGCTCGGGCTGCGGATCGCGGTCGACGATGCCGATCCCTGGCAGGTGCTCGAGTTGCTGGACCGGTGGCGGGGCGCGTCCCTGGAGCTGCCGCTGGCCGCCGGCGGCGACGGGGCCGGGCCGGACGCGCCGATGGGGGAGGACCTCGCCGCGCTGCGCTCGGCCGCCGCCAGGCTGGAACACGCCGTGACCGAGGGCGAGGATCCGGCGCCGGCCCGGCGAACGATCGCCGAGCTCGAGGCGCGGGTCCGGACCCGGGCCCGCCAGACGGCTGGCGGTCAGCAACGGGCCCGCCGCCGGCTCGACGCCGGCGCACTCCACGCGCGCCTCGGGCCCGGGCACCTGCTCGTGTACTTCGAGCTCGACGGCCGGCTCGGCGCCGCCGCCCTGCACGACGGGCGGGCCCGGTTGGTGGACCTCGGGCACGACGCGACGCAGGTCGACAGCTTGATCGGGGGCGCGCTCTTCGCGCTCCGCCGCCTGGCCCGGCCGGGCACACCGGAGCCGAGCCGGCGCGCTGCCCAGGCCTCGCTCGAGGACGCGCTCGCCCGGCTCGACGACGCGCTCGTGGCCCCGCTCGTCGGCGGCCGGCCGGGCGACGACGGGGCACCGATCGTCGTCTGTCCGACCGGCCCGCTCCACGCGCTGCCGTGGTCGGCCCTGCCGTCGTGTGACGGGCGGGCCGTCTCGGTCGTGCCGTCATTGAAGACGATCGGTGCGCCGGCGACACCGCTGGCCGGTGGCGACGTGGTCCTGGCGGCGGGGCCGGGCCTGGCCGGGGCCGGGGCGGAGCTGGCGGCGCTGGCGACCGTCTACCCCGGCGCCCGCACCTTCGGGCCGACGGCCTCGTCCATCAACGACGTGCTGGCCGCGTTGGAGGGAGCGGAGATCGCCCACCTCGCCTGTCACGGCTCGTTCCGGGTCGACAACCCGATGTTCTCCAGCCTCCAGCTGGCCGACGGTCCGCTCACGGTGTTCGACCTCGAGAAGCTCCACGAGGCGCCGAGGCTCGTGGTCCTCGCGGCCTGCGATGTCGGCACCGCGGCGGTCAGCGCCGGTGACGAGCTGCTCGGGCTGGGCGCGGCGCTGCACCGAGCCGGGACGGAGTCGGTCGTGGCCAGCCTGGTGCCCGTGCCCGATGACGCCGCGGTGACGATGATGGTCGTGCTCCACCGAGAGGTCGCCGGCGGAGCACCGGTGGCCGTGGCGCTGGCGCGGGCGCGGCAGGAGATCATGCCGGACCGCCCGGAGGCGGTGGCCGTGCGGTCGGCGTTCGCCTGCTTCGGGTTGGGCTGAGCTGCTGCGGCTGCGCCGGTGGCCGTCAGGCCGGGGCGGCGCCCCGTTCGTCGGCTGCCGTCCCGCCGACCTCCGCGCTCCAGGCGGCCAGCGCCGCCGCGAGGCGTCGGCCGGCAGCGACAACCGCTCCATGGTCAGGCCGGACGTCCTTGCCGACCGGGGCGAGGCCCACGGCCAGCACCTCACGTCCGAACAGCGCCGGAGCCACCAGCAGCCGGTCGACGTCCCACGCTCGGGCCGCGGCCCGGGCTGACGGGCTCGGCATGCGCTCGGCCGGGACCACCACGGAGTTGCTCGGCACCATCAGGTCGACCACGTCGACGGCCAGGGGTGCGGGCACCCCCGAGCTGATGGCCTGGTGGGGCCAGGGCGTGCCCGGGCCGAGCACCACCTGGACGCCGGAGGCGAGGCAGGACTGGGCCAGCGCCCGGGCGAACGTGGCCATGTGGCCGCGGGCGCCGGGCGCCAGCTCCTGCCCCTCCCAGTCGGAGGCCCGGTCCTGCTCTTCGGATTCCTCGTGTATCGGCAGCGGTCTCACCTCCAAGGAGAGACCTGACGGATCGCCCAGATACGTGCTCCGGAAGGGCGCCGGAGCCGATCCTCTACCATTCCCGGGTGCTCCAGCCCGAGGAGGCCCGGCTGCTCGTCCTGGCCGCGGCCGGCGGTGACCGCGCCGCGTGGGACCGCCTGGTCGAGGAGTTCTCGGGCCTGGTGTGGTCCGTCATCAGGGGCTGCGGCCTGTTCGGCGCCGAGGCCGCCGATGTGTCGCAGACGGTGTGGCTGCGCTTCGTCGAGCACATCGATCGCCTCCGGGAGGCCGAGCGGGCCGGCGCGTGGCTGGCCACTACCGCCCGGCACGAGTGCTTCCGCGTCATGCGCCGCAGCGGCCGACAGGTGGTCACGGCCGAGGTGCCCGAGGTGGCCGGCCCCGACGAAGCCGACGCCGTCGTGGAGGCCCTGGCCGTGGCCGAGGACCGCGGCGCCGTCCTCGTCGCCCTCGGCCGCATCCCCGCCCGCTGCCAGGAACTCCTCCGGCTGATGGCCGCCGAGCCGGCGCTCACCTACGACGACATCGCGGAGGCGATGGACGTCCCCCGTGGCTGGATCGGGCCGACCCGCGGCCGCTGCCTCAACCATCTCCGACGGGCTCTCGCCCAGGACGCCGCGGCCGAACGGGGCCCGGACGGCGACGGGAGTGGTATCCGTCACGCTCCCGGCGGCTCAGGTCAGGTGAAGGAGGCGGATCGATGAACGCAGGGGGCGCCCCACGAGAGGGCGACGAGCAGTTGATGGACCTGATCAGGGAGGCGACGGCCGGTCAGGATGCCGTTCCCGATCGTGTGGTCGAAGCGGCCCGTGAAGCCTGGACGTGGAGGACGGTGGACGCCGAGCTGGTCGCCCTGCTCCACGACTCGACGGTGGACGACGACGCGCTGGCCGGAGTCCGCGGCGCGGGGACCGTGCGGGCCCTGAGCTTCGGGGCCGGCGATCACATGATCGAGGTGGAGATCAGCGAGGACGGCGACCGCCGGCGACTGGTCGGCCAGGTCATGCCCCCGCCCGGACCGGTGAGCGGACCATCGTCGTGGATCGCCTCGACGGTGGCGCGCTGGAACTCGAGCTGGACGAGCTGGGCCGCTTCGAGGCCGACCGGCTCCCCGCCGGGCTCGTCCGTCTGCGGACGACGGACGTCGAAGGCCGGGTCGTGACCGAGTGGGTGGCGATCTAGCTGATCTCGCTGCGGCCTAGCTGAAGGCCCGGACCACCGGCAGACGGCGGTCGGCCAGCCCGTCCTGGCGGACCGTCGCCGTCCACGTGGGCGACGAGGTGTCGGGAAGGCCGATGACGACCGCGCCCGAGGCGCAGGTGTAGGTCTCCCGCTCGGCGATCGGCACGGTCGTTGTGTGGTGCCGGGGCGGTCGTGCTCGGGGTGGCGACGTCGTCGCCGTCGTGGTGGTCGTGCGGTCGTCGGGACGTCGTCGTCGGGACCGTCGACGTGGTCGAGGTGCCCTGACCGTTCCGGGGCGGGCCGGTGGTCGAGGTCGTCGACGTCGTCGTGCCGGCGCCACCCTTGCCGCCCCCGCCGCCACCCTTCGAGGGCGGAGCAGGGGGAGGTTCCGGCGCGGGGATGGGCAAGCAGCGGTCGCCCCCGTCGAGCACCAGCAGCCGGTAGGGAGGTGGAGGTGTGGCGCCCCGACGTCCTCGATGCTGGCGGCGTCGACCCGGAGGAGCGTCGGCACCCCGGTCGGGTCGGGGAGGCACCCCACGAGCGAGGGGTCGTAGGGCGCCGGCTCGCACGGATCGAGCACGACCGCTCGGCTTGGCGCCCTGCACGGGACGGCAGCGCAGGAACCCGCTCCGGCCGTCGAGGACCAGGCTCGCCCCCAGGCACTCCCCGTCGGCGATCGTGAGCGGCGCCGTCGTGGGGACGGCCAGGTCCTGCGGGCCGAAGACCTTCACGTCCACGAGCTCGGTCGGCGGCGGGGGCGGAGGCGGGGCGGGGGTGCCCCCGGCGGCGGCCCGGCCACTCGGACCGGCGTTGGCGGGCAGATCGGCCACCGGCGGCGGTGGTGGCGGGAGGGCGGCCGCGCTGAACCAGCCCGCGGCCAGGTCGTTGGCCAGCGCCTCGAAGCGGGCGCCGACGACGCGCAGGTACGTCTGGTTGGGGTTGTAGGAGAGGATGGCCCGGATGACGCCCGCCTCGGTCGTGAGCGTCAGGTCGCCCGCGGCCCGGCACAGGTAGCGGCCGGCCGCCGTCGTGGCGTCGACGATGTTGCCCGGATCGGTGCGGCCGTCGCCGTTGGCGTCGGTGCCCCAGCGCTTCCAGGTCGAGGGGATGAACTGCATCGGCCCGACCGCGTGGTCCTGCGAGGAATCCCCGTCGAGCAGGCCACCGTCGGTGTCGCCGCCGATCGGGATGCCGACGATGGCGATCTGGCTGTTGCCGAAGGCGTCGAGGCGGCCGACGCCGTGGTTCGACTCCGTCTTGCCGATGGCGGCGAGGAGCTCCCAACGCAGGCCGCACCCCGGTTGCTCCGCGGCGAGGGTGGCCTCGGCCTGCCTGTAGGCGTTGTAGGCCACGGTGGACATGCCGTTGACCGTGGCCTGACCGAGCTCGCGGACCACGGCCTCGAACCGGCCCGCCACCTCGGTCCGTCGGGCGGCGGCGGCGCGCAGCTCCTGGTCCTTGCGGTCGCGGGCCGCGCTGAGCACGAGCAGGTCGCTCTGCGCGGCGGCGAGCCGCTCCTCCACGGCGTCCCTCGCCTCGGACACCTGCTCCGCCTCGTCGAGCGCGGCCTCGCTCGTCACCTCCAGCGTGGCCAGGCCCCAGACGGCGTCGTCAGCGGGCTTGGCCAGCGCGGCCAGGAAGGCCAGCAGGTCACGTGAGCCCGACGAGCCGTACATGTAGCGCTGGATCGCGTAAGGCGTGGGCCTGCGCCACCAGGTCGGCCCTGACCTGCTCGCGCTGGCTCGAGTCCGACCGGAGGGCGTCGGCCTTGCGCTGAGCGGCCAGGACCGCGGTGTCGAGCTGGTCGCGGGCGCCCTGGATCTGGGCGATCTCGGCGTCCGACGCCGGCCAGCTCGCCGGCCACCTGGTCGATCTGGGCGCCGAGGTCGCCTGTGTCCTGCGCGGTGTCCTGCGCGGAGCGGTTCCGATGGCGGGCCCGGCGACGCCCACCACGAGGGCGGCCAGCAAGGCCCCGAGCATCCGGGTGGCCCGTCGGGCTCCCATCATCTGCGTGGCCTGTCGGACCACTGCGACCTCCGCGCCACGCCGCACGGCCAGGGAGCCTACTGGCCGCCTTCGGTAGGGTCGGCCCCATGGCCGAACGCCCTGATGCCCCCGGATCCGTCATCTTCGGGGCCTTCATGCCCCAGGGCTGGAAGATGGAGCTCGCCTCGATCGACGGGGCGGAGGCCAAGTGGGCCACCGCGGTCGACGATCGCGCAGAAGGCCGAGGAGCTCGGCTACGACTCCATCTGGGTCTACGACCACGTCCACAACGTCCCCCGGCCCGCCCACGAAGCGGTCTTCGAGTGCTGGACGACGATGGCCGCCATCAGCCAGCGGACGAGCCGCATCCGCCTCGGCCAGATGGTGGGGTGCAACTCGTACCGCCAGCCGTCGCTGCTGGCCAAGATCACCTCGACCATCGACGTGATCTCCGGCGGCCGCCTCGACTGGGGGATCGGCGCCGGCTGGTACGAGAACGAGTACCGGGGCTACGGCTACGAGTTCCCGGCCGCCAAGGAGCGCATCGGCATGCTGCGGGAGACGGTGGAGATCGTGCGGTCGATGTGGACCGAACCCGAGACCACCTACGACGGCCGCTACTACTCGCTGCGCCGGGCCAACTGCGACCCCAAGCCGCTCCAAGCCCCGCACCCGCCGATCTGGATCGGCGGCGGCGGGGAGCAGCTCACGCTGCGGGTCGTCGCCCGCTACGCCGACTGCTCGAACTTCGGCGGCAAGCCCGAGGAGTGGGCCCGCAAGTGCGAGATCCTCAAGGGGCACTGCGCCGCGGTCGGCCGTGACTACGACGAGATCCGCCGGACGTGGGCTCCCGAGGTGTTCGTGCGGGAGACCGAGGCCGAGGTGGAGGCCGCCGGGTCACGCAGCCTGTGGGGCGAGCCGGTCGAGAGCTGGCGGCGACGGCAACCTGGTGGGCACGCCCGAGCAGGTGGCGGAGAAGATCCAGACCTACGTGGACCTGGGCTGCACCGGCTTCATCCCCTGGTGCGCCGACTATCCCGACACCACCAGCCTCGAGCTGTTCGCCACCAAGGTGATGCCCGAGTTCCGCTAGGCCGCCGTCGGGCGCGCCGCTCACTCGTAGTAGCGGAAGAGGACCTCGGCCACGCAGGACGGCTTCGGCGCGCCCTCGACCTCGAACGTGAGCTCCATGGCGATCTGGGCGCCGCCGGCCACGTCCTCGACGCTCAGGAGCGACGCGCCGAGGCGGAGCTTGGAGCCGACCGGCACCGGCGAGGGGAAGCGGACCTTGTTGCGTGCCGTAGTTGACGCCCATGGCGACGCCCGTGACGCGCAGGATCTGGGGCAGGAGCGCGGGGGAGAGCGACAGCGTGAGGTAGCCGTGCGCGATGGGTGCGCCGAACGGCCCGGCCTTCGCCCGCTCGACGTCGACGTGGATCCACTGGTGGTCGCCGGTGGCGTCGGCGAACAGGTTCACCTGGTCCTGCGTGATCTCCACGTAGTCGCTGTAGCCGAGGTGCTGGCCGACCGCGGCCTTGAGCCCGTCGATGCCGTCGATCGTCGTCGTCATGCCGCCATCGTGGCAGATCCTCAGGGGCGGAGGCCGAGCTCGACGACGGCGAGCCGACGGCACTCCGTCGAGGGTGATCGGGATTCCCACGACCGACACCAGTTCCACGCGACGACGTGTCAACGTGCGGGCATCCTCCCGACGGTCGGAGTAGGGCTGACAGCCACGGTTCGCCCAGTCCCCGGCGGCCGCCCGAATGATCCGGGGCCCGACTCCTCCGGCCACTCGGGAGCTGGGCAGAGGGCGGCCAGCCGGCTGCCCAGCGCCGTCGAACGGACGTCACCCGTGGGACAACCGAGGGACAGCGATCGCAACCACGTACTCGGCTGCCCGTCGCGCGTCAGCGAACGTGCGCCCGGCCGGTTCAGCATCACGGGCGAAATCGATCTTCGACCACAGCGCACCACCTCGACACGCTCGAGACGGTGCACGGACCGCTGCTGCTGGACCTGCACGGTCGTCACGTTCATGGACTCCACCGGCATCCGGGCGCTCCTGCGGACTCCGCCAGCGCTGCCCGCACGCTGACTGCACGTTCCAAATCGAGAGCTGCTCGCTCCCGGTCGAGCGTGGGTCCTGCAGATCGCGGGCCTCTACCGAGCTGTCTCACGGACGATGTGGGCGAGCAGGCAGCAGACGGCGAGAGCGCTCCTTGAACCAGCCGGCGGTTCGAGCGGCTATGCAGGACTCGGACAACGCAGCGATCAGAGCGTCGAGAAGTGATCATCGGAGGGCGGGAACCGGGTACGTAGAGCACAGGGCGGCCGATGGGCGACCGGATCGATCAGGCCTCGCCGGCCGTCGCGGGCTCGAGCGACCATGGCAGCGGTGGCGCCGAGCCGCGCCACGAGCGGTTGCGCCGCCAGAAGATGTATGCGCCTAGCCCGAGGGCGATGGGAAGCACGTAGGTGAGCAGTCGGAAGAGAAGGACGGCCGCCACGACCTTGGGGTCGTCGCCACCCGCACGGGTCAAGCCCTCGATGAGCGCCAGCTCGACCACGCCGACCCCTCCCGGCGTGAGCGGGATGGCGGTCAGCAGCCGAGCGAACGCGAAGACGACCAGCACCTGCGCCCATCCGACGTCGTCGTCAGACACCCCCATGACGCGAAGGGACACGAGAAGGACGAGGTAGAGCGAGGCGTGGCTCAGAAGGGTGGCCAGGGTCAGCGGCACCCAGCGGTGCTGTACCACGACGATGACCTGGTGACGGAACCTGAGTACGGCACGGTCCCAGCCCAGCACGGGACTCCGCCCGACAAACCGCAGCACTGCCGATGCCCACCGGCCGGTCACGATTCCCACCTTGGCCGCGAACTCCTCGCTGCGCAGGATCAGGGCGAAGAGGACGATCGCGCCCATGAGCCCGGCCGCACCGGCGATGGCCGCCGCCACCCTCCCTCCCTCCGGCCGCCCCTCGATCGCCAAGAGGGCGAGGGCCAGGATCGGAGCGGCCAGTTTCACGAAGTTGTTCCAGATGCCGGTCACAATGACTGAGACGGTGCTCCTGGCCTTCGAGAATCCCCAGGTGGTGAGCATCGCGTAGGTGAGCCCAACCGCCACGAAACCACCGACCGGCACCGAGTTGGCGACCGCCGTGGTGGACTGCGTCATCACGGCCGCCTGCGGATAGGTGAGGCCGGGAGTGGCGAGGACGACGACGATCCAGGCGGTGAAGAGGCTCCACGCCGTGGCGAGCACCAAGGCGGCCATCTCTCGCCAGGTGAGCATCTGGATGACATCCCAGACTGTGGAGAGGTCGGCGAACTGCCGGAACACATACCTGAAGATGAGCACCAACAGCACGACGGAGATCGCTACCTGCACGATCTCCTTTCCTCGGGCCGTCAACCGGGTCCGACTACCGGAGTCGACCGGTGAACGGCCTTCCGGCCCGGCCGCGTTGACCGTCGTCTTCGATCCCGAGCTGACAGCCTCGCCCCGGGTCGATGGATCCGGTCGGTCGCTCGCCCCGTCCTCGATCCCGGTCACGACGAGGTCGCTCCTTGTGCATCGCGGTCCGTCGCCCTCGCGGCGCCGTCCGCGTCCCAGCGGAACAATCACGTAGCGTACGCCCAGAGCGCGTATGTCCTGGCTGGGATGGGTTCTGCCCGCTGACGGGTGCGTCAGGACACGGTCGGTCGCGGCGTGAGCTCCGCTCACGCCGGAGCGATCCGATTGATCCGACCAGACCTGGGCGCGCGAACCGTCCGGGCCCATCCGTGCGTACCTCCGTCGGAACCCCAACTACGAGGAGTTATCGATGAGGACTCGACATCTGGTCTTCGGCATCGCGGCGAGCGTGGCGCTCGTCACCGCTTGCGGTAGTAGCGACGACGGCGGCAGCGACACGACCGTCGCGGTCGCCACCTCAGCCGCCGGCGAGGCGGCCACGACCGAGGCAGGCGGGACGGCGGCCGCGGGCGCGGGGCCCGTCGTCGTGGCAGACAGCTCGCTCGGTCAGATCCTGACCACCGCGGACGGCTTCACCGTCTACGGCTTCAAGAACGACAGCGCCGGCACGTCGACATGCACCGGCGGGTGCGCGGAGGCATGGCCAGCCGTGACCACGACTTCGGAGGAGTTGCCCGCCGGCCTCGATTCCGCCGTCTTTTCCGTCGTCGAGGGTCCGGACGAGACCTACCAACTCAAGGCCGGAGATTGGCCCCTGTACAGGTTCTCGGGTGACGCAGCGGCTGGGGACACGAACGGCCAGGGCCAGGGCGACGTGTGGTTCGTGGTCGCCCCGGACGGCACCCTCATCGAGGGCTGAGGCGAGTCGGCCTCCCACCGAACCGGGCCCCCTACGCGGTCACGGCTTGGAGTCGCCGTCGCATTCCGATTCCACCTCGAGCGACAGCGGTGACGAGCTGATCGTCACCGTGACGCGCAGGTCCGGGGCGGAACCCTTCGTCACGAGCAGCTGACGGCCCTTCTGAGTCATGGTCATCGACGCGGTGTCCCACTTGGTCTCGACGTCGAGCTCGAACTTGTACTCGTTGCCGAAGTCGCCACTACCGGTCAGCTTCGCCTTGATGCGCTGCTCGACTCTCGAATCTCTGACCTTCGTGTCCTCGCGCAGCTCGCCCGTCAGGTACACCGTCTCGCCGTTGCAAGTATTGACTTGGACAGCGGTGACCGATCGGCGCTCCTTCAGGGCCGGAGGCGGAGTCCCTGGGTTTGGCAACCCGAGCGGTGGAGTCGGCGGAGAAGAGGCGAGCGGTGGAGTCGGCGGGGGAGAGGCGAGCGGTGGAGTGCAACCCACGAGGAATCCGAACGCCAGCACGGAGATCGCGGACACGCCGACCGTCGCTCGTCTCATGAGTGCCTCCCGTCAAGACGACTCAAGCGTACGGTTTGGCAGAATCGCCGTCGACCGACTCGGCACCATGGCGAGGCGGAGCCTCGTCTTTGAGCAGGGCTCGCAGTCCGCTCGCCCAGCGGCGACCAGCGCACGTGACCATCGCACCACACTGCGTGCTCGGCTTGGGCCTGGAGCTCGGCAAGGCGTTGCTCACGTTCGTTGCAGGTACCGAACACGTGTCCGACCCTACGCCCGCCGATCCCGAGCGCCCTTCCGCATCGTCGCCATCACCGCCGGCACGAACCAGGTCACCGGGGTCGAGCAGCTCGTCATCGAGTACGCCGACGGTTCGCAGCAGGTGCATGAGGGCGCCTGGTCCGAGGGCCGGGAGATGGCCCACCGGGCCGGGCTCGACCACCGTGAGGACGGCCCTGTCGGTGTCACCCGTTGGAGCCGGCGCGCGACTTGAAGCCTCACAGAACGTCGTCGCCCGCGGGCGGAGCGGGAGGCGACCAGCAGCGGCCCTCGGCCAACCACCGGCCGGGGGCCGTTGCGTGTCCGATGCGACCACCCGTGGTGATCAGCTCACCACTGAACGGAGCTAGCCACCGCCGCGATTCCACCGATGTCGCGGTGCTGGGACCGACTTGTGTCGGTCCTCTTGTGCGTACCCGTGGCCTCTGTTAGCACCGTGTTGGCCTGTGCAAGCAAGCCTGCGCGGGCGAGGGGAAAAGCGGGCAGCGCTTGCGGGCGCACGTCATCTCGTGTGTCTGGCTGCCCATGACGAAGGAGGAACAGATGGTGATCCGACGTAAGCGGGTGGTGGCAGCGGTGCTGATCGCGGCGGGCCTGACCCTCGCACCGGCGTCCGCGGCGTTCGCGGGGGGCAGTGACCACCACGGCGGGAACGGCTGTAACGCCGGTAACGGAAACGGCTCGGAGACCACGCCGGACAACGATTGCGACCCCGGCAACTCCGGGGGCAACAACAACGGCGGCGACTGACCGTCGGAACCGTCCCCGGCCGGTGTCCACCGGCCGGGGACCGGTACGCATCAATCGTGCACCTGCGGGTGCCGTTGTGCTGCGGCGCGGTGGTGCCCTAGCCCAACGAAGCACCCTGTGACCGTTAGGCGGTCGTGCAGGTGAACCCCGAGGTGGGCAGGGGCCTGTTGGTCGTCGGCGGACTGAACGTGCAGTTCACGGTCAGCACGAGCTCTCCGGCATCGAACGTGCCATTCTCGGTGCACCCGCATCGGCCGTCGGATGGCGTACCGCCGCTGCCGGTGCGAGCAAACGCTCAGATAGCGCAGCGACTACTTGAACCAGATGCGCTGGTAGTCGCGGCTCTGCGGGTGCAGGAGCAGGGCGAGCAGCGCCACGGTGAACGCCAGCGGGATGAGCACCGGCGAGCTGATGGCGTCGATGATGCCGCCCGCGGCCACGACGTAGAGCAGGACCTCGAGTCCGGTGATGACCACGGCGAGGATGTAGCCCCAGCGCTTCTCGTTGGCGATGCCGTACCCGGCGAGGACGCTGGCCGCCAGCCCCAGGATGCCGAGCGCCGATCCGCCGAACAGCAGGCCGACGATGGCGTTCGCGTACAGCAGCCAGCACGCGAACTGCAGCGTCTGGGGCTGAGACGGATCGACCCAACGCCTGGTGTCGAACGGCATCGACCCAGTGTGCCAGCCCGGGCCGGGCGCGCGCCCATCGCGGGCTGGTAGACAACGCGGCCATGCCCGATCTCCTCACCATGTACGCGGCGGCGAAGCCGGATGACGTGGCGGTCGTCGACGACCGGCCCGACGGCACCGTCGTGCAGCTCACCTGGGCCGAGCTCAACGCCCAGGCCAACCGGCTCGCCGCCGTGCTGGCCGAGCGCGGCGCCGGCGCCCGGGACGAAGGTCGTGTGGTGCGGCCAGAACTCGATCGGCGTCGTCACCGTCATCAACGCGGCCCGGAAGCTGGGCACGACGGCCGTGCCCTTGAACTACCGGCTGTCCGACGAGGAGGCCGCATACGTCGTCGACCACTGTGACGCCACCGTGGCCTTCGTCGATGCCGAGACGGCACCCATGTTCGGCCGCATCCGCGCCGAGATCCCCAAGGTCACGTCCGTGCTCGTCTTCGACGGCCCGACCCCTGAGGGGATGGAGAGCGCCGACGAGCTGATGGCGGTCGCATCGCCGGACGAGCCCGCCGATGTGGTGGCCGGCGCGACCATGATCTACACGTCGGGCACGACCGGGAAGCCGAAGGGGGCGTTGCGGCCCGGGGCCGGCGATCCCGCCCAGATCATGGCCATGGTGCAGCTCATCGGCTACACCCCCGCCGACGTCTACATCCCGACCGGGCCGCTCTACCACTCCGGGCCCGGCGGCTTCATGGGCATCGCCCAGGCGCTCGGCCAGAAGGTCGTGCTGCAGCGGCGCTTCGATCCCGAGGACTGGCTGCGGCTGGTGGACACGTACCGCATCACGTCGACCTTCTCCGCCCCGACCCCCATCCGCATGATCTGCACGCTGCCGGACGAGGTGAAGGCCCGCTACGACCGCTCCTCGATGAAGCGGATGGTGGCCAACGCCGCGCCCTGGTCGTTCGCGCTCAAGCAGCTGTACCTGGCCGACTTCCCGGACGACTCGCTGTGGGAGGTCTACGGCTCCACCGAGCTCGGCGTGAACTGCATCCTCGAGCCGCAGGACCAGCTGCGCAAGCCGGGATCGTGCGGCAAGGCGGCGCCCGGGGTGGAGATCACGCTGTTCGACGACGACGGCAACGAGGTCACCGGCATCGGCCCGGACCATCCCGGGGAGCTGTTCGTGCGCAGCCCGTCGGTCTTCGCCGACTACTACAAGCAGCACGACCGCTACCTGGCCGACAACCGGGACGGGTGGCAGACGGTGGGGGACGTCGCGTACCGGGACGACGAGGGCTTCCTCTACATCTGCGATCGCAAGAAAGACATGATCATCTCGGGCGGGATGAACATCTACCCGGCCGAGATCGAGGCTGCGCTGGAGCTCGACCCCGCGATCTACGAGGTGGCGGTGTTCGGGGTGCCCAGCGAGGAGTGGGGTGAGGCGGTCCACGCCGCCGTCGTCGTGGCGCCGGGGGCGACGCTGGATGCCGAGGGCGTGATCGCCCACGCCCGCGAGCACTTGGCGTCGTACAAGGTGCCGCGCTCGATCAGCTTCGTCCCCGAGCTCCCCAAGACCGGGTCGGGCAAGGTCCTCAAGCGGGACCTGCGGGCGCCCTTCTGGGCCGGCCGCACGTCGATGGTCGGCTGAGCCGGCCGCCGGTTCCGGGCGCGCCGGCCCGCGCCGACCCCCCGGGAGAGTCCACATCCGCGAAACCGTCAAGGCACCTTGACGCCCCGTCAACCCTCCTTGACCCCGGCGATTCGCCGTCGATTCGCCGGGGCAGGGACGCGTCAAGGGAACTTGACGTATTCGGAAACGCACATGGTCCCGGTCGGTGCTTCTCGGGTCCGCCGGCCGTCGCTGTAGCACCCGCCTGGCAGCCTCGCCGAATGGTCCCGGACAACGAACACCGCCGCCGCTTCGACGTCGCGCTCGACCCGGCGTCCCACCCGCTCGATCGCCTGCTCGCCGTCCGCCAGGTGCGGGCGCACCTCGATCGGATCGAGCGTCAGGCCGTACAGGCCGTCCGACACCGGGACCTCCCGATGGCCGCGGCCGCTCGGGCGCTCGGCGTGAGCCGCCAGGCCCTCCACCAGCGGCTCGGCGCGGCCGACGCCGCCGAGTCGCTGCCCGAGACGGCCGAGGACGCGTGGTGGCGCCGTCACCGTGAGCTCGAGCAGATGGCCGCGGACTTGCTGGCGCGGAGACGGCTCGCTCAGGCGCCGATGGCGTGATAGCCGCCGTCGACGTGCACCATCTCGCCGGTGGTGGCCGGGAACCAGTCCGACAGCAGCGCCACGCAGGCCCGCGCCGTCGGGCCGGTGTCGTTGATGTCCCACCCGAGCGGGGCCCGGGCCTGCCAGGCGTCCTCGAACGCCGCGAAGCCGGGGATCGACTTGGCGGCCATCGTGCGGATCGGTCCCGCGGCCACGAGGTTCACCCGGATCCCGCGGCTGCCGAGCTCGCGGGCCAGATAGCGGGTCGTCGACTCGAGCGCCGCCTTCGCCACGCCCATCCAGTCGTAGGCCGGCCAGGCCACGGTGGCGTCGAAGTCGAGGCCCACGAGCGACGACCCCGGTCCCATCAACGGCCCGAAGGCGTCCACCAGGGCCTTGAGCGAGTACGACGAGACGTGGAGCGCCACTGACACGTCGTCCCACGTGGCCTCCATGAACGTGCCGCCGAGGCACACGGCGGGTGCGAAGCCGATGGCGTGCAACACCCCGTCGACCCCGTCCCACCGTTCGGCCACCGCGTCGCGGACCGACTCCAGGTGCGCCGGCTCGGTGACGTCCAGCTCGAGGACCGGCGCCTCCGCGGGCAGCTTGCGGGCTGTGCGCTCGGTCAGGGACAGGCCGCGCCCGGCGCCCGTCAGGATGATCGACGCGCCCTCCTCCTGCGCCAGCTTGGCCACCCCGAAGGCGATGGAGGCGTCCGTGAGGACACCGGTGATCACGATGCGCTTGCCGTCGAGGAGTCCCATCCGCCGGAGCGTATGTGCAAGGCTCCGACCATGCGCATCGGCATCCTCGGCGGGACCGGGCCGGCGGGAACGGCTCTCGGAGCGCGCCTGGCCTCGGTCGGCTACGAAGTCATCCTGGGCTCGCGCTCGCGCTACCGGGCCATGGAGGCGCGGGACACGATCCTGGGCGCTTGGCCGGGGCGGGAGCTGCCCATCGACGCCGGCGACAACACGGACGCTGCCCGGGCCGAGCTGGTGGTCATCGCCACGCCGTGGGACTCCGCGGCGACGACCGCGCACGAGCACGCACCCGACCTCGACGGCAAGGTCGTCGTGAGCATGGCCAACGCGCTCGTGCGGGTCGGGTCCGAGTTCCAACCGCTCGTGCCGCCCCGCGGCTCGGTGGCCGCGCACGTGCAGGCGGCTGTGCCCAACTGCCGCGTGGTCGCCGCGTTCCACCACCTGCCGGCCAAGGAGCTGGGCCATCTCGACCAGCCGATCGACTCCGACGTGCTCATCTGCTCCGACGACACGACCGCCATCAAGGTCGTGTCGGAGATCGTGACCGCCATCCCCGGCTGCCGTCCGCTCGACGCCGGCGAGCTCTCGAACGCCACGGCGATCGAGGCGTTCACCGCCGTCCTGCTGCAGCTGAACGTCCGCTACCGGACCCGCGTCGCCCCGAAGCTCACCGGGATCAAGGCCTGAGCGGCCCGGCAGTCGAGGCCGGAGCGACGTCCACCATGTCGATGCGCCTGTTCGACACCGCCCGGCAGGAGGTCGTCCCCTTCGAGCCCGGACCGGTCGTGACGCTCTACACGTGCGGCATCACGCCGTACGACGCCACCCACATCGGCCACGCGGCCGTGTACCTGTTCTACGACGTGCTCCAGCGGCGCCTGCGCGACCTGGGCCACGACACCAAGTGCGTGCGCAACGTCACCGACGTCGACGACCCGCTGTTCGCGAAGGCTCGCGAGCTCGGCATCCACTACCTCGACCTCGCCGCCGCCGAGGAGGCCCGGTTCGACCGGGACATGGACGCCCTCGACGTCCTGCCCGCCTACAGCCGGCCCCGGGCGTCGTCCGCCATCCCCGACATCCGGGGCTTCATCGGGATGGTGCTCGACCGTGGCTTCGCCTACCAGTCCGGCGGCGCGGTGTACTTCGACGTGACCCGCTTCCCGAGCTTCGGCTCGGTCAGCCACTACGACGAGGCGACGATGCTGGCCTACGCCGCGGAGCGGGGCGGCAACGTCGAGGACGTGCACAAGCGCCACCCGCTGGACTTCGTGCTCTGGCAGCCGTCGGCCGAGGACGAGCCGTCGTGGGACACCATGTGGGGACCGGGCCGGCCCGGGTGGCACATCGAGTGCTCGGCGCTGGCCCTGCGCGAGCTGGGCAGCACGATCGACCTGCACGGTGGCGGATCGGACCTCATCTTCCCGCACCACGAGTGCGAGCGGGCCCAGTCCGAGGCGGCCACCGGGGAGCCGTTCGTCCGCCACTGGATGCACATCGGCATGGTGCGCAAGGACGGCGAGAAGATGTCCAAGAGCCTGGGGAACCTGGTGTTCGTCGACCAGCTCCGGGAGAGGTGGGATCCGCGGGCCATCCGCCTGGCCATCTTCGACCAGCACTACCGCACGAGCTGGGAATGGGACGACTCGATGATGCCGAAGGCGGCGGCCCGCCTGGACCGGTGGCTGGCCGGTGCCGGTGACGCCCCCACGAACACAGCCACCGACACCGCCAGTGACGACAAGGGCCTGGTCGAGGTCCGGGATGCGCTCGACGACGACCTCGACACCCCCGCCGCGCTGACCGCGATCGACGACGCCGTCGCACGCGGTGAGAGCGTCGGCACGGCCGCCGCGCTGCTCGGCGTCGACCTCACCGTCGCGACCGTCGCGACAGGTACCTGACAGCCGCCGGAAAGACCGGCCTCACCCGCCGGCAACGCTCGCCGCGTAGGATCGGGGCGTGGCACCGGCAGCCGGAGGCGAGCACCAGGGCGCCGGCGCGCTCCAGGACCGCTGGCGGGCCGTCGCGGCACCGCTGGCCAGGCGGCTCTGGCGGTTCCACCTGGAGGGGTACGAGCGCATCCCGTCCGAGGGCCCGGCCATCCTGTGCCCGAACCACATCAGCTTCCTCGACTCGGCGTTCCTCATGCTCACGGTGCCCCGCCGGATCAGCTTCGTCGGCAAGGCCGAGTACATGGACTCGTGGAAGACGAAGCACCTCTTCCCGGCGCTCGGCATGATCCCCATCGACCGCTCGGGCGGTGACCGGTCGCAGAGCGCCCTCGACGCCGCCGAGGCGGTCCTGCGCCGCGGCGAGCTCTTCGGCATCTTCCCGGAGGGCACCCGGAGCCGTGACGGTGTCCTCTACCGCGGCCACACCGGCGCCGCCCGCCTGGCCCTCAAGGTCGGCTGTCCGATCTTCCCGGTCGGCGTGATCGGGACCCGGGAGATCCAGCCGCCCGACGCCAAGATGCCGAAGATGGGGATGCACTGCACGATCCGGATCGGCCGGCCCATCAAGGTCGACCGCTACCAGGACCGTGCCGAGGACCGCCTCGTGCTCCGCCAGATCACCGATGAGCTGATGTTCGAGATCCGGGAGCTCACTGGCCAGGAGTACCGGGACGTCTACGCCACGAAGAAGTCCGAGTCGATCCCCAGCGAAGCGGCCCGCGTCGCCCACGTCGACGATCCGGTGCGCGAGGGGCAGCCGGAGCTGGTGACGGCGGGCCGACCGGCCTGACCGACCCTGCCCAAACCCGGCCGGGCGGCGGGGACGGCCGCCGGTAGATTCGCCGGGGCCATGAGCGACATCCTCGTCACCCTCCCCGACGGCAGCGAGCGCGCCTATCCCGAGGGCTCGACCGCGGGCGACGTCGCCCGGTCCATCGGCTCGCGGCTGGCCAAGGCAGCGGTGGCGGCCACCGTGGAGGGGGAGGAGTGGGACCTGGAGCGCCCGCTGCCGGAGCGGGCGGCTGTCGCCATCATCACCGACGGCTCGGAAGAGGGTCGCCACGTCCTGCGGCACTCGACCGCGCACGTCATGGCCCAGGCCGTCACGCAGCTCTACCCGGGCGCCAAGTTCTCGATCGGCCCGGCCATCGAGGACGGCTTCTACTACGACTTCGATCTGCCGGACGGCCGCACCTTCCACGAGGAGGACCTGGTGGCCATCGAGTCCCGCATGCGGGAGATCATCGCCGCCGATCAGCCCTTCGAGCGCGACGAGGTCGAGCCGGATGCCGCGCTCGAGCTGTTCGCCGACCAGCCCTACAAGGTCGAGATCATCGAGCGGGTGCAGGACGACGACGGTGCCGGGGTCGACACCGTGGACGCCGGCGAGGTCACGGCCGGCTCGATCATCAGCGTCTACCGCAACACGCCCGAGTTCGTCGACCTGTGCCGTGGTCCGCACGTCACCAGCACCGGGCGGCTCGGTCACTTCAAGCTGATGAAGGTCGCCGGTGCGTACTGGCGGGGCAACGAGCACGGCCCGATGCTCCAGCGCATCTACGGCACGGCGTGGGAGTCCAAGGCCGCGCTGGACGACCACCTGCACCGGCTGGAGGAGGCCGAGAAGCGCGACCACCGGCGCCTGGCCGTGGAGCTGGACCTGCTCTCGTTCCCGTCGGAGCTGGGCGGCGGCCTGGCCGTGTGGCACCCGAAGGGCGGCGTGATCCGCAAGCTGATGGAGGACTACAGCCGGGCCCGGCACGCGGCCGGCGGCTACGAGTTCGTCTACAGCCCGCACCTCGCCCGCTCGCAGGTCTTCCAGACGTCGGGACACCTCGATTGGTACAAGGAGAACATGTACCCGGCGATGGACATGGACAACGGGTCGTACCACCTGAAGCCCATGAACTGCCCGATCCACTGCCTGATCTACCGCAGCCGGATGCGCAGCTACCGGGAGCTGCCCCTGCGCCTCTACGAGCTGGGCACGGTCTACCGCTACGAGCGGGCGGGCACGCTGCACGGCCTGTTGCGCATCCGCGGCTTCACCCAGGACGACAGCCACATCTTCTGCACCCGTGAGCAGGCACCGGACGAGATCCGCAGCCTCCTCAACTTCGTGATCTCGGTGCTGCGGGCCTTCGGGTTCGAGGACTTCGAGGCCAACCTCTCCACCCGCGATCCGATGAAGTCGATCGGCTCGGACGACGCCTGGGAGGGCGCGACCGAGACGCTTCGGGATGCGTTGGTGGCCGAGGGCCTCAGCTACCAGATCAAGGAGGGCGACGCCGCCTTCTACGGGCCCAAGATCGACGTCGACGTGCGGGACGCCATCGGCCGGCGCTGGCAGCTCTCGACCATCCAGTACGACTTCAACCTGCCGGCGCGCTTCGAGCTGGAGTACGTGGGCGCCGACAACGAGCGGCACCAGCCGGTCATGATCCACCGTGCCCTGTTCGGGTCGGTGGAGCGGTTCTTCGGCGTGCTGGTCGAGCACTTCGCCGGTGCCTTCCCGGCCTGGCTGGCGCCGGTCCAGGCCCGGGTGCTCCCGGTGGCCGAGGCCCACGAGGGCTATGCCGCCGAGGTGGCGGCCCTGCTCCGGGGCGAGGGCTTCCGGGTCGACGAGGTGGGCGCAGACGAGGGGCTGGGCAAGCGGGTCCGGACGGCCAAGCTGGAGAAGCTGCCGTACGTGCTCGTCGTGGGCGACGACGACGTCGCCGGCCGCACCGTCGGCGTCAACGCCCGCGGGAGCGACAAGCCCGAACGCAACGTCCTCCTCAGCGACTTCGCCGCCCGCCTGCGGGGCGAGGTGGCCGTGGCCGACGTCGTCGGCGCCTGAGCCGGACCAGTGCTGGAGCGTCTCTGGAACGGTTGGCGGACCGGCTACGTCTCGTCCGTCCCCCCGCCTGGAGACGAGGACACCGGCTCGGCGTCGGTGTTCACGCGGATCCTCGGGTCCGGGCTTCCGGACGAGGAGACCCACATCGTGCACCGGGGCACGACGGTGTTCGCCATCCTCAACGCCTACCCGTACTCGACGGCCCACACCATGGTGCTGCCCTACCGCGAGGTGGCGGCGCTGGAGGACCTGACCCCGGATGAGCACACCGAGCTGTGGGCGACCGTCACGGACGCCGTGCGGGCGGTGAAGCACGCGTACTCGCCCGAGGGCATCAACGTAGGGCTCAACCTCGGCCGCCCCGCCGGAGGCAGCGTCCCGCAGCACCTCCACGTCCACGTCGTGCCGCGATGGACGGGCGACAGCAACTTCATGACCGCCACCGCCAACACCCGGACCATCCCCGAGGCCCTGCCGGACACCGCGGCCCGCCTGCGTGCGGCCTGGCCCGCCTCCTAGCCTCTGTCCGATGGAGCCCGATCGTGGACGATGAGCTCGCGCCCGACGACGTGCGGGACGAGCTGCCAGAGGACCTGGATGCCTCCGGCTACGTCGGCCCGTACAAGTTCCCGGACAACAGCCGGCGCCGGGTGCCGGGCGTCATCTACCTCGTCATCGCCGCCACCTGCCTGCTGACCTACCTGGTCCGGCGGGGCGAGGAGCCGGTGCTGGTGAACCGGGGACTCCTCCTTGCCGCCGTGCTCCTGGGGTTGGCGGGCGTCTACTCCATCACCAGCGGCTGGCGCATGACCGTCGACGAGCGGGAGGGGCTGGTGACGGCCACCAACGCCGTCGGCTTCCCGGTCGGCCACGCGTCGGCCCAGCTCGCCTGGCGGGGCCTGCGCAGCCGGCCCACCTGGCGCATCCTCTGCTACTCGACGGAGGAGCCGCCCCGCCGCCGGGGGTTCGTGCTCATCGACGCCGTGGACGGCCACGTCGTCGAGCAGCTGGTCGAGGACAACCCCGAAGAACCCGAGGCCTGGGCCCAGGACTGAGCCGCCGGCTCAACCCCAGTCGTCCTGGTCCCAGTCCTCGTCCCCGCCGTCCCGCCACCAACCGTCGTCGCCGCCGGCGGCCGTCGCCGTCGCCGTCGTCGTCCCAGGGCCACATCCCGCCGCCGGTCCCGGACGCCCCGTCGTCAGGCGCCCGCTCGGGCACCGTCGTCTCGGCCCCTGTCGTCTCGGCGATGGTCGTGTCGGTGACCGTGGGCGAGGGCTGGTGCGGGGCCGCGGTCGTCGGTGGCGCCGTCGTCGTGCTCTCGGCCTGGGTCGTCGGCGCCGAGTCCGTCGGCGGTGTCGTGCCTGTGTCGTCGTTGACGGGGGGATCTCGTTGGAGCTGCCCGTCCCCTCGCGGACGAAGGTGATCGTCTCGCTCTCCGCCACGGGCAGGCCCTCGGCGTCGACAGCGACGACCCGGTAGCAGAATTCGACGCCGGTCGTTGCGCCCACGTCGGTGAACGCCGTCAGCTGGCGGTCCGGGAGCTCGACGATGTCCTCGAGCAGGTCGCTCCCCGCCGTTCCCCGCACGACGATGTAGCGGGCGAACGTTGCGGCGTCGGTCGGCGTCCAGGAGAGCTGGGCGCCGTCGCGGCTCTCGGTCACCGAGAGGCTCAGCGGGCCCGGGTTCACGGCCGCCGGGGCAGGCGGCGGCGCCGGCGGGGCGATCGTCGGGACCAGCGTCACCGGGGCCGCGGTCGGCGCGGCGGTGGCGGGTGCAGTGGCGGTGGCGGCGGGCGCGGCCGGCTGGCCCTCGGCCGGCGGAGCGGACGGCGGGGCGGGCAGGAGCGTGATCTTCTCCTCGTCCAGCAGGATCACGCGGTCCGCTCCGACCGTCGTCTCCTCGATCGTCACCCCACCGGTGGGACCGGTGCGGATGAGGCCGCCGGCGGGCACGTGGTCGCCGGCCTGCACCGTCCGGCGGGCACCGTCCGGGTACATGGCCACGGCGCCGGTGGCGGCGCTGACCTCGTAGCTGGTCTCGCCGCCCCGGGAGAGCACCATGGCCGTGGCCAGCGCGGCCGCAGCCGCGGTCAGCCCGGCGACCAGCACCTGGCGGCGCCGGCGGCGGGCGGAGGCGATCGTCGTGACCGGGTCGGCCGAAGGGACGGCGGCGGCGAACTCGCGCAGCAGCCGCTCCTCGAGCGCCTCGAGGCGGTCGTGGTCGGGCAGCGGTACCGGCCGGCTGCCGAGCCGTACCAGCTCGTCGTGGAGCTCGGCCCGGTTCACGAGCCCTCCTTCGGCTGCTGGTCGATGACCTTGCGCAGCGCGCCCATGGCGCGGTGCAGGACCACCGCGAACGTGGCCTTGCTGAGGCCCATGGCGTGGGCCGCGTCCTCCGGGGTCAGGCCGGAGAGGTAGCGGAGGGTGATCGCACGCTGGTAGCGCTCGTTCAGCTGACCGAGCGCCTCGAGCACCGCGGAGCCGTCACCGCCGTCGAGGGTGGGTTCCGTGGCCGGCGCGTCCTCGTGGAGCTGGCGGGCGGCGCGCTGCCCGCGCTCGCTCTGCTGGCGCTGCGCCCGCCGGTAGTGGCTGGCCAGCTCGTTGGCGGCGATGCGGTAGAGCCAGGCCTGGAACCCGCCGTCCCGCCAGCGGAAGCCGGGCATGGCGCGCAGGGCCCGTTCGAACGTGGAGGCCGTGATCTCCTCCGCCAGCTCGGACGACCGGCTGCGGCGATACACGAACGCGTGCACCCGCGGCACGTAACGGCGGTACAGCTCCGCGAACGCCTCGGGATCGGTGCGGGCCTGCTCGACCAGATCCTCATCCGGCAGCGGCGTCGGCAGAGCCGGGCCGGCGAGGGGGACGTGGGGAAAGCGCACCGTGCCCGAGTCTGATCCGTGGCTACGGGTCCGGACCACGAAGGTCAGGGGGATGCAGGGCCTGGAGGAGGGGCAACGCTCCCATCGCGCACGGAGGGCGGTGGGGGAACCACGGAGGTTGGCGGTGACGACGCCGCTGGGCGGAGGCGGCGCCGTCACCGCGACCTTCGGCCTGGCCGACCGACGACGGCGGCATCGCCCCGACGTCGGTTGGCTGGCCATGTGATCCTCCTGACGAGTGTCCTACCCGTCAGGGAAAACAACGCCGTGGGCCGCTTCCGATTACACCGCTTCAGAAGGCTTAGGAATCCTCGTCGGTCAGCTCCGCGATCGTCCGCAGGAGGCGCCCGGCATCCAGCGCCGCGGCGCGCAGGCGCTCCAGCTGTGCCGGGTCCCAATGGTCGGCCGACACCCGCTCGATGGCGGCGGCGATGGCGTCGCCCCGCTCCTGCAGGCTCCCGCCGTCGGGAGCCCCGACGTCCTGCGCGACGGTCGTCACGAGGCGGTCGAGCTCGGCGACCGGCACGGCCGCAGCGTCGTTCGGTGGCTCGTCCTGCAGGGCCTCGCGCTGGCGACGGTCGATGGAGCGGAAGGTGACCGCCAGGTCGGCGGGCGATGAGCCGGCCATCAGGCGTGGGCCGCGGCGAGCGTCGCCTTGGCCTTGTCGATCAGGTGGCTGGGCAGGACGTCGTAGTGATCGTGCGTGGCCACGAAGCTCCCTCGACCGCCGGTCATCGAGCGCAGATCGATGGCGTAGCGGAGGATCTCCGCGGTCGGGACGAGGGCGGTGACCTCCGACTCGCCGCCGGTCGATCCCGTGCCCTGCACACGTCCCCGGCGGGAGTTGATGTCGCCCATCACGTCGCCCTGGTACGCCGCCGGCACCCGCACCGTCAGGAGCGAGACCGGCTCGAGGACCACCACGCCGGCCTTGGACAACGCGTCCTTGAAGCCGACGGAGGCCGCGGTGCGGAACGCCATCTCCGAGGAGTCGACGTTGTGGTACTTGCCGTCGTAGCACTGCACCTTGACGTCGACCACCGGGAAGCCGTGCACGCCACCGTGGGACATGGTGTCCTCGACCCCCCGCTGCACGGCGGGGATGTACTGCCGGGGGATGGCGCCGCCGACGATGGAGTCGACGAAGGCGAAGCCCTCGCCGCGGGCGAGTGGCTCCACCCGCAGGTTCGCCACCGCGTACTGGCCGTGCCCGCCGGTCTGCTTCTTGACCTTGCCCTCGGCCTCGGCCTGGCCGGAGATCGTCTCCCGGTAGGGCACCCGGACGTCTTCGGTCTCGACGTTCACGCCGAACTTGCGGGCCAGCCGCTCGAGCGAGACGGACAGGTGCGTCTCGCCCACACCGCGGAGCAACGTCTGGCGGGTCTCTTCGTTCCGCTCGACGATCAGCGCCGGATCCTCGGCCTGGAGTCGCTGCAGGGCGCCGCCCAGCTTGTCGTCATCGGCCTGGGTGCGGGGGCGGACGGCGATGGCGAGCACGGCGGGCGGGGGAGAGCCGGCCTGGACCCGCACCGGCGACCCCTTGGGCGCCAGGGTGTCGCCCGTACGCGTGCCGGCCAGCTTGGCCACGGCGGCGATGTCACCGGCGACCAGGGAGGTGGCGGGCGTCTGGTCCTTGCCCCGCAGGTGGAACAGGCCGTGAAGCCGCTCGTCGGTGCCGCTGGTGGCGTTGACGAGGTGATCGTCGGTCTTGATGGTGCCCGAAAGGACCTTGAACAGCGAGAGCTGGCCGACGAACGGATCGGCGATCGTGCGGAACACGAAGGCCAGCGGCTGGCCGGCGGCGTCGGCGGCGACGGTGACCTCCTGGTCGCCGGCCTGGACGGTGACGGGCCGGTCAGCGGGAGAAGGCCCGATCTCGCAGATGAAGTCGGCGAGGCGGTCCACGCCGACCCCCGTGAGCGCCGAGCCCAGCAGCACGGGGAACTCCTTGCCCTCCAGCACCTCGTGGGCCAGCGCCTTCTCGAGCTCCTCGACCGACGGGACCTCCCCGGACAGGTACCGCTCGAGCTGCTCGTCGTCACCGGAGACGATCTCCTCGACGAGCTCGTCGTGGACGCGGTGCTCCTCTTCCTCCAGGTCCGCCGGCATCGGCTCGGCGTGGTGCTTGCCGTCGGGCTCGTACTCGAAGGCCTGGTCCGAGAGCAGGTCCGCCACCCCATGGAAGGTGGCCTCCTCGCCGATGGGCAGCTCGAGCGGCGCGAAGCCCGCACCGAACGTGGTCCGGAGCTGGTCCAGGACCCGGTGGAAGTCGGCCCGCTCCTTGTCCTCCTTGTTGATGAAGACCATGCGGGGCAGGCCGAGCTCGGCGCACCGCCGCCACACGACCTCGGTCTGCACCTCGACGCCGTCGACGGCGCTGACCACGAACACGGCCAGGTCGGCGACGCTCAGGGCTGCCTCGACCTCGCTCATGAAATCCGCGTAGCCGGGGGTGTCGATGAGGTTGAGCTTGTGGTCCTCCCACTCGACGGGCGCCACGGCCAGGGAGAGGGAGATCTTGCGCTTCACCTCCTCCGGCTCGGTGTCCGAGACGGTCGAGCCGTCGTCCACACGACCGGCGCGGGGGATGGCCCCGGCCCGAACGAGCAGCGCCTCGACGAGCGTCGTCTTGCCGCTCCCGCTGTGCCCCACCAGGGCCACGTTGCGGATGTTCGCGGTCGGGTACGTCTTCACCGTCGAGGACCCCCATCTGGTCGGTGTCGTCGGCCGCACGGGCGGACCCCGGCGGCGTTGCGCGGTCGATGGTACCGGCTGCGCTCGCGGCGGCGAGCGGGCCCCGTTCACGTTTCCCCCGCCCCTGCCCGGGTAGCCTGAGGACGTGTTCGATGGACGGTTCCGTGCACCGGTCGAGCGAGCAGTGAAGCCGCTGGGAGACGGCCTGCGCCGCACCGGTTTGAGCCCCGACCACTTCACGATCCTGGGGCTCCTGCTGGGTGTGGCCGCCGCGGTGGCCATCGGCGCAGGGGCTCTGCGGGCCGGCCTCCTCCTCGTCGTCCTGGCCGCTCTGCCGGACCTGCTGGACGGGGCCTTGGCCAAGGCGTCCAACTCGGCCAGCCAACGGGGTGCGTTCTTCGACTCGGTGATCGACCGCGTCACCGATGCGCTGCTCATGGGCGGCGTGGCCTGGTACCTGGCCACCACCGAGAGCCCCAAGATGGCGCTCCTGCCCTTCGCCATCATGGCGGTGTCGTCGCTCGTGTCCTACGAGCGGGCCAAGGCGGAATCGCTCGGCCTGCACGCCAAGGGCGGCCTGATGGAGCGGGCCGAGCGCATCGTGCTGCTCTGCATCGGCCTGCTGTTCGAGTCCGTGCTCATCCCGATCCTGTGGGTGATGCTGGTGCTCACCACGGCGACCGCCATCCAGCGCTTCGTGAAGGTGTGGCGGCAGGCCGGCGTGGCGCCCGTCGTCATGGAGCGCCGTGCGGCCCGCCGCTCCCGGCGGCAGTCGCGGCGCTCGGCGCGCCAGGTGCGCTTCGACGACCTCCGTCGTCGCCGCCAGCGCTAGCCGACGCTCGTCCCCATGGCCACGGTCCAGGATCGCGGGTTCGACCGCATCGGCCTGCCCGCCTACCGCGCCGCGTCGCTGGCCGCCCAGAACCTCCCCGAGCCCGTGACCTCCCTGGTGGCGTCGGCCCTCGGTGTGGGGTTCGGCGCCGGCATGCGTGGGCGGCGCACGATGATCGAGCGGCACCTGCGCCGGGTCGATCCCAAGCTGCGAGGGAACGCCCTGCGGCGGGCGGTCCAGAGCGCGTTCGACTACTACGCCCGCTACTGGGTGGAGAGCTTCCGTCTCCCCGGCCTGTCCGCCGCGGAGGTGGACGCCGCGTTCTCGTACGAGGGGCTGGGCTACGTCGACGACACGCTCAGCACCGGCCTCGGAGTCATCGTCGCCCTGCCCCACCTGGGCGGGTGGGAGTGGGCGGGGCGCTGGATCGCCGATCAGGGGCTTCCGATCACCGTGGTGGTCGAGCCGCTGGAGCCGCCGGAGCTGTTCGAGTGGTTCGTCTCGTTCCGGGAGTCGCTCGGCATGACGGTCGTCCCGGTGGGCGCGTCGGCGGCGGCCGCCGTCTCGAGGGCGTTGCGGGCGAACGAGGTCGTGTGCCTGCTCTCGGACCGGGACATCCAGGGCGGCGGCATCGAAGTGGAGTTCTTCGGCGAGCGCACGACGCTGCCGGGAGGACCGGCGACACTCGGACTACGGACCGGCGCGCCGGTCCTGCCCACGGCGGTGTACTTCACTTCGCAACGAGACGGTCACCACGCGATCATCCGCCCGCCGGTTCCGTCCGAGCGGGAGGGGTCCCTGCGCGACGACGTCACCCGCATCACGCAGCTCCTGGCTCACGAGCTGGAGGTGCTCATCCGCGCCGCACCACAGCAGTGGCACCTCTTCCAACCCAACTGGCCCTCCGACCCCGGCTACCAGGGACACCAGGCTAAATAGCGCCGGTGTGCCACTTCCGTGCCACTTGACCTCCGCAGTGACAGGGTTCTCGCCCCCGTTGCGCCTCCCGATCGACCGAGACAGACCGGCGTGGGAGCGCGGTCCATAACGCTGCCGGATGCGTGCGTTCCGTTGCGATCACAGCTTGTCAGCGGATGAGCCGCCAGCGCCCGCTCGTCACCGTTTGCTTGGGCTCCGTGAGTCAGCCTGGTCGGCGCCACACTGCGGCCCGACGCTGCGCGAGGGCCAGCACAAGCACGGTCGAGGTCGCTCCCATCAGCCCTGCGAGGACGAAGGTCGACCACCAGTGGCCGAGGACTTCGACGGCGCCGTCGCGAAGACTCCCGATCGCGTACAGCAGCGCGGCGGTGAACCCGCCAACTCCGACCCATGCCACCACGAGCACCTGACGAATCGTCGCGTCGAGCCGCAAACCCAGGGCTGCGATGAGGACGTCGACACGGTCGCGCACCGGACGACGCGAGCACGCAAGAAGATCGGCGATCTCCTCACCATGGCGCGCTCGCACGTCACGGGGCAGGCTCCGGATGATCAAGCGGTCCACGCCGTACCTCCAACCCGTTGCTCCGCGACGTCGACGAGTCTGCGGGCCTTCGTGAGTTCGTCGACGAGGTGTCGACGCCCGGAATCGGTCAACTCATACGGCTTGCGACGCCCGTGCGCCCCTACGGATCGGATGAGCCCCTCCTGCTCGAGCCGGTTGATCGCGCCATACAAGGTCCCCGGGCCGACTGGCCGACCGGACAGATCCTCGATCTCTGGCTTGCATCCGATGTCCGTGCATCGGCCCCACTGCCAGTGCGGCCAGCACGAGGACTTGGACGTCGCGGCATCGACGGCACTCTACTACGTCAGACGTAGTAGAGCCACAAGTGGTGTCCCCAACGCCGGCTCCGGGCCCGCTGATCTGTACGGGTACCTTCGGACGGTCAGCTAGCGCATCACGGCAGTTCGGCGTCTTCCACGGCCGTCATCGAGGTGTCAATCGGGTGGCCGGTACGTCTCGCGCACCATCGCATCGATGTCGCCGCCGGTCTGTTCAATGGGCTCCATGTAGAGGCGGCCCCACGCGATCTGCCCACCCTCGGTCCCCATCACAGTGACGCCCTGCATCGCAAACGGCGCTCCATCGGTGTGCGTCCCTCGCCAGCGCCATTCTCCGATCTCAACAGTGTTGTCAACGGTCGTCGACGCCAGGAGTTCGGCCTTGAAGTCGGGGATGCCTGCGAACACGCTGGTCCAGTTCTCCCGCACCTTCTCGCTGCCTTCGAACGCTCGGCCGGGATGCGCTGGCTGCTCGCTGCGATAGTCCGAACGCGAAGCACTCGACGAACGCATCTAGGTCGTGGGCGTTGATCGCGGCGAGCAATCGGTTCATTAGGTCGGCCATGAACGACCTCCTTGCGATGGTTGCTTGGCGATCAGTATTCCGCGCTCGAGGCACAGCTCTTAGACGGTGTCGCCGGCCTGGTACCGGTCCCACGCGTCGCAGGCGATCTCGTAGACCAGCTTCTCGTGCGCCTCGGTCTCTCGCTTCTGCTGATCCAGCTGGGCTCGGGTGGGGGCTCTCGTGCTCATGGGATGACTCCTTTGTTACTCGAGACGATCGAGCGGTCGGTCATGACGCGGTAGCGATGCACGGGTCCAATGTGGGTCGGTGAGCCTGCACGACAGGCAGGGGGAAGCCTGGATGGTCGAGCGCATGGCGCGGGTGCGTCAGCTGCGTGAGCTACCCGACGACGATGACGTCGAGCGACCCGAGCCCGGCTGGCGGCGACGGCTCGAGCGCGCCACCGTTGAGGGTGTGTCGCCGGCCAGCCGTGCCACTTCCGTGCCACTTACCTCGTCAAATGAGCGCAATCAGGACAACTCGCAGAAATTGAACATGCAGGTCAGGGGCATAATCGCAGGGTCGTGGACACCCGTCTACCCATCCCAACCCAACTGGCCCTCCGACCCCGGCTACGAGCACTGACCAAGGACCGTGGAGTTATCGTCGGTCTGGTGGAAGTTGAGGTTCGCCACAGTCCGTCATTCGCCGTCGCCCGTCTCGTCCTCGACCCCGATGAGCAGGTCCGAGGCGAGTCCGGGGTCATGATGGCCACCTCTGCCGGGGTGTCCATCGAAGCCAGCACCCAGGGCGGAGTCATGAAGGGATTGAAACGCTCGTTCCTGGGTGGTGAGAGCTTGTTCATCACTACCTTCACTGCGCCCTCCTCGGGGGGGTGGGTCGATATCGCCCACCACCTCGCCGGTGACATCATCCCGGCGGGGGTCACCCCCGACCAGCCGATGTCGATCACCAAGGGCTGCTGGCTGGCCTCATCCCCGGGGATCGGGCTCGACACCAAGTGGGGTGGCTTCAAGAATCTGTTCGGTGGTGAGGGTGGTTTCCTCATTCATGCCACCGGGCACGGCACCGTCCTGCTGGCCTGCTACGGCGCGTTGGACACGATCAGCCTCGGCGAAGGGGAGTCGGTCACTGTCGACAGCGGCCATGTGGTGGCGTTTGGCCCGACGGTGAGGAGCCAGGTCCGCAAGGTCACCGGTGGGGTGGTGCAGATGCTGAAGTCGGGTGAGGGTCTGGTCTTTGACTTCAGCGGTCCAGGCTGGGTCATGACCCAATCCCGTAACCCGTCGGCCCTCGAGGCTTGGATCCGCCAGATCGCGCCAGGCCAGACCGGTGGTGCGAGCGGCGGGGCGCTGGGCAACCTCTTCGGGAACTGATCGCCACCACACGATGCAGGCGACCGACCGGCCTGCCGGGTTCGTACCTCAGTCGTCTGATGTCCCTCCAATGAGCGCCCTCGGTTCGTCCATCGGGCTCTTTCAGAGCCGGTAGACGCACTCGCGGGCTGACAGATCGCGTGGCCCGCTGTTCGACGCGCTCGGTCGCGTCTTTGACTGTTCCGGCGTCGGCCAGGTTACGTATCGATGATCGTGCTGATGGGGCGAGCGGTGGTGATCGGGTCGGCGTGGCGGTGCGCGACCTTCCACGTATCTCCCTCGCGTCTGAAGATCATCGTGACCCGCAGCGATGAGGGGGTCATCGCCTCGCTACCGACGAGTTGCACTTCACCCCGCTCGAGCCAGACGACGTAGCCAAGGTCCGAAGTGGTGTATCTGGAGACTTCCTCGAAGCGCATCGAGCCGTCCTTGAAGTTGGCGGCTGTCTCTTCGATCGTCCTTTCGACCTCCGCCCATCCGAGGCGAGGTGGGCCGAGGGGGTTGGCGAGCGTTACGTCGTCGCGCCGCGAGAAGTGCTCGATGACAGGGTGTGGGTCGCCCTGCAAGAACGCGCCGAGGGCGAGTCGGTACGCCTCGACAACATCGTCGAAGTCATCCTGGGCCACGGACCCACCTCCTCATCAGGTGGGCTGCACCGTCTCTCGGCCGGCGGCCCGCCCGTCCGAGCTGACCCTACCTGCCCGACATGGCTGCAACGTGGGCACGGCAGCTCTGCGTCCGTGATCGTCTACGACGACTGACCGGGCTGGGTGAAGCTCGCCTGAGCGTGTCGGGCCGTTCCGAGAATGTGCCGGATGTCGGCCGTTGAGAAGAGTTCGTGCGTCTCCGAACGAACGGTCCCCGTACTGCGGATGGCTGCACTGATGGCCGCCATTGTGAGCGAGTCGGGTGCCTCGACCACGGCCATCCCGTCATGCGCGCCGAACATCCAGTACAAGGTTTCGAGTCGAGCGCCCACGCTCTCGAGAACACGCCGCACGGCCGGTTCTCGGTCGGCCGGGTTTTCGATCATCGCGGCCATGGCCGAATCTGAATAGGAAAACAGGGCGAGGTACTTGGGCATCGCGAATCGCTCCTCCCCGAAGTCGTGTCTGACGTCCGACGAGAGCATGAGGCTACTGCGGTTGCGGTGCCCGGCCGCGGGGGGCGGGCGTCACACACGTTGGTCGACGCGAGCGGAGCCAAGTAGCCCACGTCTCATGACGCAGACTTGACACGGGTTACGAGCACTGACCCGGACGAGGAGGAAGGGAGTGCGCCGATGAGTTCGACCGTCGACCTCCGTCTGATCGGCAGAGGGGCTCACGACGAGGAAGGGAGGCAACGATGACCCAGCTGCTTCGGCTGCAGTGCTTCGGCGTGTCGCGGGACGGGTTCGGCGCCGGTGAAGGTCAGAGCCTCGAGCAGCCCTTCGGTCACGCGAACCCAGGTGACTTCTTCGCGTGGGCTGGAGCCACCGCGAGCTGGCCGAACCGCGCCGAACCGGGTGGCTCCCGAGGTCTCGACGACTACTTCACCCGTGACTTCGCACGGAACATCGGCGCCGAGATCATGGGCCGCAACAAGTTCGGGCCGCAGCGAGGGCCGTGGGAGGACGACGAGTGGAAGGGTTGGTGGGGTGACACCCCGCCGTTCCACACCCCGGTGTTCGTGTTGACCCACCACGAGCGACCCTCGTTCACGCTGTCGGACACCACCTTCCACTTCATCGAGGCCACGCCCGCCGATGCGTTGATTCAGGCGAAGGAGGCGGCGAACGGCAAGGACGTGCGTCTCGGCGGCGGCGTCACGACGGTCCGGGAGTTCCTCGACGCCGACCTCGTCGACACGATGCACATCGCCGTCTCGCCGGTCGAGCTCGCCGGAGGCGAACGGCTGTGGACCTCCCCCGATGAGCTGCTCGACCGCTTCCATCTCGACTCCGTGCCGAGCCCCAGCGGGGTGACGCATCTGCTCTTCTGGAGGCGATGACCATGGCGTCGTACTCGCTCAACAAGGCGGCGGTCACCCACGCCCGCCGGCTCATCAACGCCCACCAGTACGTGCTCGACAGCGATTGGGGCGAGGTCCAGCCGCGAGCCGAGGACCAGAACGAGTATCTCGACTCACACTCCTGGGACGAGTACGCGGCGTGGCACCTCGGCCTGACCGAGGGTGCTACCGACGAGACCAAGGCGCGCTACGCCTTCGTCTACGGCGACTTCCGGCGGATCCACCGGTCCGGGCTCATCGCCTGCGTCTACCGGGCATCGGAGTGGCGGCACAAAGAGGTCGAGCTCGCCGCCCACAAGCTGCTGCAGCACCTCGACAAGACCGCGGGCTGACCAGGCGCCAGCTGGCCACCACGAACCTCGGGAGGATCAGTCCCTGCGGTCCTCACGGCGGTCCTTGCGCCGGCGGTGGCGGCGGAGGATCCCCAGCCCGAGCCACACGAACGCGCCGATGGCCGCCGACGCCAGGGTGAGCAGCCAGACCGGCAAGGTGAAGTCCCAGAACAGGAAGTCGACCTTGACGTCCTCGGTGTTCTGCAGCATGAAGATCACGAGGACCGCGAGACCGCTGAGGGAGGCGATCGCTCCGCCGCCGAGCTTGCGGCGATCGCCCGCGTCCAGGTTGCCGTCGTTGGGAATGTTCTCTACCGACATCCGCTGAACCTCCGAGCGGTCACCGCCTGCTGCGGAACGTAGCCGCTGGCGCGTCGTTCGATGTCGGATGCTCCGTGCCACGAGCACCGCGACACTGGGCGCGCTGGACCAGCGATTGAACGACGGGCGCGATCTGTACGCGTCCCCACGGACGAAACGAGGATGTGATGAGCACTGACCCGACCGAAACCGACGAGCAGCCGCGCCGACGGGAGCAGCGCCTGTTCGGAATCTAGGTGGACGATCGTCCCGAGCAGCTCAGCATCCGGCTGGTCACGCCAGGCGGCCAGTCCGTGACCCTGGCCGACGCCGGCGGGACGATCACCATCGACGGCGGTGGCGGCACGATCGCCATCACGCCCGCCGGCATCGAGATCCAGGCCGCCGGCGCGGTGAGACTCACCGCGGCGACGGCCGAGATCAGAGCCGGGTCGTTGGAGCTCAACTGCTCCCTCACCCGGGCGACCGGCAACCTCGAGTGCGACACGCTGATCGCCACCAACGTCATCGCCTCGAGCTACAGCCCCGGCGCCGGCAACCTCCTGTAGCCGACGGTCAGATCGGCTCCTCGTCGCGTGTGCGGCGGGTGGCGGCCAGGATCCCGGCTCCGGCCACCAGTGCTGCCAGCGCCACCAGTGCCACTCGCGTGCGCTCGCCGCCCGTCCTCGGAAGAGATCCGGGCACGCTGGACTGGGCCACGCTCGATCCTGCCGTCGTCGGCGTGGTCGAGCTGCCGGGCACCGTGGTCTCCGAGGTGGTCGTGCTGGAGGCTGTCGTCGTGCTCGACGCGGTGGTCGTCGTGGCCGCGGTGGTCGTGGGCTGGCTGCAGATGTCGAGCCCGACGTACGGCGCGGCCACGCGGCCCCGACCGTCGCCGTTGCCGGTGAACACCGCCTTGGTGTCGATCTGCCCACCACACGTCCGCGTGGCCCGCACCTGCAGGGTGACCGGGCCGAGCGAGCCGGCCGGGATCACCCCGGAGGTCTCGTCCACGAGCGGGCCCGAGCTGATGCCCTCGTGCCACCGCATGCGGATGGGTGTGTCCGCCGGCCTCGGTGTTCCCAGGGTGAACGTGGCCGTGGCCACCCCCGCCGCGGTGACGTCGAGCACGACGGTGACCTCGGTCCCGTCGATCGTCTTCGTGTTGAAGCAGGTCACCGGTGCGGGCCGGATCGTCTGGTTGCCGCCGCACAACGGCAGCCCTTGCGCGCCGGCCGTGCCGGAACCGAGTCCGGCCATGCCGACGGCCCCGACGAGCACGGCGGCCGTCGCCCCCAGTGCCGCCGCAAGCAGTCGTCGGGGCGCACGCGATCGCCCGCGATTCAACTTCGTGATCATCGCCGTTGTCCTTTCCCCCAGATCCGCCGACGGTTCTGGACTGACCCGGACCATAGCGTGCCCGTGGTCCGCGATCATGGACGTCCGGGGTGGACCAGCGTCCGACCGACCGAGAGGGGAACCACCATGCCCAGTGAGCGACGCCCGAGGACGACAGCCCGTGCGACAGCCGGCGGTTCGGTTCGGCCGCCCGACGTGCCCGAGCCCCCCGAGGGATCGCAGGACGGCACGACCGGCCGCCTCCTGGTGCTCCTCGCCGAGGGCGCCGAGAGGAGCGCGGCCACCCGAGGGCTGGCTCGGGCGGCGGGGGTGAAGGTCGCTTCCAGCGCGGACCTCGGCGCCGACGCGCCGGCCGACCTCGAGCCCGGCGCCGGCCTGTACCTCGAGACGCTCGGCGTCGTCGTGATCGAGCCCGCGCCGGACCAGCTCGCCGCCGTGGCCGCCGCCAGCGGGGCCGCCGACGGCGTCGTGGCCGTGGAGCCCGAGCGGATCGTGTACGCCATCGACGAGCCCCTGGGCGACTACGTGCAGGGCTTCCGGGACGGTGTCGACGACCTGGCCGAACGGGTGCTGGGCCAGGGTGGGGGCGGAGGTGGCGAGCCCGCGGTGACCGAGACCTTCCTGGACACCGACACGACGTGGGGCCTGAAGGCCACCGGTGTCGTCGGCACCACCTTCACCGGCAAGGGCGTGCGCATCGCCGTGCTCGACACCGGCTTCGACTCCGGCCACCCGGACTTCGTGGGCCGGCAGGTGACCATGGCGACGTTCATCAGCGGCCAGACCGCCGACGACGGGCACGGCCACGGGACCCACTGCATCGGCACGGCCTGCGGGCCGCGACAGCCCCAGACCCTGCCCGCCTACGGCGTCGCCTCCGAAGCCGAGATCTTCGCCGGCAAGGTGCTCAGCAACCAGGGCCGCGGGGCGGACGGCGGGATCCTGGCCGGCATCGACTGGGCGATCCGCAACACCTGCACCGTGATCTCGATGTCGCTCGGCGCTCCGGTCGCCGTGGGCGGCGGCTTCTCGACCGTGTACGAGACCGTCGCCCAGCGGGCTCTCGCCGCAGGCAGCCTGATCGTGGCCGCGGCCGGCAACGAGAGCTCCCGTCCGGGCCGCATCGCCCCGGTCGGTCACCCGGCCAACTGCCCGTCGGTCATCGCCGTGGCCGCCATCGACGCGAGCCTGGCCATCGCCCGGTTCTCGTCCGGCGGGATGAACGTGCGGGGAGGCCAGGTCGACATCGCCGCCCCCGGCGTCGCCGTGCGCTCGTCGGTGCCGCGGCCGCGCCTCTACGCCACCATGAACGGCACCAGCATGGCCACCCCGCACGCCGCCGGCCTGGTCGCCCTCCACGCCGAGGCCAACCCGGGAATGAAGGGCGCGTCCCTGGGATGGCTCCTGCTCCAGAGCGCCCGCCGCCTGACCCTGCCCAACCGGGACATCGGTGCCGGTCTGGCGCAGGCCCCGGGGGCGGTGCTGTAGCGGGGTCCTAACCTGGGCCCGTGAGCGGCCAGCGCGACGAGCGCGACCAACACGCCGAGCGTGACGATCTGGGCGTGGCCCTGGTCGTCGACGACGACGGCCTGCAGGACCTGGACGGGGTGCTGCGCCGGGCCCGCCGCGCCGGCCTGCGCGGCGCGCAGGTCCTGGAGTCGATCGGGGTCATCACCGGGACCGCGGCCCCGGACGCGGTCGAGCCGCTCTCGCGCCTGCGAGGCGTGAGAGCGGCCGAGGTGGAGCGGACGATCCAGCTCCCGCCGCCCGACCAACCCCAGTGACCGGGAAGGTCAGCCCGCCCGCTCCAGGGCCACGGTCACGGCCGTGCCGTCCACGCGGACGGAGAGGTCGCCGCCGTCGGCCCAGGTGAGCTCCACGGCGAGCACCTCGTCGGCGATCCAGGTGCCGTGCGCGGCGACGGCGGCCCGCACGGTGTCATCGCCGCCGAGGCGCAGCCGGACCCGGTCGGCGATGGCCAGACCCTGCTCCTTGCGCAGGTCGTTGAGCGCCCGGATCAGCTCGCGGGCAGTCCCCTCGCGGCGGAGGTCGTCGTCGAGCTCGAGGTCCAGCGCCACCGCCCAACCGCCGTCCTCGGCCAGCGCGAACGACGCGTGATGCCGGGCCCGCACGTCGACGTCCTCCGGCGTCAGCCGGAACCCCGCCACCTCGATGGTGCCGTCCGCTTCGAGTGCCCGTTGCAGCGCGGAGCCGTCGGCCTGGGCGAGGGCGGCCTTCACCTCCGCTACCCGCGGCCCGAGCCGCGGGCCGAGCGCTCGGAAGTTGGGGACCACCTCCCAGCTCATGAGGCCCGACAGCGTGTCCACGTCCTCCAGCGACCGCACGTTGAGCTCCTCCCGGATCTCGGCCCGCACGGCCTCGTCGAGCTCCACGCCGGGGTGGAGGAGCAGCGCCCGCCTCAGCGGCTGGCGCACCTTGACCTTGGCGTCCGTCCGGGCCGATCGCCCGAGGGTGACGAGCCGCCGAGCCGCAGCCATGCGCTCGCGCAACTCCCGATCGGCCGCGCCTGACGGCTCCGGCCAGTCGGCGAGGTGGACCGAACGCCCACCCGTCACGACCCGGTGCACCTCGTCGGCCAGGAACGGGCAGAACGGGGCCAGCAGCCGGGCCGTCGTCACCAGCGCGTGGTGGAGAGTGGCGTGGGCCTCGGGCTCGGCCTGCTTCCAGAACCGGCGCCGCGACCGGCGCAGGTACCAGTTCGAGAGGTCGTCGACCAGCCGGGCGAGGCGGGTCGAGGCGGCGAGCGCGTCGAAGCCTTCGAGCGCTTCGGTGATGACCGTGACGGCGTCGTCGAGCTCGGCCCGGATCCAGCGATCGAGGACGTGCGCCGGTGCTGCGTCGCCACCATCGCCTACCGCCGGTGCCCAGCCGTCGAGATCGGCGTAGGTGGCGAAGAAGGCCAGGACGTTCCAGAGCGTGAGCAGCGTCGTCCGGGCTGCTTCGCGGATGCCGTCGTCGGAGATCCGCCTCGTCGTCCACGGTGAGCCGCCCGAGAAGAAGTACCAGCGGACGGCGTCCGCGCCGTGGTGGGCGAAGATCGCCCACGCGTCGGCCACGTTGCCGCGGGACTTCGACATCTTCTGGCCCTGCGCGTCGACGATGAGCCCCAGGCACACGACGTTCCGGTACGGCGTCGAGCCGAACACCAGCGTGTTCACGGCGAGCAATGAGTAGAACCAGCCCCGGGTCTGGTCGATGGCCTCGCAGATGAAGTCGGCGGGGAACGAGGAGCGGAATCGGTCCTCGTGCTCGAACGGCGCGTGGTGCTGCGCGGACGGCATGGATCCGGAGTCGAACCAGGCGTCGAGGACGGGCGCCAGCCGACTCGCTGCCGCGTCGCAGTGCTCGACCGGGCAGGCGAAGGTGATGTCGTCGACGGCAGGGCGATGGAGGTCGAGGCCGCCGAGCTCGCGCCCGGCCAGCCGCTCGAGCTCGGCCACCGAGCCGATGCAGGTGTCGTGGCCCTCACGGCAGCGCCAGACCGGCAGCGGCGTGCCCCAATACCGGTCGCGCGAGAGGGCCCAGTCCACGTTGCCCTCCAGCCACTTGCCGAAGCGGCCGTGCTTGATGTGCTCGGGGTGCCAGCCGATGCGCTCGTTCTCCCGCAGGAGGTCGTCCTGACGGGCCGACGTGCGCACGAACCACGACGTCTTGGCCCAGTACAGCAGCGGCGTCCCGCACCGCCAGCAGTGGGGGTAGCTGTGCTCGTACGGCTCCTCCGCCACCAGGAGGTCCCGGCTGCGGAGGTCGGCGATGATCTCCGGATCGGCGTCCTTCACGTAGCGCCCGGCCCACGGGATGACGCGATCGTCGAACGTGCCGTCCGGTCCCACCGGATTGACGACCGGGAGCCCTTCCTCCCGCCCGACGAGCGCGTCGGCCTCGCCGAAGGCCGGTGCCAGGTGGACGAGACCCGAGCCTTCGTCGGTCTCCACGAAGTCCGCGGGCACGACCCGCGCGCCGCTGTCGTCGACGGGCAGCAGATCGAACGGTCGGCGGTAGCGCCAGCCCACCAGGTCCTGCCCTGTCCAGGTCTCGGACACCTTCGCCTCCGGCCATCGTCGGACCGCGGCCGCCGCAGCCATCACGAGGTCGCGGCCGCCATCGGGCGCGGCGATGCGCACGTAGCGGATGTCGGGGCCAACGGCGACGGCCACGTTCGAAACGAGCGTCCACGGCGTCGTGGTCCACACCATGAGGTCGACCTCGCGATCGACGACGGGGAAGCGCACGAACACCGACGGATCGACCACCTCGTGGTAGACGTCCGGCTGGCCGAGCTCGTGCGACGACAGGGCGGTGCCGCAGCGGGGGCAGTAGGGCGTGACCCGATGGCCCTCGTAGAGCAATCCGGCGTCCCAGAGCTGCCGCACGAGCCACCAGACCGACTCGACGTAGTCGTTGCTCATCGTCCAATAGGCGTGCTCGGTGTCGAACCAGATGCCGGACCGGTCGGTCAGCGCGATCCAGTCCTGCACGTAGCGCGACACCGATTCCCGGCACCGCTCGTTGAACGCGGCCACGCCGTACGCCTCGATCTCCTGCTTCGAGCGCAGCCCCAGCTCCTTCTCGACCTCGATCTCCACCGGCAGGCCGTGGCTGTCCCAGCCGGCCTGCCGGGGGACGGCGTGGCCACGCATCGTCTGGAACCGGGGGTAGAGGTCCTTGAAGACCCGCGCCCAGACGTGGTGGAGCCCTGGGCGGCCGTTCGCGGTCGGCGGCCCCTCGTAGAAGATCCACGGCGGCGCATCGGCCCGCCACGCCCTGACCTGGCCGAACAGATCTTCAGCCTTCCAGCGCGCCAGCACCTGCTCCTCGAGCGCCGGCAGATCCAGGGCGGCATCGACAGGGCCGTACGGCACCGGCGAAGCGTAGGTGGCGGGCCACCGGCTGCCCCCGGCCATTCACGGGCTCGGCCCAGAGGACCCCGCCCGGTCAGATCAGGTTGTGACGCTCCAGGGAGCGGAAGCTGAGCCACCCCGGGAGGATCGGCAGCCAGTACGTGAGCAGGCGGTAGCTGAGGACGGCGGCGACCGCCGTGGCCGAGTCCATTCCCATACCGGTGAGTCCCGCGACGAGCGCGGCCTCCATGGCGCCGAGCCCTCCTGGGGTGGGCGCGGCGGCGGCGATGATCGAGGAGCCGAGGTACACCGCACCGATCTGCGCGAACGAGAGGTCGCTGTCGAAGGCGAGCACCGCGGCGAAGAGCGAAGCGATGTAGGCCAGCGTGACGCCGGCCGAGCCGCCGAAGAGCGCGGCCAGCTTCATCGGCGAGCGGGCCAGCGTGCGCAGGCTGGCCCACGACTGGCGCAGCCAGCGGAGCACGTGCTTGCGCACGAGGCGGCGGCCCTTGCGGGTGGCCAGGACGATCCCGACGAGCGCCAGCACGACGGCGATGATGACGAGCAGCTTGCTGCTGGCCGGGATCTTGAACGCCTGCCCACCGCCCTGCCCGGCCCAGGCCAGGAACACGAAGAGCAGCCCCACATGGATGATGCCGCCGGCCGCGGAGTTGAGGCCGACCCCCGTGACGGCCTGGGCCGGCGGGACGCCGGCCTTCTGCATGAACCGCACGTTCAGGGCCATCCCGCCGACGTTGGCGGGGGTGACGCGGTTGATGAAGCTCGACGCGAACTGCGTGTACACGTTGGCCCGCAGGGGCAGGCGTCCGGGCACGCCGCCGGCCATGCCGATGGCCGACGCGACGTAGGTGAACAGCGACATGACCGTGGACACGGCCAGCCAGCCCCAGTTGGCGTCGCCCATGGCCCGGACGCTCTCGTCGACGTCGGCCAGCTGTGGGAGCAGGACGTAGAAGGCCGCGGTGAGGGCGACGACGGTGAGCAACGTCCGGGGGCGGACCCGGACGAGTTGGGCCAGCGGCGCCGGCTCGATCCCGGTGGTCTCGGCCAGCCCGGTCCGCAGCTGACCGAGCAAGGCCTTGCTGGCGGGTCGGCGCGTCGCGGCGGACAGCGCCAGGGGCTGGAGGTACGCGCCCGCTGCCGCCAGGTCCTCCGGCGCGATCGCCTTGGCGGCCGCGGCCAGCGCCCGCTCGGCGCCGACCCGCCCGGCCGACCACGCGAGCAGTTCGGCCCGGTCGGTGGCGAGCTGGGTGGCCGTGGCCGGTAGCACCCCCGAGCCCAGGCCGGTGATGACCGGCTGGCCGCCGTCGAGCATCAGGTTGCCGCCGCGCAGGACGCCGTGGGCGAGGCGTGCCTCGTGCATCGTCCGGACGGCCCGCCACACCGACTCCAGGAGCGCGTCGTCGAGCTCCTCCGGTGGGAGCTGGTCGAGCGTCGGCCCGTCCACCCAGCTCAACGCCAGGACCTGCGAGCCGTCCTCGAGCGTGGCCAGCGTCGCCACCTCGGGGCAGGCCACCCCGCTGCGGCGCGCCATGAGGAGCACGAGCGCCTCGTTGCCGACCTCGACCGCCATCGTGCGGCTGGTCGGGGCCGCCGCCGGCTCGCGGAGCTGCACCGTGCGGTAGCTGCGGTAGAGGGCGTCGGCATCACGGCTGTCGCGCTCGTAGACCTTCAGGAACAGGTCGGGTCCCTCGGCTCTCGGCGGCGCGGTACAGGAGGGCGCGGCCGCTGTCGGCCCGCAACAGGCTCAGCTCGGTGACCGTGATCCCGGCCCGGGCCAGCGCGTCGCCGACCATGGCCGGCGTGGGCCGCCGGTTCGGGGCGCCGAGCACCACCAGGACCGCGGACCCCGCGGTCAGGCCGGCGGCGAGGGCCAGGAGCAGGTCGGGCACCCCCGCGGTGCCGGCGATGGCCAGCACGAGCGCCAGGACGCCGAGAGCGATGTCACTGGCCCGCCGCCAGGCCCGGGGAAGCCACGCCTTCCCGACGACGGTCGCCGCGGTCGCCGCCGCGAGGTACCAGACCGACGGGAAGCCCGGCGACGCCACCCACGTGTCGCCGTCCAGCGCCCCTTCGGTCCTGCCGGACAGCCCGACGGCGGCGTCCACCAGCGCGAGCACCGCGACGCCGGCCGCCGCCGCCAGCAGCCCGACGCCCAGTCGCCGCCACCGGCGCTGCACGACGAGGACGATGACGACCGCGAGCGGCACGAGGATGGCGCCCACCTGGGCGAGGGCGAGGGACAGCTCGCGCACGGCCTCGGCCAGTCGTGACGCGGCGCGGCCCAGGTCGGTGGTGAGCCCGTCGCTGGTGTCGGAGGCGATGCTGACGAACAGCGCGAGGACGAACGTGACGATCGCCCAGAGCACGAGGCGGACCACGTCGCCCGGGTGGCGGAAGTAGCGCTCGCCGGGAGCCTGGTCCCCGAGGCCGGCACCGCGGGGGACGGCCGGATCGGCGCTGGTCGGCGGGCCGGGGACGTCGAGCTCGGTCATACCGTTCCGTCCCGGGCCACGCCGGCGACCACCCGCAGGCAGAGCACGGTGCCCGCCAGCAGCCCTCCGTAGCCGAAGATCTCGAACAGGCCGACGCTGTCCGCCACCCCAGGACCCTCCTCCTCCGTCACCAGCAGCATGGTCGATACGGTCAGGAACACCGCGCCGACCACCGCCAGCAGGCCCCGGTTCACGAGCGTCCGCAGGATGCGGCGGGAGTCCTCGTCGACCACGCTCCGGACGCGCAGGTCGCCCCGGCCGGCGAGCATGAGCGTGCGGTCCAGGCGGTCGGGGAGGCGGCGCAGGTGGGGGAGCATCGACAGGAGCTCCTGGCGCACGATCGTCTGGGGATCGACGATCGCCGGGCCGTCCGTCGCCGTCAGCTGGCTGGTCGCCGCACCGACCAGCGTGACGCCGGGGCTGATGATGCCGAGGGTGCCGTCCAGGGTGACCATGGCCCGCGAGAGGATCACGAGGTCTCCGGGCAGGCGGATCCCGAACTCCGACAGGGTGGAGATGAGGTCCTGCAGGATCGACGGATCGACGGCGCCCCCGGGACGCAGGTGGTCGGCCATGAGGCGGGCGAACGAGCGCTCGAGCCGTTCGGGCGGCACGGCCTCGTCCATCTCCGCCACCCGCTCGACCCCGTCGCGCAGCAGCTCGACGTCCCTGCGGGCCAGCGCCGCCATCAGATCGACCATGGCCTTCTGCTGGATGGGGTCGAGGCGGCCGACGGCCCCGAAGTCGATCATGCCGAGCGTGCCGCCTTCGAGCACGAACACGTTGCCCGGGTGCGGATCGGCGTGGAAGAACCCGATGCTGAGGATCTGCTCCAGCATCGAGCGCAGCAGGTCGTCGGCCAGCGCGGCGCGGTCGTACCCCGACGCCGCCAGCGCCTCGCCGTCGGCGACCGTGAAGCCCTCGAACCGCTCCTGCACGAGCAGGCGGCGGGTGCACAGCTCCTTGTGGACCTGAGGGATGCGCACGACCGAGTCCGGCCCCAGCAGGGTCCGCATCTCGTCCATGGCGTCGGCCTCGCGGAGGAAGTCGAGCTCGGCTCGCAGGCTGCGGGCGAACTGGTCGAGCACGTCTCCTGACCGCGTGCTCTGCCCGAACGCCGTCCGGCGCTGCACCAGGTTGGCCACCAGCGCGAGGGCGGCGAGGTCCCGCTCCATGACGTCCTCGATGCCGGGCCGCTGGACCTTCACCACCACCGGCTCGCCGGTGAGGAGCCGGGCGCGGTACGTCTGGCCGATGGAGGCCGCGGCCAGGCATTCCCAGTCGAACTCCGAGAACACCTCGTCGACCGGCTGTCCCAGCTCGGCCTCGAGGACGGGCCGGATCCGCTCGACCACCTCGGGTCGGACACGGTTCTGGAGCTTGGCCAGCTCGGCGGCCAGCTCGGGTGAGATGAGGTCGACCCTGGTGGCCGCGATCTGGCCGAGCTTGACGGACACGCCGCCCGCGTCCTCGAGCAGCCGGCGCAGGCGGACCCCGGTCGCCTCGGTCGACCGCTCGATCCGCCCGCGGGTGGAGAGCAGCGGCCCGAACCCCTCCCGCCGGGCGAGCTGCAGGAGCTCCCGGTAGCGGAGCAGCACGTCGACGCGGCGGCGGACAGCCCGGAATGGGCGGGGGACGACGATCAGTCCGGCCCGCTCGCCGGTGGCCAGCGTGCCGGGGCGGGCGAGGAGGTCGAGCGTGACGGCGGCCGCCATCGTGGCCGGGATGCCGATGGCGACCGTGTGGACGGCGAGACCGTCCGCCCCCCAGTCCCAGTCGGCCAGGCCGAGGGCCAGCAGGCCGGCACAGCCCCACCCGATGACGCCGGCGAGGAGCGCCTTCGGCCAGCCGCGGCGCAGCCCGAGCAGACGGAGCGACACCGCGGTGATGGCGGCCGCGATGGCGATGGCGAGCGCGACGCGCACGATCTCACCGCCGAACGAGGTGGCTACGACGAGGTGCATCGCGACCGGGCCTCAGCCGCCGCCGGTGCACGGCGGCGCGTCGGCTCCGCACAGCTTCAGCCCGTTGGTGCGCTCGTCCACGGCGTCGACCAACGTGCGGCGGGGCTGGAAGGCCAGCGCGCTGTCAGCGGCGAACAGCAGCTCGGTGTCGGCATCGGCGCCGAAGTCGAACTCGTAGGTCACGCAGCCGCCCTCGAACCGGTAGTACCGGGTGGACCTGAGCTCGGGCGGGAGCCGCTCGGGCTCCTCGAACCGCTCCATGTCCGACTCGTCGCTGAGCACCTCGACCGCCTCGTCCGTGCGGCAGCCCGACGGTGGCAGCAACGTGACGGTCACGGCTCTGTCGCCGGCGCGATCGGAGTCCAACCAGAAGCTGGCCTCGCCGCGCTTGATGCCCACGCCGCCGAGCTCCCATCCGGCGGGGAGCGCGGCCATGCACGGGACGGAGGTGGCCGACGGGACGGCCTGCGCCATGAGCACCAGCACGGTGTCCGTCCCGCAGCTCGGCGTGCCGTTTGCCCTCGAGCTGGGCGGGCACGAAGAGGTTGAACGTGGCCAACAGGGCGAGGAGGCCGCCGATGAGGACCCCGCCGGCCAGCAGCACCCGCTTGACGCTCCAGCGCTGGAGCGAGACCGGGCGGCACGGCGGGGCCAGCTCCCGGAACTGGGTCACGAGATCGCGACCGTCGCGCTTCATCATCATCCGGAGCTGGGTCGGGCTGGCGACGCCGCGGGTGGCGGCGAACGCCTCCGCGATCTCGTCGGGCGTGAACAGCCGGGTCGCCCGCTCGTAGACCCTCGGCGCATCGGTCCGCACGGCGAGGACCAGCATCATGTTGGCCAGGTCGATGGCCTGGCGCCACGGCGAGGGCCGGGCCTGCACGAACGCCACGTCGATCACGAGCAGCTCGCCGTCGCGGACCAGCAGGTTGGCGGGCTTGATGTCGCGATGGGCCAGGCCGGCGTCCCACAGCCGGCGGATCAGGACGAGGCCCTGGTCGATGATGTCGTCGTCGACGGTCGCCTCGCCGATCTCGACGGCGCCGTAGAAGAACTCCGTGACGAGCAGGTACTCGCGCTCGGGCGTCATCTCGACGATGCCGTACGGCGCCGCGGTGTGGATGCCCGCGTCGCGCACCAGGCGCAGCGCGTAGTCCTCGTACTGCACCAGCCGGCGGACGGACTGGAAGGGCTTCTCGTCCTCCAGGCGGCCGTAGAGGATGGTGCGACCCAACTTGTACCAGCGGTCGGCCCGCACGTGGTTCATGGCGTAGAGCTTCCCGAACAGGTACGTGTCGGGGTCGCCCTCCACCCGCAGGCGCAGCGGGGTCGAGCCGCCGGAGCCGGCCAGACCCACAGGCTTGATCTCGATCACGGTCAGGCCGAGCTGGTCGCGCAGCGCGTGGCGGATGGCCTCGCCCCGTTCGCCGGTGACGTCGAGGTGGGCCGTCTTGCCCCTGCTGTAGACGACGGGGAAGACCTCGTTGGGCGTGAAGAACCGGAAGGCGTTCACGAGGATCGCCGACCGTCAGCGCCACCGAGACCAGGGCGTCACTCGGGTGGTCGACGCCCAGGTAGAAGCGGGCGAAGCAGTAGACGGCCACGATGACGGCGCCGACGATCTTGGCCTGCGAACGGGCCCGGCCGGCGACGACGAGCGTGTAGAGGTACCCGATGACGAGGATGGTCACGACGGCCACCGGGGCCGACGGGATCGAGAAGCCCTTCCAGCGATCGAGGATCGTCACGTCGTAGGGCCTCGGTCGCCGGAAGCCTTCGATGAGCGCCACGCCGACGATCTGGATGAGGAGGACGCCGCCCAGGTACGTGAAGAGGTGGCGCCAGCGGCGGAAGACCAGCAGGGCGATGATCAGCGCCAGCGCCAAGACCGTGAACGACCAGCCCAGCCCGATGCGGTCGATGCCCTTGAAGACGTCGGTGAGCCACGGCGTGCGGATGCGGGCGATGGCGCGCAGGATCGCGGTGTCGATCTGGTCGATCAGCCGCCGGACGCCCGGGAAGATGCGGGCCAGGATGAGGACGGCGACGATGGCGACCACGAGGGCCAGCCAGCCCTTGCCGGTGGATCCGAGGCTGCGCGGGAGCGGGGGAGGAGCGCCCGACGGGCGGCGGCGCCGGCCGGCGTGCCGGGCGGTCGGCGGCACCGGCAGCGACGAGCGGGTCCTGGTCGCCGCCGTCGTGACGGGCGCCGAGGGAGCCGGAGCCGTGGTCGGCCGGACGTCGCCGCTCACGCCAGGCCCTGCTCTCGCAACCACTCGGCGGCGACGGTCCGCGGGGTGCCGGCGTCGAGCAGCGCGTTGAGCCGGCGCAGCTCGTCGGTCGTCAGCCGTTCGGAGACGGCGTCGACGGTGTCGACCAGTTCCTGCCCCCAGCGGTCGACGACGTCCTGGCGTACGAGCGGGGTCACGTTCTCCGCCGGCTGCAGCTGGCGATCGTCGGCGAGCACGACGAGGTCGTCGGCGTCGATGGTGGCCGCGGTCGTGAACATCAGCGCCACGTCGATCGCGCCGTCCTGCAGCGCCTCACGGGTGCGGGGCCCGGCAGGGTCGAGGGCGAGCACGGTGCCGAACTTGATCCCGTAGTGGTCCTGCAGGCCCTCCAGGCAGAGCGGCCGGGTAGCGCACTCCGGTGGCCCCCCGAAGCTGAGGTCGCCGGCCAGCGGGGCGAGGTCGCTGAGCTTCTCGACGCCGAGGCGCTCAGCCGTGGCCCGGGTGACGACGAAGGCGTTGGCATCCTGCGCCGGCGACGGGGCCAATGCCACCAGCCCGCGCTCGGCCGCCGACCGGCTGAGTGCCTCGTGGGTGGAGGCCGCGTCAGCCGTCGGGCTGGTGTCGCCCAGGCTCAGGAAGGTGAGGGCAGTCCCCGCGTACTCCGGCACCAGCTCCAGCAGGCCCCGCACGAGCGCCGGGGCGACGATCTCACGGGGGCCGACCGCGCCGGCCCGCTCGACGGCGTAGCCCTCACCCTCGAGGGCCTGGGCGTAGAGCTCGGAGAGCAGGGCGCTCTCGGCGAAGTCGAAGGACCCGACGGTGACCGCATCGTCGTCCAGCGCGCTCGGCGTCGACGCGGGACGGTCGTCCTGGCCACAGGCGACCGGGACCAGCCCCAGCAGCATGGCGAGCCCGAGGCGGACGGCGGCGTTTCTCGCTCGTCGGCCTTCGCCCACGATGGTCCTCCCTGCGCGGCCCCTCCTGGCCGGTGCCGGATCAGCTTTGCACAGGGCGCACCACGCCCCGCGCGGGCCGCGTCCTCAGGTGGGGCCTCACGTGGGGCCCCGAGCGCCCTCAGGTCGGCGGCGGAGTGGCGGGCGGGGTGGTCGGCGAGGTCTCCGGGGTGGTGGGTACCTCGAAGGTGGTCGTCGTGCCCGTGGTGGTGGTTTCGGCCACCGTGGTCGGTGGGTCTGTCGGGATCGTGGGTGGGTCCGTCGGAGGCGGATCGGTGGGCGGCGGGTCCGTCGGGATCGGTCGGCGGGTCCGTCGGGACGGTCGGCGGGTCCGTGGGAGGCGTGGTCGGGATCGTCGTCGGGTCGGTGGGGGGCGGGGTCGTCGTGGTGGTCGTGCGCGGCGGGCGGGGCGGGCGCGTCGAGGGCGGGGCTGCGTCGGCGCCGGCGTCGGTGCCGGGGTCCCCGGAGTGGGGCTGTTCGGGAGCTGCGGTCGGCGGGCGGCTGGTTGGTGACCGGCGGGAGCGGGGTGATGCGGATCGAGGTGGTCCCGCGGGCGACCACACCGGCCAGTACGGCGGCACTCAGCGGGCTACCCGTCGTCGTGGGGACGCCGGTGGAGCTGGTGGTGGTGTTGGCAGGCGCCGTGACCGAGAACGTGAACGGGGCGAAGACCGGGGCCACGAGCGTCCGGACGTCCTCCTCGGACTGGGAGCCGGGAGCCGTCGTCGGACCCGCGGTGTCCTCCGTGCTCACGTTGACCCCGTCGTTCGGGTTGTTGGGCAGGGCCAGCCCCACCACACCGGCGCCGAAGAGCGCGGCGGCGGCACCGAAGGCCCACAGCACGCGCTTGCGGGTGCTGGGATCGCCGTCGTCGTCGGTCGGTTCGGGCGCGGGGAACGAGAGGGGCGGCTCGAACACGGGAGGCTGGAGGGAACCGCCGGCCGGCTGGGCGTTGCCCCCGCCTTCCTCGTTCCCGGGCATCCCGGTCTGTCCCACCATCTCTTCCTCTCTCCCGCTCGATGCGCTGTCGGCGCCGCGGCCCGACATCGGGCCCGACACCGATCTTCAACAAAGTCGCCTCGACGATCGTAGCGCGCGGTCACGTCGCGCGGATGGTTGCTCCGGCGCCATTTCTCCCGCTCATCGTGGTCGTCGAGAGAACTGTGGCGACCGTGGCGGGTGCCACCGCCACGCGGCGCGGGCAGGGGTACGGGCGCGGCGCGGTGCCGTCACAGCTGGCCTCTGCGCGCTCGCCGCGCGTCGCCGTCATGCAGGTGTCACAGAGGTGTCACGCGGGGCGCCGAGGGCGAGATCACGCGCGGTGGCGACACGCGCGCCGAGCGTGCGCTCAGGTCCTGCCGGCTCGGTCGTTGGTCTTCTCGGCCCCGGCGAACCAACCGGCCAGCTCCGCCGCGAAGGCCGCCTGATATCGGGAGTACGCGGCGCGGAGCTCGGCACCCGGCCAGTCGGAACCGGCCAGCGCCGGCGGCAGCAGGGGATCGCGCCGGATCTGTTGGAGCGCAGCGGCCCCGACGGCGAAGGCCTCCCCGAGCCCCGAGTCGTCACGGTGCTCCAGCGCCGACGTGACCGGCTCGAGCCGGGCCAGGAGCGCCCGAGCCCGGGAGGACGCCGCCGCCAGCCCGAACAGCTCGGGCGAGGGTTCGGAGCCGGGCACCGGTCGACCGGACCAGACCCACGCCTGTTCGGTCAGCGTCTCGAGCGCGACGGGTGGTGTGGCCTCGGGCGGGAGGTTGGCCGGTCGACCCCACACGCCGTCGCGAAGCTCGGCCAGGCGGGCGGCCGCGGCGGCCCGGCGGAGCTCGGCCCGTGCCGGCGCCGGCCGGGAGCCAGGGCGGACGAACCAGAGCACCCACTGGCCGTCCCACGGGAGGAGGCCGGGGGCCAGCGACCAGTCCTGGCCGGGCTGGCGACGCCGCAGCCGGCCGGCCAGCTCGTACCGCCCGTCGCGCGTCCGCAGCTCGCCGGCCTCGACCATCCGGGAGAGGGCCACCCTCGTCGTGCCCTCGGCGATGCCCAGGTGCGCGCACCACCGCACCAGCAGCGCGCCGCGCGCCCGAGGCGGGTGCATGCCGAGCAGCAGGCTGGCGATGACCGAGCGAGGGCTCAGTGGGCGCAGGAGCGGCTCTCCGTCCGCGGCGACCGGGCCCCTGGGGCCCTTGCTGTTACGTGGTGGCGACATCTGTCCGGAGAGTGTAAGGTAGAGGCGTGGCCGTGCGCACCACCATGCTCCCGCCCGACGACCTGCTGGTCACGCCGGTCGCCGACGGGGAAATCCTCCCGACCGGACGCCCCGTCCCCGCGCTCCGGGCGGACCTGCGCCGCGTCCCGTCCGTGCGCAACGCCTTCAGCGTCCTCAGCGCCTACGTGCAGACGCTGGGCATCATCGTCGCCGCGGTCTGGATCGGTCGCTGGTGGGCGTACGTCCTCGCCTTCCTGCTCATGGGGCGGGCGCACGCGCAGTTCGCCGCGCTGATGCACGAGGCTGCGCACCGGCTGCTGTTCCGCAACAAGGCGCTCAACGACTGGGTCGGCCGCTGGCTCCTGGGTTACCCGTCGTTCGCCCCGACCGATCAGTACCGGCGGGCCCACATGGCCCACCATCGGGAGGAGTTCGGCCCGGAGGAGCCCGACATTCCCCTGTACATCGGCTACCCGATCCCGCCGGACTCGTTCCGCCGCAAGTTGTGGCGCGACGCCACCGGCCAGACCGGCTGGAAGCTGCTGAAGAGCCTGCTGCGGGGCACCCGCTCGTCCGACCCCGCGACGAAGCGGGCCGCCCGCTCGATCGTCGGTGTGCAGCTCGGCCTGGCCGCCATCTCCGCGCTGGCCGGTTACCCGCTCGTCTACTGGCTGCTGTGGTTCGCGCCGTACATGACCGTGTGGCGGGTCATCAACCGGCTGCGGTCGATCGCCGAGCACGGCGGGATGACCCGCTCCAAGGACCGCCGCCGCACCACCCATTCCGTCCGCCAGCACTTCCCGGCCCGGTTCGTGCTCGTGCCCTACTGGATCGGCTGGCACCTCGCCCACCACTGCGACAGCGGCATCCCGATGCGCAACCTGCGCCGCTACCACGAGGAGCTCGTCCGCTCCGGCTACATCTCTCCCGGCTTGGAGTACGCCAGCTATCCCTCGCTGTGGCGGGCCCTGGCATCGGGCGCACCCAAGAACGCGTCCGCGGCGGCCGCCGGCGCTGCTCAGGCGTAGGCCGCGAACAGCTCCTGGACGGCCTTGGCCTGTCCACCCGAGGTGGACGACATCACCGCGATCGGCAGGACTCCCATCTCGCGCCACGCGTCCAGGCCGTCGCGCACCTCCGCTGCTGACCCGCTGAGCGTCACGTCGTGCAGCCAGGCGTCGCTCATCAGCGCAGGCAGCCGCTCCCGCTCCTTGGCGGCCAGCGCGGCCTCGATGGCGTCCATCTCCTCGGCGTAACCCACCGCCCGCCAATAGTTCCGGTAGTTGGGGAGCGTGAGGTACCCGGACATCGTCCGGCGGTTCACCGCGTCCCCGGCGGCACGGTCGGCGTCGATGACGGTCGGGATCATCGTCGCCCGGAAGAAGCCGGCGTCCGCGGCGCCCGGCACGCGCGCCAGCTGAGCAGCCATCGCGCTGCGGGCCGCGTTGGCCCAGATGGCCCCCTCGGCGACGTCGACGGCCAGGCCCAGCATCCGGTCCCGCATGGTGGCGAGGTAGATCGGCGGGGTGGCGTTGCCGTCGATGCCCCGGACGGCGGACACGTACTCCCGCGTGTCGGCCAGCGGCTGTCCCACCTCCACCCCGAGGCGGCGGTACAGCGTCCCGTGGGACACACCGAGGCCGAGCCGGAACCGGCCACCCGAGACCTCGTGGAGGTGCGCGGCGGTGCCCGCCGTCTCCGCGGCGTGGGACAGGTAGATGGGCTGGATGGACGTCCAGAACGGGATCTCGTGCGTCACGTGGGCCAGCGACACGCACAGGCTCATGGCGCTGCCGAGGCTGGGGCAGGCGATCCCTGCGAACCCCTGCCGGTCGGCCTCGGCCGCCAGCTCCAGGACCGCAGCCCGCTTGCCGGAGGTGGCGACGAGGGACAGGGCGGGACGATCGGACGCCGGCATGACGCCGGACCGTAGCCAGCGCCCGCGACCACCGAGGCGTTCTGGTTTCGCTGGGATTCCCGCAGCGGCGCCCGAACGCCTCCGAACCGTTCGGGTCTCGTGCCGCCGTTTGCGAGTGCCTGGGCGGGTGGGTTCTCGGGGCCGAGGCGGACCGGCGGGTACGGTCGCGGGGTGCGCATCGGCCTGGTCTGCCCGTACAGCCTGACCGTGCCGGGCGGCGTCCAGGGGCAGGTGCTCGGACTGGCCCGGGTGCTGCGGGCGATGGGCCACGAGGCGCGGGTCCTGGCGCCGTGCGACGGGCCGCCGCCGGAGCTGTTCGTCATCCCCTTGGGCGACTCGATCCCCACGGCCGCCAACGGCTCGGTCGCCCCGCTGGCCCCCGATCCGGCCTGCCAGCTGCGCACCATCCGGGCGCTGGCCGACGAGGCCTTCGACGTGCTCCACCTCCACGAGCCGCTGGCCCCCGGCCCCACCATGACCGCGCTGGTGATGCACCCGGCACCCACCGTCGGGACCTTCCACGCCGCCGGCGACAGCACCTCCTACCGCCTCGCCAACCGCAGCCTCAACTGGCTGGCCGGCCGGCTGGACCTGCGCGTGGCCGTCTCCGACGACGCCCGCGAGCTGGCCGAGCGCTACTTCGGCGGCACCTACGACATGCTGTTCAACGGCGTCGAGGTGGGGCGCTACCGGGTCGAGCGATCGGTCGGACGCACGGGACCCACGATCATGTTCTGCGGCAGGCACGAGCCCCGCAAGGGCCTCGACGTGCTGCTCAACGCCCTGGCCGAGCTGCCCTCGGACGTCCGCTGCTGGGTGGGCTCGGACGGCCCGGAGACGGCCGCGCTGCAGTCGCGCTTCGCCGGCGACCCCCGCATCGAGTGGCTGGGCCGGCTGACCGACGACGAGAAGATCGCCCGTCTGGCCTCCGCCGACGTGTTCTGCGCGCCCTCGCTGCGGGGCGAGTCGTTCGGGGTGGTCTTGATCGAGGCGATGGCCGCCGGCACGCCGATCGTCGCCTCCGACCTGCCCGGCTACCGGCGAGTGGCCCTTCCCGAGGTGCACGCCCTGCTCACGCCGCCGGGCGACACCGCGGCGCTGGCCACCGCCCTCAAGAGGGTCCTCGAGGACGCCGAGCTCGGCCGCGCCCTGGCCGTCCAGGGCGCCGTGCGGGCCGAGGAATTTTCCATGCGATCCCTCGCCGAGCACTACGTGCGGCGTTACCAGGCGCTCCTCGACGAAGCCGCCGCGGAAGCCGCTGAGGGCCGCGCGGGTGCCCGGGTTCCGGCATGGGTGCGCCGTATCATGGCGCCGTCATGACGTGGCTCATCGTCCTCATCATCGTCGTCGTCCTGGTGGCGCTCGTCGGGCTGTTCCTCTACAACGGCCTCGTCAGCAAGCGGAACCGGGTCGAGAACGCCTGGTCGCAGATCGACGTGCAGCTCAAGCGGCGGAACGACCTGATCCCCAACCTGGTCGAGACCGTGAAGGGCTACGCCGCGCACGAGCGGGGAACGCTCGATGCCGTGGTGCAGGCCCGCAACGCGGCCATGAGCGCGACAACGCCTGTCGCCGCCGCCCAGGCCGAGAACCAGGTGGCCGGAGCGCTGCGCCAGCTCTTCGCCCTCTCCGAGGCCTACCCCGACCTCAAGGCCAACCAGAACTTCCTGTCGCTGCAGGAGGAGCTGTCCGCCACCGAGGGCCGGGTGGCGTACGCGCGGCAGTTCTACAACGACTCCGTGCTCTCCTATAACACCGCCATCCAGAAGTTCCCGGCCACCCTCATCGCCAGCCGCATGGGCTTCCGGGCCCGTGAGTACTTCGAGGCCGACGAGGGCGCCCGCCAGGCCCCCACCGTGTCGTTCTGACGCCAGGCCGCACCCCGAACCCCCTTCATGTACGAGCTCATCGCGTCGAACAAGCGCCGCAGCATCCTCCTCATCGTCGGCTTCGTCGGCGTGCTCACGCTCGTGGGCATGGCCTTCGGGCTGCTCGTCGGCTACGGCTGGCAGGGCACCGTCTTCGCCCTCGTGTTCAGCGGCGGGCTGGCGTTCGCGTCGTACTGGAAGGCGGACGCCGTCGCGCTCGCGGTCAGCCGCGCCCGGCCCGCTGACCCCGCGCAGTACCGCCGCCTCTACAACCTGGTCGAGGGGCTCACCATCGCCAGCGGCCTGCCCATGCCGCGCATCTACATCGTCGACGATGCGGCTCCCAACGCTTTCGCCACCGGGCGCAACCCCCGGCACGCGGCGATCGCGGTGACCACGGGCCTCCTCGAGAAGATGAACCGTGTCGAGCTCGAGGGCGTGCTGGCCCACGAGCTCAGCCACGTCAAGAACTACGACATCCTCGTCTCCACCATCGCGGTCACGCTGGTGGGGGCGGTGGCGCTGCTCTCGGACATGGCGTTCCGCACCATGTACTGGAACGGCGGCCGGGTCGCCCGCGACGGCGACCGGGAGGACCACAACAACCCCCTGGCCATCTTCGGTCTGCTGTTCGTGATGCTGGCCCCCGTGGTGGCGTGGGCCATGCAGGCTGCGATCAGCCGACGGCGCGAGTCCCTCGCCGACGCCTCCGCCGTGCAGATGACCCGCTATCCGCCCGGGCTGGCCTCTGCGCTGGAGAAGCTGCTCGCCGACACCACCGTCACCCACTCGGCCTCCAAGGCCACTGCTCACCTCTGGATCGAGCAGCCCATGTCAGGGGTGGGCGACCGTGGCCGGTTCGGCGGCTTCAACCAGCTTTTCGACACCCATCCCCCCCTCGAGGAGCGCATCGCTGCGCTCCGTGAGCTCTGAGGTACCCATGATGCAGAACCCCTTCCCCCGGCGCGCGATCGCGGTGGCTCTGGCGGCGGCGGCCGTCCTGGCCGCCTGCGGTGGCGGTGACGACGACAGCGCCTCGACCACCGAGACGCCGACGACCCGCGCCACCACGACGACCGAGGCCACGACCACGACCGAGGCCACGACGACGACCACCACGATCCCGACGACGACCACGGCCCCGCCGACGTTCCCCCTCACCGGGGTGCCGGCCGGCAACGCTCTCGCCGCGCTGCGGCCGGCGATCGTCGTGAAGATCGACAACCACCGGGACGCCCGCCCGCAGGCCGGCCTGAACCAGGCCGACATCGTCTACGAGGAGATCGTGGAGGGCATCACGCGCTTCTTCACCGTCTTCCAGTCGACCGACGCCGCGCCGGTCGGCCCGATCCGCTCGGCCCGCACCCAGGACGTCGACCTGTTGAACCAGCTCGGCCGGCCGCTGTTCGTCTGGTCAGGCGGCAACCGCAACGTCGTCAACGCCATCGGCGGCGCCAACGCCATCAGCATGGCGCACGGCCAGGGCCCGGGCTTCTTCCGCGACCGCCGCGGTCGCCGGGTGGCGACCGAGCACACGCTGTTCAACGAGGGCACCCCCACGATCTACAGCCGGCTCGATCCGAGCCAGGGCACGCCGCCCGCGTTCTTCAGCTACCGCCCGGCCGGGGCGGCGTCGGCCGGGCAGCCGGTCACCAGCATCAACCTCGGCATGGACGGTGTCCCCGTGACCTGGACGTGGGACGCGGCGGGCAAGACCTGGGTCCGCAACGAGTACGGCGAGGCCCACATGGACAACGCCGGGGCGCCGGTCAACACGGCCAACGTCGTCGTGCAGTTCGTGAACTACCGGCCGAGCCCGGCCGACCGCCGCTCGCCCGAAGCCGTGACGGTGGGGGAGGGCGATGCGTGGATCTTCAGCGACGGCAAGCTGACCTTCGCCCGCTGGTCCCGTCCCGACCCGAGCCGCCCCGCCGTCTTCACCGACGCCGGCGGGAAGCCGGTCCTCCTGAGCCCCGGTCGCACCTGGATCGAGCTGGCCGAGGCCGGGGTCACGCCGGTCGGCTACGCATGACGGTCGGGCCTGACGCCCGCGCCTGACACCCGTCGTGGCGATTCGGGCCCCACTCGATTCTGGGGGCCATTGTGACGGCCGGCCCGTAGAATCGAGGGCATGGCTCCGCAGCCCGTCGAACAGCCCGGCACTCCTTCGATCGCACCGTCCCGCACCGGCACCTTCCCGGTCAAGCGGGGTCTGGCCGAGATGCTCAAGGGGGGCGTGATCATGGACGTGGTCACGCCCGAGCAGGCCAAGGTGGCCGAGGACGCCGGGGCGGTCGCCGTGATGGCGCTGGAGCGCGTCCCGGCCGACATCCGGGCCGACGGTGGCGTGGCCCGCATGAGCGACCCCGAGATGGTCGAGGGCATCAAGGACACCGTCACCATCCCGGTCATGGCCAAGGCCCGCATCGGCCACTTCGTGGAGGCCCAGATCCTCGAGGCGCTCGGCGTGGACTACGTCGACGAGTCCGAGGTGTTGAGCCCGGCCGACGAGGCCCACCACATCGACAAGTGGGCCTTCACCGTGCCCTTCGTGTGCGGGGCCACCAACCTGGGCGAGGCCCTGCGGCGCATCAGCGAGGGCGCGTGCATGATCCGCTCCAAGGGAGAGGCCGGCACGGGCAACATCGTCGAGGCCGTGCGGCACCTGCGCTCCATCACCGGCGACATGCGCAAGCTCACCCAGGCCGATCAGGCCGAGCTGTTCGATTGGGCCAAGCGGCTCCAGGCACCCCTCCCGCTCGTGCAGGAGGTGGCCGAGACCGGCTGGCTGCCCGTGCCCCTGTTCTGTGCCGGCGGCATCGCCACCCCGGCCGACGCCGCGCTCGCCATGCAGCTCGGCGCCGAGGCCGTGTTCGTGGGCTCCGGCATCTTCAAGAGCGCCGATCCAGCGCCGCGGGCCAAGGCCATCGTGGAGGCCACCGCGCACTTCCGCGACGCCCACATCCTGGCCAAGGTGAGCCGCGGCCTGGGGACGCCCATGACCGGCATCGGCATGGACGATCTCGACCTCCGCCTGGCCGACCGAGGCTGGTAGGACCCATGTCGGGCGAGCGCTCGAGGCCTCCAGGTGCGCCCGCGCATCGGCGTGCTGGCGCTGCAGGGCGCGTTCGCCGCGCACGCCCGCGTCCTCACTGACCTCGGCGCCGACGCCGTCGAGGTCCGGCGGCCCGACCAGCTCGATGGTGTCGACGCCCTGGTCATGCCCGGCGGCGAGTCGACGACGATGTCGATGCTGCTCGAATCGTCGGGTCTGTTCGACCCCCTCGCCAAGCGGCTGGCCGACGGCCTCCCGGTGCTCGGGACCTGCGCCGGCATGATCCTCCTGGCCGTCGAGGTGGTTGACGGCCGGCCCGACCAGCGCAGCTTCGGCGCCATCGACCTGACGGTCCGTCGCAACGCCTACGGGCGCCAGGTCGACAGCTTCGAGACCGATCTCGACGTCCCCGAGCTGGGGCCGGCTCCCTTCCACGCCGTGTTCATCCGGGCCCCCGGTGTCGACCGCGCCGGCGCCGACGTGGACGTCCTGGCGTCGTGGGAGGACCGTCCCGTGCTGGCCCGTCAGGGCGCCGTCACCGTCGCCGCGTTCCATCCTCGAGCTCTCGGGCGATGCCCGCATCCACTCGCGCTTCCTCGAGGAGGTCGTCTAGTCATGTCCGGTCACTCCAAGTGGGCCACGATCAAGCACCAGAAGGGCGCCAAGGACAAGGCCCGCGGCAAGCTGTTCGCGAAGCTCATCCGGCAGGTCGAGGTGGCCGCCCGCGAGGGCGGGGGCGACATCGAGGCCAACGCCACGCTGCGCACCATGTACAACAAGGCGAGGTCGGCGTCGGTGCCCATCGACACCATCGAGCGGGCCATCAAGCGGGGGACCGGCGAGCTCGACGGTGTCACGTACGAGTCGATCACCTACGAGGGCTATGCCCCCGGTGGCGTGGCGCTGCTCATCGACGTGCTGACCGACAACCGCAACCGCACGGGCGCCGAGGTCCGCAGCCTGTTCTCGAAGATGGGCGGGTCGATGGCCGAGCCGGGTTCGGTGGCCTGGCAGTTCACCCGCACCGGCGTGGTGATGGTGCCGCGCTCGGTCAGCGAGGACGACATCATGCTCGCCGCGCTCGAGGCCGGTGCCGAGGACATCGCCGACGACGGCGACACGTGGCGGCTCACCTGCCCGCCGCAGGCCACCGAGACCGTCCGGGAGGCGCTGGAGGCCGCGGGCGTCACGGTGCTGTCGGCCGAGAGCACCATGCTCCCGTCGACCACCATCGAGGTGACCGAAGCCGACGAGGCCAAGAAGGTCCTGCGCATCATGGACGCCCTCGAGGAGCACGACGACGTCCAGGACGTGTACTCGAACTTCGACATCCCCGAGGAGATCCTCGCCGCCAGCGTCTGACCCGGCCGTCAGCCGTCAGCTCGATTCGGACGCGACCTCCAGTCGGCCACGATGGCGGCGTGGATGAGGTCGCGCCGGACGGATCGCCGGTCGCCGTGTATCGGGCGCTGCCCGCCGAGCCGGCGTTGGGCTACGTCCGTTCGCTCGTCAGCGGACCGGCGTCGATCCTCGACCTGGGTTGTGGCCCGGGACGCCTCACCAACCCGCTGGCCGCCGACGGCCATCAGGTCGTCGCCGTCGACGACTCGGCGGACATGCTCGCCGACGTCACCGGCGCTGAGACCGTGCTGGCCGATGTGTGGACCCTGGACCTCGACCGGCGGTTCGACCTGGTGCTGGCCCTGAGCCATCTGGTCAACGAACCCGAACGGTCACGGCGCCTCGACCTCCTCCGGGTCTGTCGGGCCCACGTCCGTGACGGCGGCGCCGTCCTCGTGCAGCGCTATCCGCCGGGCTGGCAGCCTGGCGAGGGGACGAGCGAGGTAGGCGACGTCGGCATCCACGTGCACGACGTGGTCCACCACGGCGACGGCTCGTTCTCCGCCGTCGTGACCTATCGGCTCGGCGGGCACGGGTGGGACCAAGCGTTCACGGCGATCGTCGTCGACGACGACGAGCTGGCGGCACTGGCGTCGGCGACGGGCTTCGTCGTCGCGGAGACGATCGACACCGAAGGTGCGTGGGTCGTCCTGCGACCGGACGGAGGCGCCACGCCATGACCACCGTGTTGTCGGCTCGGGCCCTCAACCGGGCCACGCTCTCCCGCCAGCTCCTGCTGGCGCCGTCGTCGCTCGACCCGCTGCAGGTCGTCGAGCAGCTCGTCGGCCTTCAGGCGCAGGTCCCGGGCAACCCCTACGTCGCGCTCTGGTCCCGCCTGTCGACGTTCGACCCGGAGGAGCTCGGGCGGCACCTCGTCGCCCGCGACCTCGTGCGCTCGCGCCGCCATCCGAGGCACCATCCACCTGCTCACGGCCGACGACTGCCTCGCGCTGTGGCCGGCGTCGCGTCCGGTGCTGGAGCGGGAGCTGCGCACCCACCGCGACCACGCGCCCAACCTCGAAGGAGTCGAGCTGGACGACGCGATGACGTGGGCCCGGTCGTTCCTCGACGAGCCCCGCACGCTGCCCGAGCTCAAGAAGGGCCTCCACGCGGCGTTCCCGGAGCTCGACGCGGGCGCCCTCGTGCTGGCTTGCCGGAACCGGCTGGCCCTGATCCAGGTGCCGCCCCGGGGCGTGTGGGGACGGTCCCACCAGGTGACGGTGACCACGTTGGAGGCGTGGGTCGGCCGTCCGCTCGGGCCGCCGCTGCCGATGGAGGACCTCGTGCTGCGGTACCTCGCCGCGTTCGGTCCCGCCACGGCCGCCGACGTCTCGACCTGGTCGCGCCTGCCCGGCTTCGGCCCCGTCGTGGGCGAGCTCAGCCCGCAGCTCGCCGTGTTCGAGGACGAGCGCGGACGCGTGCTCGTCGACCTGCCCGACGCGCCCCGACCGGATCCGGACACCCCGGCCCCGGTCCGCTTCCTGCCGGAGTACGACAACGTGCTGCTCTCCCACGCCGACCGGACCCGCTTCTTCGAAGGTGACGTCTCCGCGCTCTACCCGCCCGGCCGTCTCGGTCGGGGCCACGTGCTCGTGGACGGCACGGTGCAGGCGACGTGGCTCCTCGAGGGAGACGCCATCGCCGTGCGCCACCTGGACCTGCCGGACGAGGTGCTCGGCGAGGTGGCCGGCGTCGCCGATCAGCTGGCGTCGTTCCTCGGGCTGGCCGATCGGGCCGTTCGGTTCGAGAGGGTCGGCGCGGGGGACCGCCGGTAGCCTGCGCGCCGTGACGATCGCCGTCGGAGACCAGGCTCCGGACTTCACGCTGCCCGGCACGGGGGACCGCAACTACTCGCTGGCCGAATACCGCGGTCGTCCGATCGTGCTCGTCTTCTACCCGGGTGACGACACGCCGGTGTGCACGAAGCAGCTCAACACGTACAACGACGACATCGGGGCCTTCCGCGATCTCGACGCCGCGGTCCTGGCCATCAGCCCGCAAGGCCTCGAGAGCCACGAGCGCTTCGCCTCGAAGTACGGGTTCGACTTCCCGCTCCTCGCCGACACCGACAAGGCGGTGGCGGCCAGCTACGGCACCCTCGGGCCCCTCGGCTTCCCCCGCCGGTCGGTGTTCGTCATCGACGCCGACGGCGTGGTCCGCTACGCACACCGCGCCATCGCAGGTCTCACGTTCCGCCCCACCGCAGAGCTGGTGCGGGCCGTCGAGGCCGCCAACCCCGGCTGAGCCGCCTCGCCCTACAAGGCCCGCCAGGCGAAGAACGCGTCCGAGACCTCTTTCGTCACCCTGACCCCGTGGTTGAGGCTGCTGTTCGGGTAGGTGGCGCCGTAGATGCCGTAGCCGTGCACGGCCATGACGCACCAGCCGGCGCACTGCGAGGCGGACGAGCCCCGCTTGGTGAAGATCGGTGAGCCGCTGGTGCCGCCGTAGGTGTCGTTGGCGTAGTAGAGCCGCCGGGCCTCGGACACGCGGATCGCGTCCGTCGTCTTCCACTGCCCGAGGGGCCGGTCGCTCGCGTAGCCGTGGTTGCGGCTCTGCGTGCCGTTCAGCCCGGCGGTCTGGTACCACCAGCCGAACCATCCGGTGGTCTGCCCGACCGTGCAGGTGAGCTTCAGCGCGCCGTAGTCGTACTCGTCGCTGCCGGCGCTGATGAAGGCGTTCGTCGTGACCAGCAACCGTGCCCCGCAGGCCCCGTACGGCGCGGGGTTGGCGCGCGTCGAGTCGTATCCGGGGTACACCCGCATTGCCGCGGCGTCGTAGAACCGGCGGCTGGTTCGGTTGTAGACGCAATGACCGGACGTCACGACCGTGTTGGCGGAGATGAGGAAGCCGCTGCACCACTGGTTGCCGCTCAGGGTGATCAGCACGACCATCCGGGCCGGCTTGTTCGTCGTGTCCGACACCTTCGTGCGGTTGTCGGGGCCGAGGATGCTCTCCGCCGACGCCAGCGCGAGCGGGCCGATCGTCTCGGTCGGGGCAGGAGCAGGCGGCGGCGATGCGGCTTCGTTGCCGAAGGCGCCCTCCGTGCCCTGACGTCCGGCCGATGTGATCGCCAACGTGCGACCGTCACTCGTCACGGTGGTGGATCCAGGTGGCGGTGTCTGGCCGGCCGCGGGTGAGGTCTGGGCGGCGAGGCCCGCGGCCACCCCGAGCATGATCGCCACCGCCGAGGCCGTGCGTGTATGAGCCCGCATGGAGGCACGCTGAACCCGTGGAGACGGTTCGTCCAGCGCGAAGTTCGCTCGTTCTGGTGACGTAGCGGGTTCAGCAGCCCGATGTCACACGCCGTCGCGTGCCGACCTCCGAGCGCCGTGACTACACGACGGCGGCGATGGCGTCGGCCAGCTGCCGCAGCGAGCGCACCTCGTAGACCCCCGCGCACGTCGGGCTGTACGCGGACATGGCCGAGTCGTCCGTGTTCCACTGGTCCTCGGGCTCCGGGTTCAGCCAGTAGACGCGCCGGGCCCGCTGGCACAGGCTGCGGAAGGGCGTCAGGCCGGCGGCCCGGTAGTTGGTGCGGGCGTCGCCCGTCACCAGGACCGTCGTCCTCGGTGTGACCACGTCATCGAGATGGCGGCGGCAGAACGTCTCGAAGGCCTGGCCGTAGTCACTGTGGCCGTCCCCCGCGATGAGACCCCGCCGCTCGAGGAGCCGGGCCACGTGGATGTCGTGGGTCGCCGCCTCGAAGAGGTCGGTCACCTCCACGATGCCGTCGATGAACGCGAAGCTCCGCACCCGGGCCAGCTCGTCGTGGAGTGCGTGCACGAGGGTGAAGGTGAACTGCGCGAACTCCGCCACCGACCCGGACACGTCGCAGAGCACGACCACGTCCGGTCGGTGGGGATGGCGCTTGCGCCAGGCCGGGTCGAGAGGCACGCCGCCCGTCTGGAGCGACCGCCGGGCCGTGGTGCGGGCGTCGAGGCGTCCGGTGGCCCGCTGGCGACGGCGGCGGCCGATGCGGGCCGCCAGCTGGCGGGCCAGGGGCTGCACCGTGCGCCGGAGCTCATTGAGCTCCACGGCGGACAGGGCGAGCAGATCGCGCGTCATGGGCAGCGTGTCGGCCGCGTCGGCCAGATCGCCGCGGTCCAGGCGATCGGCGATCTGGGCCGCCAGCTCCCGTCTGAAGTCCTCCAGCAGACGCGCCAGCTCGTTGCGCTGCAGCAGGAGCTCGAGCTCCGTCAGGCCCATGGCCTCGTCCCGCCGCAGCCGCTGCATCTCCGTGGTCAGCATGCGGGTGAGATCCACGGCCCGGAGCACCCGGTGGAGGAAGTAGCGCTGCGACCCGGGCTGCTCGCCGATCCCGCTGTGCAGCTCGACCGCCCGGGCGGCCAGGAAGCGCAGCTCCTCCTCGTCGCCGTCGTGGAGCGCCTCGAGGATGGCGTCGGCCAGCCCGGGCGCGGACGGTCTGTGGTCATGAGTCCGCTCGACGGGGGCCTCACGCGATGGGCCGGCGATCGGCGAAGCGCCGTCGCCGGGGGCGTGATCGTCGGACCCGGGTTCGGCGCGGAAGACGGTGGCGAAGACACGGTCGAACTGGGCGGCTCCCAGCGGCTCCTTCACCATGGCGGCGCGCAGCCCGGCCCGCAGGGCACTGCGATCGAGCAGGTCGAGGTGCTCGAGGGCCTGGCAGGCGTCGATGAGCTCGCCGGTCGACACCTGGATCCCGCTCCGCCGCAGCCGCTCGGCGAGCTGCACCACGCGGTCGAGGAGCGGCGTGCCGGTCACCGCCGCTCACTGTAGGGATGGGAGGATCGCGCCCGATGGTCGAGGGGGTGGAGCCGCCGTCGGGACGGCTCGTGCGGTTGGGCGTGGTCGTGCCGTCGGACGACCCCGACCGGCAGCGTCGCCTGGCCCGGATGTGCGATCTCGCCGGCGTCGACGTCCTCTGGGTCGACGACGAGCAGGTGGCCGTGGCGGTCGCCGCTGCCGTCGGCCGCGCGCAGGTGCTGGTGCGTCCGGAGGCCGACGAGCCGTGGGCGCGGACGGTCCCCGTGTCGGTCGGGCGCACGCCGGCCGAGGCCGAGGCGCGGGCGGCGTTGGATCCCTCCATCTCGCGCTACGGCGATCTGGCCACGGTCGGGTTGTTCGGCACGCTGGAGACCGCGCAGCTCCGGGTGATCGAGCTGGCCCACGCAGGGGTGACCGACCTGCGCTGCGTGCTGCCCGACGTGCCCGACGTCCACGATGTCGTGGCGCAGCTCACCGCGGTGGTCGTCGGCTCGACCGCCACCCACCGCCCCGACGCGCCCCGCTCCGCCGATCCCGAGCCTCCGCCCTGGGCCGGCCGCCGGTCCACCCCGCCGCCGGCCTGATCGATCGGCGAGGTCCCCCGACCTACTGGCGGGCGAGCTGGGCGTTGATGGCCTCGGCCGTCGCCAGCAGCTCGGGCACGAACACGGTCCGCAACTCCTTCAGGCTGACCCGGCCGGCGTGGGTCGAGACGTTGATGGCGGCCAGCGCGCAGCCCCGCCGGTTGCGCAGGACGGTGGAAGCACTGCGCACGCCGAGCTCCAGCTCCTGGTCCACCACGGCGTAGCCCAGCCGTCGAACCTCGAGGATCGCCTCCCGGAGTGCCGACGGCTCGGTCAGCGTGTTGTCCGTCGCCGGAGCGACGGTCGTGCGGGCCAGGAAGGCGTGCAGCTCGTCGTCGGAGAGCTCGGCCAGCAGCGCCCGACCCATCGAGGTCGACGCGGCCGGCAGCCGCGACCCGAGCGAGATGGCCACGGTCATGATCCGCTTCGTCGGCACCCGCGCCACGTAGACGATCTCGTTGTCGTCCAACACGGCCGCCGAGACGGACTCGTGGACCCGCTCCGAGAGCGCCTCCATGAACGGCTGCGCGATGTCGGGGAGCTTGAGCGACGAGACGTACGCGTACCCGAGGTCCAGCACCCTCGGGGTCAGCTCGAACGACCGTCCGTCCGTGCGCATGTAGCCGAGCGCCTCGAAGGTCAGCAGGAGCCGCCGGGCCGTGGCCCGCGTGAGATCGGTCGTCCGAGCGACCTCGGAGAGCGTCATGGACGGCCGCTCGGCCGAGAAGGCGCGCAGGACGGACAGGCCCCGCTCGAGGGACTGGACGAACTCGCTGCGCGGCGCCGCCGCCCCGTCCCGGTCGTCGTCGAGCGTCTGCTTCTCGTCCTGGGGCGCCATTCTTGACATGCTGTGCACCTCGCGGGGACAATGTTCTCACAGCGCACGGATGTACGCAATGCGAACAAGCCCGACCGGCACTGGGTCGGGCGTCGGACACGCCGGGGGTGAAGGCCGATGACCAACTACGTGACCAAGTTCGGCTCGCTCGACGATTTCGAGAAGGGCAGCATCGAGATCATCGACGACGATCCGAAGCACTACGCCTTCTCCAACATCTTCGAGGTGGCCAACGCCTCCCGGCCGTGGGAGAAGGTGGCCGTCGGCAAGAACATGGACTACGTGGTCGAGGTCATCCGGGCCGAGGGCACGAGCGAGTGGCGCACGGCCGCGCACGACGAGTTCCCGCTCGTGCTCGACGGCGAGGTCACCATCGAGCTCGTCAAGCTCGACGAGCCGGCCGTCCCCGCCGACAAGAACGGCTCAGTGGCGCTCGGTGGCGAACCGGTCGGTCGCCCGATGGGTCGCCTCGTATGCCGTCGCGGCCATATGGCCCTCCTGCCCGCCAACGCCGCCTACCGCATGAGCGCCGAGCGCCCGTCGGTTGTCATCCTCCAGACCACGCTGGGCGATGACACCATCGAGCGCTGGGCCGAGATCTGCCTGTCCTGAAGTCCGTCCGGTCGTCGAGAAGGAGCCACCATGACCACCACTGACGCCGTCGAGGTCCCCGCCGTCGAGGTCACGGCCTCCGAGCCCAACGCCGAGGGCTACCGGCAGTTCACCCTCGGCGGCTTCACGTTCTGGCGGGACGAGTTCTTCGTCCACATCACGTGGCCGACCGGCAGTCACATCCTCAGCGTCGACAACTTCCTGCGCGCCCTGCAGCGGGACGTGGCCTGGGACTTCTTCTACGGCACCGTCAACTTCGACGGCGTGTTCGGCACCGTCAACCACTACGGCACCGTCGACATGTTCGCCGGCCGCTACAACGACGCCTACCGCAAGGCCGAGCTGGACCACGTCGAGAACTTCGAGACGCCGCTCATCCGGGAGACCTTCAAGGCCATGCTGGCCGACTGGACGAACGAGGGCTTCGATCCCTTCGCCAGCCCCGCGGAGACCGACAAGCCGTTCGGGGTGAAGCACGGCGACAACATCGCCGCCGTGACGCGCCACCGCGTCACGGCCGAGCGCATGGTCGGCGTGCAGGGTGACGAGCAGATCCGCACCGACGCCACCCACACCGTCAACCGCATGTTCGCCGACGTGTCGCAGGACGAGCCCGAGGTCCATGCCGAGCCCGGGTTCGAGAGCGAGGTGGCGGCGTTCAGCCTGTTCGCCTACCTGAGTCGGTCCGACGTCACGTGGAACCCGTCCGTCGTCTCCCAGTGCAAGGCCAGCCTCTACTGCCCGACGACCGAGGAGTACATCCTCCCGGTCATCCACGGCAACGACCGGGTGGAGTGGTTCATCCAGCTCTCCGACGAGATCCGGTGGGAGGTCGAGGACCGCGACACCGGCAAGCCCCGGGCCAAGGTCGTGATGAAGGCGGGCGACGTGGCCGCCATGCCGGGCGACATCCGCCACCAGGGCTACTCGCCCAAGCGGTCGATGCTGCTCGTGTGGGAGAACGCCTCGCCCGAGATCCCGGAGATGATCCGCACCGGCAAGGCCTCCGTCTACCCAGTGGACTTCTAGTCGGGACGCCTGCTGATGGCGTACCAGAACAAGCTGTTCATCGGCGGGGAGTTCGTCGGCGGCGCCGACGGAGCGACGATCGAGGTCCTCAACCCCCACGACTGCTCTGTCCTCACGGAGATCGCGGAGGCTCGGGCGGCGGATGTCGACCGCGCCGTCGATGCCGCGGCGGCCGCGTTCCCGGCCTGGCGCCGCACCGCCGCGGCCGAGCGGGGGCGCCTGCTGCTGAGACTGGCCGACGCCATCGAGGCGAACGCCGAGGAGCTGGCCGTCCTCGAGAGCACGGACACCGGTCATCCCGTCAAGGACTCGACCGTGCTCGACGTCCCTCGCACGGCCGGCTGCTTCCGCTACTTCGGCGGCATCGCGGACAAGGTGCAGGGCGACGTGATCCCCGTCGAGCCCGGGTTCCTCAACTACGTCAACCGTGAGCCGCTCGGCGTGGTCGGCCAGATCGTGCCGTGGAACTTCCCGCTCATGTTCTGCAGTTGGAAGATGGGTCCGGCGCTGGCGGCCGGCAACACGGTCGTGCTGAAGCCGAGCGAGCTGACCCCGCTGTCCTCGCTGCGGCTGGCCGAGCTGATGGTGGAGGTCGGGTTCCCGCCCGGTGTTGTCAACATCGTCCCCGGCTACGGCCACACCGCCGGCGAGCACCTGGCCATGCACCCCGGCGTGAGCAAGATCGCCTTCACGGGCTCGACCGCGGTCGGGCGACGGATCGTCGAGTACTCCTCCGGCAACCTCAAGCGGGTGCAGCTGGAGCTGGGTGGCAAGGGCGCCAACATCGTCTTCGACGACGCCCACCTGCCTGCCGCGGTCAATGGCTCGGCGTTCGCCATCTTCCACAACCAGGGGCAGGCCTGCATCGCCGGGAGCCGGCTCATCCTCCACGAGGCCATCGCGGAGGAGTTCCTGGACCGCTTCCTGACCCTGGCCCGCTCCATCCGTCTCGGCAACCCGCTCGACCGGGCGACGGAGATGGGGCCGCTCACCTCACCGATGCACCGCGATCGCGTCCTGTCGTTCGTCAAGGTGGCCGTCGACGAGGGCGCCGAGGTGCTCACAGGTGGGAAGGCGCCCGACGACGACGATCTGGCGCGGGGCTGCTACGTCGAGCCCACGGTCGTCCGCGCCGATCCGGCCAGCCGGGTCGGGCAGGAGGAGGTGTTCGGTCCCTTCGTGACCGTGACCACCTTCAACGACGACGACGAGGCGCTGGCCATCGCCAACGGCACCGACTACGGCCTCGGTGGTGGCCTGTGGACCAACGACCTCTCGCGGGCGCACCGCATGGCGGGCGCCATCCGGTCGGGCATGGTGTGGGTCAACTCGTACAAGCGGGTCAACCCGGGCTCGCCGTTCGGCGGCACCGGCCTCTCCGGATACGGACGGGAGATGGGGTTCGAGGCGATGCGCGAGTACACCGAAGCCAAGAGCGTGTGGATCAACGTCGACGCGCAGCTCCCGGTCTGGTACCCGCGATGACGAAGCGGGCGCAGGTGGTGACGCTGCGCGAGGCCGTCGCCGAGCTCGTGCACGACGGTGACACGGTCGCCTTCGAGGGCTTCACCCACCTCATCCCGCACGCCGCCGGGCACGAGGTGATCCGGCAGGGCCGCACCGGTCTGACCCTGGTGCGCATGACCCCGGACATGGTCTACGACCAGCTCATCGGAGCCGGATGTGCCGCCGGGATGATCTTCTCGTGGGGCGGGAACCCTGGGGTCGGATCGCTGCACCGGTTCCGCGACGCCGTCGAGCAGGGCTGGCCCCATCCCCTCACCCTGGAGGAGCACAGCCACGCCGGCATGGCCACCCGCTACGTGGCCGGCGCGTCAGGCCTGCCGTTCGGGGTGCTGCGGGGGTACGTCGGGACGGACCTGATGGATCACACGCCGACGCTCGCGCCGATCGCCTGCCCGTTCACCGGCGAGCAGCTCACCGCGGTGCCGGCGCTCAACCCGGACGTGGCCATCATCCACGCCCAGCAGGCGGACCGCCGGGGCAACGTCCAGTTGTGGGGTCTGGTCGGCGTGCAGAAGGAGGCCGTGCTGGCGGCCCGACGCTCCATCGTGACCGTCGAGGAGCTCGTGGAGGAGCTGGTCCCGCGGCCGGACGCGGTGGTGCTCCCGTCGTGGGTGGTCGACGCCGTGTGCGAGGTGCCCGGCGGCGCCCACCCCAGCTTCGCCATCGGCTACTCGTCGCGCGACAACGCCTTCTACCGGGCCTGGGACGACATCAGCCGGGAGCGTGACTCGTTCACGGCCTGGATCGAGCGCCACGTCCTCGGCACCAGCGACTTCGTCGAGTACCAGGCCAGCGTGGGCCTGCAACCGATCGGAGCGGGACAGCCATGACGGTCTCCGCCGACGACGTGATGATCGTGAACGCGGCTCGTTGCCTCAGCAACGACGTCGCCTGCTTCGTCGGGATCGGCCTGCCGTCGACGGCGGCCAACCTGGCGCGGCGGCTCCACGCGCCCGACTGCGTGCTCATCTACGAGTCCGGGTGCATCGGGTCCAAGCCGACGCGCCTCCCGCTGTCGATCGGCGACGGCGAGCTGGCCGAGACGGCGGATGCCGTCGTCGCGGTGCCCGAGATCTTCGCCTACTGGTTGCAGGCGGGACGGATCGACGTCGGGTTCCTCGGGGCCGCGCAACTCGACCGCTTCGGCAACATCAACTCCACCGTCATCGGCCCGTACGAATCGCCGCGCACCCGGTTGCCGGGCGCGGGCGGAGCTCCCGAGATCGCGGCGTCGGCCGGAGAGGTCATCGTCATCATCCGCCAGAACAAGCGGGCGTTCGTGGAGCGCTGCGACTTCGTCACCTCCGTCGGGTTCGGGCGGGGACCGGGCGACCGGGAGCGGCTCGGGTTGCGGGGCGGCGGGCCGCAGATCGTCATCACGGACCTCGGCATCCTGAGGCCCGACCCGGAGACCTGCGAGCTGGTGCTGACCGAGCTGCACCCCGGCTGCACGGCCGAGCAGGCCGTCGAGGCCACGGGCTGGCCGCTGCGGGTGGCCGACGACCTGGGCCGGACCGACGCGCCGACGGACGGCGAGCTGGAAGCCCTGGCCGTGCTCAAGGCCGCGTGATGGACCCCTTCACCTACGAGTCGCTGCCCGGCCGGGTCGTCTTCGGCCCCGGCCGCGTGTCCGAGGTGGCCGCCGAGGTCGAGGCCCTGGGAGGGGAGCGGGTGTTCCTCGTCGTGGACGCTCAGGCGAAGGCCCTCGGGGATGCCGTGGCCGACCAGCTCGGGCCGCGACTGGCCGACAGGTGGGGCGAGGTGGCGCAGCACGTCCCGGTCGAGCTGGCCGAGCGGGCCCGCGCCTCGGCCACCGACGCAGAGGCCGACCTGATCGTGTGCATGGGGGGTGGCTCGTCGACCGGCCTGGCCAAGGCGCTGGCCCTCAGCCACGGGCTGCCCATCATCGCCGTGCCCACGACGTACGCCGGTAGCGAGATGACGCCCATCTACGGCCTCACGGGCGGTCGCCACAAGCAGACCGGCAAGGACCTGGCCGTGCTGCCGAAGGTCGTGATCTACGACCCCGAGCTCACCCTCGGGCTGCCAACCGGCGTGACCGGACCGAGCGCGTGCAACGCGCTGGCCCACTGCGTCGAGGCGCTCTACGCGCCCGGCTGCAACCCGGTCACCTCGGCCCTCGCGCTCGAGGGAGTGCGGGCGATCCACCGATCCTTGCCGGCGGTCATGGACGCGCCCGGCGACATCGCCGCCCGCAGCGATCTCCTCTACGGCGCCTACCTGGCCGGGGTGTCGCTCGGCACGACCGGCACGGGCCTGCACCACAAGCTGTGCCACGTGCTCGGCGGGACCTTCAACCTCGTCCACGCCGACACCCACTCGGTGATCCTCCCGCACGCGGTCGCCTTCAACCGTGAGGCGCTGCCGGCGGAGATGGAGCGCCTGGCCGAGGCCCTCGGCGTGCCCGGCGACGATCCCGCCGGAGCCCTGTGGGACCTCGCCGTGGCCAGCCACGTGCCCACGTCCCTGGCCGACCTCGGCCTGCGGGAAGAGGACCTCCCGGAGGCGGCACGTCGCGCCGCCGAGGAGATCACCGTCAACCCCGCGCCGATCGACGAGACCGCGCTGGCCGGCATCCTCCAACGGGCGTACGCCGGCGCCCGTCCCTGAAGCCCGGGTTCGCTACTCGGCCAGGCGCTTCTCGATGCGGCGCCGGGCCGCCAGGAGGTGACGGCCGAGCTCCTCCTCGCGCCCGGCGAACCGGCTGGCCGGGACCGGCACCGTGACGGCGGCGGGCAGGCCGATCGGGTTCTCGATGACGGTACCGACGGCGCAGATCCCGATGTCGTTCTCCTCCCGGTCCAGGGCCAGGCCCGTCGCCCGCACCTCGACCAGCTCAGTGAGCAGCACGTCCAGGCTGGTGACGGTGTGGCAGGTGAGCCGGCGCAGGCTCCTCGGCAGCAGCCGCCGCACCTCGGCATCGTCCAGCGTGGCGAGGAGGGCCTTGCCGTTGGCCGTCGAGTGCAGCGGGAAGGACACGCCCACGGCCGACACCGTCTGGAGGCGTTGCGGGCGCGCCACCTGGTCGATGAACAGCACGCGATCGCCCGAGAGCACGGCGAGGTCGACCGTCTCCCGCACCCGTTCGCTCAGCGCCACCAGCTCCGGGTGGATGGCGGCCACGATCCACTCCCGGCTGGAGCTGGCGAGCTGCAGCAGGCCGGAGCCGAGGCGGAAGCCCGATGACGCCGAGACCGGCGACACCAGCCCCTCGCTGGCCAGCGCCTTCACGATGCGGTGCACCGTCGAGCGGGGGAGGTCGGCCTCGACCGCCAGCTCGGCCAGGGACAGTCCCTGGGGCGCGGAACCCAGGCTGCGCAGGATCGCCGCCGCCCGGGCGATGACCTGCACGCTCCCCTCGGCCCGTGTCGGAGCCGCCTCGCTCATGTCATCTTCTTCTCGGGGGCTGCGCCCCCGGACCCCATCGCCCGTCGGCTCGCTGCGCCGCTCGCCGTCGGCTCGCGGGCTCGCTCGGGCATGGCATGAGCTCGCTGATGCTCGCTCATGTCATGACGATTCCGCCGTCGACGACCAGCGACTGGCCGTTCACCCCGTCCGCCGCAGGGCTGGCCAGGTAGACGACGGCCGCCGCGATCTCGTCGAGGGTGACGGTGCGCCGGATCGAGGCCGCCTGCTCCGCACCCGCCCACACCTCGGCGCCGGGCTTGCCGTGCGCCCGACCCAGCTCGTCGAGGTCGATCAGGTCGGTCTTGGTGAAGCCGGGGCACACGGCGTTGACGCGCAGGCCCGTGGTGCCCGTCTCCATCGCCAGGCAACGCGTGATGCCGATCTGCGCATGCTTCGACGCGTTGTAGGCCGACTGCCCGAACGTCCCCTTCTTGCCCGCGATCGACGACACGTTGATGATCCGGGAACGTTCCTGTGTCAACAGCCCCGGGAGGAACGCCTGCGTCACCCGGACCAGCGCGACCACGTTGACGTCGAGCATCCAACGCCAGTCGTCCAGGGTGTAGTCGGCGAACCGGCGCGGCCGGTAGACGCCCGCGTTGTTGACCAACGTGTCGATCGGCCCCTCCAGCCGCTGCTGGCTGACCTCGGCCAGCGCCGCCACCGAGGCGTCGTCGGTGATGTCGCAGACCACCGCCTCGGCCCGACCACCACCGCTACGGATCTCCTCGGCCGCCTCCTCGATCTCCCGCTCGGTGCGGGCCGCCAGCACGACCGCCGCCCCGGCCGCGGCGAGGTGCCCGGCGACCGCCCGGCCGATGCCGCGACCGGCTCCCGTGACGACCGCCCGCCGGCCGGCCAGGAGCGCGCTCATCCGGCGGTGTAGCCGCCGTCGAGGTAGACGATGCTGCCGGTCATGAAGTTGGCCGCCGAGCTGGCGAGGAACTGCACGGCGCCATGGAAGTCCGTCGGTTCGCCGAGGCGACCGAGCGGGATGCGACGCAGCATGTTCTCCCGCACCACCGGGCCGTTGCCCTCGTCGGCGTACATCCACGCGGTGAGGTCCGAGCGGAACACGGTCGGAGCGATGGCGTTGACGTTGATGCCGTGCGGGCCCCATTCGACGGCCAGCGCCTTGGTCAGCAGGTCGACCGCGGCCTTCGACGGGCAGTAGGCGGTGTAGTTGGCCAGACCGAGCTGACCGCGGGTGGACGACATCAGGATCACCTTGCCGCCGCGGCCCTGCGGGATCATCACCCGGCCCGCGGCCCGGCACAGGAGCCACGTCTGGCGGACGTTGACGTCCATCACCGTGTCCCAGTCGGCGGGGTCCTGCTCGACGATGGCGCCGGGGATGTTGGTCCCGGAGCCGGCGACGACGATGTCGAGCCCGCCCCCGGCATCGACCGCCGTCCCCACGATCCGGTCCACGTCGTCCTCGGTCGCGGGGCGTACCGCCGCGGTGGCCGACCGACCGCCGCCATCGCGGATGGCCGCGGCTACGGCCTCCAGCTTCTCCGCGTTCCCGCCGGCCAGTGTGACGACGGCACCGGCACCGGCGAGTGCGTACGCGGCCTGCTCGCCGAAGGCACCGGTGGCACCGGTGACGACGGCCGACTGCCCGCTCAGGTCGAAGACCTGGGCCGGCTGCGGCAGGAAAGCCGCGTCACTGGTGCACCATCCGATCGTGCGAGCGGTCGTGGCCGTCGTCGCAGCAAGTCGCACCAGTGAGCTGTCCGCCGCTTCGCGGCGGAACTGCACCGTGACATGGAGCTCGCTCCGCTCGCTCATCGCGGCCCGTCCGGGTAGGGCATGACGACGAGCATCGTCGCCACGTCGTTCGTGCGGTTCACGACCGTGCGGGCCTCACCGGCCGGGATGTGGCACGAGTCGAGCGGGCCGAGCATGGCCTCCTCGTCGTCGGTCACCACCGTGACCTCGCCCCGCACGACGACGTAGACCTTCTCGAGCGGGGTGCCCTCGTGGGTGGTGCCGCCTCCGGGCAGGAAGTGCGACAGGCCGACCCAGAAGTTCGACGCGTCGCTGGCGTCCCAACCCTGCAACCGCAGCGCCGTGCAATCGAAGTGGTTGGGCGGCTCGTACTTCGACACGTCGGACAGGCGGTTGACCTTCATCACGCACCGCCACGTGCTGTGCCCTGCGCGATGCGGAACTCGCCGGTGGGATCGAGCATGGCGACCAGCCGGATGATGCAACCGTCGCCCTTCACCCACCGCCAGGGGAAGGCGGCGAACGTCACCCGCTTGCCGGTGACGGCGTCGATGTCGCCGCCCACGTTCTCGAACCCGACGATGCCGCGCGACAGCAGCGCGCGGTGGCACGGCTCCCAGAGCGGGAAGTCCTCCAGCACATCGCGCCCGGTCGTCTCCTTGTACTCCGCGCAGGCCCACGGCAGCAGCCCATGGGGCCAGCCCGGCCCATGGGGGGCGATGGCGGTGGCGAGCGGGTGGTCGAGCGCCTGGGTGTCGGTCCCGACGGCCTTGACGCCCCGCTCGGCGAACCACTCGCCGGCGTCCTTGTAGAAGCCGGGGGAGTAGGCGTAGTAGTCGGCGTTGTCGCCGTAGTGACGGTGCCAGCCGGTGTTGACGATCACGATGTCACCGGGCTGGATCTCGGGTTCGGCGTTCTCGAGGTCCTCGGCGGTGACGACCTCCCACTTCTCCTTGGGGATCGATACCACCACGCCCGGCCCGAAGAAGCAGTGCAGCGGGATCTCGTCGAGGAACGGCGTGCCCTCGATGACATGGGCCGGCACGTCGACGTGCGTCGTCGAGTGCATGACCGTCGTGATGCGTTGGGTCAGCACCCTGGACTTGGCGTGGTAGTGGACGCGCTCGATCTTGACGTCCTCGAAGTACGGCCAGTTGGCCACGCCGTGGCCCCACGGGATGCTCAGGTCGTAGAACTCGAGCCCCGTGTTGTCAGCCGGCCAGACCCACTCATCGCCTGCCATCCCCGTCCCCCTCGTTCCGTCGGTGAACGGAGACGAGGGTTGCACAGGTTCCCGCGATTGTCCATACTTCGGGTCAGCCTGTCTTGTAGAGCGGTACAGCTCCGTTCGTCGTGACGGGTGGATGGCAGCCAGCCTGATATGGCCCTCCTGATATGGTCGGCCGCAATCGGGGATCTAGGGGACCACGGGATCAAAGGGGGAGCCATGACCGACAGGTTCGATCCGTACCGTCCGTCGCGCCAGCGACCCGGCCTTTCACGCCGGCAGTTCCTCGGCACGGCCACGGCGCTCGGCGTCGGTGGCGCCGCGTTCCTGGCGGGGTGCGGGAGCGACGACGGTGGATCGTCGTCGGACACCACGTCCGGCGGCGCGGACACGACGGCCGCGGGCGGCGCGGAGACCACGGCCGGCACGTCGCCCGGCACCAGCGGCGGTAGCGGTGGCCTGACCGGTGGGGGCGGTGGCGACGGCACCATCAAGCTCGGCTACGTCACACCCCAGACCGGCCCGTTGGCGGCGTTCGGTGAGTCCGACGCCTTCGTGCTCGGCGGGCTGCGCGAGCTGTTCGCCGACGGCCTGATGATCCAGGGCAAGAGCTACAAGGTCGACATCATCGACCGCGACTCGGAGTCGAACTCCAACACCGCGGCCACCGCCGCGCAGGAGCTCATCGCCAACGAGGGCGTGCACGTGCTGCTCGTCGCGCAGACGCCGGACACCACCGTTCCCGTCGTCCAGCAGGCGACCAACAACGAGATCCCGGTGCTGTCGAACAACGCGCCGTGGCAGCCGCACTACCTCGGCATCGGCGGGCAGCTCGCGCCGGACGTCGAGCCCCCGCTGGCCTCGCCGTGGAACTACCACTTCTTCTGGGGCCTCGAGGACGTCATCGAGGTCTTCACCAGCATGTGGAGCGACCTCAAGCCGGGCGCCATCGTCGGTGGGCTGTGGCCGGACGATCCCGACGGCAACGCCTGGAGCGATCCCAACGTCGGCTTCCCGCCCGCGCTGGAGCAGCAGGGCTTCACCGTCGTCGACCCGGGCCGCTTCCCGCTCGGCGGCAGCGACTACTCGGCGCAGATCAACACCTTCAAGGACCAGGGCGTGGAGATCGTCACCGGCGTGCTCCCGCCGCCGGACTTCGGCAACTTCTGGGCCCAGGCCCAGCAGCAGGGGCTGAAGCCCGTCGCCGTCTCGCTCGGCAAGGCGCTGCTCTTCCCGGGCGCCGTGGCGTCGTACCAGAACCCGCTCGGGCTGTCGTCGGAGATCTGGTGGTCGGACAAGCACCCGACCACCTCCAGCCTCACCGGCCAGACCTCCGCCGACCTCGCCCGCGCCTACGAGGAGGCGGAGAACAAGCAGTGGACGCAGCCCATCGGCTACGTGCACTCGCTGTTCGAGGTCATCGTCGACGCCATCGTGCGCGCCGGCGGCGTCGAGGACAAGCAGGCGCTGCTCGACGCGATCGGCGAGACCAACCTGCCGACGCTGGCCGGGAACGTCGACTTCACGAACCCCGTCGTGCCCCACATCACCAAGACGCCGCTGGTCGGCGGCCAGTGGGTGGAGAGCGACAAGTGGGACGTCGAGTTCAAGATCGTGACCAACACGCAGTTCCCGGACATCCCGACGGACGGCACGCTGCAGCCGATGAGCACCTGATCGGTCATGGGCGCCGTCGCCGCACCGACGTCCGACATCGAGCTCTACACCGACGAGGCCCTCCTCGACCCCTACCCGCGCTACCAGACCCTGCGGGACCTGGGCGGCGCGGTCTGGCTGGATGCGCACGGGATGTACGCGCTGTCCCGGTTCGGCGACTGCCGGGACGCGCTGCGGAACTGGCCGGTGTTCTCGTCGGCGCAGGGCGTGATGATGAACGACCTGATGAACCAGACCCTCATCGGGATCGTCCTGTGTGCCGACGGCGACGAGCACGCGGCGATGCGCAAGGTCATCGGCGGGCCGCTCACCCCGCAGGCCCTGGCCGCGGTGCGGGACACCATCAACGAGGAGGCCGAGGGCCTCGTGGAGCGCCTCGTGGCGAAGGGGACCTTCGACGCCGCCACCGACCTGGCCCAGCACCTGCCGGTGACCATCGTCTCGAAGCTGGTGGGCCTCCCGGAGAAGGGTCGCGAGCGCATGCTCGACTGGGCCGACGCCAACTTCGACTGCTTCGGCCCCATGAACGCGCGGACGGAGGCGGCGTTCCCCGTCGTGCGGGAGATGGTCGACTACGCCTTCAGCGAGTGCGTGCCGGGCAAGCTCTCGGCCGACGGCTGGGCGGCGGGAATCTGGGCCGCGGCCGAGCGGGGTGACATCCCGGCCGAGAAGCCGCCGCTGATGATGAACGACTACATGGGTCCGAGCCTGGACACCACGATCTTCGCCACGGCCAGCATGATCTGGCTGTTCGCCACCCATCCGGACCAGTGGACGCTGCTGCGCGACCAGCCGGACCTGATGCTCAACGCCATCAACGAGGTGCTCCGCATCGAGACCGTCATCCAGGGCTTCTCACGCGTGCTGACCGAGGACCACACCATCGACAGCATCACCATGCCGGCCGGGTCACGGGTCCTCGTCCTCTACGGGTCGGCCAACCGGGACGAGCGTCAGTTCGAGGACCCGGCGCGGTTCGACATCACGCGCTCCAACGCGTCCGAGCACCTGGCCCTCGGCTTCGGTACGCACTCCTGCCCCGGAGGCAACCTGGCCCGCATGGAGATGCGGGCGCTGCTCACCGCCCTGCTCCCGCGGGTGGAGCGGTTCGAGCTCGGCGCCGTCGAGCCGAAGCTCAACAACGTGCTCCACGGTCTCGGCACCTGTGTCGTGACGGTGCACTGAGCCATGGCGCTGGTGGCGGTCGACGACCTGCAGAAGGCTTTCGGCGTCCCGGTCATCGACCACCTCTCGTTCTCGGTGGACGAGGGTGAGGCGGTCGGCATCGTCGGTCCCAACGGGGCCGGCAAGACGACCCTGCTGAACCTGATCGCCGGCGAGCTGGAGCCCGACGACGGGACCATCACCTTCGAGGGGCGGGACATCACCCACGCCCGCCCGGACGTGCGGGCCAAGGCAGGGATCGCCCGAACGGCGCAGATCCCGCGGCCCTTCGAGGGGCTGACCGTCTTCGAGAACGTGCTCGTCGGCGCCACCTTCGGCACGACCGCGCACCGGCGGGAGGCCACCGACCGGGCCGTGGCCGCGCTGCAGCAGGCCGGCATGCTCCAGAAGGCCAACCTCGCCGCCGGGAGCCTGGCCCTGCTGGACCGCAAGCGGCTCGAGCTGGCCCGCGCCCTCGCCACCCGGCCCAAGGTGCTGCTCCTCGACGAGATCGCCGGGGGCCTGACCGAGGCCGAGGTCCACGAGCTGATCGACAGGATCAGGGAGATCCACGCCGGGGGCGTCACCATCGTCTGGATCGAGCACATCGTCCACGCGCTGCTGGCCGTGGTCGGGCGCATGATGGCGATGAACTTCGGCCGCAAGATCGCCGAGGGCGAGCCTCGCGAGGTCATGGCCAGCGCGGCCGTGCGCGAGGTGTACCTCGGGGTGGGGGAGGCCTGAGCGGTGGCGGCGCTGGAGGTCGAGGCCCTCGACGCCGGCTACGGCGACTTCCAGGCCCTCTACGACCTGTCCTTGCGGGTGGGCAGCGGCGAGACCATCGCCATCATCGGTGCCAACGGCGCGGGCAAGACGACGCTGCTCCGCGCCGTCATGGGCCAGGTCCGGGTTCGGAGCGGGTCGATCCGCTACGACGGACTCGACCTGGCCGGGGTCCCGACCCACGAGCGGGTCCGGCGGGGCATGGGCCTGGTGCCCGAGGGCCGCCGCCTCTTCCCGAGCCTCTCCGTGGAGGAGAACCTCATGATCGGCGGGTACCGCCGCCGACCCGGGCGTTGGAACGTCGACGAGGTCGTCGGTGTCTTCCCGATGCTCGAGCGGCTGCTGAAGCGCGCGTCGTCGACGCTGTCGGGCGGTGAGCAGCAGGCGGTGGCCATCGGTCGCACCCTGATGGCCAACCCCGACCTGATCCTGCTGGACGAGGTGTCGCTCGGGCTGGCCCCGGTCGTCGTGCGCAGCCTGTACGACGCGCTGCCGCGGATCGTGCAGGTCGGCACCACCGTGGTCGTCGTCGAGCAGGACATCACGCTCGCCCTCGACGTGGCCGACCGCGTCTACTGCCTGCTCGAGGGCCGGGTCTCGCTGTCCGGAGCGCCCGGGGACCTCACCCGGGACGCCATCACGACCGCCTACTTCGGGGTGTAGGGCATGGATTGGATCAACGCCGTCATCCAAGGGATCCTCACGGGTGGGCTCTACGCGCTGTTCGCCACCGGCCTGTCGCTCGCCTTCGGCGTCATGCGGTTCGTCAACCTGGCCCACGGCGACCTGGCCATCCTGGCCGCCTACCTCACGCTGTCGACATCGGCCATCGTGGGTGTCGGCTACTGGCCATCGATGGTGATCGTCGTCATCGTCATGTTCGGCATCGGCTACGTGGGGCAGCGGGGCCTGTTCAACTTCACGCTCGGCGAGGACCCGCTGCCAGGCATCCTCGTCAGCTTCGGCGTCGGCATCGTCATCCAGAACGCGCTGCAGGAGCACTACACGGCCACCGATCGCAGCATCGACCTGGGCCCGATCCTCACCAAGTCGGTCACCGTCACCGACGACATCAGCATCGGCCTGTTCCCCCTGCTCACGCTCGGCGTGGCCGTCGTGGTGCTCGTTGCGCTGCAGCTCCTCTTCTCGCGCACGTCGATCGGCCGGGCCTTCCGGGCCACCGCCGACGACCCGCAGACCGCGCAGCTCATGGGCATCAACGACAAGCGCCTCTACGGCGTGGCGATGGCCATCGCCTTCGCCGCGGTGGCCCTGGCCGGCTTCTTCCGTGGGGCCCGCACATCGTTCTCGCCGAGCTCCGGCGGCGGCATCCTGCTGTTCGCCTTCGAGGCCGTCGTCATCGGCGGCCTGGGCTCGCTGTGGGGGACGCTCGTCGGCGGCATCGTGCTCGGCGTCGCCCAAGGGGTCGGCAACCAGGCTTCGATCGGATGGGACCTGCTGGCCGGCCATCTGGTGTTCCTGTTCGTGCTCCTCGTGCGGCCGCGGGGTCTCGTGAGCGCTGGAGGCAGAGGCCTGTGAAGCGTCCGCACCACGTTCGTCAGGATGGGCGGGGTCCCCGTCGGAAGCTTTGCTTCCGGTGGGGTGCTCTCATGGGAGGGAGCGGGACATGACCCAACCGGTCGAGACGATCGAACAGGGACGGTTCCACGTCGTCCGGACGTCGACGGGGTCGACCGTCGGGACCGGGCTGGCCATCGCGGCGACGGTGTTCTTCGCGCTGTTCCCGCTGTGGGGGAGCGCCAGCACGCAGCTCACGCTGGTGCAGATCTTCTACTACCTCTCCCTGGCCCAGATGTGGAACCTGCTGGCCGGGTACGCGGGCCTGGTGACGGTGGGCCAGCAGGGGTTCGTGGGCGTCGCCGCGTACACGCTGTTCGTGTTGAGCGAGCGGCACAACGTCGACCCGTTCGTCGCCATCGCCCTGGCCGGCGTGCTCGTGGCCGCGCTGTCCATCCCTGTCGCGCTGTTCGCCTTCCGGCTCCAGGGCGGCTACTTCGCCATCGGCACGTGGGTGATCGCCGAGGTGTTCCGATTGGCGACGCTGCGCATCGAGTCCCTGGGCGCCGGCAACGTGCAGTCGTTGACCGTGAAGAACACCTTCGCCGGCTACTCGCTGGAGAGCAGGCGGGACCTCATCTACTGGGCATCACTCGGTCTCGCGGTCGGCGCGACGCTGATCGTGGTGCTCATCCTGCGCTCCCGCCGCGGTCTGGCCATGCAGGCGGCGCGGGACTCCGAGCTGGGCGCCCGCTGCCTCGGTGTCAACGTGCGCAACACCAAGCTGCTCATGTGGGTGATCGCCGCGCTCTGGACCGGGGCCACGGGCGCGCTGATCCACCTCAACAGCTCGACCGTCACCAACCAGGACGCCTTCAGCGTGCTGTCGTGGACGGCGTTGGTGGTCTTCATCGTGGTCATCGGCGGCGTCGGGAGCCAGATCGGCCCGATCATCGGCGTCGTCATCTTCTGGTTCATCACGGACCGCTTCGAGGACTCCGACACCTGGCGCTTCATCATCCTCGGGTCGGTGGCGGTGGTGATGGCCGCGGTCGCGCGGAGCGGCATCGACGGGCTGCTCCAGCGCATCCATCCGTTCGAGATCTTTCCCGTGCGGCGCCGGTTGCGTCAGGATGCACCATGACGCAGAACGCGCTCGGAGACGTCTTCGTGCTGGCGGCGGTGCGCACGCCGGTCGGCCGGATCGGTGGCGCGCTGGCCGGGATCCGTCCCGACGACCTGGCGGCGACGGCGGTGCGGGGCGTGGTGGAGCGGTTGCCGGACCTCGATCCTGCCGCCATCGAGGAGGCCTACCTGGGCGATGCCAACCAGGCCGGCGAGGACAACCGCAACGTGGCCCGGATGGCGGTCCTGCTGGCCGGGCTGCCGGTGACGATCCCGGGGGCCACCGTCAACCGGTTGTGCGGCTCCGGCCTCGAGGCGGTGATGGACGCCAGCCGGGCCGTGGCCGTCGGTGACGTCGACGTCGTGCTGGCCGGTGGCGTCGAGGCGATGAGCCGCGCGCCATGGGTGCTGCCCAAGCCGTCGAAGGGGTATCCGACCGGGCACGAGCAGCTGTGGAGCACGACGCTCGGCTGGCGCATGACGAACCCGCTCATGCCTACGGAGTGGACGATCTCCCTCGGCGAGGGCGCAGAGGTCCTGGCCGACAAGTACTCGATCAGCCGCGAGGCGCAGGACGAGTTCGCCTTCGCCTCCCACCAGAAGGCGGCCGCGGCGTGGGACGCAGGCTGGTTCGCGGACGAGATCATCGCCGTGGCCGGCGCGACGTTGGAGCGCGACGAGTGCATCCGGGCCGACTCCACGCTGGAGAAGCTGGCCACGCTCAAGCCGGTCTTCCGCGCCGGTGGGACGGTGACGGCAGGCAACGCGTCGCCGATGAACGACGGCGCGGCCGCGCTGGTCCTCGCATCGGAGGCCGGCGCCCGACAGGCAGGCGCGTCGCCGCTGGCCCGCGTGGTGTCCCGCGCCACCAGTGGTGTCGAGCCGCACCTCTACGGCATCGGTCCGGTCGAGGCCGCCCGCCGGGCGCTGGCCCGGGCCGGGGTCGGCTGGGGCGACCTGTCGGCCGTGGAGCTCAACGAGGCCTTCGCCGCGCAGAGCCTGGCCTGCCTGGCCGAGTGGCCCGAGCTCGATCCCGCCATCGTCAACCCGCAAGGGGGCGCCATCGCCATCGGGCATCCGCTGGGCTGCTCGGGCGCCCGCATCCTCACCACCCTCATCCACCACCTGCGGCGCACCGGCGGCCGCTACGGCCTGGCCGCGATGTGCATCGGGGTCGGCCAGGGGATCGCCGTCGTCGTCGAGAACACCGAGTGAAGGAGCCCGCAACCGTGAGCGAGAACATCACGCCCGATGCCCACCTGGCCGAGGTCCAGGCCACGTTCTCGGGTGATCCTCGGACCGTCGAGATCATGCGGGCCGCGGTCAAGCACCTGCACGCCTTCGTCCAGGACGTCGGGCTGACCCGCGAGGAGTGGTTCAAGGGCATCCAGTTCCTCACTGAGGTGGGGCACAAGTGCGACGACGTCCGCCAGGAGTTCATCCTCCTGTCCGACACGCTCGGGGTGTCGATGCTGGTCGAGATGATCAACCAGGAGGCCAGCGACGGGACCACCGAACCGACGGTCTTCGGGCCGTTCCACGTCGACGGTTCACCGCCCAAGGAGTTCGGCGAGTCGATCATCATCGACGACGACGGCGAACCCCTCGTGCTGCGGGGCACGGTGACCAACCTGGAAGGAGAGCCGATCGCCGGCGCCACGCTGGACGTCTGGGAGGTCGGATCCAACGGGCTGTACGACGTGCAGAACGAGGGCCACGGCATGGACCTCCGGGGCATCTTCACCACGGACGAGAAGGGCCGGTACGAGGTCGGCACCGTGCGTCCCGTCGACTACACGATCCCCGAGGACGGCCCGGTCGGGAAGATGCTGCGCACCACGGGGCGTCATGCGTGGCGCCCCGCACACATCCATGTCGTGGCCGCGGCGCCCGGCTACAAGACGGTGACGACCCACGCCTTCGACGCCGGCAGCAAGTACCTCGAGTCGGATGCCGTGTTCGGCGTGCGCAGGTCCCTCATCGTCGACATGGACGGCAACGAGGCCACCTTCGACATCGTCTTGGACCGCGCCTAGGTCTCTCGACGCCGGCAGCGGGGCCAAGTCCGGCCCGACGGAACCCGTCAGTGGTGGTGGTGGTGGTCCTAGCGGCCGAGGGTCTCCACCGGGGTCGCGCCGGGACGGGTCCACTGCGGCACAGGCCGGCTGGTCGGACCCCAGGTGGCGACGCCGTCGGCGTCCGAGCGCCAGTACCAACAGATCGGTGCGCCGTGTCCACCGACCGGCGCGCCGACCTGAGGGGCCTCGGGCCAGCCCTCGGGGTTGTCCTCCCACGCCTCGCGGCGGCCGTAGGGCGTCATGTCGAGCAGGCCCAGGGAGCCGTCGGCCGGCTCGTTGCCACGGCCCGTCGTGGAGTAGGTGAGGAACACGCGGTCGCCGTCGCGCAGGAAGCAGATGATGTGTCCCTCTTCCGCGAGGAGCGGCGCCTCCACGCCTCGGACCGAGTACCAGGGCTGGGTGTAACCCATGAACTCGACGTAGCGAGCCACCTCGTCCCACGGGCCCGAGGTCAGGACGGCGAACGAGACGCCCCGGGTGTTGAGATAGACGGCGTCCCTCATGTGCCAGAGGTTGAAGGTGCAGCCCTCGCACTGCCCCTGGTGCGGCGCGCCGTCGTACCACATGGAGTGGTAGACGACGAGCTCGTCGCGACCCTGGAACAGGTCGAGGAACGGGACCGGCCCGGCAACGCCGGTGACCTCGACCGCGCCGTCGAGCTCGACCATCGGCAGCCGCCGCCGGGCCGCGGCGATCGCGTCGCCCTCACGGGTGTGCGCCTTCTCGCGGACCAGCAGCTCCTCGCGCGCCGCCTGCCAGGTGGCCAGGTCGACGACTGGCGGCTTGCCGGGGGGGTTGCTGCTCGCGTTGCCGGGAGTGGTCGTCATGGTGTCCTCCGCTGTCTCGTCTCGTGCGCTCCTTGCGGAGCCTGTCAGCTGAGACGACCCACGGTGCCTAGAGTCATCGACCCCAGTGCCAGGGCGGCAAACGTGGATCACGGCGCGCATCTGCCAATTGGGCGCGGGCCGTGTTGTGCCTACGCAGCTGAGGGGTTCCCGCCGAGCAGGGCGCAGAACTGGGCGATGTCGATGTTCCCGCCGGAGAGCGTCACGCCCACGGTCTGACCCTCGACGTCGATCCGCCCGGCCAGGATCGCCGCCAGCGCCGACGCGCCGCTGGGCTCGACGACGATCTTGAGGCGTTCGAACAGCAGGCGCATGGCGACGAGGATCTCCTCGTCGGTGACGCCGACGATGTCGTCCACGCCGGGGGCGATGATGGCGCAGTTGCGTCGGCCGATCTGCGCCGTCTGCTGGCCGTCGGCGATGGTCGGCGTCACCGGCACGGTGACCGGGCCGCCCTCCTCGCGGGCCCGCCGCCCGGCCGGCCGGTCCATGGGCTCCACCCCGATGATCCGGCAGCCAGGGGCGAGTGCCCGCGTGGCCACCGTGCACCCGGCCAGGAGCCCGCCACCCCCGAGGCAGACCACGAGCACGTCGAGCGGCCCGGTCTCCTCGAGGAGCTCCCGCGCCACCGTGCCCTGCCCGGCGATGACGAACGGATCGTCGTAGGCATGGACCACGTGCAGGCCGAGGCGGGCGGCCGTCTCGGCGGTGATCTCCTCGCGGTCCTGCCGGTAGCGGTCGAAGCGCAGCACCTCGGCGCCGTAGCCCTCGGTGGCCGCCACCTTGCTGGCCGGCGCGTCCTCGGGCATCAGGACGACCGCCCGCGTGTCGTGCAGCCGCGCCGACAGGGCCACGGCCTGGCTGTGGTTGCCCGACGAGCAGGTGAGGATCCCGCCCGCCCGGACGGCGGGGTCGAGGGCAGCGAGGTGGTTGTAGGCGCCCCGGAACTTGAAGGCCCCGATGCGCTGCAGGTTCTCGGCCTTGAGGTGGAGCTGTCCCCCGGTCCGCTCGTCGAGCGTGCGGGAGCGCAGGACCGGCGTGCGGTGGGCGACCCCGGCCAGGCGGCCGGCCGCCGCGTCGACGTCGTCGATCGAAACCTGGTCGCCGGGCATCGCCGGAGGATGTCGAGCGGACGCGGTCGTGTCAACGTCGGCGGCGCATTGCGCTCCACCGGGGTCGCTGCCCTGCGCACGGCCGACGGGTACAGTCTCGTCCGTGGCGCCACCTCGCCGTCGGCTCCGGGGGGCGCTGCTGCGAGTGCCGAGCTACGTGGGGCTCGTCGTCGCCCTCATCTTCTGGTGGCGCTCGCTCTACCCGAGCATGATGCCTCGGGGCTCGGGCTGGCAGGCCGCCGTGAGCGCGGTGTGCCTCGGCGTCGGCTACCTCCTCGGCACCCTGCTCGGAGCGCTCGGGAACGTCGTCCTCACGCGCACGAAGCGCCAGCCCAGCGCCAAGTTCCGGTGGTGGGCGTGGATCGTGCTGGCCGGGGTCGCAGCGGTCGCCATCCCCGTGTGCCTGGCGCTCTGGGTGATCTGGCAGAACGACCAGCGCGACCTCCTCGGCATGTCGCACATCTCCGCGGTGTCGCTCGTGCCCATGGTCCTCATGACCATCGTGATCGGGGCCATCCTCTTCTTCCTCGCCCGCCTGATCGGGCACGGCCTGCGCTGGCTGGACGATCTCCTCGGTCGCCACATCCCACGTGCGCTCGCCCATGGCATCACCGCCGCGGTGTTCATCGTCCTGGCGGTCGTCATCACGCGCGACGTCGTCTTCGACGGCTTCATCGACTGGCTGGACAAGCGGTGGAGCGCCTTCGACGAGACGACCGCCTCGGGCATCGAGCAGCCCACGACGCCGACGGCCTCCGGCAGTCCACAGTCGCTCATCCCGTGGGACACGTTGGGCGAGTACGGACGGACCTTCGTGGCCCAGGCCACGTCCGAGACGGAGCTCCAGGCCTTCCACGGGCCCGAAGCCGAAGTGATGGAGCCGATCCGGGCCTACGTCGGGCTCGAGTCCGCCGACACGCCCGAGGAGCGGGCCGAGCTGGCGGCGCGCGACCTGGAGCGGGCCGGCGGCTTCGACCGCGACGTCCTGGCCGTCGTCACCTCGACCGGCAGCGGCTGGGTCGATCCCGACGGCGTGCTCGCCCTGGAGCTCCTGCACTCCGGCAACACCGCCATCGTGTCCCAGCAGTACTCGTACCTTCCGAGCTGGGTGGCCTTCATCGTGCACCGGGACCGCGCCGCCGAAGCCGGTCAGGCGCTCTACGAGGCCGTGCACAAGCGGTGGGTGGAGCTGCCCGAGGACTCCCGACCGCAGCTGATCGTCTTCGGCGAGAGTCTCGGTTCTTACGGCGCAGAGGAACCGTTCATCGGCGAGGACGCCGCCGACTCGCTGACCAACATGGCCGACGGCGCGTCGGGGATGCTGTTCACCGGCCCCACCTCGGGCAACACGATCTGGAAGCAGTTCACGGATGGTCGCGAGGCCGGCACGCCGTTCTGGCGACCGGTCTTCGACGGCGGCACGACGGTGCAGTTCTCCAACCGCCCGTCCGACCTCGAACCGCCCGACCCCGCCTGGGAGCAGCCCCGCATCCTCTACGTCCACCACCCTCGGATCCCGTCGGCAACTGGAGCTGGTCGTCGATCTGGCGCAAGCCGCCGTGGATGGAGGAGCCGCTGGGTTACGACATCACTCCGCACGTGAGCTGGTTCCCGTTCGTGAGCGGCCTGCAGGAGGTCAGCGACCTGGTCGCCGGCTTCGGCGCGCCGTCGGGGTACGGGCACAACTACGACATCGACTTCGCGGCCGCGTGGGCCGCGGTCGTGCCGCCCGAGGGGTGGACCGTGGCCGACACGCAACGGCTCCAGGCGCACATCCCCTCCGAAGACATCTGACCGCGCTACTACCGTCCGGGCCGTGCGGCACGCCAACGATGCCGATCTGGAAAGACTCGAACCGCTCCTGGGGGTGTTGCGGGGCGTGGATGAGCTGAAGGAGCGGCGGCGGGGCAACTTCCTCCATCGGTCCCGCGCCTTCCTCCACTTCCACGCCGACGGTGACAGCCTCTACGCCGATGTCCGCCTCGACGGCGTCGAGTTCGCGCGGCGTGACGTGACGACGGAGGCGAGCCAGGCCGCGCTCGTCGCCGAGATCGGGGCGTCCGTCGACCACGCCTGACGTCGCCACGCGCGGGCGCCTGTCACAACGGGCGCCCGTTCGTCGTCAACAGGGCAACGGCACATGGAGACGGAGGCGACGACGATGAGCAGTGATCGGTTCGACGTGGTGGTGATCGGCGCGGGCGTGGCCGGCCTGGTGGCCGCGGTCGAGGCGGCCAAGGGCGGGGCTCGCACGCTCGTGCTCGATGCCCGACCGGCCGGTGGTCGGGCCCGCACCATCGATCGGGAGGGTTACCTGTTCAACGAGGGTCCCCACGCCCTGTTCGAGCAGGGTGCGTTCATGGCGGTGCTGAAGCGCTGGGGCCTCGAGCCGTCCGGCCGCCGGCCGGAGGCGTCCGGGGCGCACGTCTTCAGGGGCGACACCCTGCACCCGTTCCCGACGGGGCCAGGTCGGCTGGCGCGTACGCCGCTCCTCAAGCCGGCCAGCAGGATCCGGTTCGGCCGACTGATGACACGGTTGCCGCGGCTCGACACGGCCCGGCTCGTGGGACGGTCGGTGACGGAGTGGTTCGACGACGAAGACCTCCCGGAGGACGTTCGTGCGCTCGTCCTGACCCTCGTGCGGGTCACCTCGTACGGGAACGCTCCCGAGCTGATGGACGCCGGTGCTGCGGTCACCCAGCTCCGCGCCGGCCTGCAAGGGCGTGCGCTACGTCGACGGTGGCTGGCAGGGCATCGTCGACGGGCTGGCCCAAGCGTTCGCGGCAGCGGGCGGCACGCTGCACGCCGGCACGGCCGTCGGCGCTGTCGACGCCGACGGACGATCGGCCCAGGTGCATGCCGCCTACGGCCCGGTCGAGACCAGCGCGGTGATCCTGGCCGGGCTGCCACCCGCCGAGGCGGCGCGGCTGCTCGGGCGGAACGCGGACGCCTTCGGGCACCTGGGCCCGCCGGTCGAGGCCGCCTGCCTCGAGCTCGGTGCCACCCGCCCGGCCCGACCGCCGGTCGTGTTCGGTCTCGATCGCCCGCTGTACCTGTCGGTCCACGCGCCCGTGGCGCGCCTGGCGCCTCCGGACCGCGCGATCGTGGAGGTGATGCACTACCTCCCGCCGGGGCACGAGCGGGATGCCGCCCAGGACCGGGCCGAGCTGGCCGCGCTGGCGTCACGGTGCGGTATCGACGAGACCATCATCGAGCAGGAACGGTTCCTGCGGCGGGTGACGGTCGCCCACGCGCTCCCGCTGGCTCGGGAGGGTGGCCTGGCGGGCCGGCCGTCCGTGGCGGGCACCGGTATGCCCAACGTGCTGCTGGCCGGTGACTGGGTCGGTCCCGAGAGCATGCTCTCGGACGCGTCGGCGGCTAGCGCCCTGGCGTCGGCGAGCGCGGCCCTGCGGCTGCTGGCCTCGGTCTCAGTGCGATGACCGCGCGCGCCGACAGTGGCGACACGGCCTGCTTCGAGGCTGAGCGCCGGCGGCTGGTCGGGCTCGCCTACCGCTTGCTCGGTTCGGTCAGCGACGCCGAGGACGTGGTGCAGGAGGCGTGGCTGCGCTGGCAGCGGGTCGATCGTGAGGCCATCGAGGAGCCGGCGGCATGGCTCACGACGGTCACGAGTCGCATCGGCCTCGACCGTCTGCGAGCCCGCCAGCGCGATCGGGCCGAGTACGTCGGCCCGTGGCTGCCCGAACCGATCCTGACCGCGCCCGATGACACCGACCCGGCGCGCCACGCCGAGCTCAGCGACTCGCTCACCACCGCGTTCCTGCTGCTGCTCGAACAGCTCACGCCGACCGAGCGACTGGTCGTGCTGCTGGCGGACGTGTTCGACCAGCCCTTCGAGGAGATCGCCAAGATCCTGGGCAAGTCGCCACCGGCCTGCCGCCAGCTGGCGTCCCGGGCCCGGCGCAAGCTCAGAGAGACGGAACCTCAGTCGGCGCGGCCCGACCCCGCCACCCTGGCCGTCGCCGCGGCGTTCATCAGCGCCGCATTGGAGGGCGACCAGCACGCCGTGCTGCAGCTCCTGGCCCCGGACGTCGTCCTCGTCAGCGACGGCGGTCCGCACACGCATGCCGCTCGCCGGCCCGTCATCGGGCCCGCGCGGGTCGGTCGTTTCGTCATCAACATCGCCAAGCGGGTGCCGCTGGCCGTCACCGCGGAGCCGTGCCGGATCAACGGGACGCCGGGTTTCGTCGTCCGGTCCGGCGGCGCACCGCTCTTCACCCAGGCCTTCGAGGTGGTCGACGGCCGGATCACGCGGATCGAGATCGTCAGCAACCCGTCGAAGCTGACCGCCCTGGCCCATTCCGTCGAGCTGTCCTGATCGCGGGCCCGGGTGGGGAACGGCGGTGCCCCTGGTGAGCAGGTGAGGGACCGAACTACCCTCTGCGCCTGGTGGGCGCACGCGGACAGGGCGTCAACGGGGACGACAACCTCACCCGGCTGGCTTCCGGTCTCTTGGCCGGAGCGGTCCTCGCCGCGCTCGCAGCCGGCGCCACCATCTGGTGGTACCGGCAGGCGGCGACCGGGTGGTCCCCTCCCAGTCCCCGCCTCTGGCAGTGGCTCGCCATCGTGGGGACGGTGCTCGCCGTCCTGGCCCTCGCCGTCTCGGTGGTGGCCGTGGTGCGCCGGCCCACGGGCGGCGGCAAGGCCGGCGGCGTGGTGTGGGCGCTCGTCGCGATCGGCGTGCTCGTGGCGATCCCGACCTTCGTCCGGCGCTGGGCCCCGGAAGGACAGCACGCCGTGGTCGTGGCCGTGGACGCGGCGACGGGCGACGTCCGTTGGCGGGTCGAGACGGACGGATGGAGCGTCCGCACCCCCGCCATCTCGGGTGACCGCGTGACCGTCCTGACGATCGGTGGTGAAGACGAGCCGTGCAAGGGCGTGACCCGACGGCTCACGCTCGGTCTCGACGGGGGCGCCCGGCTGGCTCTCGAGCGGCGCTCGGCGTCGCAGGCCCAGCGGCCGCCGGCCGAGTACGTGGTCCGTGGGACGTACCTCGTCGCCGCCGACGGGGCCGATGTGCGCTGGCGCCTCGACCTCGCCCCGCTGGGTCTGAGCGGCGCCCATGCCGTCGTGGCCGGGGAGGGTGTGGTGGTCATCGCCGGTGACGGCCAGGTGCCGCTGGAGTGCCGGGCATGATCGGCCGCTCCTGACCGGCATCCCGCGGCGGGAGACGCCCGCGGGCTAGGGTCCGAACCTGTGTTCGACGCCGGTCGCCCACCCTCGACACCCATGCCCGGGCCAAACGCTCCTGCGGTCGGTCCGACCATTGGCAGGGGCCCGTGCTGATCGTCGGCATCGATCCCGGCCTCACCCGGTGCGGGTACGCCGCGATCGAGTCCTCGCGGCCCGGCTCGGCCCGTGCGGTGGCCCTGGGCGTCTTCCGCACCGCGCCGTCTGATCCGCTCCCGTCACGGCTGGCCGAGCTGCGGGGCGAGCTGGCCTCCCTCATCGCCGAGGTCCGCCCGGACGTGGTGGCCGTCGAACACGTCTTCTTCCAGGTCAACGTCCGCACGGCCATGAGTGTCGGGCAGGCCAGTGGCCTGGCCCTGGCCGAGGCGGCCGCAGCCGGCTGCGAGGTCGTGCAGTACACGCCGAACCAGGTGAAGGAGGCCGTGGCCGGTTGGGGTGGCGCCGACAAGGCCCAGGTGCAGCGCATGGTGCAGGTCCGCCTCGAGCTGGCCACGCCTCCCCGCCCGGCTGATGCCGCCGACGCCGCCGCGCTGGCCCTGTGCCACCTGGCCGTGGCGCCCCTGCGGGCTCGCGTGGCCGCGGCGACCGGAAGGGCGGACGCCGGAGCAGGAGCCCTCCGGTGATCGGCTCGTTGCGGGGGACCGTGCTGGAGCGGGCGACCGACGGTCAGGTGCTCCTCGAGGTGGGCGGGGTCGGATACCTCGTCACCGTCACGCCACGAACGCTGGCCGAGCTCGAGCCGACGACTCCCGCCTTCCTCCACGTGCACCACCACATCCGGGAGGACGCGCAGACCCTCTACGGCTTCCTCGACCGGGACGAGCGGGCGGCCTTCGAGGTGCTGATCGCCACCCACGGGGTGGGCCCTGCGCTCGCCCTCGCCATCCTGGCCACGCACACGCCGGTGGCGCTGGTCGACATCGTCGCCTCCGCCGACCTGGCCTCGTTGTGCCTGGTGCCCGGCGTTGGGCGCAAGACGGCCGAGCGCCTCCTCGTCGAGCTGCGGAACCGGCTCTCCGTCCCCGTGCTCGACGCGTCGTCGCCCATCGACGGCGGCTCGTCGGCGGTGGCGCACGTCCGCGAGGCGCTGGCCGGTCTCGGCTACGGCGCCGACGAGATCCGCCAGGCCCTGCGCGAGGTCGGACCGTCGGACCACGCCGAAGAGCTCCTGCGGGACGCGCTGAAGGTGCTCGGAGCCGGCCGTGCGTGACGAGTTCCTCGATCCGGCCCCGGCCGACGAGCGCGAGCTGGCCGAGGAGACCAGTCTCCGCCCGCGCCGGCTGGAGGAGTTCGTCGGTCAGCGGGAGCTGAAGGAGCACCTGTCGGTGGTCCTCGAAGCCGCCCGTCGCCGGGGCCAGGCCGCCGACCACCTTCTCTTCGCCGGCCCGCCGGGGGTGGGCAAGACCTCGCTGTCGGGCATCGTCGCCGTCGAGATGGGAGTGCGGCTGCACATCACGTCCGGCCCTGCGCTCGAGCGGGCGGGTGACCTGGCGGCCATCCTCACCAAGCTCGAGGACGGCGACGTCCTGTTCATCGACGAGATCCACCGGCTGTCCCGGGCTGTCGAGGAGATCCTCTACCCGGCGATGGAGGACTTCCAGCTCGACCTCGTGGTCGGCAAGGGGCCCGCGGCGTCGTCGATCCGCCTCACCCTGCCGCGGTTCACGCTCGTCGGCGCCACCACCCGCACCGGGCTGCTCACCGGTCCGCTGCGGGACCGGTTCGGCCTCGTCGCCCGGCTGGACTACTACGCGCCGGAGGAGCTCGAGTCCATCGTGACGCGGGCGGCGCGCATCCTCGACGTCCCCATCGAGCCGCCGGGAGCGTGGGAGATCGCCCGCCGCAGCCGGGGCACCCCACGGATCGCCAACCGCCTGCTGCGCCGGGTGCGGGACTTCGCCGAGGTCCGGGCCAACGGGCTCATCGACGTGCAGACGGCCCGGGACGGGTTGGCGCTGTTCGGGGTGGACGAGCGAGGGCTGGACAAGGTGGACCGGGCCATCCTCTCCGCACTGTGCGCCCAGTTCGGCGGCGGCCCGGTGGGGCTCTCGACCCTCGCCATCAGCGTGAGCGAGCAGACGGAGACCGTCGAGGACGTCTACGAGCCCTTCCTCATCCAGCAGGGCCTCCTGGTGCGCACGCCCCGCGGCCGCCTGGCCACGCCGGCGGCCTGGGGGCACCTCGGACTCGCGTCGCCGCCAGCCTCCTCGTACAGGCCCACCGGCCCGCCCGGACTGTTCGATCCCGCCGACCCGGCCTGAGGCGTCAGCCAACCGGCAGGTAACGGCTCAGACGTCGGCGGAAAGGCCCGGGCACGTCGAGCGATAAGGGGCGAGTGTTCCCACGTGGGCCGTCCACTCCACGCGGGTCAGGTTGCGGCCGGCGACGCGGCACGCGGCGCTCATCCAGTGTGCCGGGTCGAGATCCCAGATCTGCGTGGCTCGCTGGTCGACGGTGTCTCCGGGCTGGATCCCGTCGTTCGCGTTGGGCTGTCCGCCCACGGCCAGCCACCTGCCATCGGGCGACAGCCTGGCGATGTTCCGCTCGTCCGCCGCGATCGTGATCGGCCCGCCGATCTGGACGCCAGTGGCGACGTCGTAGATCGCCGCGATGCGGTCGTTTCCATGGATCGCGATCAACGATCCGTCCGCGGTGCCGGAGCCACCGGCCACGTGGCCGCGGCTCCCACCGAAGGCGAGGACCGGTTCGAGTGTCATCAGGTCGTACTGCGTGAGCTCGCCGCCCAGCGATCCGACGAAGAGCTGGTCGGTCGCGGTGACGACGACCGTGCGCAGCTCCCGGTCCGGAAGGACGCCGATCTCCTCGCCGGACCTTGCGTCGAAGACCACCACGCCGCTGCTGGTCCCCGCGACGATCCGATCTCCGGTTCGACTGATCGCCCACGACACGAGTCCGTCGACGGGGATCGTGGGTCCGTACTGAAAGGACGCCGTGTCGAGTCGGGTGAGGGAGTTGTTGGTGCCGTCCCGGTACCGGATGAGCATTCGATCCTTGCCGGGGTCGACACCGAGATCGGCGATCATCCCAACTCTCTCGACCACGGCACCGTCGAAGACGAGACCGCTCATGGACCTCTCCTCGTCGAGATCGACGCGAGCGAACTCGAGCGAGCCGGCGGCGCTCACCCCGATGCCCATCAGCGAGTCGGCGTCGACCCACGCCGGGACGAACAGCCCGTCGGGGGCGGCGACGATCGTCCCGTCGTCGGCATCGACGACCGCGGCGAGCGAGGCACCGCCGGTCGGATCCTCACCCCGCTCCATCAGGAGCAACTCGCCGGTCTCGTTGAACTCGGTCGGGGTCCAGCCGGGGGCGACGACGCGGGTGATCGGGCCGGATCGGTCGAGTCGCCACCGCGAGACGACCGGCTCGTTGTTGCCGAAACTGAGGAGCTCGGTCCCGTCGGCCGCCAGCCACAAGGACCCGCTGTTGCCGTTCTGGGCATCGAGCTCCCTGCGTACGGCCCCGGTCTTCAGATCGCGCTCCTCGAGACGACCGTATGGGTCGCCGCAGAAGAGCACGCCGCGTCGCTCGACGACCGTGAGGTTGACGCAGCGATCGAGGCCGGGTGACTCCCACATGAGGCGTTCCGGTGGCGAGCTCGACGCGGGCCAGCCCGAGCCTGCCGGCGGTCACCAGCGTCCCGTCGGCGAGTGGCCACAGCCTGGAGAGCGTCTGAGGTTCGAGCGTGACCGTCCGGCGGAGGGCGAGCGTCGCGGCATCGAGGACTCGTAGCGAACCGTCACCGGCCCCTAGCAACAGGTCGTCACCGGCGAGGGCGACGGCCGACGGGCGGCGCAACACGCGACCGCCCGCGCTCGTGCCCGGATCCAACGACCAGACGATGTCGTCGTCGGGGATGTCGACCCCCGCCAACTCCGCCAGCGTCGCGCCCGTTGCGCCATCGATCACCAGCAGCCGTGCTTCCTCCCCGATCGCCAGAGCGACCCGGTCGCCGGGGAGGAACGCGATCGACGTCACGGAGCCTTCGACGACGATCGGAGCGAACGCCAGCGAACGTGCCGCGGTGTCGATCACGCCGACTGCGGTCGGTCCCTCGCCGGGGTCCGACCTCGATCCGATCGCCAGCCGCTTGCCGTCCGGCGACGCGGCGAGGGTGGGGAAGCGGTCACCGGCGCCGACGGCCGGCAAGGCCGCACTCAGCGCTCCGGAGTCGAGCTCGTATGGGCGCACGCGTCCGTCTTGGTCGGTGAGGTACGCCGAGCTGCCGTCCGGCATCACGATGCCGCTGGTGCCCCTGTCCCCCGGGAAGCGGTGGGCATCGAGGAACCGCTCATCGTCGGTGAACGTGCCGAACAGCGTCGATCGTGTGCGCGGCGTGTCGGCGAGTCGGTAGGCCTCGATGGCGAGCAGCGCGGCCGTGTCCCGTTGCGTCCCGCGCAGCGACTCGGCGCGGCCGACGAGCGCCTCGATCAGTGCCGCCCGTTCTGCGTTCACCGCGTCGTCGGCTGCGTCCAGCGCAGTGAGCTCCGCCGCCTCGGCGTCGTCGGCCGCCTCGAGAGCTGCCAGCCCGGAGGCTCGGGCGTCGTCGGCTGACGCCAACGCAGCACGGCGTTGGACGAAGGCCACCGTTCCGGCGATGAGCGCGAGGACGAGCACGACGGCGACGGCCGCGAGCCGGCGTCGCAGGCGTCGCTCGGTGCGTCGCGCCGCGACGATCTCGGCATCGCGGGCCTGCCGGCCGGCGTCGACGAACGAACGCTCCAGCGTCGACACCACACGTCCCTCGACGTCGATGGCTTCGATGGCCGCCTCGAGGCGGGCACCGCGATAGAGCTCGGCGTCGCGGCGACCGCCTGCCTCCCACGAGCGGGCCGCGGCGGACAGGTGCTGCAGCTGGGCCAACCACCGGCGGTCCTCATCGACCCAGCCGGCCAGGCGCGACCAGCGAGTCAGCAGGGCTTCGTGCGCCAGCTCCACCGTCGGCTCGCGGGTGACAGGATCCCGATCGGCCATGAGGAGCCGCGCCTCCACATAGCGGTCGGCGACGGCTTGCATGGCGGGCGAGAGCTCGCCGAGCGGGGCACGGCGACGTGTGTCCGGCGAGCCGTGCCCCGGAGCCACGAGACGGGCGAAGAGATCACGTGCGTCTCTACAGCCAGCATCGTCGAGCGATCGGTACACGTCCTCGGCACGCCGGCCGATCGCACCCGCCATCCCACCGATCGCGGCGAGCGCACCTCGGCTGATCAGGCCGTCGATCCGTCGGTCGTACAGCTCGGTGAGCGTGAACTGGAGCAGTGGCAGCGATCCGGGGAACGTGACGGCCTCCGCGATCAGATCGGCCACGACGCCCTCGTCGAACCGCACCCCGACGTGCGAGGCCGGAAGGACGATCGCCTCGTCGAGCTCCGTCGGGGAGAGCGGTGACAGGACGTAGGGCCCCGCGCCGATGCGCGGCCCGAGCGCCGGGTGTTCGAGCGGACGGTCGAGCAGGTCGGCGCGCACCGTGGCTACGAAGCGGACGTCGATCGAGTCGTCGGCGATCGTCGAGGCGATCACGTCCAGGAAGGCGTCGCGGAGCTCCGCCGTCGCCCGTGTCCAGCACTCCTCGAACTGGTCGATGACCACGACCGTCCGACCGAGCCGCCGGGCGACCTCGGCCAGCGCGCCGATCGACACACCCGATTCGTCGACATCCGAGACCGTGGCGACCTCGGTGAGAACCTCGCGCAGCGCGCCGAGGGGATCCTCCGTCGGCATCATGATCACGACGACGCCACCGAGCGCCCGCAGCCGCGGAACGAGACCGGCACGCACGACCGAGCTCTTGCCCGAGCCGGAGGCACCGACGACGGTGACGAACGGCGTCGAGTCGATGGCGTCCACGAGACGGTCGACCACCTCGCCCCGCCCGTGGAAGCTCATCGGCATCGGCCTCGTCGAACGGTCGCAGGCCGCGATAAGGATTCACCCCGGCGCTCGCCGCCATGGTGAGCTGCTGCGCCGCCCGACGCCGCGACGAATCCGCATCGCGGCGCTCGCTCGAGGTGACAGGCGTGACCGCTCCCTCGGGACGACCCGTTGCCGCCCGCCAACCGAGCACGAAGTCGGCGACCGACGCGCCGCCGGTCCCGTTCGAGCTCCACCTCCTCAACACGGCGTCGAGCCCGTCGGGTACTGCATCGACCCGGCCGATCGAGGCTCGGCACCGAACTGGCCGGGCGACGAGAGCCCACCGAGGATCTCGGCAGCGGAGGTCGCGAGCCGGTCAGCAGTTCCCAGACCATCCACGCGAGGTCCCGGACATCCTCACCCTCGGCCACCTCTCGTGCCAGCGCGTCCTCCCCCGCCACGGCCACGCCGAAGTCCGTCAGGTAGGCAGCACCGTCGGCGTCGAGCAGGACGTTCGATGCCTTCACGTCGCGGTGAGTGACGCCCGCGGCGTGCGCGGACATCAAGCGCCGCACCGATCTGCTCGACGAGTAGGCGACACCCGATCGAGCGACCATGGTCCGCCGCTGACGATGGCGTCGCGCGCCGTGCCGCCGGTGAGGAGGCGGAAGACGAGATAGGCGCCACCCGGCTCGCGCCAGTAGTCGTAGAGCGGCACGATGTGCGGGTGCTCGAGCCGGGCGACGAGACGGGCTTCGGCCTCGAACCGACGGACGAAGTCTGTCGAGTCGGCGAGGTCGGGGCGGATCACCTTGATCGCCACCCGGCGGTCGGTGCCGGGCTGCGTCGCCGCGTACACCCGGCCGTGGGCTCCCTCGCCGATCGGCCGTCGTGGATCGTGTAGCCGCGTAGCGGTCGATCGGGGGATCGCCCGGCGATCTCGTCATCAGCCAGCGATCGACGACTCGAGATCGAGCCAGCTCGCGGCGACGGGTCGAGACCGGTCTCCTCGGCGAGTCGGCGTACGGAATGCCCGGTAGACCCGGATCGCCTCGGCCTGGCGACCCGTCACGTGGAGCGCCTGCATGAGCACATCGACCGGGCGTTCGTCGCAGCGGCTCCTCCGACGACGAGCCGCTCGAGCTCCGGGATCGCCCGGTTGTGATGGCCGATCGCCATCAACGCGGCGGCGCGCTGCTCGATCGGCCGACGATCCGGCGCTCGGCCAGTCGAGACGACTCCGGCAGTGCCCACCACTCATCGGTGAACTCGCCGAACGGTCGACCTCGCCAGAGCGCGAGGGCCTGCGTCGTAGCAGCGTCGAGCGCGCCGTCCGGGCACGACCCGCTCTGCGTCGTCGAGCAGAGCGTCGAACTCGTCGACGTCGAGCGACGATGTCGTCGAGTGTCGAGCACGTAGCCGGACCGGCGTGTCGTGAGCGATCCCTCGGGGAGAACCGACCTCAGGCGTGACAGGTACGTGCGCATCGACCGAGCGGCACCATCGGGCGCGTCGCCGTCGGGCCACAGCGCATCGACAAGGCGATCCGTCGAGACTGCGTGACCCCGGTGCACCACGAGAAGTGCGAGCAGCCGCCGTTGTTGTGGGCCGCCGATTGCGAGCAACTCTCCGTCCCGCTCGACCTCGACGGGACCCAAGACCTTGATCCGCACGCGGCTTCCCTCCGACCGTCGGCGCAAACTACGCCACCTCGCGCACGTTCGGGTTGCAGTTCTGCAACATCAGGACCGCTGTGGCAGGTCTGCAACCGCAGTCTGCGTCCATGGCCGGTGACCGTCACATCCCGTCCGGTCCGTCACTCGGAGGAGCATCCGTGCGCACCAGCCGAACCATCCATCACCTCGCCGCGACCAGCTGCGCCGCGGCCCTGCTGCTCGTCGGCTGTGCCGGCGACGACCCCGTTGCGGACGCCCCTGTCGAGTCCAGGGCGCCGGCACCGTCCGATTCCGCTCCGACCAGTGGCGCGCCGGGCGACACCGCGCCTCTCGGCACTGCGCCTCTCGAGACGGCGCCGGCTCCCACGACGCCGACGCCGACGCCGACCGCCAGCTCCGGCGAGATGGAGAAGTTCCGGGCCGACGTCGCCTCCGGCTGCAGTGCCGGTGCTGCAGCCCTGGCCCGCCTCCCTGAGAACGACGGGACCGCTGCGACCGCCAAAGCGCAGATCGAGATCCTGCGTGGAGGCTCCGGCGACGTGTCGAACATCTCCTCGCCGGCGAGCCTCGTATCGCAATTCGACGAGATCGTGGCGCTCAGCGCCAATGCGGACATGGCCCTGACGGAGGCCGAGGCTGCCGGTCGCGGCTGCGGACGTGGCCACCGCGGAACGGCACATCGATCGACACATCGGTGACGCCGTCGGAATCGTGGCACGGTTCGCCATCATGGGAGCGACCTGTGGCCCCGCCGATGCCGAGCGAGCCGCAGCGGCTGATCTCAACGTGCCCCTCGAGCTCGGGGCCGAGCAGATCAACGTCGGCTTCGGATCAGTCTGGGTGAGCGAGCAGTTCGGCCAGGTCGTGCGCATCGACCCGGTCAGCGGCGACGTGCTGGCCAGGATCGACGTCGGCGAGGGCGCGCTCAAGCTCCAACCGGCCGACGGCCGCATGTGGGTGCGCACCCGCGACGCATTCGTCAGGATCGACCCGACGACGAACAAGGTCGACGCGACGCTCGCGAAGGCAGACGTCGGACCGTCGACCAATCGCAACTGGGCGGTCGATGGAGCGATGTGGGTCTGCGATGGGCGTCAACTGCACCGATACGACCCGACGGCTGTGGAGCGGATCGCGACGGTTCCCATCGACATCGACTGTGACTTCGTGCTGGCGACGCCGGAACTTGTCATCGCCTGGACCTACAACGACGATCCGAGCTTGTCCGCCGATCCGGCTGCGGTGATGATCGATCCGGCCACGAATGGCGTGCTCGCAACCGTGGCACTGCCGGTTGACGTGCTCATGCCGGCCATCCTCGAAGACCGGGTGTTCTTCGCCGGCAACGGCAACTCGACTGCCGTAGTTGTCGACCGCGCCACGTGGACCGTCGTCTCCACGCACGAACTCGGACGGATCACGGGCGGGGGCGGCATCGTGACCGACGGTGAGTCGATCTTTGTGCCGACACACGACGCCCTCCCCAACGACGTCCTCGTCGTGGACGCCGAGACGTACCAGGTGGTGGACACGATCGAACCGCTCGACGTCAATGGTGTCGCACTGCTCGACGGCTCGCTCTGGGTCACCCACCAGACATTCAATGTCGTCCAGAAGTTCGACCTCGGCGAATGACCACGCGAACCGAGCGTTGTTGCCCGCCTGCAACCCGCTTGCGAGAGGGCGTCAGCCCGTCGGCAGGTGGCGGGCCAGGAAGGCCGTCGTCTTCTCCCAGGCCGACGCCGCCGCGGCCTCGTTCCAGAACATCTCCGACTCGTGGTTGTCGAAGGCGTGGCCGGCCGGCTCGACGTTCACGGTCATGCCCGCTCGACCCTCCAACGCCGCTCGGACGGCCTCCGTCTGTTCGGTGGGGATGTAACTGTCGGTGGCGCCGAAGTGGAAGAGGACAGGGCAGTCGATGTTGTCGAGCTGGTCGAGCATGCCGGCGACGCCCGAGCCGTAGTAGCTGACGCAGCAGGCCGGCGAACCGACGGCCGCGGTCAGGTAGGCGAGCGTGCCGCCGAGGCAGAAGCCGATGGTGCCCACGCCGCCCGACACCTCCGGCAGCTCCTCGATGCGGTGGAGCGACGCCACGCAGTCGGCGACACCCTGCGGGAAGTCGAACTTCTGAACGATGCCCAACGACGCCTCGAGGCCGGCGGAGGAGTGGTCGGACTCCCAGTTGCGCTCGATGCGCCAGAAGATGTCGGGCGCGGCGACCACATAGCCCAACCCGGCCAGCCGCTCGGCCACGGCCCGGATGTACGGGCCGACACCGAAGATCTCCTGGAGGAGCAGGAGCCCCGGCCCTCCACCGGCGTCGGGGACCCAGACATGGAGGTCGAAGCTGCCGCCCTCCACGGCGACCTGGTCGGTCCGGTAGGTGCTCATGGCCGCATCATCGCACGGCGACATGTCGCCTCCGAGCGGGCCGGCGGGGGCCGTACCCTGGCCGCCGTGCGGCTGGCCGACTTCGACTACGACCTCCCGCCCGGTGCCATCGCCCAGCATCCGATCGAGCCCCGGGACGCGGCGCGCCTGCTGGTGGACCGGGGCGGGACCGCTCCCCCCTACCACCGTCATGTGAGCGATCTCCCCGAGTTGCTGGCGCCGGGCGACCTGGTGGTGGTGAACGACTCGCGGGTCATTCCCGCCAGGCTCCGGCTCCGCCGCCGCAGTGGCGGCGCCGTCGAGGTGCTGCTCCTGGAGGCGCTCGACGCCGAGCACCGTCGCTGGGAGTGCCTCGTCCGCCCGGCGCGGCGGCTGGGGCGGGGGGAGGAGCTGGTCGACGACCACGGTCGTGCTGTCCTCCTCATGGGCAGCCGCACCGAGGCCGGCGACACCTTCACGGTGGAGTTGTGCGCCGACGACCCACTGGCGGCCATCGACGCGGCCGGCCAGGTGCCGCTGCCTCCGTACATCACTGCCCCGCTGGCCGATCCCGCCCGGTACCAGACGGTGTACGCGCGGCGCGCCGGCTCCGCCGCGGCCCCGACCGCCGGCCTGCACCTCACGGCTGAGGTCCTCGACGCGCTGACGGCACGCTCCGTCGGGTTGGCCCGCGTCGAGCTGGTGGTAGGTCTCGACACCTTCCAACCGGTGTCCGAGGACGACCCGACCCGGCACCGCATCCACAGCGAGCGGTACGAGGTGCCGGCCGAGACGCTCGAGGCCTGTCGTGGTGCGACACGCGTGGTTGCAATCGGAACGACCGTGGCGCGCGCCCTCGAGTCGGCTGCCGCGACTGGGCAGGCCTCTGGCCGGACCCGGCTGTTCATCCACCGCCCGTACGAGTGGCGGGCGGTCGACCTCCTGATGACGAACTTCCACCTGCCCCGCACCACGCTGCTGATGATGATCGACGCCTTCATCGGGCCCCGTTGGCGTGACCTCTACGCGATCGCGCTCGGCGACGGCTATCGCTTCCTGTCCTTCGGCGACGCCATGCTCCTGCGCAGGGGCGCGCCATGACCCACCCCGTGCGGGTCGAGCTGGAGGCGGTCGACGGAGCGGCGCGCGCCACCGTGGCCCGCACCGCCCGCGGCTCGTACCGGACGCCGTGCTTCATGCCCGTCGGCACCCGGGGCACGGTGAAGCACCTCTCCGCCGCCGACCTCGAGCAGCTCGGCGTGCAGATCGTGCTCGGCAACACGTACCACCTCATGCTCCGTCCCGGCGCGGCGACGGTGGCGGAGCTCGGAGGGCTCGGGCGCTTCAGCGGCTGGGACGGCCTCACCCTCACCGACTCGGGCGGCTTCCAGGTGTTCTCCCTCGAGCCTTCCGTCGACGACGACGGCGTGACGTTCCGATCCACCTACGACGGCTCGACCCACCGCCTGACTCCCGAGTCCGCGGTCGCGACCCAGGAGCTCCTGGGCGCGGACATCCAGATGGTGCTCGACGTCTGCCCACCGCTGCCCTCGCCTGAATCCATCATCCGGCTGGCCGTGGAGCGCACGAGCGCGTGGGCCAAGCGGGCCCGGGCCGCGCACGCGCGGGAGGACCAGGCCCTGTTCGGGATCGTGCAGGGCGGGACCGATCTGGCCTTGCGCACGGAGAGCGGGCTGCGCACGGTCGAGCTGGACTTCGACGGCTACGGCATCGGCGGGCTGTCCGTGGGCGAGACCCGGGCCGAGATGCTGCCGGCGCTGGAGGCCGCACTGGCCGTGCTGCCCGTCGACCGACCCCGGTACCTGATGGGCGTGGGCGATCCGGCGTCGCTGGTGGAAGCCGTCGGTCTCGGCGTCGATCAGTTCGACTGCGTGATGCAGACCCGGCTGGGGCGCCACGGGGTCGCGCTCACGACCGCCGGGCGTCTCCAGGTCAAGAACGCTGTCCACCGGGAGAGCGACGAGCCCGTGGACGCGACGTGCGGCTGCGCGGTGTGCGCCCGTCACAGCCGGGGCTACCTGCGCCACCTGTTCCAGGTGGGTGAACCGAGCGCTTCCCGGCTGCTGTCCCTGCACAACCTGGCCTGGACGCTGCAGCTCATGGCCTCGATGCGGGCCGCCATCATCGCCGGCCGGTTCGACGACCTGCGCCGGGAGGTGCTGGCCGCCTGGGGCTGAGGGGGATCCGGAGCGAAAAGTTCTCCGGGTGCTTCAAGTTCCGACCCGCGAGCACCTAGCCTTTCCCGTCGCAGTTCGTTCCCTGACCCTGGTGGCCCAATGTTCCTGACCCTGCTGGCCCAAGAATCCTCGTCTGGAGGTGGGCTGGTCGCCTTCCTGCCGTTCATCCTCATCGCGGTGGTGATGTACTTCCTGCTCATCCGGCCGCAACGGCGCCGGATGGCGCAGCAGCGGGAGCTGGCCGCAGCGGTGGAGGAAGGCGACGAGGTGATGACCACGTCGGGCATCTACGGCTTCGTCACCGCCACCGAGGGTGACGTCATCTGGCTGGAGATCGCCGAGGGCGTCGACATCCGCGTCGCCCGCCAGGCCGTGTCGCGGCGGATCCCGGACGCGGAGGCTTCCGCCCAGAGCGGGGCCACCGGCACCGCAGCCGTGGCGGCCGCCGCGGACGACCCGGCCGCCGACGATGTCGACTTCGCCGACGAGTCCGGGCCGGTCGACCAGAAGCCCAAGGGGGAGCGCGACGCTCCGACCGCCGACTGACCGGCGATGAAGCGTCGCGGTCTCATCGTCTCCCTCGTCGCCATCGTTGCGGTGTCGGTGGGGGGTGTCATCGCCACCCTGGTCACGGACACCAAGCCCCAGCTGGGCCTGGACCTCCAGGGCGGCGCTTCGGTGACCCTCCAACCGGTCGGCGAGGCCGATACGGAGTCGCTGGAGGTCGTCACCGAGATCCTGCGCAACCGCATCGACAGCCTGGGTGTGGCCGAGCCGGAGATCATCCGCCAGGGCCAGACCGTCGTCGTGAACCTGCCGGGGATCAAGGACCAGGACCGGGCCATCGAGCTGGTCGGGCGGACCGGCAAGGTCCTCTTCCGGCCCGTCCTCACCGAAGCCCTCGCCGACGACGTCGCGGCCGGCGCCACGACGACCACCGTTCCCGGCGCGTCCACGACGACCGTGGCCGGGGCCAGCACGACGGCGGCCGGAGCCGCCACGACGACGGCCGGGGCCACCACGACGGCGGCGGCGAGCACGTCGACCGCGACCACGACCCCGACGTCGACAGGCTCGACGGCCGCCGCGGCCGGAGGATCCACGACGACCCTGGCCCCCGAGGTGGCGGCGCAGATCACCCCTCGCGAGGGCGACACGCCCGAAGCCTCGGTGGTGCTCCCCGGCCGTGACGGCACCGTCCTCTACGAGATGGGCCCTGCCTTCGCGCTGGGGGAGGACGCCATCTCCACCGCTGAGGCCACGGTGGTCAACGGCCAGTGGGTGGTCGATCTGGAGCTGAAGGGCGGCGAGGGCGGCCTCGACGCGTGGAACACCTGGTCGGGCAAGTGTTACAACCGGGACACCGAGTGCCCGACCGGCGGGATGGCGATCGTGCTCGACGGCACGGTCATCGCCGCGCCGGTCCCGCAGCAGCCGTTCTTCGACAGCACCAGCGTCCAGGTGTCCGGCGGAGGATCGGGCTTCGAGAAGAACGAAGCCAGGGATTTGGGCCGCATCCTCAAGTACGGCGGCGTGCCGGTGCAGCTCGAGCCCCAGGCCGCCCAGACCGTCTCGGCCACTCTCGGGAAGGACTCGCTCCGGGCCGGCCTGATCGCCGGGTTCGTCGGCGTCGTCCTGGTCCTGATCCTGATGATCCTCTACTACCGCAGCCTGGCCATCCTGGTGGTGTTGGGGCTGATCCTCACCGGCTGCCTGCTCTGGACCACGATCTCGATCCTGTCCAAGACCTCGGGCCTGTCGCTCACGCTGGCCGGGGTGACGGGCATCATCGTGTCGATCGGTGTGACCGTGGACTCCTACGTCGTCTTCCTGGAGCGGCTGAAGGACGACGTGCGGGCCGGCAAGTCCTTGCGGGCCTCCACGCCGCGCAGCTTCAAGAGCGCGTGGCGCACGATCCTGGCCGCGGACATCGTCTCGCTCATCGGCGCCGGCGTGCTGTGGTACCTGTCGGTGGGCTCGGTGCGGGGGTTCGCGTTCTTCCTGGGCCTCTCGACGATCCTCGACCTCATCGTCACCTGGTTCTTCGTCCGCCCGGCGGCGCTGCTCGTGTCGCAGGCGAGGGTGTACCGGGGGGCTGACGTCCTCGGCGTCCACACCGGCGAGGCCCTCCTGGCGGGGAGTACGGCATGACGACCCTCGAGCAGCCGCCCGCCGCCCCGGCCCCGGCGCCCCGCGCCCGCTTGTGGCACCGCCTCTACCACGGCGAGACCAACTTCGACTTCGTCGGCAAGCGGCGCATCGGCTTCCTCGCTTCGGGCATCCTCATCGTGCTGAGCGTGGTGTCCCTGATCTTCAACGGGCTCAACCTCGGCATCGACTTCGAGGGCGGTGTGGCCTGGGAGTTCGAGGCCAACGGCCAGACCGTCGACGACGCCCGGGGCGTGCTGGAGGACAACGGCATCGACGCCGCCGACGCCAAGATCCAGACGCTGTCGGGGCCCAGCGGCGAGCGACTCCGCATCCAGGTCGACGACCAGCCGGGCGACGTCCAGGCCGCGGTGAAGGCGGATTTCGCCGAAGCCGCTGGGGTGCCCGCCGAGGAGGTGAGCGTCAGCGTCGTGAGCCCGACGTGGGGGGAGCAGATCACCCGCAAGGCGCTCAGAGCGCTCCTCGTCTTCTTCCTGCTCATCACCGTCTACATCTCGATCCGCTTCGAGTGGAAGATGGCCGTGGCGTCGTTGATCGCGGTGCTGCACGACGTCCTGATCAGCGTCGGGATCTACTCGATCTTCGGCTTCGAGGTGACGCCGGCGACGGTCATCGCCTTCCTGACGATCCTGGGCTTCTCGCTGTACGACACCATCGTCGTGTTCGACAAGGTCCACGAGAACACCCGCAAGCTCGTCACGACCCGCGCCTCATACGGCGACATCGTCAACCTGTCGATGAACCAGGTCCTGATGCGTTCGATCAACACCAGCCTCGCCGCGGTGCTGCCGGTGATCTCACTCCTGGTCGTGGGCGTGTGGCTGATGGGGGCCATCGCGCTGCAGGACTTCGCGCTGGCGCTGCTCGTCGGCCTCCTCGCCGGCTCCTATTCATCGATCTTCATCGCCACTCCGATCCTGGCCGTGCTCAAGGGACGGGAAGCGCGGTACCGGCCGTCGGCCCGCAAGCGTCCCGCCGCGACCACTCCGGCTGCGGCGCGCTCTGCGGCCAGCACCAGCACCGCGCTGGGCGGGACGGCGGCGACCGAGACCGAGGACGTCGCCACGCCGGCCGGCCGCTCCCCGGCCGGTGCCAGCCCCGTCCTCAAGCCGGCCACCCTCACCCACGCGCCCCGCCCCCGCAAGAAGCGCCGCCGCTGACGCGGTGGCTGCGCGAGGCGGATCAAGGGCCAGACAGATGAGGGCGGTATCCTCGGTCCATGGCGGCCGATGCCACGTGGCTCCGAGACCACATCCGGGACATCCCCGACTATCCCCGCGTCGGCGTCACCTTCCGCGACATCACCCCGCTGCTCGGTGATCCGGACGCCTTCCGCTTCGCCGTCGATGCCATCGCCGACCGCTTCTCGGGCGTCGAGATCGACCGCGTGCTGGGGATCGAGGCCCGCGGCTTCATCCTCGCCGCCCCGCTGGCCTACCGTCGCGGGGCCTCGTTCGTGCCCGTGCGCAAGGCCGGCAAGCTGCCGTGGGCGGTGGCCCGGGAGGAGTACATCCTCGAGTACGGCACCGACAAGCTGGAGGTCCACCGGGACGGCATGTTCCCGGGCGAGCGGGTGCTGATCGTCGATGACGTGCTGGCCACCGGCGGCACGGCGGCCGCGGCCGTCCGGCTCGTCGAAGGGCTGGGAGCGGAGGTCGTCGGCCTGGGCTTCGCCATCGAGCTCGGCCCGCTGGGCGGGCGGGACTGCCTGAAGGGCTACGAGGTGGAGAGCCTCATCACGTACGAGTAGGGGAGGAGCACCATGGCCACCGTCGACCGGGTCCTGCCGTGGCGGCGGCACGCCCCGATCCCGGCCGACGAGATCGCTCCGGTCGTCGACGCTTTCCGCCATCGCCATCCGAAGGCGCCCATCGCCACGATCGTGCGGGCCTACGAGGTGGCGGCGGAGGCGCACGAGCACCAGTACCGCAAGAGCGGGGAGAAGTACATCAACCACCCGATCGCGGTGGCCAAGGTCGTCGCCGACATCGGCCTGGACGACACGACGGTGGCTGCCGCGCTGCTGCACGACGCCGCTGAGGACACCGAGATCACCGTCGCCGAGATCGAGGAGTGGTTCGGGCCTGAGGTAGCTCAGATCGTCGACGGCGTCACGAAGCTGGAGCGCATCCGCTTCGACTCCCGTGAGGAGCAGCAGGCCGCCACCATGCGAAAGATGCTGGTGGCGATGGCCAAGGACCTCCGCGTCCTGATCATCAAGCTCTCCGACCGTCTCCACAACCTGCGCACCATCGCCGCGATGTCGACCGAGCAGCAGGTCCGGCAGGCCCAGGAAACGCTCGACATCTACGCCCCGCTGGCCCACCGCCTGGGCATGCAGGAGATCAAGCAGCAGCTCGAGGACCTGTCGTTCGCGGCGCTGCACCCGAAGCGCTACGCGGAGATCGACAGCCTGGTGGCGCTGCGCACGCCCGAGCAGGACCACTACGTGGCCGAGGTGGTCGCCGAGGTGCAGGGGCGGTTGGGCGAGCTCAAGATCGAGGCCGACGTCACCGGCCGGGGCAAGCACCTGTGGAGCATCTACGAGAAGATGGTGCTGCGGGGCAAGGAGTTCGACGACATCTTCGACCTGGTGGGCATCCGGGTCATCGTCGACTCCGTGAAGGACTGCTACGCCGCGCTGGGCTGCATCCACGGGGCGTGGAAGCCGGTGGTGGGCCGGTTCAAGGACTACATCGCCATGCCCAAGTTCAACCTGTACCAGTCGCTCCACACGACGGTGATCGGTCCGGGGGGCAAGCCGCTCGAAGTTCAGATCCGCACCCGGGAGATGCACCACCGGGCCGAGTGGGGCGTGGCGGCGCACTGGGCCTACAAGGAGGGCTCGCCCTCAGACGACCTGGCCTGGCTCAACCGCATCATGGACTGGCAGGCCGACACCAACGACCCCGACCAGTTCATGGAGAACCTGAAGACCGACCTCGAGCACGACGAGGTCTTCGTCTTCACCCCGAAGGGTCGGGTCGTCACGCTGCCCATCGGATCGACGCCGATCGACTTCGCGTACGCCGTGCACACCGAGGTCGGCCATGCCTGCATCGGCGCCCGGGTGAACGGCCGTCTCGTCCCACTGGACCACGTGATGACGTCGGGCGACACCTGCGAGATCTTCACCTCCAAGGTAGACCGCGCCGGCCCCAGCCGTGACTGGCTGAAGATCGTCCGCAGCCCGCGGGCCCGCAACAAGATCCGCCAGTGGTTCAGCAAGGAGCGACGGGAAGACGCCCTGGAGGCCGGGCGGGAGGAGCTCACGGAGGCGCTGCGCCGGGAAGGGCTGCCGGTCCAGAAGCTCCTCGCCGGCGACTCGCTCGAGCGGGAGGCCAAGGGTCTCCACTACGCCGACGTCGACGCCATGCTGCGGGCGGTCGGCGAGCACCAGGTGTCGGGACGCTCGATCGCCCAGCGCATCTCCAAGGCGCTCCGTCAGGGCGAGGAAGACGAGGTCCTGCCCACGAGTCTCCGGGGGCCGTCCCGCCTGCGCAAGGGCGCCACGAACGTCGGCGTCCACGTGGAGGGCCTCGACGACCTGCTGGTCCGGCTGTCCCGCTGCTGCACGCCCGTTCCCGGCGACGAGATAACCGGTTTCGTCACCCGTGGACGAGGCGTCAGCGTGCACCGGGCCGACTGCGCCAACGCCGTCGCCCTGATGACGGACCAGTCCGCCCGCCTGATCGAGGTCGAGTGGGACGGCAACACCAACGGCGCCCTCTTCCGGGCGTCCGTCGAGGTGAAGGCCCTCGACCGGTCACGGCTCCTGCGGGACGTGTCGAACGCGTTGTCCGAGCAGCACGTCAACATCGTCGCCTGCTCGACCCACACCGGCTCCGACCGGGTGGCCAGCATGCGCTTCGAGTTCGAGATGGCCGACCCCGGCCACCTCGACTCGGTGCTGCGGATGATCAAGAACATCGACGCCGTGTACGACGCGTATCGTGTCGTGCCCGGCCATGGGAAGTAGAGCTCGGGCCGGACGAGCGGACGGAGCCACGTCGATGCGAGTGGTCATCACCGGCGTCAACCTGCCCGGGCGGGCGTTCTGCCGCCCGGACGGTTCCGAGATGGAGAACGTGCACGTCGGCGTGCAGCTCCGCCGTGATCCTGCCCAGTTGGTCCGCGGCGACGCGACCGAGGCCCGCTGGGAGCTCGATGTCGACGTGGTCGACAAGGACGGTCTCCTCGACTTCCGCGGACCGGCCGTCCAGGGCAAGCGGGGCGAGCGCTTCATCTATCTGACGTGGGGGAACGTCGACGCCACGAACGGCTTCGAGATGTTCCGGCGGGCCAAGCTGATGCTCGATCGGATCGACCCTGAGCTCATCGAGTCGGCCGCACACGACGGTCACCTCGCCGCGACGGTCGACCTCACCGATGACCGCGGCGGCCCCCGCTGCGCTCGCGTCGATCCGCCGGCGCTCGCGTGGTCGGTGCCACCAGCCTGACGGGCGCCACTCGCGCGGACGTCGAACCGGCGTCCGGGGGATGGCAGGCTGGGGGGATGCTCGACCACGTAGGGATCCAGTGTGCGGACATGGCGGCCAGCGCCGCCTTCTACGACACCGTGCTGGCGCCGTTGGGCGCGACACGGGTCATGGACTTCGAGGTGGCCATGGGCTACGGCACCGTCGGGAAGCCGGACTTCTGGATCGGCGCCTTCAACTCCGGTGACGGCTTCCGGGAGTCGCACCTGGCGTTCGAGGCGCCTGACCGGGCTGCCGTGCGGGCCTTCTTCGAGGCCGCGGTCGGCGCCGGCGCCGAGGTGCTGCACGAGCCGCGGGTCTGGCCCGAGTACCACCCGAACTACTACGGCGCGTTCGTCAGAGACCCCGACGGCAACAACGTCGAGGCCGTCTGCCACACGCCCGAGCCCGAGTAGCGAACGGTCGGCTGGCGAAGCTCGGCCCGGTCAACGGGCCAGGCGCGCCCGCAGGACCATCGTGCCCGGGCCGGCCCGGCCGGCTGGTCCGTTGTGGAACTCGAGGTCCGACAGCTCCAGCCGCTCGCTGCACGCGGCGCAGTGCGCGACGGCCGAGGTCACCTTTCCGCAGGATCGGTGGACCATCTCGGTCGGCGCGCCCTCACCGGCGTCCTGCCAGCGGTCGCCCCACGCCAGGAGCGCGAGGAGGATCGGCACGGCTTCGCGCCCCTTGACGCTGAGCCGGTACTCGAATCGACCCGGGTGCCGGCCGTACGGCTGCCGCTCCACCACGCCTTGCTCGACGAGCGTGCGGAGCCGATCGGTGAGCACGTTGGTCGAGATGCCGAGATCGGTCCGGATGTCCTCGAACAGGCCGATGCCGAGGAAGATGTCCCGGAGCACCAGCGGCGTCCACGGCTCGCACAGCACGTTGACGGCGCGGGCGATCGAGCAGTTCATCTCCCCGTAGTCCGTTCGCTGCACGAGGGAAAGGCTACGTCTCCCTTGTATGAAGCAAGGCACCGCGGTTGACTTGCTTGAAGCAAGTGAACCCGACTGAAATGTCAGCATCGCCTCGATTGCGTAGTGGGCGATCCGAAACGGAGGACCGATGCCCGACTCGAACGCCCCTGACACGATCGTGCTGATCCACGGCTTCTGGGTGACTCCTCGCAGCTGGGAGGACTGGATCACCCACTACGAGGCCAAGGGTTACACCGTCCTCGCCCCGGCCTACCCCGGGTTCGAGGTGGAGGTGGAGGCGCTGAACGCGGATCCATCGCCGATCGAGGCGGTCACCGTGCCGAAGATCATGGACCACCTCGAGGATGTCGTCGGTGCGCTCGACAAGCCGCCGATCATCATGGGCCACTCGGCGGGCGGCGTGTTCACGCAGATCCTGCTCGACCGAGGTCACGGCGCAGTGGGTGTCGCCATCAACTCGGCGCCCACCGAGGGGGTCAAGCGAGTGCCACTGTCGCAGATCAGGGCCACCTTTCCGGTGCTCAAGAACCCGGCCAACCGCCACCGGGCGGTCGGGTTCACCTTCGAGCAATGGGAGTACGCCTTCACCAACACCTTCTCCGAGGACGAGTCGCGACGGCTCTACGAGCGCTACCACGTCCCCGCCTCGGGCTCGATCTTCTGGGGGAGCGCGCTGGCGAACATCCACCCGGGCAAGGACGACAACTGGGTCGACTACCACAACGCCTCGCGGGTCCCCCTGTTGTTCATCTCCGGGAGCGTGGACCACCTCATGCCCCCGTCCCTCCAGCAGTCGAACGCCAAGCACTACAAGGCCGAGGGAACGGTCACGGAGGTCGTCGAGTTCGAGGGCCCGCACCTGTTGACGGCCCGGGAGGGCTGGCAGGAGGTCGCGGATCACGCGCTCACCTGGGCGATCGAGCACGCCGCCGCGTCAGGCTGATCGGCGGGCACCCGATTGACCGCCGGCGGCGATTGACGGGGGAGTGGCGTGGGTAAGTCCCGCGCCATGGCCCGACCCATCTGGACCGGTTCGATCTCGTTCGGCCTGGTCAATGTGCCCGTACGTGCCTACACGGCCGTCCGTGACCACGACGTCCACTTCCACCAGATCGACAAGGGGAGCGGCGCCCGCGTCCGCAACCGCAAGGTCTCGGAGAAGACTGGTCACGAGGTCGACGCGGACGACATCGAGATGGGCTTCGAGGTCCGCAAGGGCCGCTACGTCACCTTCGACAAGAAGGAGCTCGACGAGCTGAAGCCGGAGTCGACGAAGGCGGTGGAGGTCACCGACTTCGTGGAGCTGGCCGCCATCGACCCGATCTACTACGAGCGCACCTACTGGCTGGCGCCGGGTGACGGCGGGCGAGAAGGCGTACCAGCTGCTGCTGTCGGCGATGGAGGACCGGGAGCGGGCCGCCATCGGCACGGTCGTGATGCGCAACAAGCAGTACCTGTCCGCCATCCGGCCCCTCGACGGCGTCCTGGCCATGTCGACCATGCGCTTCGCCGACGAGGTGGTGCCCCGCAAGGACGTGGACGAGCTGCCGTCACGGCGCTCCAAGCCGGAGGCCAAGGCGCTGCGCATGGCCACGCAGCTCGTCGACTCGCTGGCCGGCGAGTGGGATCCCCGCCAGTACCACGACACCTACACCGAGGAGCTGCGCCAGCGCATCAAGGACAAGCAGGCCGGCAAGGAGCTGAGCGTGGCGGCCGAGAAGGAGCCGCCGGCGAAGGTCGTCGACCTGATGGAGGCCCTCGCGGCCAGCGTCGAGTCGGCCAAGGGCCGGCGGCGATCGACCCGCCGGAGCACCAGCCGAACGAGCAGTCGGAGCAAGCGCCGCACGGCGACGACGGCCAAGAAGAAGGCGCGCTCGGCCCGACCCCGCAAGTCAGCCTGACGTCCACCTGAGCCGCCGAACGCACTGAGGAGCGGCGGCAGGCACCAACTAGCCTGGCCCATCGTGCCCGAGTTCCAGGCCCCGCGTGGCATGGCCGACGTGCTGGCGCCGCAGTCGCAACGTTGGGCCACCTTGATCGCCACGTTCGCGACCCACGCCGAGCGCGCGGGGTTCGGTCTGGTCATCACGCCGCTCATCGAGCACCTCGAGGTCTTCCAGCGGGTCGGCGACTCGACGGACATCGTCCGCAAGGAGATGTACGACTTCGAGGACAAGGGCGGCCGGCGGGTCGCCGTGCGGCCCGAGTTCACCGCCGGCATCATGCGCGCCTTCGCCGAGCACCGTCCGCCTACGCCGTGGAAGGCGTGGACGGCCGGCCCGGCGTTCCGCTACGAGGCTCCGCAGGCGGGGCGGTACCGCCAGCACTTCCAGCTCGACGCGGAGATCGTCGGCACCGATGATCCGGACAGCGACGTCGAGATCATCGCCCTGCTCGACGGGTTCCACCGCGCCCTCGGTCTGACCCGGCGCTCGCTGATCCTCAACTCGCTCGGAGACGACGCCACCAGGGCGGCGTACCTCGCCGCGCTCACCGCCTACCTGACGGATCACCGCGCCGACCTCTCCGAGCAGAGCCGGGAGACCCTGGCCATCAACCCCCTCCGGGTGCTCGACTCCCGACGACCCGACGACCAGCCGGTCGTGGCCGCCGCCCCTCAGGTGCTGGAGTTCCTGACCGCGGACGCCGAGGCCCGCTTCGACCGGGTGCAGCAGGGGCTCAAGGCGCTGGGCATCGCGTTCGAGATCGATCCCCGTCTCGTCCGGGGGCTCGACTACTACAACCACACGCTGTTCGAGTTCCCGTCCCACGCCATCGATGCCGCCCAGAACGCCATCGGCGGCGGTGGCCGCTACAACGGCCTGGTCGAGGCTCTCGGCGGACCGGCCGGCACCGGCGGCGTCGGGTTCGGCGCCGGCATCGAGCGCATCCTGCTGGCCTGCGACGCCGAGGGCGTCTGGCCGGCCTCGGCGCAGCGCGTCCGCGCGTACGTCGTCGACACCGTGGGCGGGAACGAGGCGCTGGCCATCGCCGACGAGCTGCGTCGCGCCGGCATCAGCACGGACCGCTCGTTCGACCAGCGCAGCATGAAGGCCCAGATGAAGGCCGCGGACCGCTCCGGCGCCGACGTGGCCGTGATCGTCGGGACGAGCGAGGTGGACGCGGGTGTGGTCACGCTGCGGGCCCTGCGCGACGAGCGCCCGCAGGAGACGGTGGCCCGGGCCGAACTGGTCGAGACCGTGAGGAAGTGGTTGCCGGCATGACGGGACGTCCGACCAGCATGCGCACGGACCAGTGCGGCACCCTGCGGGCCGTCGACGCCGGCCGCACCGTCAGCCTCTGCGGATGGGTGGCCCGCCGGCGGGAGCACGGCGAGCACCTGGCGTTCCTGGACCTCCGGGACCACACCGGCGTCGTGCAGTGCGTCGTCAACCGGTCCGTCGACGTGCGCAACGAGTACGTCGTGCGGATCACCGGCACCGTCCGGCCCCGGCCCGAGGGCACCGTGAACCCGAACCTGCCCACCGGCGAGATCGAGGTGGGCGACTGCGAGATCGAGGTGCTGTCGACGGCGGAGTCGCCGCCGTTCCCGATCGACTCCCGGGCCGACGACGTCGACGAGACGGTCCGCCTGCGCCACCGCTACCTCGATCTGCGGCGCGAGCGGATGCAGCGCAACCTGCGGCTCCGCGCCGCGGTCAACTCGGCCATCCGTGGGGCGATGGAGCGTCAGGGCTTCGTCGAGATCGAGACGCCGATGCTCGTGCCCTCCACCCCCGAGGGCGCTCGCGAGTTCCTCGTCCCGTCCCGCCAGTCGCCGGGCTCGTTCTACGCGCTGCCCCAGTCGCCGCAGCTGTTCAAGCAGCTGCTCATGGTCGCCGGCGTGGACCGCTACTTCCAGATCGCCCGCTGCCTGCGCGACGAGGACCTGCGGGCCGACCGGCAGTACGAGTTCATGCAGCTCGACGCCGAGATGAGCTTCGTGGACCAGGACGACGTGCTGGCCGCCATCAGCGAGGCGGTGCTCGACGCCGCCGAGGCCGCCACCGGCGAGCGGCCGGCCGAGATCCCCCGCATCACCTGGCACGAGGCCATGGACCGCTACGGCGTGGACAAGCCCGACCTCCGCTTCGGCATGGAGCTGGTGGAGCTCACGGACGTGTTCGCCTCCACCGAGTTCAAGGCCTTCGCCGGTGCCGGCTCCATCAAGGGCATTCGCCTGGCGGGCGGCGCCGAGGAGTACGGCCGCAACAAGCTGGACGGCCTCACGGACCGGGCGAAGCAGCTCGGCGCCAAGGGCCTCGTCTGGTTCAAGGTCGCCGAGGAGGGCTCGCTCGAAGGGCCCGTCACGAAGTTCCTGACCGACGCCGAGCAGGCCGCCCTGTCGAGCACCATCGACGCCGAGCCCGGCGACCTGCTGCTGATCGTGGCCGACGAGTGGATGACCACGTGCGAGGTGCTCGGCCAGCTCCGCAACGACCTCGCCCGGCCCGCCCGTGCACGAGGGCCCGTACCGCTACGTCTGGGTGGTCGACTTCCCGCTCTTCGTCGGCATCGACGCCACGAGCGGTCGCCCCAAGCCCGGACACCACCCCTTCACCCGAGTGCATCCGGACGACATCGACAAGCTGGAGTCGGACCCGCTGTCCGTGCGCAGCCGTGCCTACGACCTCGTGCTCAACGGATGGGAGCTGGGATCAGGCTCGATCCGGATCCACGAGCCCGAGCTGCAGCAGCGCATCTTCGGCCTCCTGGGCATCACCCCGGAGGAGGCCGACCGGCGCTTCGGCTTCTTCCTCAGCCCGTTCCGCTACGGCGCCCCGCCCCACGGCGGGTTCGCGTTCGGCATCGACCGCCTCGTGGCCATCCTGGCCGGTGAGGAGAACATCCGCGAGGTCATCGCCTTCCCCAAGCCGCAGTCGGGGACCGACCCCATGACCGGCGCGCCTACCCCCGTCGACGGTGCGCAGCTCGCCGAGTTGGGCCTGCGCGCCCTGCCGCCGACGAGCTGACGGCAGGGCGCCGGCCCGTTCCCCCGGGACCGGATGGGGCGAGGCGATCAGCGAACGGCGCCCAGCGCGTTCACGATGCCGTGGCCGTAGAACCCGTTCTTCCAGGCCGGGCCCTCGCAGAATGCGGTGAAGGTCGGGATCCCGACCCTCGTCGATGTAGTCGACCAGCGGCGGGTTCGGGCAAGGCGTGTCGATGGCCGTCTTGCGCATCACCTTCTCGACCTCGCCCGGGTCGAGGGTGAGGCCGCCGTGGGCCGTTATCCCGCCTGCCGTGGGCGCTGACCACCAGAGCGGCCACACCGGCCGCGTGCGGTGCCGCCATCGACGTGCCCTGCAGGTACTGCCAGTAGGTGCAGGTGTCGGCGGTGGCGCCCTTGCAGTCGGCGATGACGAACGGATCGAGCGGTTGCCCGGTCGTTGGTGTCCACGAAGCCCTCGGTCATGGCGACGACGAACGGGTACGGAGCGAGGATGAGGTTCTCCGGCACCCGGTGCTGCGGCGTGCCGAAGAAGTCGCGGAAGTAACCGCCCGGCGCGGAGAAGTCCGTCTGCTCGCGTCCCGTAGTTGGAGTAGTCCGCCTTTCTTCCGCTCGGCCCGAGGGCGCTCACGGACACGACGCCTTCGGCCTCGGTCGGCATGTCGAGGCAGCTGTTGTCGACGTGCCGGGTCCGCTCCGTGCCCGACCGGGTAGTCGGGGCTGGTGGCGTCGAACGTCGGGATTGCCCAGGTCCGTGTGGCTCGTTGCCCAGCGCCGCCACCAGGGTGACGCCGTGCCGGCGGGCGAAGCGCACCGCCCGCTGCGTGGCCTCGATGATCGTGCGTTGCTCGGCCTGCTCGCTGCGGCTGAGTCGGCGGGGTTGGCCGCGCAGTTGTAGAGCCACGGATCGATGTAGAAGCTCATGTTGACGACGTCGATCCCGTTGCGCCCGGCGTAGGTCAGAGCGTCGACGGTGGCGGCGAGGAAGAAGAAGCCGGAGTCCTGCCCGGCCCGCAGGTTGACCAGCGTGACGTTGGGGGCGACGCCGCCGATGCCGAGGCCGTTGAGCGGGGAGCCGATCGTCCCGGCGACGTGCGTGCCGTGCCCGTTCTCGTCGACGTCGGCCGCGTCCTCGCAGGAGCCGTCAGGATCATCGGCGCAGGCCCCGTCGATGTCCTCGATGTCGGTGGTGAAGTTGCGGCTCAACGCGGCGTTGAAGTTGGGGGCGATGTCGGGATGGCTGCCATCGACCCCGGTGTCGATGATCCCGACGAGCACGCCCTTCCGGCCGGGGTTCACCTTGTAGGAGCCCTGCGGCGTGGCCTTGATCATCCGCATGTCCCACTGCAGGTCGGCGAGGGGCTCGGCGCCGGGAGCGGCCGCCGTCCGCGCCGCCGGCCGTGCCGCGGCGCGCTCCTCGGTCACCTTCTCGATGTCCTCCCAGCGGTTCTTGCGGCCGTTCTCGGGCGCCTGGCCGATGGCCCGGTTCTCGGCCACGCCGGTGACGGCCGTGTTGGCGCTCACTGCAGCGGCGAAGCCCTCGGCGGGCGCCTCCACCGTGAGCAGCCCGACGTCGGTGTTGACGGCAGTCACCTGCCCGCCGGCGGCGACGACCGCCGCCTGGGCCGCGGCCACCGAGGCCTCGTTCGTGGCGAGCACCACGTACTCCTTGCGCTCGGCCTCCTGGGTGCCGGCCGCCGGGACCTGGCCCCGAGCGGCGGCCGGAGAGGCTGGCGCGGCCAGGGCGAGCGAGGCGAGGACGAGCGTCCCCGCCAGCGCGGTCGTGCGGGTGCGAGTGGACATGCGCGGTTCCTTCCGCCGGGAGCAGAGTCGGGGGCACGGTAGTACCGGGAATCGTCCGGCGGGAAGGACCGTTCCGGACGAAACCGGTTTCGGTACGGCCGGTTCGCGCCCAGCGTGGTCACCGGCGGTACCGTGCCGCGGTTGCCCGAGGACCTGTTCAGCTCCGCGGTCGAGGAACGCCTCCGCCGGCAGTCCCCCCTGGCGGCGCGCCTGCGGCCCCGCACGCTGGACGAGATCGTCGGCCAGGAGGAGCTCGTGGGTCCGGGCCGGCCGCTGCGCGCGCTCGTGGAGACCGATCGCCTCTCCTCGGCCATCTTCTGGGGGCCGCCGGGGACGGGGAAGACCACGCTGGCCCAGGTCGTGGCGGCCACGACGAGCCGGGCCTTCGAACAGCTCTCCGCCGTGTCGGCCTCGGTCAAGGACGTGCGGGAGATCATCGAGCGGGCGCGGGCCCGGCTCGGCGAGCGTGACCAGCGCACGATCCTCTTCCTCGACGAGATCCACCGCTTCAACAAGGCGCAGCAGGACGCGCTGCTGCCGAGCGTCGAGGACGGGCTCATCACGCTCATCGGCGCCACCACCGAGAACCCGTTCTTCGAGGTCAACCCGCCGCTGCGCAGCCGCTCGACCCTCTTCCGGCTGGAACCCCTCGACCCCGCCGCCCTGCGCGTGCTGGCCGAGCGGGGCCTGGAGGCCGAGGGCGCCACGGCCGCGGAGGGAGCGCTCGATCCCCTCGTCGACCGGTCGGCCGGCGACGGGCGGCAGGTGCTGACGTCCCTGGAGGTGGCCGTCGCGCTGGCCGTGGAGCGGCGGGGATCCCCGGCGGTCATCACCGTGGAAGACGTCACCGACGCGCTCGGCGTGTCCGCGCTCCGCTACGGCCGGGACGACCACTACGACGTCATCTCCGCCTTCATCAAGTCCATCCGGGGCTCCGATCCCGATGCCGCCCTCTACTGGCTGGCCCGGATGCTGGAGTCCGGCGAGGACGCCCGGTTCATCGCCCGCCGCCTCGTCATCCTGGCCAGCGAGGACGTGGGCATGGCCGACCCGCAGGCGCTGCTGGTGGCGGTGGCCGCCGCACAGGCCGTCGAGCACGTCGGGCTGCCGGAGGCCCAGCTCAACCTGGCTCAGGCCGTCGTCCACCTGGCCACGGCGCCGAAGAGCAACCGCTCCGCGCTGGCGATCTGGCGCGCCCGGGAGGACGTGCGGACCGGCCGGCTGGGGGAGGTGCCGGCACACCTGCGGGACAGCCACTACCGCGGTGCGGCCAGCCTCGGCCACGGCGAGGGGTACGTGTACCCGCACGACGACCCGCGGGGATGGGTGCCGCAGCGCTACCGCCCGCCGGACCTCGATGACCGTTCGTACTACGAGCCCAGCGACCACGGGGACGAGGCCGAGGTCGCCCGCCGCCAAGCCCAGCGATCGGAAGGGCGAGCGGAGGGGCGGTCGAAGGAGCGCGACCGTTCCCGCCCGGACGAGGGATGAGAGGTACGGTCGGGACGTGACCGCGTGTGCGTTGGCCATCGTCCTCGAGACGACGGTGCCGCGGCGCGAGGGAGGTCCCGACATGGCGGTGCTCCGATGATCACGCGGGTGACGTGGTTCGTGGCCGGCGCGGCCGGCGGGAGCGGCGGGAGCCACCTACACGCGGCGCAAGGTGAAGCGGGTGGCCGACCAGCTCACGCCGGCGAACGTGGCCCGCTCCATGGCCGACCGGACGAAGGCCCGCGGACGGGACGTCGTCGACGCGCTGCGCGGCGCGACGACCGGCGATACGTGTCCAGGAGGGTGAGCTGCCAGCCGAGATCGAGGGCGCCGGCCTGGCGCTCGGGGCAACGGCCCGGCGCAGATCATCGTGCTCTCCGACGTGCGGCAGCTCGAGCAGCTCGCCCGGGCGGCCACGCGGCCCCAGCGGGCGGCGCGTGTGTCGGCCGAGCACCCGTCGGTCGAGCACCGCCCCGCCGACCGCCCGTCGGGGCGGCTGCCGGCGCCGCTCCCGCCGCTGAGCGGAACCCAGCCGGGAGGGCCGAACCCCCGCCGATAGGCTCAGAGGTCCATGCCCGCCGCCCCGCACCGCCAACGAGCTGCGCCGGTCCTTCACGGGCTTCTTCGCGGACCGCGACCACACGGTCGTGCCGTCGGCCAGCCTGATCCCGCACGATCCGACGGTGCTGTTCACGGTGGCCGGGATGGTGCCGTTCAAGCCGTACTTCACCGGCGACGAGGCGGCCCCGTTCAAGCGGGCCACCGACGTGCAGAAGTGCGCGAGGGCGGGCGGCAAGCACAACGACCTCGACGACGTCGGCCGCACGAGGCGCCACACCGTCTTCTTCGAGATGATGGGCAACTTCAGCTTCGGGGACTACTTCAAGGAGAAGGCCATCCCCTGGTCGTGGGAGTACGTCACCGAGCACCTCGGGTTCGACGGTGACCGGCTGTGGATCACCGTGCACACCTCGGACGACGAGGCCGAGGAGATCTGGCACGACGCCGTCGGCGTGCCCATGGAGCGCATCCAGCGCCTCGGCGACGCCGACAACTTCTGGCAGATGGGCGACACCGGCCCCTGCGGGCCCTGCTCGGAGCTGCACATCGACCGCGGCGCCGAGTACGGACCGGACGGCGGCCCGCTGGCCGACCCCGCCGGCGAGCGCTTCATGGAGTTCTGGAACCTGGTCTTCATGCAGTTCGACCAGGCGGCCGACGGCACCCGCACCCCGCTGCCCCGTCCCTCGATCGACACGGGCGCCGGGCTGGAGCGGATCCTCACCCTCGTGCAGGGAGTCGACTCCGTGTGGGACACCGACGTCCTGCGGCCCATCATCGAGGTTGCGTCGTCACTGACCGGTCACGCGTACGGGCGGGACGAGCGGACCGACATCAGCCTGCGCATCCTGGCCGAGCACGCCCGCTCGGGCACCATGCTCGTCAACGACGGCGTGTTCCCGTCCAACGAGGACCGGGGCTACGTGCTGCGGCGCATCCTGCGCCGGGCCGTGCGCCACGCGTTCCTGCTGGGCGCCGAGAAGCTGGTCCTGCCCGGCCTGGTCGAGGAGTCCATCGCCATCATGGGCGACGCCTACCCCGACGTGGTCAAGAACCGGGACTTCATCTCCGGCGTGATCACCCGGGAGGAGGAGCGCTTCCGCCAGACGCTGCGCACCGGTCTGGTCATCCTGGAGGACGAGCTCTCCGCGGGTGCCACGGTCCTGCCCGGCGCGGCGGCGTTCAAGCTGCACGACACGTTCGGCTTCCCGCTCGAGGTGACCACCGAGATCACGGCCGAGCGCGGGGTCACGGTCGACGTCGAGGGCTTCAACGTCGAGATGGCCGAGCAGCGCCGGCGGGCCAAGGACGCCCGGAAGGCCACCGGCGCCGACGACGACCGGATCGACCGCTACCGCGAGCTCGTCGAGCAGTTCGGCACCACCGAGTTCTTCGGAGACGGTGAGGACGAGGGCGACGTGCGCGTCCTGGCCGTCGTGCCCGTCGCGGACGGCGAGGGCCGGACTCGGCGACGGGGTCGTCGAGATCTTCACCGACCGCACGCCGTTCTACGCCGAGTCGGGCGGGCAGGTGGGCGACACCGGGACCATCACGACCGAGACCGGCCGCGCCGGGTGCACCGACACGACCTACGCTCTGCCCGGCCTCCGCCGCCACGTGGCGGTGCTCGAGGAGGGCGACGATCACGTCCGGCCAGGAGGCGCACGCCGCCATCGACAGCGAGCGGCGCCGGGCCATCCGCCGCAACCACACGGCCACCCACGTCCTGCACTGGGCGCTGCGCAAGGTGCTCGGCGAGCACGTGAAGCAGGCCGGCTCCCTCGTCGCGCCCGACCGGCTCCGCTTCGACTTCAGCCACTACGCCGCCGTCACGCCCGACGAGATCGAGCAGATCGAGGCGCTCTCCAACGAGGAGGTGCTGGCCAACGACCGGGTCCGCGCCTACGAGACGACGAAGGCCGAAGCCGAGGCCATGGGGGCCATCGCCTTCTTCGGGGACAAGTACGGCGACGTCGTGCGCGTCCTGGAGGCCGGCCGCAACAGCCTGGAGCTGTGCGGTGGCACGCACGTCCGCGCGCTCGGCGACATCGGCACGATCAAGGTCGTGAGCGAGGGCTCCATCGGCTCCAACCTCCGCCGGATCGAAGCGGTCACCGGGATGGCCAGCGTCGAGCTGCTCCAGCGGGACGAGCGGGAGCTGGCCGAGGCCGCCACGCTCCTGTCGACGACGCCCGCGGCCGCTCGTCGAGGGTGTGCGCCGCAAGCTGGACGAGAACAAGGCGCTCCAGGACGAGCTCCGGGCGCTGCGGGCCCGCGCCGCGGCCGGCCGGGCGGCGGAGCTGGCCGCCGGCGGCACGGACGGCCTGGTCGTCGCCCGGGTGGACGATCTTCCTCCGGGTGATCTTCGTGACCTCGCCATCGCCGTGCGCAACCAGTCGGGCGTGCGGGCCGTCGTGCTCGGCGGCCGCAGCGACACCGGTGGCGCGTCGCTCGTCGCCGCGCTCTCCAGCGGCGTCGGCGGCCAGGCGGCCGACGCTCCTGAAGGAGGCGGCCGTGCCGTCAAGGGCGGCGGCGGCGGCAAGGGCGACGTGGCCGTCGCCGGTGGCAAGGACCCCGGCGGCGTCGACGAGGCCCTGACCATCGCCGCCGGCGCGGCCCGCGGCCTGCTCGACAGCGCCGGCGACGCCGCACCGGCCGGCTGAGGTCGGCTCGGACCGTGCGGGTCCTGGCCCTCGACCTCGGCACCAAGCGGATCGGGGTGGCGGTCAGCGACCGCAGCGGCACGATCGCCACCCCGCTCACGGTGCTCACCCGCAGCGGCCGGACGGCGGACGACCACGCCCGCATCGCCGCCCTCGTCGCGGAGGAGGAGGCCGAGCGCGTCGTCGTCGGCCTGCCGCTCTCGCTCGACGGCCGCTCGGGCCCGGCGGCCAGGGCGGCCCAGGCCGAGACCGACCTCCTGGCCGCCGCGCTGCCGGTCCCGGTCGAGTCCTTCGACGAGCGTCTGACCACGGTGACCGCCGAGCGCGCGCTGATGGAGGCCGGCATGCGCAGCGGAGGGGCGGCGCCGCGTCGTCGACAAGGTGGCGGCCGCGGTGATCCTGCAGGCCTGGCTGGACCGCCGGGCCGGGCCACCTGAGCGTTCTGGTCAGAGATCCAGACCGCCGAGCGCGCGATCCGATGACCAGAACGGCAGGGGGGCGAGCCGGTAGCGTTCGGTCCCGACTGTGAGCCGCACCGACCTGACGATCACCGATTGGCGCCGCGACCCCTGGGACGAACCGGAGGATCTCGAGCCCGAGGAGATGGAGCCGCTTCCGCCCGAGCGCAAGGGCGGGCGGCGCCTCGGTCTGGCGCTCCTCGGGCTCCTGGTCGTGATGGCCCTCCTGGCCGGGATGGCCGGCCGGTGGACGCTGCAGCAGGTGGCGCCGCCCGGCGAGCCCGGCGATCCGGTCAACTTCACGATCAACGAGGGCGACACGCTGTCCTCCGTGGCCGACCGCCTCCAGACCGAGGGGATCATCACCAACGCCCGGGTGTTCACCACCTACATCAAGTACAAGGGCGGCCTCGACCGGTGCAGCCGGGCTACTACACCCTGCGGCCCCGTGACGACATGGGCAACATCGTCAAGTCGCTCCGGACGTCCCCGACGCAGACGTTCACGCAACGTCACCTTCCCGGAGGGCTACGCGGTGGCCCGCATGGGCGCGCGGCTGGAGCGGGACGCGCCCGCGGCTCTCGGAGGACAAGTTCGTGGCCGCCGCCACGTCCGGCAAGATCCGCAGCGAGCTGGCACCGGGGGTCACCGATCTCGAGGGCCTCCTGTTCCCGGACACCTACCAGATCGGGGGCAGCGAGACCGAGGAGCAGATCGTCGGCCGGATGGCGGAGCAGATGACCCGCGTCGCCAACAGCGTCGGCATCCAGAAGGCGCCGTTGACCACCGGGCGCACCCCGTACGAGATCCTGATCGTGGCGTCGATGATCGAGAAGGAGGCCAAGGTCGACGAGGACCGGGCGCTGATCGCCCGGGTCATCTACAACCGCCTCTTCGTCGGCACCCCGCTGCAGATCGACGCCACGCTGTACTACAAGCAGGACTCCGAGACCCCGTTCAGCGCGCTGCGCGACCTCGACACGCCGTACAACTCGTACCTCCACCTGGGCCTCCCGCCGACGCCCATCACCAACCCGAGCAAGAAGTCGATCGAGGCGGCGCTCAACCCGGCGCCCAACCCGGACCCGGCGAGCTGCCCCGGCGGGGTCCCCTGCATCTGGCTGTTCTACGTGCTGGCCGACGCCGAGGGCCGCCACGCCTTCGCCACCAACTACGACGACCACCAGAGGAACGTGGAGAAGGCGCGGGCCGCGGGCCTGCTCGGGTGACGGTCCTCCCGGCGGCGCGGCCCGTCGGAGGGAGCACACGGGTCGCCGGCATCATCGGCTGGCCCGTCCGCCACTCGCTCTCACCGGCCATGCACAACGCCGCCTTCGCGGCCTGCGGCCTGGACGTGGTCTACCTCGCCTTCCCCGTGCCCGCCGGCCAGGCCGGCGCCGCGCTCGGTGCGGGACGGCTGCTCGGGCCTGCTCGGGCTCTCGGTGACGATGCCCCACAAGACGGACGTGGCCGGCCTCGTCGATCGCCCGTCGTCCACGGTCACCGCCCTGCAGGCCGCCAACACCGTCGTGTTCTCCGACGGGGCGCGACGGCGGGGGAGAGCACGGACGGCGGCGGGTTCGTCGACTCGCTCCGGCTCGACCACGACCTCGAGCCCCGCGGTCTGGCGGTCGCCGTGCTCGGCGCCGGCGGTGCGGCGCGGGCCGTCGTGCTCGCGCTGGCCGAGGCCGGCTGCCGGGAGGTGGTCGTCGTCAACCGCACCGCGGCCGCCGCGGAGACGGCCGCCGCGCTCGGCGCCGGGCATCGGCCGCGTGGGGCGGGCGGTGGACGTCGCGGCGCCGACCTGATCGTGCACGCCACGCCGCTCGGCATGGGGACGTCCGCCGACGCTGCCCATCGATCCCGCGCTGCTCCGGCCGGGCCAGATCGTGGCCGACCTCGTGTACCACCCGCGCCGCACGCCGCTGCTGGCGGCCGCCGAGGAGCGGGGCTGCCGGACCGTCGACGGGCTGGGCATGCTCGTGCACCAGGGCGCGCGGCAGTTCACGCTCTGGACCGGCGTCGAGGCCCCGCGCGCCGTCATGCGGGCCGCCGCCGAGAATGCGCTCGACCGCACCTGACGGGGCGCGTCATCACCGGTCCCGGCGGACGTCTCGATGGTGTGACCACGCCGTTCTCCGAGTCCCATCAGCAGCGAGTCGAGGAGGGCTGGCGGGCCGAGCTGGCCGGCGGGCTCACCACGATCACCGTGTTCGTCGTCGCGCTCGCCCACCTGCTCGGCGGCGGCCGCTGGCTGCTGCTCGACGTCGTGGCCACGGCGTTCCTGGTCCCGCTGGTGCTCATCGACCTCCGCGAGCGCCGCCTCCCGGACCGCCTGACGCTCGGCGGGTTCGCGGCGCTGCTGGCCCTGGTCGGAGCCCAGGGCGCGATCTCCGGCGACTTCGGCGCCGCTCGTCGGCGCGCTGGCCGGAGCCGCGGCGACCGCCGGCGTGCTGCTGGCGCTGCACCTGGCCAGCCCGCGTCGGGATGGGGTTCGGGGACGTGAAGCTCGGGCTGCTGCTCGGTGTGCTCATCGGCGTCCGGTCGGTGGGGCTCGTCCTGCCGGCGCTGCTCATCGCCGGGGTGCTCGGCGCGCTGGCCGGCCTGGTCCAGGTGGTCCGCCATCGGCGCCGCGACGTCACGCTGCCGTTCGGCCCGTACCTCGTGGCCGGCGCCGTCCTCGCCCTCGTGCTCACCGGCCACTGACGCCGCCCAGCGCGGACGGGCCGCGCCGGTACCATGCCCGGGTGCTCCGCTTCCTGACCGCCGGGGAATCCCACGGCCAGGCTCTCGTCGTGATCGTCGAAGGCCTGCCCGCCGGCCTCCCCATCACGGTCGAGGAGGTGCAGGGCGAGCTGGCCCGCCGCCGCCTCGGCTACGGCCGCGGGCCCCGGATGCGCTTCGAGGCCGACGAGCTCACGTTGCTGGGCGGGATCCGCCACGGGCGCACGCTCGGCTCGCCGGTCGCCATCGAGATCAAGAACAGCGAGTGGTTCCGCTCGGACCGCTGGCACCAGGAGATGTCGCCCGCCCCCGGCCAGACGGAGCATCCCCTCACCCAACCGCGGCCGGGGCACGCCGACCTGGCCGGCATGCAGAAGTACGGCTTCCGGGACGCCCGTGACGTGCTGGAGCGGGCGAGCGCCCGCGAGACGGCGGCGCGGGTCGCGGCCGGGTGCCTGGCGAAGGCCCTGCTGGCCGAGCTCGGCGTCAGCGTCCTGAGCCACGTGGTGCAGCTCGGCCCGGCGCGGTCGAAGAGCGTGGCGCGGCCCCGCCCGGAGGACCTCGACGCCGTCGACGAGTCGCCCGTGCGCTGCTTCGACGCCGCCGCCCAGGAGGCCATGATCGGGGCGATCGAGGCGGCCGCGAAAGATGGCGACTCACTCGGCGGCGTGGTCGAGGTGCTGGCCTACGGGGTGCCCGTCGGACTGGGCAGCCACGTCCACTGGGACCGCAAGCTGGACGGCCTGCTCGCCCAGGCCATCATGAGCATCCAGGCCGTCAAGGCGGTCGAGATCGGCGACGGCTTCGAGGTGGCGGGCCGCCGGGGTTCGCAGGCCCACGACCCGATCGTGTGGGACGCGAGCGCCGCCGACAGCGGGACCGGCACCGGGTACCGCCGGGAGTCGACGCTGGCCGGCGGCACGGAGGGCGGCATGAGCACCGGCGAGCTGGTCGTGGTGAAGGCGGCGATGAAGCCGCTGGCCACGCTCAACCGGCCCACGCTGCGGACCGTGGACGTGGAGACGAAGGAATCGACCGTCAGCTTCAAGGAGCGCACCGACGTGACCGCCGTCCCCGCCATGGGCGTCGTGGCCGAGACGATGGTGGCCCTGGTCCTGGCGGCGGAGGCGCAACGCAAGTTCGGCGGCGACTCGGTGGCCGAGATGGTGCGCAACGCCGACGCCTACCGCGCCTCGCTCCGCTGACGGACCGCTCGTGCACCTGGCGCTCGTGGGCATGATGGGATCGGGCAAGACCACCGTGGGGACGCGCGTGGCCGAGCTGCTGCACCGGCCGTTCCTGGACAGCGATCAGATGATCGAGGCCCGCGAGGGCCGGACCGTCCGTGAGATCTGGCTGACCGACGGCGAGCCTGCCTACCGGGCGCTGGAGACCAAGGTGCTGGAGGAGGCGCTTGCCCGACCCGACCCCGCGGTCGTGGCCGCCGCCGGCGGCGTCGTGTTGCGGGCGGAGAACCGGCGACTGCTGCGGCGGGCCGACGTCTGCACCGTCCGCCTCGTCGCCGATCCCGAGGCGCTCGTGACAAGGGTCGGGCGGCAGGGCCACCGGCCGCTGCCGGACGACGACCCGCTGGCCGCCTTGCGCCGCCTGACGACTGAGCGCGAGGAGCTCTACCGAGAGGTGGCCGACGCCACCGTCGAGACGGGGAACGCGCCGATCGAGACCGTGACGAACGAGGTGCTGCGGGCGCTGGCCGTGTGTGAGGCACCGTGATCCGGGTCCCCGTGCCGCTGGCCGACCAGCCGTACGACGTGTGGGTGGGGGAGGGAGCGGCGTCGCTCCTCGCCAGCGTGCTGCCCGCCGGTGTCGACCGGCTGATGGTGGTCAGCCAGCCGGGCGTGCCGGACCTGATCGAGCGGGACCGCGTCGTGGCCCGCGTCGAGCTCGGCGACGGCGAGGCCTACAAGACGCTGGCCACTGTCGAGCAGCTCTGCCGCGACTTCGCCCGCGCCGGGCTGACCCGGCGGGACTGCATCGTGGCGGTCGGGGGCGGGATGGTCACCGACGTGGCCGGCTTCGCCGCCGCCAGCTACCACCGGGGCATCGCGGTGGTCCACGTTCCCACCACGCTCCTCGGCATGGTGGACGCCGCCATCGGCGGCAAGACGGGCGTCAACCTGCCGGAGGGCAAGAACCTGGTCGGCGCCTTCTGGCAACCGGCGGCCGTCCTGTGCGACCTGACCGCGCTGGAGACCCTGCCGGAGCGCGAGCTGCGCAGCGGGCTGGGGGAGATGGCCAAGTACCACTTCCTGACCGGTGACGACCTCATGGCCATGCCGCTCGATGAGCGGGTGGCGCGGTGCGTGGCCATCAAGGCCGAGGTCGTCGTGACCGACGAGCGTGAAGCTCCGGCCGGCACCGCGGTGGCTGGCGGGGCCGGGAGGGCCAGCCTCAACTACGGCCACACGCTGGCCCACGCGCTGGAGATCACGACCGGGCACGACCTGCGCCACGGCGAGGCGGTGGCCATCGGGCTCGTCTACGCGGCGGAGCTGGCGGGCGTGCTCGGCCGCATCGGGCCGGATCGGATCGACGAGCACCGCGCCGTGATCGAGCGGTACGGCCTCGACGCCACGCTGCCGGCCGGGTCCGACCCTGACCGGCTCGTGGAGCTGATGGGTCGCGACAAGAAGGCGCTCGACGGGCTGACCTTCGTGCTCGACGGTCCCCGAGGGGTGGAGCTGGTCGCCGGCGTCGACCCGACCGACGTGAAGGCCGCGCTGGCCCGCATGGGAGCATGAAACGGTGACGCAGCCGCTGCTGCTCGTCCTGCACGGGCCCAACCTCAACCTGCTCGGCGAGCGGGAGCCGGCCGTGTACGGCACGGCCACGCTGGAGGACTACGTGCAGGCCGCGCGGGACGCCGCCGCCCGCCACGGGTGGGACGTCGAGGCCTTCCAGACGAACCACGAGGGCGAGCTGGTGGACGCCATCCACGGCGCCCGGGGACGCTGCGCAGCCATCCTCATCAACCCCGGTGCCTTCACCCACTACGCCTGGTCGCTGCACGACGCGCTCGCCGCGTTCGAGGGTCCGGTGCTGGAGGTGCACATCTCCAACCCGAGCGCCCGCGAGCCGTGGCGCCACACGAGCGTGGTGGCGCCGGTGGCCGCGGGTTCGATCATGGGCCTGGGCCTGGCCGGGTACGGGCTGGCCGTCGACGCGCTCGCCGGGCTGGTGGCGCGGATCGTGAACCTGCCGTCGTTGGAGGTCGGGCCGCGGGCCGGTCGCGTCCGGGACCGGCTGGCCGGCGCCGGCGTCGACGCCCTGCTGGTCACCGACCTCGTCAACGTCCGCTGGCTGACCGGGTTCACCGGCTCGGCCGGCCGGGCGCTCGTCCTGCCCGACGGGGTGGTGCTCGTCACCGACGGCCGGTACGAGGAGCGGGCGGCGGAGGAGCTGGCCGCAGTGGGTTGTGACGCCACCGTGACCATCGGCCGTTCGGTGGCGGCCCAGGACGAGGCGCTGGCCACGGCCGTGCGCGGGCTCGCCCGGGTGGGGCTGGAGGCCGAGCACGTCAGCTGGGCCGGGGTGGAGCGGTACCGCACAGCGCTGCCGGCCGAGCTGGTTCCGACGAGCGGGCTGGTCGAGGCCGAGCGCCGCACCAAGGACGCCGGCGAGCTGGCCCGCATCGAGCACGCCTGCGCGCTCGCCAGCCAGGCGCTGGCCGACGTGTTCCACCTCCTCGATGCCGAGCCGACCGAAGCCGCGTTCGCGCTGGCGCTGGAGGACCGGATGCGGGCGCTCGGCGCCGACGGGCCGAGCTTCCCGTCCATAGTGGCCAGCGGACCGAACGCGGCGAAGCCTCACCACGACCCGTCCGACCGGCGCATCACCGACGGCGACTGCCTGATCCTCGACTTCGGCGCCCTGTACGACGGCTACCACTCGGACATGACCCGCACCGCGCTCCTCGGTGACGTGGACCCGTGGCTGCAGGACGGGTTCGCCGCCGTCGAGGCCGTGCAGGCGGCCGGCGTGGCCGCAGCCCGGCCCGGCCTGGCCGGGCGCGCCCTGGACGGGGTGTGCCGCACGGGGCTGACCGGGTCCGGCCTGGGTGACTACTTCACCCACGGCACAGGCCACGGGGTGGGGCTCCTGATCCACGAGGTCCCGTGGGCCACGGCGGGCTCGGTCGACACGCTGGCCGTCGGGGACGTCGTGACCGTCGAGCCCGGGGTCTATCGTGCAGGGCTCGGCGGCGTCCGGATCGAGGACACCGTGGTGATCACCGTCGACGGCTGCCGACCCCTCACGCACACACCGAAGGACCTCTCATGCCTGCGATCTCCACCAACGACTTGAAGAACGGCATCACGCTGCAGCTCGACAACGGGCTGTTCACGGTCGTCGACTTCCAGCACGTGAAGCCCGGCAAGGGCGGGGCGTTCGTGCGCACCAAGCTCAAGAACGTGCGGACCGGCTCGGTCCTCGAGCGCACGTTCAACGCCGGGGTCCGCGTCGAACAGGCCATCGTCGACAAGCGGGACATGCAGTTCCTGTACCGCGACGGCGACGACTACGTCTTCATGGACAGGGTGTCCTACGAGCAGGTCCCCGTACCGCCGTCGGCGCTCGGCGAGGCGGCCGACTACCTGGTGGAGCAGATGACGGCCAACCTCGCCACCTTCGAGGGCGAGATCGTGCAGGTGGAGATCGCCCCGTCGGTGGAGCTGACGATCGCCCAGACGGAGCCGGGCGTGCAGGGCGACCGGGTCTCTGGCGCCCGCAAGCCGGCGACGCTGGAGACCGGGCTCGTCATCCAGGTGCCGCTGTTCGTGAACCCCGGTGACCGGGTCAAGGTGGACACCCGCTCCGGCGAGTACCTCACGCGGGTCTGACGGGTGGCGTTCGACGAGCGCGAGGAGGACCCGCGCTCGGACGCCCGGGAGCGGGCGCTGTCCCTGCTCTACGAGGCCGAGTCCAAGGAGGAGGCGCCGCGGCAGGTGCTGGCGGCCCTACCCGTGCCCCCGGCGGCGCTGGTGGTGACGCTGGTCGAGGGGGTCGAGGACCATCGGCCCGAGCTCGACGCGCTCATCGCCGGGCACGCCCGCAACTGGAGCCTCGACCGCATGCCGGCCATCGACCGCAACGTGCTCCGCCTGGCCCTCTACGAGCTGAAGGACCGGCCGGACGTGCCGGTGGCGGTCGTGATCGACGAGGCCGTAGAGCTGGCCAAGCGCTTCTCCACCGACGACTCCGGCCGCTTCGTCAACGGGATGCTGTCGGCCATCGCCCCCAAGCTCCGCCCGAGCCGCGACCTTCTCCTCGACCGTCCGGCCGAGGATGATCAGCCGCCGTCCTGACGCCATCCGCGGCGGGAGGCGGCCGCGGCCGCTATGGTGCCGGGAGCCGTCAAGTGGGTCCCGTGAGGCCCATACGGAGGAGGAATCCATGAGCGCTGCGAGCCCGCGGCCGCCCACCGAGCCGAGCACCGCCCGCCCCCTGCGAGGGGGCGTTTTTCATGTCCGGGCCCAGGTGCTGAGCGCCGACGACATCCGCCGCGCCGTGACCCGCATCGCCCACGAGGTCGTGGAGCGCAACCGGGGTGACGAGCACGTGGCGGTGATCGGGCTGGCCAACGGCGGCACGTGGCTGGCCGAGGCGCTGACCAAGGCCATCGCCGGCATCGAGGGTCACCGGCCACCGGCCGCGGGCGTGCTCGACGTCAGCCTGCACCGGGACGACATCGGGCTGCGACCGGTGCTGCCGGGTTCGATCACCACCATCCCCGGCTCGCTCGACGGGCGGGTGGTGGTCCTCGTCGACGATGTGCTCTACACGGGCCGGACCGTGCGGGCCGCCCTCGACGCCCTCAACGACTACGGCCGCCCCCGAGCCGTGCAGCTCGCCGTGCTGGTCGACCGGGGTCACCGCGAGCTGCCGATCCGGCCCGACTACGTGGGCAAGAACCTGCCCACCGGTGCCGACGAGGAGGTCCGGGTGAGCCCTGACGGCGTCGAGATCGGGACGATGGTGGCGCCGTGAGCGGGCTGGACACGGCGGCCAACCGGAGGCAGCACCTCCGCTCCATCGAGGAGCTGTCGGTGGACGACCTCGTCGACGTGCTCGACCTCACCGACCACATGGTCGAGGTGTGCCGGCGGCCGGTGCCCAAGGTTCCGGCCCTGCGGGGGCGGACCGTGCTGTCGCTCTTCTTCGAGGACTCGACGCGCACGCGCCTGTCGTTCGAGACCGCGGCCAAGCGCCTCTCCGCCGACACCATGACCTTCTCGGCCTCGTCCTCCAGCGTCAACAAGGGCGAGAGCCTGCGCGACACCGTGGAGACGCTCGACGCCATGGGCATCGACGCGGCCGTCGTGCGCCACCGCTCCTCGGGCGTGCCGTGGCAGGTGTCCCGCTGGACGGGCGCCAGCATCATCAACGCCGGGGACGGCTGGCACCAGCACCCCACCCAGGCGCTGCTCGACGCCTACACCATCCGCACCGAGCACCCGGCCGCCCGGTCCGCCGTCGCCGAGGGCAGACGACCGCTCGAGGGGTTGCACATCGGCATCCTCGGCGACATCAAGCACTCCCGGGTGGCCCGCTCGAACGTCCAGGCCTTCCAGGCCCTCGGCGCCACGGTGACGCTCATCGCGCCCCGCACCCTCCTCCCGCCCAGTGTGGCCGGGTGGGGGACCCAACTGACGGTGACCACCGACCTCGACGAGGTCCTGCCCAAGCTCGATGTGGCCTACGTCTTGCGCATGCAGCTCGAACGTCAGGAGCAGGCGCTGGTGCCGACGCTGCGGGAGTACACGGCCCGCTTCGGCCTCACCCCGGAGCGGGCCCACCGGATGCCCGGTGACGCGCTCGTCATGCACCCGGGTCCCATGAACCGCGGTGTCGAGATCGCCCCGGAGGTGGCCGATCGGCCCAACGCGGTCATCACCCACCAGGTGGCCAACGGGGTCGCCGTGCGCATGGCCGTGCTCTACCGGTTGCTCGGCTCGGGCGTGCCGCTCACCGGAGGCTCCGATGCCTGAGCTCGTGATCAGGGGCGGCACCGTGGTCGACGCCCGCGGCGCCCGGCGGGCCGATGTCGTGGTGGCGGACGGGCGCGTGGTCGCGGTGGGGGAGAACCTCACCGCCGACGAGGTCGTCGACGCCGGGGGCTGCATCGTGGCGCCGGGCCTCGTCGACCTCCACAGCCACCTGCGCCAGCCGGGCCAGGAAGAGGCGGAGACCGTCGAGACCGGCAGCAGGGCGGGAGCGCTCGGCGGCTACACCGCGCTCGTGGCCATGCCCAACACCACGCCGGCCATCGACTCGGCGGCGATGGTCCACGAGGTGCTCGACCTCGGGCGCTCGGCGCTGTGCGACATCCACGTGGCCGGCGCCATCACCATCGGGCGGGAGGGCGAGAAGCTGGCGCCGATCGGGGAGATGGCCGCGCTCGGAGTCCGGCTCTTCACCGACGACGGCCGGGGCGTGCAGGACGCCCGCCTGATGCGCCGAGCGATGGAGTACGCGTCGGACCTCGACGTGATCCTCGCCCAGCACTGCGAGGACGAGGCCATCGCCCAGGGCGGGGCCATGCACGAGGGGGAGTGGTCCAGCCGCCTCGGGCTCCCGGGCCAGCCGGCGGAGGCGGAAGAGCTGATGGTCCAGCGCGACCTGGCCCTCGCCCGGCTGACCGGCGCCCGGGTGCACTTCCAGCACCTGTCGACCGCCGGTTCCCTCGCCATGGTGCGGGCTGGCCGGGCGGCCGGACTGCCGGTCACGGCCGAGGCGACGACGCACCACTTCACGCTCACCCACGCCGCCTGCGCGGGCTACGACCCCGTCTTCAAGGTCAACCCGCCGTTGCGCACGGAAGAGGACCGGGAGGCGGTCCGGGCCGGCCTGGCGGACGGCGCGCTCGACGCCATCGCCACGGATCACGCCCCCCACGCCCCCCACTTGAAGGAGCTGCCCTTCGACCAGGCGCCGCCCGGGATGCTGGGCCTCGAGACGGCCCTGGCGCTGGCCCTGACCGAGCTCGAGCTGCCCATCGAGCAGGTGCTGGCCCTCATGTCCTGGCAGCCGGCGGCCATCGCCGGCCTGGTCGACCACGGAGGCCCGATCGAGCCCGGCCGGCCGGCCCACCTGTGCGTCATCGACCCGACCCACGAGTGGGTGGTCGACCCGGCCCTGCTGGCCAGCCGGGCCCGCAACACGCCCTACGCGGGCCGGCGCCTGCTGGGCAAGGTCCGTCACACCCTGCTCGGTGGCGAGCTGACCGTGCGGGACGGCGAGGCCCAGCGATGACGCGACGGCGCTGCTTGCATGGTCAATCGATACGATGCATGACCATGCAAGCTGCTCCGGTTCTCGCGGCGTCCAGTACCGCTGGGCGACACGGAACGCCGCGAGAAACCCTGGGGGGCGCCCGATGAGCGCGGCGCGGGTCGCACCGCGGGAGGGCGCGCTCGTCCTGGCCGACGGATCTGTCTTCGAGGGCGAGCTGATCGGAGCCGAACCGGCCAGCGGTGTCGCCGCGGGCGAGGTGGTCTTCAACACGGTCCTGTCGGGCTACCAGGAGGTCCTGACCGACCCGAGCTACGCCGGCCAGATCATCTCCTTCACGAACCCCCACATCGGCAACTACGGCGTGAACCGGACAGACTTCGAGGCCCGCCGCCCGTTCTGCCGCGGCGTGGTGGTCCGGGAGCTGGCCCGGCGCCGCTCCAACTGGCGGGCCGACGGTGATCTCGACAGCCTGCTCAGGGGCTACGGCATCGCCGGCATCGCCGGCATCGACACCCGGCGGCTCACCCGCCTGCTCCGTGACGGCGGCGCGGTGCCAGGTGCGTTCGGTGACGCTCCCGAAGCCGTCCTGCGGGCCGTGGCCCGCGGCGAGCCGGGGACGGGCGGGGTCGACCTCGTGCACGAGGTGACGACGAACCGGCCGTACACCGTCGTCGGCAGCGGTCCGTTCCGGGTCGTGGCCTACGACTTCGGCATCAAGCGGACCATCCTGCGCCAGCTCGCCGGGCTCGGGACGGTCGAGGTGGTACCGGCCGGCACGCCCGCCGCCGACGTCCTGGCCCGGGAGCCGGACGGTGTGTTCCTGTCCAACGGACCCGGGGACCCGGCGATGGTGCCGTACGCGGTCGAGGCCGTCGGGGCCCTCATCGGCGAGGTCCCGGTGTTCGGCATCTGCCTCGGTCACCAGTTGCTGGCCCGGGCCATCGGCGCGGTGACGGTGAAGCTCCCGTTCGGTCACCACGGCGGCAACCACCCGGTGCAGCAGCTCTCCAGCGGCCGGGTGGAGATCACCAGCCAGAACCACAACTTCGCGGTCGCCGCCGACTCGCTGGCCGGACGGGCCGAGCTCACCCACGTCAACCTCAACGACGGCGTGTGCGAGGGGATGCGGGTGCTCGGCGCGCCCGCCTTCAGCGTGCAGTACCACCCCGAGGCCGGGCCTGGCCCCCACGACAGCCGGTACCTGTTCGACGAGTTCGCCGGCCTGATGGCGACCTCCCGCGGGTGGAGCGACTTCGCGACGACGGCCCCGCAGGGTCACGAGCCCGGCGAGCCGGCCGGCCTGCCCGATCCCGATCCGGTGCCATCTTGAGAGAGGCAGCCTGATGCCGAAGCGGACCGACCTCGAGTCGATCCTCATCATCGGTTCCGGTCCCATCGTGATCGGCCAGGCGTGCGAGTTCGACTACTCGGGCACGCAGGCCTGCCGGGTCCTCGGGCAGGAGGGGTACCGCGTCATCCTGGCCAACTCCAACCCGGCCACGATCATGACGGATCCGGACTTCGCCGACCGCACCTACCTCGAGCCGCTGACGCCCGAGGTGCTGGAGCGCATCATCGAGCGGGAGCGGCCCGATGCGGTCCTCCCGACGCTCGGCGGGCAGACCGGCCTCAACCTCGCCATGGCCCTGTTCGAGCGGGGCGTCGTCGGCGTGCCGGGTTGCCCGGAGCTCATCGGCGCCAACGCCGAGGCCATCGCCACGGCCGAGGATCGCGAGCGGTTCAAGGCGGCGATGGTGGAGATCGGGCTGGAGGTGCCGGCCAGCGGCATCGCCCACACGATCGAGGAGGCGCGGGCGGTGGCGGGCGCCGTCGGTCTCCCGGTCATCGTGCGCCCCGCGTACATCCTGGGCGGTCGGGGCACGGGCATCGCGCACACGGCCGAGGAGCTGGAGCGCATCGCCGCCGAGGGCCTGGCCGCCAGCCCGATCACGGAGATCCTCATCGAGACGTCGATCGCCGGGTGGAAGGAGTTCGAGCTCGAGGTCATGCGGGACCGCGCCGACAACTGCGTGGTGATCTGCTCGATCGAGAACCTGGATCCGATGGGTGTCCACACCGGCGACTCGATCACCGTCGCGCCGGCCCAGACCCTCTCTGACGTCGAGTACCAGCGCATGCGCGACGCCGCCTTCGCCTGCATCCGCCGGGTGGGGGTGGAGACCGGCGGCTCGAACGTCCAGTTCGCGCTGGACCCGGCCGACGGCCGCCAGGTCATCATCGAGATGAACCCCCGGGTGTCGAGGTCCTCCGCCCTCGCCTCGAAGGCGACGGGCTTCCCGATCGCCAAGATCGCGGCGCGCCTGGCCGTGGGCTACACGCTCGACGAGATCCCGAACGACATCACCCGGAAGACCCCGGCCAGCTTCGAGCCGAGCATCGACTACGTCGTCACCAAGGTGCCCCGCTGGGCGTTCGAGAAGCTGCCCGGGACGAGCGGTCTTCTCGGCACGCAGATGCAGAGCGTGGGCGAGGCCATGGCCATCGGGCGGACGTTCCCGGAGAGCCTGCAGAAGGCCCTGCGCTCGCTGGAGATCGGGCGGGCGGGTCTCAACGCCGATCCGCCCGAGTCCGCCTACCGCTCGATGACCGACGCCGAGGTGCTGGAGGCCGCGGCCACCGCCACGCCCGAGCGCATCTTCCACGTGGCCGAGGCCCTGCGCCGCGGCGTGACGATCGACGACCTGGCGGCGGCGACGCGCGTCGACGCGTGGTTCCTCGACCAGATGAGCCTCATCGTCGAGGAGCGAGAGGCGCTGGCCGAACTGGACGGGCCCGGCGCGCTGACCCGGCGGGGCTGGCGGCGGGCCAAGCAGCTCGGGTTCTCCGACGCCCAGCTCGCCCACCTCTGGGGCATCCCCGAAGCCGACGTGCGCGCCCGGCGCGAGGCGGCCGGGGTCCGACCGGTCTACAAGACCGTCGACACCTGCGCGGCCGAGTTCGAGGCGAGCACGCCCTACCACTACTCCACCTACGAGGACGAGACCGAGGTGCGCCCGTCGACGAGGCCGAAGGTGGTGATCCTCGGCTCGGGCCCCAACCGGATCGGCCAGGGCATCGAGTTCGACTACTGCTGCGTCCACGCCTCGCTCGCCCTGCGGGAGGCCGGGTTCGAGACGGTGATGGTCAACTGCAACCCCGAGACCGTCTCCACCGACTACGACACGTCGGACCGCCTCTACTTCGAGCCGTTGACGGAGGAGGACGTGCTGAACGTCCTCGCCGCGGAGACCGAGGCCTCGGGAGGTGTCGCCCCGTCGGTGGTGGTCGCCCTGGGCGGCCAGACCCCGCTCAAGCTGGCCGGTCGCCTGCCGCGGGAGCTGATCGCCGGCACCAGCCCGGACGCCATCGACCGGGCCGAGGACCGCGAGCGCTGGAACGAGGTCTGCAGCCGCCTGGGCATCCCGCAGCCTCCCGGCGGCGTCGCCTCCTCGCTGGAGGAGGCGCTGGCCATCACGGACCGGGTGGGCTACCCCGTCCTCGTCCGACCCAGCTACGTGCTGGGGGGCCGGGCCATGCAGATCTGCTACGACGCCGGCCACCTCAAGGACGCCATGGCCGGGCTGTTCGGCTTCGGGTTGTTCGGTTTCGGTGACGCGACCACGGAAGGCGGGGGGAGCCTGGACCGCGAGGGCGGGTTGTCGGCCGAGCGCCCGGTCCTCGTCGACCGGTTCCTCGAGGACGCGACCGAGGTCGACGTCGACGCCATCCGTGACGCCACCGGCGAGGTGCTCATCGGTGGGGTCATGGAGCACGTCGAGGAGGCCGGCGTCCACAGCGGCGACTCTGCCTGCGCCATCCCACCGCCCACGCTCCAGCCCTGGCTGGTCGACGTGATCGAGGCCTACACCCGCGCCATCGCCACCGCCCTCGACGTGCGGGGGCTCCTCAACGTCCAGTACGCGGTGCGGGGTCGAGAGGTGTTCGCCATCGAGGCCAACCCCCGGGCCAGCCGCACGGTGCCCTTCGTGGCCAAGGCGACCGGTGTCCCCCTGGCCAAGGTCGCGGCCCGGGTCATGCTGGGCGCCACGCTGGCCGGGCTGCGGGACGAGGGGCTGCTCCTGCCGCCCGTCACGAACGGTCACGTCTCCGTGAAGGAGGCCGTGCTCCCGTTCAACCGCTTCCCGGAGGTGGACACCGCGCTGGGGCCGGAGATGCGCTCGACCGGTGAGGTCATGGGCATCGACACCACGTTCGGCCGGGCGTTCTTCAAGGCGGAGACGGCCGCCGGCACGGACCTGCCGCGAGGCGGCATGGTGTTCCTCTCCCTGGCCGACCGCGACAAGCCGGCCGGCCTGGTGGTGGCGCAGCGGCTGCGGGCCCTCGGGTTGGGGGTGGCGGCCACGCGGGGGACGGCCGACTTCCTGGCCCGCTTCGGCCTGCCCGTCGACCAGGTGGTGGACAAGGTGTCCGACGGCGCCGGCCGGACGGCCGTGGACCTGATGGCCGACGGCGAGATCAGCTTCGTCATCAACACCCCGCGAGGTAGCGGGTCCCGGGCCGACGGACGGTCGATCCGCCGCGCCGCCACCGTCCACCGCGTCAGCACGGTCACGACCGTCGAGGCCGCGCTGGCCGCCGCGCAGGGCCTGCACGAGCTGGGCCCGGACGACCCGACCGTGCGCTCCCTCCAGGAGCACCACGCCCGGTGACGCGCCGCTGGAGGGCCGGCCGCACCCGGCCCGGCTCTCCGCCCGAGTCGCAACCGCCCGACATGACCGTGCGCATCGGCTCCGTCACGCTGCCGAACCCGGTGATGACGGCGTCGGGCACCTCCGGCCACGGCGCCGAGCTGGCGCCCTACGTGGACCTCGGGGCGCTCGGTGCCGTCGTGGTCAAGTCCCTGGCCGCGTTCGCGTGGGCCGGCAACCCGGCTCCCCGGCTGCACCCGACACCGGCGGGGATGCTCAACGCCGTCGGGCTCCAGGGCCCGGGGGTGGCGGCCTGGCTGCGGGACGACCTGCCGGGTCTGTTGCAGGCCGGGGCGCGCGTGGTGGCCAGCATCTGGGGGCGGACGGTCGACGAGTACCGCGCGGCGGCCGACCTCCTGGCCCGCGCTCCGGCCGAGGTGGTCGCCGTCGAGGTCAACCTCTCCTGTCCCAACTTGGAGGACCGCCGGCACATGTTCTCCCATTCGGCGACGGCCACCCGGGCGGCGATGGAGGCCACAGCCGGGTGCCGGCGCCCCCGGTGGGCCAAGCTCGGCGCCACGACCCACGAGCTTCCCGACATCGCCCTGGCCGCCCGTGACGGGGGAGCGGAGGCGGTCACGCTCGTCAACACCCTGCTCGGCCTGGTGCTCGACCCCCGCACGGGCCGGGCCGTGCTGGGCAACGGCGGGGGTGGGCTCTCCGGGCCGGCCATCCGCCCCGTCGCCGTGCGAGCGGTGTTCGACGTGGCCGCGGCGGCGCCCGACCTCCCCATCGTCGGTGTCGGTGGCATCGCCACCGGCGAGCACGCCGCCGAGCTGCTGCTGGCGGGTGCCGGCGCGGTACAGGTCGGGACGGCCACCTTCGCCGACCCGCGGGCGCCGGCCCGGGTGCTCGCCGAGCTGCAGGAGTGGGTGGCGGACCGTGGCCTGGCGTCGGTCGGCCAGGCCGTCGCCGCCGCGCACCGAGGAGGCCTCCCGTGACGTCACCGCATCCCGCCCGCGACCATCTCGCCCTGGCGCTCGACGTGGACTCGCTGGACGAGGCCCTGGCCATGGTGCGCGAGCTGCACCCGTGGTTCGGGGTGGTGAAGGTCGGGCTGCAGCTCTTCACCGCCGCCGGGCCGGTCGCGCTCACGGCCCCGCTCGCGCTGGGCGTCGATGCGGAACTGGACGTGTTCGCCGACCTCAAGCTGCACGACATCCCGAACACCGTCGGCGGGGCGGCCCGCGTGATCGGCCGGTCGGGCGCGCGCTACCTGACCACCCACACCGCCGGGGGCGAGGTGATGGTGGCCGCCGCGATGGAGGGGTTCGAGCAGGGCGCCGCCGAGGCCGGGCACCCGGCGCCGGTCACGCTCGGGGTGACGGTGCTCACGAGCGACGGCGCCGCCGGGCAGGACGTGTTCGACCAGCGGGTCGGCCGTGGCCCGGGCCGTGGGCTGCCCCGGCCTGGTCTGCTCGCCGCTGGACGTGGCCCGGGCCCGCGCTGCGTACCCGGGCGCGGTGACCGTCTGCCCCGGCGTCCGGCCCGCCGGCGCCTCGGCGGACGACCAGGCGCGGATCGCCACGCCCGGCGCCACCGCCGCCGCCGGTGCCGACATCCTGGTCGTCGGCCGCGCTGTCACGGCCGCTCCCGACCCGAGGCGAGCAGCAGGGGCCGTGGCCGACGAGGTCGCGGAGGCGCTCGGGGCCTGAGCCGGCCGGTCGACCTGCAGGTCAGGATGCCCAAGGGCCGCCAGAAGGGCGCGCTAGGGTGCTCCGCATGGCTACGCCCCCGACCCTCAGCCCCGAACAGCGCGAAGCGGCGCTGCAGAAGGCGGCCGAGGCCCGTAAGGCCTTCGCCGTGACCAAGGAGAAGCTCAAGATGGGCTCTCTGACCTTGGGCGAGGCCCTCGACCGGGCCGACTCGGAGGACGCCATCGGCCGGCTCAAGGTGGTCACCTTCCTGGAGTCCCTGCCCGGCGTGGGCAAGGTCAAGGCCCGCCGCCTGATGGAGGAGATCGGCATCGCCGAGAACCGCCGGGTCAAGGGCCTCGGCGACCAGCAGCGCCAGGCGTTGCGCCAGCAGCTTGGCTGAGCCGCAACCGACGCCTGCCCCCACATCGAGCGGGAGCTCTCCCCTCGTCATCGTCGTGTCCGGCCCCGGCGGGGTCGGCAAGAGCACCATCGTCGACGCGCTCGTCGATCGGGACTCCCGCCTCTGGTTGAGCAGATCGTGGACGACGCGGGCCCGCCGCGACGGCGAGCCGGGATCGGCCTACGTCTTCGTCGACCGCGCCGCGTTCGAGGACCGGATCCGGGCCGGCGGGTTCGTCGAGTGGACCGAGTTCCTGGGCAACTACTACGGCACCCCGACCCCGGAGGTGCCCCTCGGCCGGGACCTGGTGCTCGAGATCGAGGTCGACGGCGCCCGCCAGATCAAGTCGCTGCAGCCCGACGCGGTCCTCATCTTCGTCCTGCCGCCCACCCGTGACGAGCAGCAGCGGCGCCTGGTGGGCCGGGGCGACCCCCACGCCAAGGTGGTGCAGCGGCTCCAGAAGGCCGAGGACGAGGAGCCCGTCGGCATGGCCCTCGCCGACCACGTGGTCGTCAACGGCGATCTCGAGCAGACGATCAAGGAGATGCTGGACATCATCGAGGCTGTTCGCACCGAGCCCGGCCGCTCGGCACCGGGCCGGGGCCAGCCCTGAGGTGATCCGCCGGTGAGGGGTACCGGCAGGTAAGCTTGTCCGGCTCACACTGCCGGAGGACGGATGGCGCGAACCCACGACACGATGATGAACCCTGCCATCGAGGAGCTCCTCGGCCGGGTCGACTCCAAGTTCGCCCTGGTGACACTGGCGTCCCGCCGGGCCCGGCAGATCAACTCCTACTTCGGGCAGCTCGGGGAAGGCCTGGGTGCCGTCGTGCCTCCGCAGGTGACCTCGGTGTCCCGCAAGCCGCTCTCGATCGGCTTCGAGGAGATCGCCGCCGACAAGATCGTCCCCGTCGAGCTCCCCGAGGAGCCCGAGGACGGCGCGGCCGTGGCGGGCGACGAGGGGCCCGAGCAGATCGGCTGAACGAGCCATGAGCGTGCTCGCAGGGCGGCGGATCGTCCTGGGGGTGTCGGGCGGGATCGCCGCCTACAAGGCCATCGAGGTCTGCCGCCGCCTCGTCGACGCGGGCGCGCACGTGGCGCCGGTGCTGACCCGGGGCGCGGAGCGCTTCGTCGGGCTGACGACGTTCGCCGCCCTGGCCTCGGAGCCCCCGCACACCTCACTGTGGGACGACGCCGACCCCATCCCGCACACTCGGCTGGGGCAGACCGCCGACCTGGTGGTGGTGGCGCCGGCCACGGCGCGGCTCATCGGCTCCTACACCGCGGGGATCTCGAGCGATCTGCTGGTCGCCACCCTGCTGGCCACGAGGGCGCCCGTCGTCCTCTGCCCCGCCATGCACACGGAGATGTGGGAGCACCCCGCCGTCCAGGAGAACCTGGCCACGTTGCGACGTCGCGGTGTCCATGTGGTGGACCCCGGCGTCGGTCGCCTGGCCGGAGGCGACGTCGGGTCCGGCCGCCTGGCCGATCCCGAGACCATCGTGGCCGCCGCCGAGCAGGCCCTCTCGCCGTCCGACCTGGCCGGCCTCCACGTGCTGGTGACCGCGGGCGGCACCCGCGAGCCCATCGACGCCGTGCGGGTCATCACCAACCGGTCGTCGGGCAAGCAGGGGTACGCGGTGGCGGTCGAAGCGGTGCGCCGGGGCGCCAAGGTCACGCTGGTGTCGACCGTGGCCGGATCGGTGCCCGCGGGGGTGGACGTGATCCCCGTGGAGACGGCGGCCGAGATGGCCGACGCCGTGTTCGGTCGCTCCGATCAGGCCGACGTGGTCGTGATGGCCGCCGCGGTCGCCGACTTCCGCCCCGTGGCGCCGGCCGAGGGCAAGATCAAGAAGGACGCCGGGCCGCCCCGCATCGAGCTCGAGCCCACCGTCGACATCCTGGCCGAGCTGGGCGGGCGCAAGCGTCCCGGCCAGGTGCTGGTGGGTTTCGCGGCGGAGACGTCCGACGTCGCCGAGCACGCCGCGGAGAAGCTGCGCCGCAAGCACCTCGACCTGATCGTGGCCAACGACGTCTCGGCCCCGGGCGTCGGCTTCGAGCACGACACGAACGCCGTGACCATCATCGATCGGGACGGCATGGTGCAGAATGTCCCACTGGCCGACAAGCGGCACGTGGCCGCGGCCGTCCTCGACGCTGTCGTGACGGCGGCTGGTCGTAGACCGGATCAGGCCCCACCGAACAAGCCACAGCACAACCCACAGGAGCAGACGTGAGCCGTTGTTGGACCTTCACCTCGGAATCGGTCACCGAGGGCCATCCGGACAAGATCGCCGACCAGGTGTCGGATGCGGTCCTGGACGCCATCCTGGCCGCGGACCCCGACGGCCGCGTGGCCTGCGAGACGCTGCTCACGACCGGCCTGTGCGTCGTGGCCGGTGAGGTCACGACCCGGGAGTACGTCGACATCCCCACGATCGCCCGCAACACCATCAAGTCCATCGGGTACGACCGGGAGAGCTTCGGCTTCGACGGCAACACCTGCGGCGTGATCGTGGCGATCGACGAGCAGAGCCCCGACATCGGCCAGGGCGTCGACACCTCGGAGGAGGTGCGGTCGGGCAAGAGCGGCGAGGACCTGCTCAACGCCCAGGGCGCGGGCGACCAGGGGATGATGTTCGGCTACGCCTGCAACGAGACCGACGCGCTCATGCCCCTCCCCATCTGGCTGGCCCACCGCATGGCCGAACGCCTGGCCGAGGCGCGGCGCTCCGACGTCATCCCGTACCTCCGCCCCGACGGCAAGACCCAGGTCACGTTCGACTACGAGGGTTCGGAGCCGGTGCGGTTGCGGACCGTGCTCATCTCCACCCAACACGCGCCGGGCATCGACCGGGATTCCATGATCCGGCCCGACCTGATCGAGCACGTCATCCGGCCCGTCGTTCCCGAGAAGTTCCGTGACGACGACTACACCGTGCTGGTCAATCCCACGGGCCAGTTCGTCCTCGGCGGCCCGCACGCCGACACCGGGTTGACGGGGCGCAAGATCATCGTCGACACCTACGGCGGCATGGCCCGCCACGGCGGCGGCGCCTTCAGCGGCAAGGACCCGTCGAAGGTCGACCGCTCGGCTGCCTACGCGGCCCGCTGGGTGGCCAAGCACGTGGTGGCGTCCGGCGCCGCTGCCCGCTGCGAGGTGCAGGTGGCCTACGCCATCGGCGTCGCCCAGCCGGTGTCGATCCTCGTCGAGACCTTCGGCACCGAGACGGTCGAGCCGTCCCGCATCGAGCAGGCCGTCCGCGACGTGTTCGACCTGCGGCCCGCGGCCATCATCAACGAGCTCAACCTGCGCCAGCCGATCTACCGCCGCACGGCGGCCTACGGCCACTTCGGGCGGGACGAGCCAGGGTTCACGTGGGAGCAGCTCGGCAACCTGGAGAGCTTCAAGGCGGCGGTCGGGGCCTGAACCAGGCCCAGAACACAGCCGGGCCGCCGATGGTGGCGCGGGTCGTCCCCGACGTCACCGGCCTCGACAAGGAGTTCGACTACCTGGTGCCCGACGCGCTCCGCGACTCGGTCGCGGTCGGGACGAAGGTGCGCGTGCCGTTGGCCGGACGGCGGGTCGGTGGCTGGGTGGTGGAGCTGGACCCGCCCGACGCCGCGGTGGCGACCGAGCGATTGCGGCCGCTGGCCAAGGTCACCGGCCACGGCCCGCCGGCCGACATGGTCGACCTGGCCCGATGGGCGTCGTGGCGGTGGGCGGCCGGTCGGTTGCGGCCCTTGCTGCGGGCCGCGTCGCCTCCCGGTGCGGTCGCCGTCGTGCCCTCACCGGCGCGATCGGGAGCGTCGCCGGGTCCCGCCGACGCCGGTGCCGCCCGTCTGCTGGCCGCTGGAGGAGGAGTCCTGCGCCGCCCGCCGGCTTCGGACCCGGTCCCCGTCGTGCTGGCCGCCGTGGCGCTCGGCCCGACGCTGGTCGTCGTGCCGGGGGTCGACGATGCCCGGATGCTCGGGGTCCGGCTGCGCCGGGCCGGCCTGACGGTGGCCGTGGTGCCCCGCGACTGGGCCGCGGCGGCCGGCGGGGTCGATGTCGTCATCGGGAACCGGCTGGCCGCGTGGGCGCCGGTGCCGGACCTGGCGGCCGTCGTGGTGCTGGACGAGCACGACGAGGCGCTGCAGGAGGAGCGGGTCCCCACCTGGCACGCCCGTGACGTCGTGATCGAACGGGCCCGCCGGAGCGGCGTGCCCTGCCTGCTCGTGTCACCGGTCCCGAGCCTGGCCGCCTTGCAGGCAGTCGGGGGCGACGGTCGCACCGTCTCAGTGCCCAGCCGCAACGAGGAGCGGGCGGGCTGGCCGATCCTGGAGATCGTCGACCGGTCCCGCGACGAGCCCTGGAAGCAGTCGCTGCTGTCCAGCCGGCTGATCCAATACGCCCGGGATCCGGGCTGCGTCGTCGTGTGCGTGCTGAACGCCCCCGGCCGGGCGCGCCGCCTGGCCTGCCGCTCGTGCCGGGCACTGCAGCGGTGCGAGCGGTGCCAGGCCGCCGTCGCCCAGACCCGCGACGGCCAGCTGCGCTGTGCCCGCTGCGGGCTGGAGCGGCCGGTCGTGTGCCAGGCCTGCGGCTCGTCGGCCCTCGTCGCACTCCGGCCGGGTGTGACGGCACTGGCGGAGCAGGTGGGCGCGGCCGCCGGGAGACCGGCCGTCGAGGTGACAGGGGAGGATGCCGGCCCGCCCGAGCCGTCGGCCACCCTCTTCGTCGGGACGGAAGCGGTGCTGCACCGGGTGCCGCGGGCCGACGTCGTCGCCTTCCTGGACTTCGACGACGAGCTCCTGGCGCCGAGGTTCCGGGCCGACGAGCAGGCGCTGGGCCTCCTGGCGCGGGCGGCCCGCCTGGCCGGGCCGCGGGCGGATGGCGGGCGCGTGCTCGTCCAGACCCGCCTGCCCCACCACGAGGTGCTCGATGCCGTGCTCCATGCCGACCCCGGCCGGCTGGTGGACGACGTCCTCGCCCGGCGGGCCGAGCTGGAGCTGCCCCCGACCCGCGCCCTCGCCGTCCTGTCGGGTGCGGGCGCCGAGGAGCTGGCGACCACGCTCCGGACGGCGGGCGCCGTGGCCGTCAACGGCCCGGCGGACGGTCGCTACCTGGTTCGGGCTCCGGACGCGGCCGCCCTGGCCAACGCCCTGGCCAGCGCGCCGCGCCCCGCCTCCCGGGTCCGCGTCGAGGTCGACCCGCCCCGCGTGTGACCGGCGCTGGCGCGACGGGGTCCGAACAGTTCGGAGGCGTTCGGCTCAGGTGGCGGAATGCGCAACGAGGCCAGAACGCTTCACCGCGGTCACTGAGTGGGCGGCCGGACGTCCAGCAGGCGGTAGCCCTGGTGGGAAGTCCGCCGGACGACCGCGAAGTCCTCACCCGTCAGCCACCGGGCCAGCGAGTCGGAGCCCAGGTGCTTGTGGACCACCAGGTGCGCGGCACCGTCCGGCGTCAGGCGGGCCAGCCAGCGCAGGAGCAGGTCGTGGAGGGCGGCCTTGCCGATGCGGATGGGCGGGTTGCTCCAGATCGCCCGAACCGCACGTCGCCCGGCACCTCGTCGGGCGCGGCCACCCGCACGTTGGCCAGCCCGGCGTCGCGGGCGTTCCGGGCGCAGAGGTCGCGGGCCCGCTCGTTGACGTCGATCGCCCAGACGACGGCCGCCGGGTTGCGCCGGGCCAGCACGACGGCGATCGGCCCGTAGCCGCAGCCCAGATCGAGCACGGCGCCGTCGGGCACGAGCTGCTCGCCCCGGCGCAGCAAGGTGTCCGTTCCCGCGTCGAGCCGGTGCCCGGCGAACACCCCCCGATCGGTGGTCAGCTGGAGGTCGAGGTCGGGGAGCCGCACCCGCACCGTGGCCGGTCCTGACCGGGCGTCGGGCCGGGCGGCGAAGTACTGCTGACCCACGGACGGCCAGGGTAGGGGCGATATCGTGAGCGCCGTGCCCCGCGAGATCCGAGTCTTCGGCGACCCCGTGCTCAAGACCGCGGCGGCCGAGGTCGTGGACATCGACGGCAAGCTCGTCCGGCTGGCCGACGAGATGCTGGAGGTCATGTACGAGGCGCCCGGCCTGGGGCTGGCGGCGACGCAGATCGGCGTCCAGAAGCAGCTGTTCGTCTACGACGTGGGCGACGGCCCGATGACCCTCGTCAACCCGGTCATCAAGGAGAGCCGGGGGGAGTGGGTGTACGACGAGGGCTGCCTCTCCATCCCCCACCTCTACGTCGAGATGGTGCGCCCGAAGGAGGTCCTGCTGTCCGGCTGGGACCTCGACGGCAACGAGGTGGAGATCGAGGCCGACGAGCTGCTGGCCCGCCTGTTCCAGCACGAGCTGGACCACCTGCAGGGCGTGCTGATGTTCGACCGCATGACGCCCGAGCAGCGGCGGGAGGCGCTCCGTGAGTACCGGCGCCTGCGCGAGGAGCCGCCGGCGGCGAGCCCGGCGCCCAAGCGCCGCCTGCGCCTGAGCTGAGCGCACCTGTCGTGGCGCTGGCCGCCGTCCCTGCCGACCCGCGGCGCCTGGTCTACCTGGGGACGCCGGCCATGGCCGTCCCGCCGCTGCGCGCCCTGGTGGACGGGGGTTGGGACGTCGCCGCTGTCGTCACGCGGGCCGACGCCAGGCGGGGCCGGGGGAGCGGTCTCTCGCCGAGCCCGGTGAAGGCGGCGGCCGAGGAGCTGGGGCTGCCCGTCGTCCACCGCGTCGAGGAGGTGCTCGACCTCGATGCCGACCTCGGCGTGGTGGTGGCCTACGGCGCGCTCGTCCGGCGTCCGGTCCTCGAGCGCCTGCCCATGGTCAACCTGCACTTCTCGCTCCTGCCCCGGTGGCGGGGCGCGGCCCCGGTGGAGCGGGCCCTGCTGGCCGGGGACCGCGAGACCGGTGTCTGCCTGATGCAGCTCGAGGAGGGCCTCGACACCGGGCCGGTGTTCGCCTGCCGCACCGTGGCCATCGGCGCCCGCACGACGGCGGCCGAGCTCCGGTCGGAGCTGGTGGCGACGGGCACGGAGCTGCTGGTCGATTCGCTGCGCGCCGGGTTGCGCGACTCGGCGGCCCAGGAGGGCGAGCCGACCTACGCCCACAAGCTCGACGCGGCCGAGCTGCAGCTCGACTGGGGGCAGCCGGCGGCCGTGCTCGACCGGGTCGTCCGCGTCGGCGGGGCGTGGACCACGGTCCGGGGCCGGCGCCTGAAGGTCCTGGAGGCGGCCGCGGACGACCGGGCGGGTGAGCCCGGTGTCCTCGACGGGGTGGGGGTGGGCACGGGCGACGGGTCGCTCCGCCTGCTCTCGGTGCAGCCCGAGGGCAAGGGGCCGATGAGCGCGGAGGCCTGGGCCAACGGCGCCCGCCTGGCCCCGCACGAGCGCCTCGGCGCTTGACGGAGCGGTACCGTCCCGTCCGTGAGTGATTCGCCGTCGGGAACAGGTCTGGCCGCGAAGGTGCTCACCGTGTCCGACGGCGTGGTCCACGGCACCCGTGAGGACCGCAGCGGCGTGGCGCTCGTGGAACGGCTCAGCGCCGAGGGCTACACCGTCGTCGACCAGCGCGTCGTGGCCGACGGCGAGGAGTCCGTGGCCGCCGCCCTGACCGAGATGTGCGACGGCTTCGCGGGCGTCATCGTGTCGACCGGGGGCACGGGCTTCACCCCGCGGGACCTGACGCCCGGAGGGCACGCGCCGTGTCATCGAGCGGGAGGCGCCCGGGCTGGCCGAGGCCATGCGCCTCGTGAGCCCGCTGGGCCGCCTCTCCCGCGGGATCGCCGGCATCCGCGGGGGAGCGGTCATCCTCAACACGCCCGGGTCGCCCAAGGGTTGCGTCGAGCAGCTCGAAGCCGTGCTCGACGTGCTCCCGCACGCGCTCCGGCTGCTGGCGGAAACCCCCACGGACCACTGACGGACCCCGCTCGTAGACTGGGCGATCGTGCTCCGACTCGTGCTGCCCAAGGGTTCGCTGGAGCGGGCGACGCTGGAGCTCTTCGAGGCCGCCGACCTGGCCGTGACCCGGTCCTCGACCGTCGACTACAAGGCCGGCATCGACGATCCCCGGGTCAGCGAGGTGCGCATCCTGCGCCCCCAGGAGATCCCGGCCTACGTGGCCGAGGGGCTGTTCGACCTGGGCATCACCGGCCGCGACTGGGTGGAGGAGACCGCCAGCCCCGTGGTGAGCCTCGGCGAGCTGCGCTACTCCAAGGCGACCACCAACCCGGTGCGGGTCGTGGTGGCGGTGGCCCAGGACTCACCGGCCGAGAAGGTGGACGACCTGCCCCAGGGCCTCCGCGTCTCCACCGAGTACCCGCAGCTCACGGCCCGCTTCTTCGCCGACCGGGGCATCGAGGCCGACGTCCGGCTGTCCTACGGCGCCAGCGAGGCCAAGATCCCGGACATCGCCGACTGCATCGTCGACATCACCGAGACCGGGCGGGCGCTGCGGGCCGCCGGGCTTGCGGATCATCGACACCATCCTCGTCAGCTACACCGAGGTCGTCGCCAACGCGGAGTCCCATGCCGATCCGGCCAAGCGCCACGCCATGGGCCAGCTCATGACGCTCCTCAACGGGACGCTCGAGGCCCGCGACAAGGTCCTGGTCAAGCTCAACGTGAGCCGGGCGGACTTCGAGCGGGTGCTGCCGCTGGTGCCGGCGCTGAAGGCGCCGACGGTGTCGGAGCTGGCCGGGGACGGCGGCTACGCCATCGAGACGGTGGTGCCCAAGAACCAGATCAACGTGCTGATCCCCGCGCTCAAGGACGCCGGCGCCACCGGCATCCTCGAGCTGCCGATCTCCAAGATCATCCACTGATGCGCGGGCGCGTCACGGAGTTCGACGAGGGCCGCGGCCTCGGCACGATCACCGCCGAGGACGGACAGACCTACCCGTTCCACTGCACCCAGCTCACCGACGGCAGCCGGCAGGTCGCCACCGGACAGGACGTGCGCTTCGACCTGCTGCCCAAGCTGGGACGGTACGAGGCCGGCAGCATCGACAAGCTGGCTCCCGGCACGACGTGAGCGAGCTCGAGGACCGGGTCCTGGAGGTGCTCCGGGCCCTGGTGCCCGGTGAGGTCGTCAGCTACGGCGACGTGGCCGAGGACGCCGGCTTCCCCGGCCGGGCGCGGGCGGTCGGGCATCTCCTGGCCACGACGGCCGTGGAGGTGCCGTGGTGGCGCGTGGTCACCTCGAACGGGCGCCTGGTACCGGGGCACGAGGCCAGGCAGGCCGAGCGGCTGCGGGCGGAGGGCGCCCGGATCACCTCCGGGCGGGTGGTGGAAGCTCCCCTGGGGCGCTTCAGCCGGCGGGAGAGTCCGTCGGATTCCGGAGCCTCCGCCGGAGGATCGGCGGGAGAGTCCGCCTCGGGCCCGCCCCCCGCGCCCTTGATCTGCACGAAGGCCAGGCGGATCTGCGCCAGCGCATCGCGCAGCGTGCCGCTGTCGGGCCCCAAGCGGTCGCCCAGGCCCTCGACCAGGCAGGCGAAGGCGTCGATGGCCAGGGCCGCGCCGGCCAGGTTGGGCGGGGACGAGGAGAGATGGATGGCGCCCAGCTCGTACAGGCCCATGGCGTGGTTGAGCACCACGATCTCGGGCGGGGCCTCCGCCACCCGGGCCCGGGCCTCGTTGATCTCGGCGTCGATCTCGGCCCGCAGGGCCTCGTCGTCGAGGTCCTCCGGCCCGGCCACTCCCTCGGCGCCGGCTGCGTCCGCCGCGGGACGGGGCGCTGCGGGGTCGGTGCGACCGACACGGTGCTCGCCATCGGGTGTCCAGAGGCTGCTCACGTCCGCTAACCTACCGGGGACAATTCAACTCCAAGAGGGGAAGTGACACCGTCCGGACGCAGCCTCGGTTGCTCGCCGAATGGTGATCGTGACCCCCACCCGGCCACCCGGAGCTCCGCAAGGGGCTCGGCGTGAGCCCGGGTCGATGCTCGAAGGGCGCCCGGAAGCGGCTCCGCGCGGACATCGGACCGGGCTGGCGCGACGGTGGTCACCGACCTATCCGTTTCCCGGGAGGATCAGCCCATTGCGCAGGAGCGACCGACCATAGCCACGGCCAACGAGCATCGGATCAACGACCGCATCCGCGCCCGTGAGGTCCGCCTCATCAGCCAAGACGGCCAGCAGGTAGGCATCGTGCCCCTGCCGGACGCGTTGCGGATGGCTCAGGAGAGCGATCTGGACCTGGTGGAGGTGGCGCCCCTCGCCACCCCGCCCGTGTGCCGGATCATGGACTTCCGGAAGTGGCAGTACGAGGAGAAGCAGCGGGCCAAGGAGTCCCGCCGGAAGGCGTCCAACGTCTCGGTCAAGGAGATGAAGTACCGGCCGAAGATCGGCATCGGGGACTTCGACACCAAGACCCGGAAGGTGGCCGAGTTCCTCTCCGAGGGCCACAAGGTCAAGGTCACGATCATGTTCAGAGGCCGAGAGGTGTTCCACCCCGAGTTGGGGGCCAAGATCCTCGACCAGATCGCCGAGCAGGTCACGGAGGTCGGCAAGGTCGAGACCCAGGGCCGCCTCGACGGACGGAACATGACGATGGTCCTGGCGCCGGACAAGAAGCGCTCCGCCCCACGCAAGCACGACGACCGCGGTGCCCACGCCGCCGAGCAGCCCGCCGACCGGCTCAGCGCCGACGGCGTGCCCGTTCCGGCCGAAGCTGTCCCCGCCCAGGCCGTGACCGCCCCGCAGCCCGCAGCCGTCAGCACCGACACCCCCAGCGCCTGACCCACGGCCTCCCACTCGGCCGGGGAGCCGGCCGACATCGAAGGGAAACCCATGCCGAAGATGAAGACGAGCAAGACCGCGGCCAAGCGGTTCAAGAAGACAGGGAGCGGCAAGCTCCAGCGGCAGCAGGCCATGCGCCAGCACCTGTTCGAGAAGAAGCCGTCCACCCGCACGCGCCGCCTCGACGGCAACGTCGACGTCCATCCCTCGGACGTGAAGCGGATCAAGCGCCTGCTGGGCGAGTGCTGAACGAGCTGAACGGAGAGGAAGGACAAGAACATGGCACGGGTCAAGCGCGCCGTCGGGTCGAGGAAGCACCGCCGTCAGGTCCTCGAGCGGGCCAAGGGGTACTACGGGAACAAGAGCCGCTCGTTCCGGGCGGCCAACGAGCAGGTGATGCGGTCCGGGCAGTACGCGTTCCGGGATCGCCGGGCCCGCAAGGGTGAGTTCCGGCGGCTGTGGATCCAGCGCATCAACGCCGCCTGCCGGGAGAACGGCATCAGCTACAGCCGCTTCATCGCCGGGCTCCACGCCTCCGGTGTCGAGGTCGACCGCAAGGTGCTGGCCGACCTGGCCGTGAGCGATCCCAACGCCTTCCGGGCGCTGGTGGGCGCCGCCCAGGGCGGCCTCGAGAAGGCTTCCTGACGGCTCCGGCCGACCGGTCGTCCGCGGTGAGCGGGCTGGCCTTCACCAACCCGAAGGTCCAACGGCTGCGGCGCCTCCTGGGGCGCCGCAGTGCGCGCCGGGAGGAGGCGGCCCTCGTCGTCGAGGGTCGGGCCATGGCCGAGCTGGCCGCCGAGGCCGGTCACACGGTCGAGGCGGTCTTCGTCCCGGCCGGGGCCGAACCGCCGGGTGGCGCGTTGGGCGGTGCGCCCTGTCATGCGCTGGCCCCCGGCGTCCTGGAGCGGGTGGCGACGACCGAGACACCCCAACCCCTCCTGGCCGTGGTGCGGTACCGCCCGGCGGCGACCGACGTGCTGGCCGACGCCGGCTTCGTGGTGGTGGCGGCGGGCCTGTCCGACCCCGGCAACCTCGGCACCATCCTGCGCACGGCGGAGGCCGCGGGCGCCGATGCCGTCGTCACGACCCCCGACACCGTCGACGTGACCAACCCGAAGGTCGTTCGGGCCGCCGCGGGCGCGGTGTTCCTGCTGCCCATCGTCGACCAGGTCGAGCTGGGGGAACTGCGCTCGTTGGGCCTGCGCCTGCTCGGCACCGCGGCCGGCGGCGGCATGCCCTACACGAGCGCCGACCTGACCGGCCGGGTGGCGGTGGTGGTCGGCAACGAGGCCCACGGTCTTCCGGACGACACCCCCGTCGACGAGTGGATCAGCATCCCCCACGCCGGCCGGGCCGAGAGCCTCAACGCGGCGATGGCCACGGCCGTCATCTGCTTCGAGGCCATGCGCCAACGCACCCGCTGACCCCACCTGTCGAACGCACCGTCGACCCGTCGCCCACCGACGCTTTGCCACCGAATCGATATCGAATCGGTGGCGACGAGGTCTGAGCCAAACGCGCCGTTTTCGGCTCACTCGGCTCGAAGTTCGTCGCGCGGCGAATCTGCGGCGATTCGCCGGACGAGGAGCGGCTACCCTCGGCGGCGATGCCCAGGCAGTCAACGCAGCGATTTCGCCGCCCCCGAGCGGTCCTCGGGGGTTCGGCGCGGCGTTCTGCCTGACGCGCCTCCCTCGCCGCTCGGGGGACTCCAACCCGACGGCTCGCTGATGGGAGGACCGGTGTGCATGCGACACCTGCTGACTGCTCTACTAGGACGCCCCACCGGAAGCAGAGCTTCCGCCGGGGACCCCGTCCGTGCCTCGAAAGCTGCTGAGATGTCACGTCCCGCCGCTGATCACAGCAGGTTCCTGCCCCGATGACGGACGACCTCGCCCGGGCCCGGGCCGACGCCCTGGCCGCGGCCGCGGCCGCCCCCGATCTCGATGCGCTCAAGGCCGTCGAGGCCGAGGTGCTCGGCAAGCGCGGGCCACTCGCCCGGGCCAAGGCCGGCCTCGGCACGCTCCCCGCCGAGGAGCGACCCGCCGCTGGTCGGGCCGTCAACGAGGCCATGGTCGAAGTGCAGGCGGCCTTCGACGCTCGCCGGGCCGAGCTGGCCGCCGGCGCCCGCCACGTACGGCTAGTGGCGGAGCGCCTCGACCTGACCGAAGCGATGGGCCCATCCCGGCGCGGCCATGCCCACCTGGTCACCCAAGCCACCGAGCGGCTGGAGGACACGTTCGTCGGCCTCGGCTTCCAGATCGCCGAGGGCCCGGAGGTGGAGACCGACTGGCACAACTTCGAGGCCCTCAACATGCCTCCGTCGCACCCGGCCCGGAGCGAGTGGGACACGTTGTGGGTCGAGCACGGCCAGCCCGGCTCCACCTTGCTGCGCACCCACACGTCCCCGGTGCAGATCCGCGTCATGCAGGGGCAGCCGCCACCGATCTACGCCATCATGCCGGGCCGCGTGTTCCGGCGGGACACCGCCGACGCCACCCACATGCCGGTGTTCCACCAGCTCGAGGGTCTGGTGGTCGACCGCGGCATCACCTTCACCGACCTGGCCGGCACCATCGAGGCCTTCACCAAGGCCTTCTTCGGCGCCGACTTCAGCTCCCGGCTCCGCCCGTCCTACTTCCCGTTCACCGAACCCTCGGCCGAGTTCGACATCCGTCGCCCCGATGGCACCTGGCTGGAACTCGGCGGGTGCGGCATGGTCCATCCGAACGTTCTCCAGGCCGTGGGGTTGGATCCGGAGGAGTGGAGCGGGTTCGCCTTCGGTTTCGGCATCGACCGCATGGCCAAGGAGCGTCACGGCGTGGCCGATCTCCGGGACATGTTCGTGAACGACATCCGCTTCATCGAGCAGTTCTGAGGTCGGGCCGTGCTCATCCTGCTCTCCTGGCTCAACGAGATGGCGCCGCTCGGCGACGACGTCGACCGCATCGCCGACACCATGAACGAGCTCGGCATGGCCGTCGAGAGGATCACGCGCGTCGGCGCACCGATCCCCGGCGTGGTCACGGCCAAGGTGCTCGAGACCCGCCGCCATCCCGATGCCGAGCGCGTCCACGAGGTCTTCGTCGACGCCGGCGACGGCGCACCGCTGCACGTGTGGTGCGGCGCGTTCAACATGGAGGCCGGAGACGTGGTGCCCCTGGCCACCATCGGCGCCACCATGCCCGACGGGCGCCAGATCGGGCGCCGCAAGATCCTGGGCATCGCCAGCGAGGGGATGCTGTGCTCGGCCGCCGAGCTGGGGTTCGGCGAGGACGCCGCCGGCATCCTCCTCCTCCCGCGCGACACGCCGCTCGGCCAGCCCGTCACCGAGGCCCTCGGCGTCACCGAGGACGTCGTGTTCGATCTCGACCTCACGCGCAACCGGCCGGATGCGTACGGGCACCTCGGCATCGCTCGTGACCTCGCGGCGCGCCTCGGGGTGGCCCTCCATCCACCGTCCTCGAGGTTGACGGTCGACGGTCCGGACCGCAGCGCTCCCGTCGAGATCCTCGACTCCAAAGGGTGCGGCCGCTTCGTCTCCGTCGTCCTGTCCGGCATCGAGGTCGGCCCGTCGACCCCGCTCATGGCCGACCGGCTGTCCCGAGCCGGCATGCGCCCCATCAACAACGTGGTCGACGTGTCGAACTACGTGATGCTGGAGCTCAACGAGCCCAACCACGCCTACGACCTCGACACGCTCGGCGGCGGAGGCTTCCGCATCCGGCGGGCCGTCGCCGGCGAGACCATGCTCACCCTCGACGGGGTGGAGCGGACGTTCATCCCCGACGACCTGTTGATCTGCGACGCCCAGGACCGCGCCATCGGCATCGCCGGCGTCATGGGTGGCGCGGACACCGAGATCAGCGACGCCACGACGACCGTCGCCCTCGAGATGGCCTGGTTCGACCCGGTCGTCGTGGCGCAGACGGCCACCAGGCTGGGACTGCGCTCCGAGGCTTCGATCCGCTTCGAGCGGGGTCGTGACCCCTACGGGATCGACCGCGCCGTAGCCCGCTTCGTCGACCTGCTGCGGGAGACCTGCCCTGGGCTCGTCGTCCACGCCGGCGCGGTCGACGCCCGCGGCGAGCTCCCCCCGGAGGAGCGGTCGGTCCGGGTGCGGCCGGACCGCGCCCGCACGCTGCTGGGCGCGGACATCGAGACGAGCGTGATGATCGAGCGCTTGGCGCCCATCGGCTTCGCCACCACCCTCGACCAGGGCGGCGTCATGGACGTCAGCCTGCCCTCGTGGCGACCGGACTGCCAGCTCGAGGTGGACGTCATCGAGGAGATCGCCCGTCACGTCGGCTACGAGCGGCTGGGCCGTACGGTGCCCAAGTCGGTCGTGCCCGGCCGGCTCTCACCCGTCCAGTCCCGGCGCCGCGTGGTGCGCGAGGTGCTGTACGGGCTCGGGATCAGCGAGGCCATGCCCAACCCGTTCCTGGCGCCCGGCGACCTCGAGCGGGCAGGGCTCGACAGTCGCGGGCTGGCCATCGCCAACCCGCTGGTGGCCGAGGAGAGCATCCTGCGCAGCTCGCTCCGGCCCGGGCTCCTCGAGGCCGTGGCCTACAACGCCTCGCACCGGGCCGACGACGTCTCGCTGTTCGAGATCGGACACGTCTACCGGCCCGCCGAGGGCGTGCTCCCCGACGAGCGCGAGCAGCTCGCCGTCGTCCTCGCCGGCCGGGACGGTCCGGCCGCCGTGCCCGTGCTCGTCGAGTTGCTCGCCGCGCTCGGGCGCGCCGATGCGCTCGACATCGACCAGAGCGAGGACGGGTTGGCCGGCCTACACCCCGGGCGCAGCGGGACGGTGCGCCTCGAGGGCGATGCTGTCGGCCAGGTCGGCGAGATCGATCCCGGCGTGCTCGAGGCCTACGACATCCCGGGACGGGTCGCCTGGCTGGAGCTCGACCTGTCGGTGCTCCTGGCCCTGGATCCCCCGATCGCGCAATGGCGGCCGGTCAGCCGTTTCCCCTCCAGCGACATCGACCTCGCCTTCGTGGTTGCGGACGACGTCCCGGCCACCGCGGTCCGCCGCGCCATCGCCGGTGGCGCGGGGGAGTTGCTGGCCGATCTCGAGCTGTTCGACGTGTACCGCGGTTCGGGCATCGACGCCGGCCAGCGGAGCCTGGCCTTCCGCCTTCGCCTCCAGGCTCCCGACCACACCCTGACCGACGCCGAGGTGGCCCAGGTCCGGGAGCGGGCCATCAGCGCCGCGGTGCAGCTCGGCGCGGTGCTCCGAGGCTGACCCGACCGCGGGGAGTCACACGCCGCCGGGGATCAGTTGCTGGACACGTCGTCGGGGATGCGGTCGCCCATTCGGGCCAGCGCCCCGCCCTGGCGGCGCAGCACGTCACGCCACAGGGTCTCGGGGGCGGGGGTGAAGGGATCGGCGCGGTCGGCGTCGACCACGATCCACGCGTTGGCCGCCAGCTCGTCGTCGAGCTGCCCGGGACCCCAACCGGCGTAGCCCCGGAAGAGGCGCAGGTCGTCCAACCGGTCGGTGAAGCCGTCCGCGTCCTCGGAGAGGTCGAGCGTCCCCAGCCCCTCATCGAGATCGGCGAAGCCGTCGACGGGTACCTCGCGCACCCACGCCAGTCCGATGACGGCCTCGGTCTCCACCGGCCCGCCGTCGAACAGGACGGGCTGGCCCGACACGAGCGGGCGCCAGGTGGGGAGTAGCTCGTCCACCTCTTCCTCGGTCGGGCGGTTGAGGACCAGGCCGAGCGAGCCCTCGTCGGTGTGCTCGAGCAGGAGCACGACCGTCCGGTCGAAGTTCGGATCGACGAGGGGAGGGGTGGCGAGGAGGAGCTTGCCGCGGAGGGACGGGCCCACGGCGACCATCATGCCCCGTCCGACTCGAAAGCAGACATCGTCGCCAGGCGGCGACCGGCCCGCCCAGCGGCTCGCATGGTCATGCATCAAACTGTATGATCATGCTCATGGGCCTCTCCGTGGGGATCATCGGCGCGTCGGGTTACACCGGCGCCGAGCTCCTCCGCCTCATTGCCGCGCACCCGGACCTGGAGGTCGTGTACGCCACCGGGGACTCGCAGGCCGGGCAGCGGGCCGACACGCTGTATCCCAGCCTGACGGTCGCCTATCCGGGCCTGGTGTTCGAGCCCTACGACGAGGGCGAGGTAGCCGGGCTCGACCTCGTCTTCCTCGGGCTTCCGCACGAGGCCAGCATGGCCCTGGCCCCGACGCTGCACGGGCGGGTCGGTTGCCTGGTCGACCTGTCGGCGGCGTTCCGGCTGAAGGACCCTTCGCTGTATCCCAACTGGTACGGGTTCGACCACGATCAGCCCGGTCTGCTGGCCGACGCGGTCTACGGGCTGCCGGAGCTGTACCGGGACGAGCTGCGCGGCGCCCGCCTCATCGCCACCCCCGGGTGCTACGTCACGGCCGCCTCGCTCGCCCTCACCCCGCTCGTGCGCCAGGGCCTGGTGGAGCCCGAGGGTGTCATCGTCGACGCCGCGTCCGGCGTGACGGGCGCCGGCCGCAGCCTCAAGCACTCGTCGCTGTTCGCCACCGTCGACGGGGACTTCACCGCCTACGGCCTGGTGGACCACCGCCACACCCCGGAGATCGAGCAGGTCACCGGGGCCCAGGTGCTCTTCACCCCGCACCTGGCCCCGATGAGCCGGGGCATCCTCGCCACCTGCTACGCACGGCCGGCCGCGCCGGTGACCACGGAGTCGCTCCTCGCCGCGCTGGCGGGCGCTTACGAGGGCGAGCCCTTCATCGCCGTCCGGTCGTCGTCCCCGTCCACGAAGGCGACGTTGGGCACCAACGCCGCACACCTCACGGCTCGCTTCGATCCCCGGACCGGCTACGTCGTGGTCCTCTGCGCCATCGACAACCTCACCAAGGGCGCGTCCGGTGGCGCGCTGCAGGCTGCCAACGTGGCCCTCGGTCTGCCGGAGACGTCCGGTCTGACCACGGTCGGGCTGCTCCCGTGATCACGGCCGCGGGTCCGGCCGAGAAGGCCGCTGTCCTCGTCGAGGCCCTGCCCTACATTCGGCGCTTCTCCGGGAGCGTGGTCGTCGTGAAGTACGGCGGCAACGCGCTGGCGGGCGGGAGCGAAGCCGACGCACTCGAGCTGTTCGCGCAGGACATCGTCCTGATGCGATCCGTGGGGATGCGGCCGGTCGTCGTCCACGGCGGCGGCCCCCAGATCAGCGAGCTGATGAACCGACTCGGCAAGGTGCCCGAGTTCCGCAACGGGCTGCGGGTGACCGACGCGGAAACCGTCGACATCGCCCGCATGGTCCTGCGCGGCCAGGTCAACCCCCGTCTGGTCGCCGCCATCAACGTGCATGGCGCGCTGGCCGTCGGCGTGTCGGGCGAGGACGCCGGCCTCATCAGCGCCACCCCGGCGCCCGGCGACCTCGGCTTCGTGGGCCAGGTCGGCGCCATCAACCCGACGATCCTCGAGCGTCTCCTCAACGAGGACCTCATCCCCGTCGTGGCCACGATCGGCACCGATGCGTCCGGGCAGGCGTACAACATCAACGCCGACACCGTGGCCGGCGCCATCGCCGCCGCGCTGCCGGCGGAGAAGCTCGTCTACCTCACGGACATCGAAGGCCTGCGCCGTGACGTCGACGATCCCGCCAGCCTCATCCGTCAGACGACGGCGGGCGAGCTCGAGGCGCTCGTCGCCGACGGCACGCTGCGCGGCGGGATGATCCCCAAGGTCGAGTCCTGCATCGCCGCCGTGCGGCGCGGCGTGGGGCGGGCCCACATCTTGGACGGAAGGGTTCCCCACGTGCTGCTGCTCGAGATCTTCACCGACGCCGGGATCGGCACCATGGTCACCGTCGGCGACACGGCGCCAGGGACGGCCGCGCCGTGAGCGCCCACGCGTTCGCCACCGACGGCCTCGACGCCTGCCCCTACTGGCCCGTCTTCGGCCCGCCGCAGGTGATGTTCGTGCGCGGCCGGGGCACCGAGCTGTGGGATGACCAGGGCCGTCGCTACCTGGACTTCCTGTGCGGTCTGGCCGTCACGTCGCTCGGCCACGCCCACCCCGCGGTGGCCGAAGCCATCGCCACCCAGGCCGAGACCCTGCTCCACGTCTCCAACTTCTTCGCCAACCCGGTGGCGACGGAGACGGCAGTCATGTTGGACGACCTGCTCGGCGGCGGAGGGCAGGTGTTCTTCTGCAACTCGGGGGCGGAGGCCAACGAGGCCGCGTTCAAGCTGGCCCGCAAGTTCGGCGGCCGGGGCCGGCACGTCGTCGTCAGCGCGCTGGGCAGCTTCCACGGCCGCACGCTGGCGGCGCTGGCGGCCACCGGCCAGCCGACCAAGCACGAGCCGTTCCAGCCCATGCCAGAGGGCTTCCGCCACGTCCCGTTCGGCGATCTCGACGCGTTGGCCGGGGCCGTGGACGGCAGCGTGGCAGCCGTGCTCATCGAGCCGCTCCAGGGCGAGGGCGGGGTCGTGCCCGCGCCTCCCGGCTACCTGCAGGGCATCCGCGAGCTGTGCGACGAGCGCGGCGCGTTGATGATCCTCGACGAGGTCCAGACCGGCCTCGGCCGCACCGGCCGTTGGTTCGGCTTCGAGCACGCCGGTGTCCGGCCGGATGCCGTGTGCCTCGCCAAGGCCCTCGGCAACGGGATGCCCATCGGAGCCTGCTGGGCCCGTCGCGATGTCGCCGCGGTGCTGCAGCCGGGCGACCACGGCTCGACGTACAGCGGCACGCCGATCGCCACGGCGGCGGCGCGGGCCGTGCTGACGGAGATGCAACGGATCGACGCACCGGCCCTGGCCAGATCGGCCGGCGACCGCCTGCGCCGGGCCCTGGAGGCGACGCCCGGGGTGACGAGCGTGCGGGGCCTCGGGCTGCTGCTGGCGGCCGAGCTCGACGGGCACGACAGCAAGGAAGCCGCCGCGGGCTGTCTCGCCCGCGGGCTGGTCGTCAACAACGTGACCCCGACCGCGCTGCGCTTCGCCCCGCCGCTGACCGTCAGCGACGACGAGATCGACGAGGCGGCGGCCATCGTGAAAGACGTTCTGGCATGAGCGTCCGCCACTTCCTCGACGTCACCGACCTGACACCGGAAGAGCTGCGCGAGGTGCTGGCCCTGGCTGCCCGCCCCGCCGCCGACCTGGGCCGTCCGCTCGAGGGGCGGGCCGCGGCGCTCATCTTCGAGAAGCCGTCGAACCGCACCCGCCAGTCCATGGAGGTCGCCGTCTTCGAGCTCGGCGGCCATCCCGTCTACACGAGGGGCGAGGAGGTGGGCTTCGACACCCGGGAGACCGTCGAGGACGTCACCCGCATCATGGCCGGCTACCACGCCGTGCTCGCCGCCCGGGTCTTCTCGCGCCAGGTCGTCGAGCGGATGGCCGCGGTGTCGACGGTGCCGGTGGTCAACATGCTGTCGGACCACTCGCACCCGTTGCAGGCCCTTGCCGACGTCCTGACCATGGAGCAGACCATCGGGCCGCTCGCCGGGACGACGGTGGCGTGGATCGGTGATTACAACAACGTGGCCCGCTCGCTGGCGGAGGCAGCAGCGATGCTCGGCCTCCACGTCCGCCTCGGCTGCCCGTCCGGCTACGACGCCCCGGGGCCGGAGCTCGAGCGCCTGCTGGCGTTGGGCGCGGCCAGCATCGAGCAGCACACCGATCCGCTGGTGGCGCTGAAGGGCGCCCACGCGGTGCACACCGACGTCTGGACGTCGATGGGCCAGGAGAGCGAGGACGCCGCCCGCCGTGCAGCATTCACGGGCTTCACCGTCACCGAGGCGCTCATGGCGGAGGCGTCACCGGACGCCCGCTTCTTCCACTGCCTGCCCGCCCACCGGGGCGACGAGGTGGCGGCCGAGGTGATCGACGGCCCCCGGTCGGAGGTCATCGCGCAGGGTCACAACCGGCTGCACGCCGCCCGTGGCCTGCTGGCCTTCCTCGTCGGGGTGCGACCGTGACGGCCCGCTCGGCCCCGTGTCGATGACGGCGCCCGGCCGCCTGCCCTCCCGCTCGACGAAGGCGCAGCGGCAGCATCTCATCGCCCAACTGCTCGCCCGCCACGGGGTGACCAGCCAGCCCCAGCTCGTCGAGTTGCTGGCCGCCGAGGGGATCGACGCCACGCAGGCCACGGTCTCCCGCGACCTCGAGGACCTGGGCGCGGTCAAGGTGCGGGTCCCGGCGGGCGACAGCGTCTACGCCATCCCCGAGTACGAGCCGGCCCGGGTGGCGCCCGAGGACCAACTCCGGCGCGTGATGGCGGAATGGGTGGCCGAGGTGGTCGCCTCTGGTCCGGTCGTCGTCGTCCGCACGCCCCCGGGCTGCGCGCACGTCGTGGCCTCGGCCCTGGACCGCTCCGGCCTGCCGGGGCTGCTCGGCACGGTGGCCGGCGACGACACCATGCTGTGCGTCGCCGAGGAGGGGGTGGGCGGTGCCCGCCTGGCTGTTCGCCTCCGCGAGATGGCCGGGTTGCCGGAGCCGGCCCGCCGGCGCCGGACCGGGTCGTGACCGATCGGACGCTCTGGCACGGGCGCTTCGAGCGGCCACCGGCGGACGAGCTGCTGGCCTACACGGTCAGCCTGCCCTTCGATCGCCGTCTGTGGCGGCAGGACGTGCGGGGGTCGCAGGCTCACGTGCGCGGCCTCGGCCGGGTCGGGCTGCTCACCGACGACGAGGTCGTCGCCGTGTTGGCCGCTCTCGACCAGGTGGCGGCCGAGCTGGCCGAGGACCGGTTCACGTTCGTCCCCACCGATGAGGACATCCACACCGCCGTCGAGCGCCGGGCGACCGAGCTGGCCGGAGCAGCGGGGGCGCGGCTTCACACCGGCCGCAGCAGGAACGACCAGGTGGCCACCGACCTGCGCCTGTGGTGCAAGGACGAGCTCCCCGCCGTCGCCGCCCGCGTGATCGGGCTCCAACAGGTGCTGCTCGATCGGGCCGTGGAGGCGGGCGAGATCTACCTGCCCGGCTACACGCACCTGCAGCGGGCCCAGCCCGTCCTGCTCGCCCACCACCTCCTGGCCCACGCGTGGGCGCTGGCCCGTGACGTCGACCGCCTCCTGGTGACGGTCGAGCGGCTGGACGTGTCGCCCCTCGGAGCCGGCGCCCTGGCCGGCTCGTCGCTCCCGCTCGACCCGGCGGCGACCGCAGCCGACCTCGGGTTCGCAGCCGTCTTCGAGAACAGCCTCGACGCCGTCTCCGACCGGGACTTCGTGGCCGAGGCGCTGTTCGACCTCGCCCTCGTGGCCATCCACCTGTCGAGGATGGGGGAGGAGTGGGTGCTGTGGACGAGCGACGAGCTGGGCTTCGCCCGCCTCGACGACGCCTACGCCACCGGGTCGTCGATGCTCCCGCAGAAGAAGAACCCGGACATCGCCGAGCTGGCGCGCGGGCGTGCCGGTCGTGTCGTCGGCGACCTCACTGGCCTGCTGGTGACGCTCAAGGGGCTGCCCCTCGCCTACAACCGCGACCTGCAGGAGGACAAGGAGCCGCTGTTCGACGCCGTCGATCAGGTCAGCCTGGCTCTGGGCGCGCTGACGGGCATGATCGGCACGGCCACGTTCGCTGCCGAACGGATGCAGGCCGCGGCCGACACACCCGCCGCGGCCGCCACCGACCTGGCCGAGTGGCTGGTCGAGCGGGGGACCCCGTTCCGAGACGCCCACGCCATCGTGGGCGCGCTCGTGCGCCGCTCGCTGGATGGCGGAGGAGAGCTCGCCGACCTGGTCGCCGCGCATCCCGAGCTGGGCCCTGATGCCGCAGCCCTGGTGGCACCGGGCGTGTCCGTCCGCCGCCGCACGACGCCCGGAGGCGCCGGACCCGGACCGGTCAGCGTCCAGCGGGAACGCTTCGCTGCCACGCTCGATGCCGCCCGCAGCCGCCTCGCCCGCTTCTGACCGAGCGCCGTCCGGCCGGCAGGCGGCGCCTAGTCCTCTTCGCCGCTCTCCAGGGCCACGACGCCGCCGGGGCCGAGCGTGCCCACCGAGCGGTAGACGTCGAGCTTCTGGCGGGTGTCGGTGATGTCGAGGTTGCGCATCGTGAGCTGGCCGATGCGGTCCAGCGGCCCGAACGCCCCCTCGGTCTTCTCCATCGACAGGCGCTCGGGCTGGTACGTGAGGTTGGGGCCGGTCGTGTCGAGGATGGTGTAGTCGTCGCCACGGCGGAGGCGAAGCGTCACCGTGCCGGTGACCGCGGAGCCGATCCAGCGAAGGAGGGGCTCCCGCAGCATGAGCGCCTGAGGGTCGAACCACCGGCCTTCGTAGAGCAGGCGGCCGAGGCGCCGGCCCATCGTGCGGTAGTTCTCGATCGTCCCCTCGTTGTGGATGGCGGTCACCAGGCGCTCGTACGCGATGTGGAGCAGCGCCATGCCCGGCGCCTCGTAGATGCCGCGGCTCTTGGCCTCGATGATGCGGTTCTCGATCTGGTCGCTCATGCCGAGGCCGTGGCGCCCGCCGATGGCGTTGGCGGCGGTGACGAGCGCGACCGGGTCCTCGTGCTCCTCGCCGTCGAGCGACACCGGCCACCCTTCGTGGAACCCCACGGTCACGGTCTCGGGCTCCACGGCGACCGCCTCGTCCCAGTGGCGCACACCCATGATCGGCTCGACCAGCTCCATGCCCTGGTCGAGGTGCTCGAGCAGCTTCGCCTCGTGGGTGGCCCCCCAGAGGTTGGCGTCGGTCGAGTAGGCCTTCTCCTTGGCGTCGCGGTACGGCAGCTTGCGGGTGCTCAGCCACTCGCTCATCTCCGCCCGGCCGCCGAGCTCGTCCACGAAGGCGGGATCGAGCCACGGCTTGTAGATGCGCAGGTTGGCGTTGACGAGCAGGCCGTAGCGGTAGAAGCGCTCGATGTCGTTGCCCTTGTAGGTGGAGCCGTCGCCCCACACGTCGACGCCGTCGTCCTGCATGGCCTGCACGAGGAGGGTGCCCGTGACCGCGCGGCCGAGCGGTGTGGTGTTGAAGTACGTCCGGCCGCCGGTCGTGATGTGGAAGGCGCCGCACTGCAGCGCCACCAGGCCTTCGTGCACGAGCTGCGCGCGGCAGTCGACGAGACGGGCTTCCTCGGCTCCGTACTCGCGAGCGCGGTCGGGGACGCTCGCCAGGTCCGGCTCGTCGTACTGGCCCAGGTCCGCGGTGTAGGCGAACGGGATGGCGCCCTTCTCCCGCATCCAGGCCACGGCGGCCGAGGTGTCGAGCCCGCCCGAGAACGCGATGCCGACCCGCTCTCCCACCGGCAGCGACGTGAGGACGGTGCTCATGCCGGTCACCGTAGCGAGCAGGCGGTGCGTCACCGCAGAGCGGATCGTGCACCCGTAGGCTCGCCCGCCGTGGTGTACCGGCATCCCGTCCGCATCCGCTACGGCGAGTGTGACATGCAGAAGGTCGTCTTCAACGCCAACTACCTCGCCTACATCGACGACGCCAAAGACACCTGGATGCGCGAGATCCTCGGGACGTTCGAGGAGCACGGCTTCGAGTTCATGGTGAAGAAGATCACGCTCGAATGGCACTCGGCCGCTCGCTTCGGTGAGTTGCTCGAGCTCGAGCTCGAGATCATCCGGTGGGGGACGACGTCGTACGACGTCGGCGTGGTGGGCAGGGTGGGGGAGCGCCCGGTCATCACCGCGACGGTCGTGTACGTGAGCATGGTTCCGAGGGAACTCAGGCCCCAACCGGTGCCGCCGCACGTTCGCCGCGCGCTCGAGCCCTTCACCCGCGCGTGACGACGGGGACGGTCCGGCGCGTCCGTCGCGGCGCACCACTGCCCCGGGCCTTCTACGCCCGCTCCAGCCTCGACGTCGCCCCGGAGTTGTTGAACAAGGTCCTGGTAGCGGGACCTTGCCGGGGTCGCATCGTCGAGGTCGAGGCGTACGCCGGTCCGCTCGACCCGGCCAGCCACGCGTACCGGGGCCCGACGGCGCGCAACGCCACGATGTTCGGACCGCCCGGCCACCTGTACGTCTACTTCACGTACGGCATGCACTTCTGTGCCAACGCCGTCACCGGCCGGCCGGAGGACGGGCAGGCGGTGCTCCTCCGTGCACTCGCTCCGGTCGCCGGCATCGAGCAGATGGAGGCCCGCCGTCGAGCCGCCCGCAGGGTGAGCGACCTGGCCAATGGTCCGGCCAAGCTCTGCCAGGCCCTCGGCATCGAGCGGGAAGACGACGGTGCCGACCTCGTCCGCGGTCGCATCCGGATCGTCGACGACGGTGTCCCACCGCCCTCGGCTCCGGGCGTGAGCCCTCGCATCGGCATCACCCGGGCGGTCGACCTGCCCTGGCGGTGGTTCGTGGTCGGAGACCCCAACGTCTCCCGCGGACGCCTCGGGCAGGATGGATCGGGTCCGCTCTCGGCGGGCGCTTGTTAACGCGGATGTACGATATAGATTAGCGTCGAGGGTGAGCGCCACGTGCGCTGCTCCGGGGGGAGGGGAAGCCGACATGCTGACCGACAACGATCGCCGCTTCCTCGTCGAGGTGCCTCGGTTGGGCTTGCTCACCGTGGACCCGCCTCCGGACTCCTGGCCCGCACCCGTCCCCGTCTGGTTCGACTGCACTGACACCGGTGTGGAGCTGTTCTCGCTGAGAGGGACGCCGAAGTTGGAGGCCATCGAACGACGGCCGTACGCGTCGCTCATGGCCGTGAACCACCTGGACGAGCCCGAAGCCTGGGTGAGCGTCGCCGGACCGGCACAGGTGGAGCCCGGGGGAGCATTCGAGCTCGCTGAGCGGCTCGCTCCTCGCTACTGGGACCTGTCGGATCCGGCGCGGGCCCGCACGCTCGCGTCTTGGGGGCGGGATCCGGACCAGTTCGTGCGTATCTCCATCACCGCCGAAGTGGTCAGGAGGTACGGGTCGTGACGGCTCCGATCCTGGACGGCAAGGCCGCCCTCGTCACGGGGGGATCCCGGGGCATCGGGTTGGCGATCGCCAGCGCGCTCAGCGGGGCTGGAGCGAACGTGCTCATCACCGCCCGGCACGAGGAGGGCCTGCGCTGCGGCGGCCGAGACGCTGCCGGGCGCCGAGTGGTTGGTGGCCAACGCCGGCCGCGAGGAGGATGCCGAGGCTGCGATCGCCGCCTGCGTCGACCGCTTCGGCCGGCTGGACATCCTCGTGAACAACGCAGCGACCAACCCCTACGCCGGCGACGTCATCGACCTGGACCGCCCGCCGCCGAGAAGATCCTCCAAGTCAACCTGCTGGGTCCCGCCACGCGAGTGGTCGCCATCGCGCCGGTCTGGTCCGCACCGAGATGGCCCGGGCGCTGTGGGAGACCCAGGAGGCGAGCTGGAGCGAGCGGCTCCCGCTGCAGCGCATCGGCGAGCCGGACGACATCGGTCGCGCCGCGCTCTTCCTGGTCGGGGACGGAGCAGCGTGGATGACCGGACAATGCCTCACCGTCGATGGCGGCGAGCTGGTGGTCGCCCACTGATGCATACCGCGGGCGGCGCTCCGGTGTCAGGTACCGTGCCGCGACCCTCGTGGCCGGGCGTGCGGCTGCCCTGCCCGTGAGCGGCATCCGGCCGGGGATCGGCCCGGAATGAGGATGAGGACGAGCGTCCGTCGCTTCGGCGGACCATGTGAGAACGAGGAGTCCCGTGCCGAGGATCGTCGATCATCACCAGCGACGACGGGAGGTCTCGGCGGCGACGCTGCGCGTCGTCGTCCGCGACGGCTTGAGCGGCGTCACGATCCGGGCCGTGGCCCGCGAGTCCGGATGGTCGACAGGCGTGCTCAACCACTACTTCGAGAACAAGCAGGCACTCCTCTTCGCGGCGCTCCGCGAGGCCGCGACGCAGGGCGCGCACAACCTGGCGCGGATCGCGGCCTCGAAGAAGGAACCCCTCGAGATGATCCGCGCCATGCTCGAGGAGTTCCTGCCCCTCGACGAGCGACGGCGGGGCATGTGCGAGGTCTTCATCTACTTCTACGGCGAAACGGTGGCCGACCCGACGATGGCCGCCGAGATGCGGTCGTACCACACGAACTGGCGAGCACTGGTGTGCACAGCCGTCGTGCAGGGTCAGGCCGACGGGTCCATCCGGTCTGACCTCGACCCTGTCCTCACCGCCGAGGTGCTCGTGGCCGTGACCGACGGCTTCGGGCTGCAGGCGTCGATGGACCCCGTCCTCGCGTCACATCGGCGGCAACGCCGGCACGTCCAGGAGTGGCTGCGGTACGTGAGCACGTGAGCCGGTGAGGTGAGTCGATGCCGGCGCGCCCGACGCCCGTCGCCGCGGCGCCGCTGGTCGGAGCCGCGCTCGTGCTCATCTCCGCCGGCAGCTACGGCACGATGCCGATCCTGGCGCGGATCGCCTACGACTCCGGTGCCGACACGCAGGTGTTCCTGGCGTGCCGCTTCGTGCTGGCCGCGGTCATCATCTGGCCCGATCGTGATGCTCCGCGGCTGCCGGCTGCCGCGTGGCCGCCTGCTCGCCAAGGTGGCGGTGCTGGGTGGCGTGTTCTACGTCGGCCAGTCACTCACGTACTTCGCCGCCGTCCGCCATGGCGACGTGACCGTGATCGCGCCGGTCGTGTACACGTATCCGCTGTTCGTCGTCCTGCTCGCCGCCGACGACCCGGGCGGAATCGCTCACGGCGACTAAGTCCACAGCCGTGGTCGTGGGCGTGGTCGGTGCCGCGCTCACGGTCGGCGGCGGCGGGCACGCCGAACTGCTCGGGATCCTGCTGGCCATCGCCGCCGGCCTGATCTTCTCGGGCTACTTCATCATCTGCGATCGGATCATCGCTCCGGGGCTGGCCGAGGGGAGCACGGCGGTGATCGTCACGTCCGCCGCCGTCGTGTTCGTCGTCATCAGCGTCGTCGGCCCCAACCATCAACTGCCGGGGAGCTCCGAGGGATGGGCGGCGACCGCCGGCATCGGACTGGCGACGGTGATCGGCATCGGGCTCCTGCTGCGGGGGTTGCCCCACCTCCGCCCTGTGGCCACCGCCGTCGTCTCGGCCGTGGAGCCCGTGGTGTCCGTTCTGCTGTCGGTCGCGCTCCTCGGAGAGCGCATGGGTCTGACGCAGAGCATCGGGCTCGGACTCGTGATCGGCGCCGTGCTCGTCGCTTGCCGATCGGCATCCCCACCGGTTCCCGTGCCGCATCCCGGATATGAGTCGGATGCGCGAAATAGTTCTTGACACGGTTCGCCCAGCCAGCGAGATTTGGGTGGGCTTGCAAACGAGTGGTGCGTCCTCACGAGGGGGAGTCATGACGATCCGCGCGAACGCACGAGTCGGAAGTCAGGATGAACGTCCGCGAGGCTGAGCAGAAGCGCCCAGTCAGTTGGCTGTCAGTCGGGCAGGTGTCGGCACGATGACCACCGAGCTGTGGCGGCGGGCCGAGCGGTTCCACCAGGTCGGGATCGTCGTCCGCGACCTCACGACGGCGATGGACACGATGTCAGCGGCGCTCGGGTGCCCAGCTGACGCGTGGACCGTGCTCGCCGACGCCGAGCCGTTCGAGCGCGTCGAGGAGGGCCGGACCATGCAGGCCCGGAACCGGTACGCCAGGGCGACCTCGGGGCGCGACCGTGTACCAGCTGCTCGAGCCCGTCGAAGGCGACACGATCTGGCAGCGCTGGCTGGACGCCGGCGTGACGACGTTCGCCGTCGGGTACTACGTGCGTGACATCGCGGCAAGCGTCGACCGCCTCGTCGAGAGCGGCGGTCGGCAGATCGCGTGGGGCAACGTCTGGGAGGGCGAGGAGCACTACGAGTACTCCTTCGTCGAGTTGGACGGATCGGGACTGGTCGTCGAGCTCATGAGCGCCGCTGCCGAGTGACATCGTCCGCGTTCACCGCGACCGCACGGTCGGGTTCGGGACGGTGCCGTTCTGGCACGTCGACCGCGCCCCGCCGCTGCGCCCCCCGTCCGGTGGAGCCCGACGCGGTCTACGACATCGCCATCGTGGGAGGCGGTTTCACGGGCCTCTGGACGGCGAAGCATCTGCTCGAGCGGGCGCCTGACGCCAGGGTCGCCATCTTCGAAGCGCACGACATCGGCTTCGGCGCTTCCGGGCACAACACGGGCGTGCTCACGAACTGGATGGGGCACTCCCCGAGTGCGCTCGTGAAGCTCGGTGTCCCGGTGGGCCGGGCCATCCATCAGGACAGCGGTCCAGGCCGTCCGCGACGTGATCGACTACATCCGGCGCAACGAGATCGATTGCGATCTGGACGAGGTGTCGCTCCTGTACGTGGCGTCGAACGCCGCCAACGACCGCCGGATCCGTCGGGACCTCGAAGCCGCGGCGACGCTCGGTGCCGACGTCTACAAGGAGCTCACCGGTGACGAGTTGCGTCGCCGGATCGCCTCGCCCCGCATGTCGAGCGGGTTCGAGGACACGGTGGCAGCGACCGAGAACCCGGCGAAGCTCGTCCGCGGCTTGGCCGCAGGTCGCCAAGGGTGTCCAGCTGTTCGAGATGGCGCCCGTGCTGAGCATCGACGTCGGCCAGCAGGTCACGCTGACCACACCGGCCGGTCCGGTGCATGCAGAGAGGGTCGTCCTGGCTCGCAACGCCTGGGGTGCGGCGGACGATCCGTTCCGGCGCCGCGTGCTGCCCTTCTACGTCTACGACGTCATCACCGAGCCGCTCCCCGACGATCAGTGGGCCGAGCTGGGATGGGACGGCCGGGAACCGGTGAACGATCGACGCTTCTTCCTCATCAACTACCGGCGCACGCCTGACGGCCGGGTCATGTTCGGGGGCGTGGACGGCCGCCAACCGTTCGGCGGGCGCATCAGCCCCCGCCTCGATCGGGTCGGCGACATCTTCGCCGCTCAGACCGAGGTGCTCACACGGGTCTTCCCGTCCTTGGCGGACGTGCGCATCACGTTCGGCCACGGCGGGCCCATCGCCATGACGCCGTCCCTTTTCCCCCAGGTCGGTCTGCTGGAGGGGGGCACGCTTGGGCTACAGCCACGGCTACTGCGGGCACGGGTAGCGGGATCAGCGTGTCTCCACCGGCATCCTGGTCGACCTGCTTCTCGGCGAGAGCACGAGCGTTCTCATTACCCCTTCGTCGCTGCCTCCGATCGGCGGTACCCGGTCGAGCCCCTGGTTGGATCGGCGGCCGGGTCACGAGGGCGGAGGGCCTGTGGTACGACGCCGCCGGCGACGAGGGACAGTCGGCGCGGGAGGAGCCCCGGCTCCTCAAGGCGGTCGGGCGGTTGCTGACGTGAGCGCAGAGAGCGCCACGAAGGATGAGGAGGCGGGGTCGAGTGCCAGTGCACCCACCGCAGTGGCCAACGCCATGACGGGCGAACGCCGCGCCGATGGGCAGCGGTCCCGGGCCGAAGCCGAGTGGCGTCTCGGGAGTCGGGCTCTCGCACCGCTACGAAGGCTTCGAGGCTCTCAAGGACGTCTCGCTGGATGTCCGGCCCGGGGAGTTCCTCACCCTCCTCGGCCCGAGCGGCTCGGGCAAGACGACGATGCTGAGCGTCATCGCCGGGCTCGTGAATCCCATCGACGGTCAGGTCCGGTTCGACGGCGAGGACGTGATCGACGTGCCCTCGCGCGCCGCGACGATCGGGTTCGTGTTCCAGGCCTACGCGCTCTTCCCGCATCTGAGCGTCGCGGAGAACCTCGCCTTCCCGCTGAGCTCGGCCGCCAAGGCCGAGCGCGCCGCCGGGCCCGCGTCGCCGAGATGCTGGAGCTGGTCGAGCTCGAGCAGCTAGGCGGGCGTATACCTGACAGCTCTGCGGCGGGCAGCAGCAGCGGGTCGCCCTCGCCCGGGCCTCGCGCTCACCCGCGCCTGCTGCTCCTCGACGAGCCCATGGGCGCGCTCGACCGGCGCCTCGGCAACAGATGCAGACTGGAGCTGAAGCGGATCCAGCGGCGAGACCCGGGATCACGACGATCGCCGTGACGCACGACCAGACCGAGGCGTTGTCCATGTCGGACCGCGTCGCGGTGATGCACCAGGGGACCGTCCGTCAGATCGGCACGCCCGCCGAGGTGTATTCCGATCCGAAGGAGCTCTTCGTCGCCCGGTTCCTCGGTGAGATCAACGTCATGCCCGGTGTCGTGACCCACGCCGACGACGCCACGGTGGAGGTCACGACACCCGAGTCCGGTGTGGTGACCTCGTCCCGCGCGCCGGAGGCTTCCGCGTCGGCGAGCGGGCCGTCTGCGTGATCAGGCCCGAGGACGTGAAGGTCGGAGCGGAGGCTGACGCCGAGGCGGGCGGGGCCGCCGGTGCAGGAGTGATCTTCCAGGGCGGCCGCCAGCTGTTGACGCTGCGCTGCGGTGCGCTGACGATGGTCGCCGAGCAGGCCGCCGAGGAGGGTCTCATCAACGACGGCGAGGTCGTGCCCTACGGCTGGTGACCCGACAGGTGCTCCTCCTCGAGCCGGACGAGCCGGCCGCGCAGCACGAGACCGATCCGACCTGTCCACCGCCCTCGGCCTCGACGAGGAGGTGTAGCCGTGGACACGCCACGGATGGGCCTCGAGCTCAACGACTGGCTCCCGATGGGTGAGCGGATCGAGCTCGCCCGATGGGCCGAGGACCATGGGTTCACGGACGCCTACGTGGCCGAGATCACGGATCCTGACGCCTTCGTGACGTGCGCTACACGGTCTCGGCCACGGCGAGGATCCGTCTCGGCACGTGCATCGTGCAGATCGGACCGCGGACCGCTCCCATGCTGGCGAGCGGCGCGGCAGCGGTGGACGCCGCCGGCCCTGGCCGCTTCGCACTTGGGATCGGCGTGTCGTCGGCGGCGATCGTCAGCGGCTGGCACGGCCTCACGTTCGACCACCTGCTCACCCGGGCTCACGAGACGGTCGAGACGATCCGGACCGTCCTCTCCGGGGAACGCACGGATATTGCCGGTGGTCAGGTGCAGTCCAAGGGGTTCCGGCTCGCTTTCCCGCCTTCCATCCCTCCACCGATCCATCTCGCTGCGCTCAACTCCGGCATGCTGCGCCTCGCCGGTGAGGTGGCAGACGGGGTCTGGCTCAACTTCGTGCCCGTGCAGTGCATCGACCGGGTCGTGGCGACCATCAGGGAGGGTGCGGAGCTCTCCGGGCGCCCGCCGCCGGAGATCCTGCTCTCGATCCTGTGCGATCTGACCGACGACACGGCCACCTCGCTCGCGCAGGTCCGCGACATCCTGGCCTTCTACGTGTCGTCTCCCAACTACCGCGCCGCGTTCGCCTCCTACGGCTTCGAGCAGGAGATGGCCGACACGGCGGCGGCGTTGAGCGTCGCGACCGGGCGGGGGTGCTCGCGGCGGTCACCGACGAGCTCGCGGACTCGATCACCCTCGTCGGCACCGAGGGCCAGATCCGTGAACGGCTGCAGGGGTACATCGATGCCGGTGTCACGTCGCCCAGCGTGTGCGCCCTCGAATTCCGGCGCCAGGTGCAGTCGCTCCTCGCGTTGCGCCCGGAAGGAGCTGATCCAGTGCAGGCCAGCGAGGCCGACGTGTCCGCCGTCTCCATCACCGGCCCCGCCGGGACGAACGTCCGCTGGCTGCTCGGCGAATGCGGCTCCCGGGCCACATCGACCCGGACCGGCTCGCGGTTCGCTGGAAGGACACGGACCGGACGTACCAGGAGCTGCGGGACGCGCCGTCGGGCTCGCCGCGGGCCTGCGCAGGGCCGGGCTGCAGCCTGGTGACCGCGTCTGCACGCTGCTCTACAACCGCGGCGAGACCTTCGAGCTCTACTTCGCCTGCGCCTACGCCGGGCTCACCCTGGTTCCGATCAACTTCCGCATGGTCGCCCGCGAGGCGGCCTTCGTCCTCCAGGACTGCGGTGCCCGCTTCCTCCTCACGGAGCCGGCGCTCGAGGACGTGGCCAAGGGTGCCGTGGAAGAGGCCCCCGAGGTCATGCTCATGGTGCTCGACGCGGAGGAATCGGGGGCGAGCTACGAGGCGCTCGTCCAGGGTGCACCGATCAAGGGTGACTGGGGCAGCACCGACCCCCATCTCATCCTCTACACCTCCGGCACCACGGGACGTCCGAAGGGGGTGATGCTCTCCCACACGGCGATCATGTGGTTCGCCCTGCAGCAGGCGGCGCTCTACCCGGACATGACCGCGGACATGGTCATGCTGCTCACCGGGCCGACCTTCAACACCGCCTCGATCAACGAGCAGAGCATCCCGACGTTCCTCGCCGGCGGGACGGCGACGATCCTCCCCAGCCGGGGGTGGACACCGGAGCGGACGTCCGAGCTCATCGACCGGTGGGGCTGCACTCACGCCGTCATCTTCCCGGGGCAGATGGAGCAGTTCCTGGACGCCGACACACGGTCGCGGATCGGCCTCGAGTCGATGCGGTTCGCCCTCACTGGAGGGGAGAACTGCCCGACCGCGACGGTTGCCCGGTTCCGGCGGCGCTGGAGCCACATGTCCGTAGGGATCGGCTACGGGTTGACCGAGGCCGGCGTGATCACCTGGATCCGCGACGGTGAGCTCGACGCCCACCCCGGCTCGGTGGGGCGGAGCTTCGGCGCGCAGACGTTCCGAGTGGTCGATCCGGAGGGCCGGCCGGTGCCCCAGGGGGAGACCGGCGAGGTCGTCACCGCGGGTCCTGTGATCGCCAGCGGTTACTGGAACGCGCCCGACCTGACAGCGGCGGCGGTGCGGGACGGCTGGCTCTGGACCGGCGACCTCGGGCGGGTGGACGAGGACGACTACCTCTTCATCGAGGGCCGCTCGAAGGACATGATCATCTCGGGCGGGCAGAACATCTACCCCGCGGAGATCGAGAACGCTCTCTCCGAGCACACCGGGCTCCTCGAAGCGACGATCATCGGCGTGCCGGACCGGAAGTGGGGCGAGACGGTCTGCGCGCTCGTGGTGGTCAAGGAAGGCGTCTCGCTCACCGAGCAGGACATCGTCGACTTCATCCAGGAGCGGCTGGCCTCGTACAAGAAGCCGCGCCACGTCGTGTTCATGGACTCGCTGCCCCGCAACCCGTCGGGCAAGGTCCTGAAGCGGGATCTGCGCGAGCAGTTCCGCGACCTCGAATCGGCGGGCGAGGCGTGAGCGAGACGCGCGGCCCGGCGACGGCTCGGCGGCTTCCCCCACGTGGGAAGCGCTGATCAAGGAGGTCGACGAGCACCATGTGGCGGCTCTGACCGCGGACGCCGACGGCGGCCGGGGCGGGGCGCCGTCGGCCAGGGATCGCGTACCACGCGCTGCTCGACCCCGACACCTTCGAGGAGGTCGGGGTGCTGGCGTGGACTCCCGTGCGCGGGGTGGACGGCCGCATCGCCGGCAGCAGGCCGGGCGGCACGGTGTGCGGGCTGGGGGGGATCGACGGCCGGCTCGTCGCCGTCGCCGCCGAAGGGCCGCTGCAGGACCCCACCGAACACGTCCGGAAGTCGGAGAAGGCCAAGAGCGGCTGGGACGGCTACGTCGAGCGGCTCGCCCGCGAGTACCGCATCCCCCTCGTCCTCCTCCTCGACGGCTACGGCGGCTCGAACTCCTACGCCGGCAACAAGGGCTACCCCTTCCTGCTCTCCGGGACGCCGTCGGCGACGCTGTTCGACCTCCTCGACCAGTCTCCCGTCGTCGTGGGCGTCACCGGACCGGTGGCCGGCGTGGCGGCCGGGCGGGTGGCCGCCTCCCACTTCTCCGTGATGACGGCCGCCGGCCAGGTCTTCGCGGGCTCGCCGATGGAAGCCGCGTCACTGACCGAGGAGGATGCGGCCGCGATCGGTGGGCCTCGGATGCACACGCTGCGCTCCGGGCTCGTCGACAACCTCGCGATGGACGACGAGGACCTCTACGCGCAGGTACGGACCGTCTTGTCCTACCTGCCGTCCAACGTGGACGAGGAGCCACCGTTCTTCGGCATCGAGGACCCACCGGAGCGCTCGTGCGAGGACCTCCTCACCATCGTGCCGGACAACCGGCGCTTGCCGTTCAACGCCCAGCAGGTGATCGAGGCCGTGGTGGACGAGGGGTCCTTCTTCGAGCTGGCCCCCGGCTACGGCCGCGCTCTGGTGGCCGGGCTGGCGAGGATCGCCGGTCAGGCCGTGGGCATCCTCATCAGCAACCCGCACGTGAACGCGGCGGCCATGGACCTGCCCGCGTGCGAGAAGCAGACCCGTGTCGCCGAGCTCTGCGACACGTTCCACCTCCCGATGATCTACTTCGCCGATGTGCCCGGCTTCATGATCGGCATAGAGGCCGAGCGGTCCGGGCTGATGCGGCGTGGAGTGCGTGCGATGCAGGCTGTCCACCGGGCGACCGTTCCGGTCGTGACCATCCAGATGCGCCGGTCCTACGGCTTGGCCGGCAACGCGACCGGTGCGCCGAACCGGCTCAGCGTGAAGTTCGCCTGGCCGCTCGGTGAGTGGGGCGACATGCCGATCGAAGGCGGGGTCGACGCCCTGTTCAGGCGGGAGCTGGAGGCGTCCGACGACCCGCAGCGCCTGCGGGAGGAGATCGAGGCCCGCATGCTCGCCGAAGCGTCCATCTGGGGCACCGCAGCATCGTTCGGCGTCGAGGACATCATCGATCCACCGCGACACCCGACGGGTGCTCAGCCGGTGGATCGCCGCCGCCACCGCCCATCGTCGTGTCGGCCCCAAGCGTGGTCCGCAGGTGCGGCCATGAGGGTCGTCGTCGTCGGCGCCGGCCTGGCCGGTCTCAACGCCGCGGTGGATCTGCAGCGTGCCGGCGCTGAGGTCACCGTCCTCGAGGCCCGGGACCGGGTCGGCGGCCGGACCTACACGGTGCGTGACCCATTCACCGCCGGTCAGTACGCCGACCTCGGCGCCGAGCTCGTCGACATGGGCCAGGACGCGATGATCCAGCTCTGCGGTGAGCTCGGGATCGAGCTCACGCCCGAGTTCACGCTCATGAGCGGCGAGATCGTCTTCGACGGCCACCGCCTGAGCCGCGAGCGGTGCGACGAGATCCTGGAGGAGTTCCGGCGGGCCCGACGGGAATCACCACCGGCCCCCTGGGAACCGATGTCGGCGTGGGGCAACCGGGTCGGCCTGTCGACGACGGCGTCGCAGTTCGCCATCGCCGGGGCCGGCATGATCCCCATGACGTCGGCCGCGCGAGTGCGACACCCACCACTTCTTCGAGGTGCCGTCGGGTCGCCGCGCCTGGCGGATCCGCGGTGGGAGCGACCTCGTGTCCCGCACCCTGGCCGAGGGCTGTGAGGTGAGGCTCGAGGAGCCCGTGCGGGCCATCCGGCAGGTGAACGACAGCGTGGTCGTGGCGACCGACCGCGACACCTACCGCGCCGACCATGTGGTCGTCGCCGTGCCTGCACCGATCGTCACCGAACTGGGCTTCGATCCGCCGTTGCCCGAGTGGAAGGTCCGCGCGCTGACCAACCTGCAGCTCGGCTCCGGGGGCAAGGTCATCGCGCGAGTACGCCGAAGGGGATCTCCTGAAGGAGCGGCTGGCCCGCGGGTGCGTCACCAACGGCTCACCGGCCCTGATCTGGGCGACCTCGATGCACCAGGAGGGCGCACCGGCCGTGGTCGCCGGCCTCGTCGGCGGTGACTTCACCCCGGCGCTGGCCGACGAGGCCGCCGCCCTGGAAGAGCTGGACCAGCTGCTGGGGGCGCTCGCCGAGCAGTCGCTCACGCGGCTGGCGGGTTTCACCCAGGACTGGTCCGCCGACGAGTTCGCGCGCTGCACCGTGTCGGCGATCTACGGGGACCCGAGCACCCAGATCCCCGCGCTTGCCGCGCCCGTCGGACGCGTGCAGTTCGCCGGCGAGTACACGGACGCCACGTGGCCGTCGTACATGGAGGGTGCGGTCCGCTCCGGCCACCGTGTCGCCACGGCGATCCGGAGCGACGCCCGTTACGGAGCGGCGACGAGCAACGCCCGATGAGTGGCGCACGACGACCAGAGCCGATGACGAGAACCGATGAGCAGAAGTGGGAGTGAGATGACCCTCGACGTGTTCGACGTCACGGACCGGCGTGTCCTCGTGACCGGTGCCAGCAGGGGCATAGGCCGTGCGGTGGCCAAAGGTTTCGCGCTCGCCGGTGCCCACGTGTTCGCGGTGGCCCGGACGGGTGCAGCCCTCGACGAGCTGGGGGACGAGATCGCCGAGGCCGGCGGGCGTTTCGGCCACCTAGCGAGGGACCTGACGGGAGAGGCCGTGGCGGTCGAGGTGGTGGCCGCGGCCGCAGACGCGCTCGGCGGTCTCGACGTGCTGATCAACAACGCCGCCATCGACATCGAGCTCGGTGCGTTCGACGTCTCGTACGAGGACTTCGAACGGATCATGGAGTTCAACGTCAACAGCACGTTCGCGCTCATGCGCGAGGCGGGCCGGATCTTCGTCGAGCAGGGGCACGGGAAGATGGTCAACGTCACGTCGGTCCTCAGCGCGGTCGGAGTCCGGGACGACGTGGCCTACGTCGCCAGCAAGCACGCGCTGCTCGGGCTCACGCGCTCGCTGGCGTTGGAGTGGGGCCGGAAGAACGTCCAGGTCAACGCCCTGGCCCCTGGGTTCGTCCTCACCGAGATGACCCGAGCGGACTGGGAGAACGGGGCCGTGCGGAAGTCCGTGCTGCGCCGGACCCCGCTCGGGCGGGTCGCCGAACCGGAGGAGCTGGTCGGCGCGGTGATCTTCCTGTCCTCTCAGGCCTCGGACTTCATGACCGGATCGACGCTCTTCATCGATGGAGGTTGGACCGCGCAGTGAGTGAACGTCGGTGCCGTCCCGAGAGCGCGGCGATCGATGCCCGATGACCGGGTCGGCTGGACCTCGGTGGCAGGCGGGTTCCTCACGCACTTCGTTGCGTTCGGCATCTCGTACTCGTTCGGCGTCTTCTTCGATTCGATCGGCGAGGCGTTCGGGCAGGGTGCCGGACCCACGGCCTGGATCTACGGGCTGCAGGCCGCGGCCATGCTCGGTTCGTCCAGGCCTCTCGGTCGCCTCGCCGACCGGATCGGAGCTCGGCCTGTCGTCGTCGCCGGCGCGCTGCTCATGGGCGTCGGGCTGGTCCTCACGGCGGCGGCCACGGCGATGTGGCAGGTCTGGATCACGTACGGCCTCGTGTTCGGGATCGGCACAGGCTGCGAGTTCGCGCCCGTGCAGGGAGCGGTGGCCCGTGCCGTCGACCGTCGCAAGGGCCTGGCGGTGGGCATCGTGCTCGCCGGTAGCGGGATCGGGACACTTGTCCTGGCTCCGACGGCTGCGGCGCTCGTGGAGGCCATTGGCTGGCGGGCGACGCTGGTCGTCTTCGCCGCCGCCTCGGTCGTGCTCGTGCTCATCGCCGCCGCCATGCTCCACGACAGCCCCCAGCCGGTCACGACCGAGACCACTCCCTCACTGTGGCTGGACCATCGCTTCCGGCTGCTCTACGCCGCCATGTTCTTCGGCGCGTTCGGGTACATCGTCCCGTTTGCGTACCTGGTGCCGTTCGCCGAGGACCAGGGCGTGAGCACGTCGACCGCAGCGCTGATGCTCGCGACGCTCGGGCTGCTCAGCACCATCGGGCGGATCGTCTTCGCCGCGCTGGCCGACCGTGCGGGCTGGATCAACGTGCTCCGGGCCACGACGGCCCTGATGGCCGCCCTGCTCCTGGTGTGGCCAGTGATCGGGTCCACCGCCGGCTTGTTCGCCTTCGCCGCCTTGTTCGGGGCCGGCGCAGGGGGATGGGTGTCCGTGCTCCCGGGGCTGGTGGCGGACTACTTCGGTGAGCGCTCGCTGAAGGCGAACCTCGGTGCCGTCTACACGGCGATGATCGCAGGCACGCTCCTGGCCCCTCCGATCGTCGGCGCGCTGTACGACTCGCTCGGGAACTTCACGCTGGCGACGCTCTTCGCCGGGGTGACCGCGGCCGTCAACTGGGCGCTGCTGCTCCCGCTGCCGCAGACGGGCTCCACGGCCGTGCTGGACCCGGCCGAGCGCCTCCAGACGATCGAGGAGGGTGGCTGAACCGTGGGATCCGTGCAGCTCGGCATCGCCGGTCACTTCTCGGCCCCCGCTGACGTGGTCCGGCGACGGAGCGAGAAGGCGGAGGCGGCGGGCTGGGACAGCCTCTGGTGGCCGGACGCCCAGATCGGCTACCACCCCGCCGCTCCCGGCGAGGTCGACAACCCCCACGAGGTCTACGACTGGGGGCCGATGATCGGAGCGGCCGCGGTCGTCACCGAGCACGTCCAGCTCGGCGTGTCCGTGACCGATCCGTTCCGCCGGCATCCGGCGATGCTCGCCCAGACGGCGCAGACGCTCCACGACCTCTCTCGCGGCCGCTTCGTGTTGGGGCTCGGTCTGGGGGCCATCGAGAACCTCACACCGTTCGGCCTGACAGGTTCGTCACGCGTCGCGGTGCTGGAGGAGGCCCTCGACCTCATGCGCCTGCTGTGGTCCACGACGGAGCCGGTGTCCTTCAGCGGCTCGACGTGGACCATCGACCGTGGCGTGCTCGGAGTGGACAGCCGAGGCCACGGACGCCCGCCGGTCTGGATCGGCGGCACGGGACCGAGGACCTTGGAGCTGACCGGCCGGAAGGCGGACGGCTGGATCCCGGTGATGACCTCGGTCGAGGACTACGCGGAGAAGTGGGCTCGGATCGTCGACTGCGCGCGGGAGGCCGGCCGTGATCGGACGGAGCTGACGGCCGGCTGCCTCTTCCTGACCGTCGCCGGCGAGGACGAGGCGGTGCTGGAGCGCATGCTCGACAACCCGTGGGTGCGGGCGCTGGCGCTCTCGCAGCCGGCCTCGCAGTTCGAGCGGCACGGCGCCCGGCACCCGCTGGGCGAGCACGGCTCCGGCATGCGCGGCTTCATCCCGACCCACACCAGCATGGCCGAGTACCGGGCCCTCGTCGCCGAGATCCCGCTCGCCGTGGTGAAGGAGCTCGTCCTGTGGGGCGACGGCGCCCGCCTCGCGGACCGCCTCGCCGCTTACGCCGATGCCGGCATGGAGCACGCGGTCGTCTGGAACGCCACCGGCATGGGCGCGCCGAGCGCGGAGGAGGTGCGCGCCTCGTTCCGAGCCATCGAGGACGCGTGGCTCGAGGTTGCAGGGATGAGCCTCCTCGCCGGCGCCCGGGTCCTCGACGTGTCGACATCGGCTGCGGGCATGTACGCCACGCGCCACCTCGCAGACCTGGGAGCCGCTGTCACGCGCCTCGACGCCGATCCCGCGGGCGACCGCCGCTGGCAGTTGCGCAACCGGGGCAAGCGCGTCGTCGCGGCCACGTCCGGCCGCGGCGACCCGCTCGCCCATGTCGTCGTCGTCGACCGGCCGATCGATGAGGACGACCTGCGGCGCCGGTGGGCGATCGGGGACGACGCGCTCATCGTGCACATCACCGGCCGGCACGGCCCGGGCGAGCCATTGCCCCCGAGCTACGCAATATCGGCGCTGGGCGGGCTGAGCGGGATCTGCGGGATCGAGCACCCGGTGACACCGGAACCCGTGCTCGCTGCACAGCTGGCGGCGCTGTTCGCCGCCACCGCGGCGACGGCGTGGCTCGCGGGCGTGCGCTCGGTCCGCCGCATCGAGGTCGTCGCCGAGGAGTGCGTGGCCTCCTGTCTCGAATCCGCGCTGCCGATCTGGTTCGTCAGCGGGGTCGCTGTGCGCCGGCGTCCGGATCTCCACGACCTCGCCTGGCCGGCGAGGTGCTACCGAACGGGTGACGGCTGGGTCGGGATCACCGCCGGGCGCGTCGAGGACGCGGCAAAGGTGCTGGAACTGGTCGGTCTCGGGCGCCTGGTCGATCCCTCGGTGACCAGCATGGAGCAGCTGATCCCGAAGGTGGACAGGCTCGAACCGGAGCTGTCCGCGGCCTTTCTCTCCTGGCGGACCGACGATCTCACCCGGCGGGGCAGGCCGCCGGCTTGGCCATCGCCCCTGCCCTGTGGCCGGCCGACCTCCACGACGACCCGCACGTCGTGGCGAGGGGCTTCTCACGTGCGGTACGAGGCGGGAGGGAGCTCGGGTTCCCGGCCGTCGTCGACGGTGATCGTCCGGATGGCCCGACCAGGGTCGCCACTCCGGATCGGCCCCTCGTCGACCTGCCTCCGGAGACCGCGCCAGCCGGTGTGCGGCCGCTGGACGGCGTGCGCATCGTCGACCTCACGTGGGCGCTGGCGGGACCCTTCGTCACGATGATGCTCGCCGACCTGGGTGCTGACGTCGTGAAGCTGGAGAGCGAGGCCCGCGTGGACTCGTCGCGGCTCGTCGGGCCCTACGTCGGTCCGCACGACCACGACCACAGCGGCTACTTCCGGTTCTTCAACCGGCAGAAGCGCAGCGTCCGCTGCGACTTCAACACCGACGCGGACCGGCAGGTCCTCCTCGAGCTGGTCGCCCGCGGCGATGCCGTGGCCGAGAACTTTCGCGCCGGCATGGTCGATCGGAAGGGTCTCGGCTACGAGGCGCTGGCGGCCGTCCGACCGTCGCTCGTGATGTGCTCGCTCTCGGGCTTCGGACGAACCGGGCCCAGGCGCGACTGGCGGTCGTACGGGGCCGGCATGGCCGAGACGCACAGCGGGCTCGCCGCGGCGGCCGGCGGGGAGCACCCCATCGTCCCCGGCCGGGCCTTCGCGGACTGCATCGTGGGCCTGTACGGCGGCCTGACGGTCTGCGCCCAGCTGTATGCCCAGCGCTGGCAGGAACGGGGGTCGTACTCCGACGTCGCCCAGTTCGAGGCGTGCGCCGCCACCGTCGACGAGCTGGCGGTCGCCGGGCCCGACCCCGAAGAAGCCCACGCGATCGAGGGATCGGACCGTGAGGGGTGGCAGGTGGTCGGCCGGGCGGGGAGCTGGCCGGTCCCGACCCTGGACGCCGTCGCCGCGGAAGGGCTGGCCGACGGCTTCTGCACGGAGTGGCCGCATCCCGACGGCGGCGTCGAGGCGTATGCGGTGTTCCCCGCCCGCTTCGACGGCGAGCGCTACGAGATCACCCGATCGGCGCCGGACCTCGGCGAACACCTGGCCAGCGAGGTGCTGGCCGACTGGACCGATGAGCGGCGGGAACGCCCGATAGGTGCCTCAGCACGATGAGGGCACCAGGAAGAAGGAGGTTGCGATGACCGACCCCACTGTCGCCTACGGCGCGTTCAGCTACTGGCACGACACGGCGCCGATCCGGCCCGCGTCCCGCCGGATCGAGCCGGGATCGTGGTTCGACGTCGCCATCGTCGGCGTGGGCTACACCGGTCTGTGGACCGCGTACCACCTGCTGCAGCGCGATCCCAGCCTCACAGTCGCCCTGCTGGAGCGCGAGGAGGTCGGCTACGGCGCGTCCGGCCGTAACGGTGGCTTCGCCATGACGAAGATCGGCCACAGCCTGCACCAGATGGTCCGCGACCACGGGGTCGAGCCCACGCTCGCCGTGCACGAGGCTGCTGAAGGGGCCGTCCAGGGCCTTGCCGCCACCGTCGAGCGCGAGGGCATCGACTGCGAGCTCCGCTACGGCGGTCTCTTGACGGTGGCGGCCAACGACGCACAGGTCCGCAAGCTGGGCCGTGAGGTGGCCGCCATCGAGCGGCTGGGTCTCAAGACCATCCGTCCGCTCGACGGGGACGAGGTGCGGAGCATGGTGCACTCGCCGACGTACCGGATGGCCATAGAGGAAGAGCACTGTGCGGTCCTGCACCCGGCCAAGCTGGCGCGGGGCCTCGCGGACTGCGTCGTGGAGAAGGGCGCGGCGCTGTTCGAGCGCACGGGCCCGGCGACCCTGACGGACGAGGGCAACCGGGTGCGGGTCGACACGCCGTACGGGCCGGTCTACGCCAAGCAGGCCGTGATCGCGACCAACGCGTGGACCGCCCAGAACCCGACCTTCAGCCGTTGGGTGCTCCCGATGTACACGTACATCATCGCCACGGAGCCGTTGGACGATCGGACATGGGCCGAGATCGGCTGGGACGGTTGGCAGGGCATCGAGGACAAGCGCGTCCACCTCCACTACTACCGGCGCACCACCGACGGACGGATCCTCTGGGGCGGGCGGGACAACACCGCCACCTTCAGGAACGCCATCGGAGCCCGCTTCGACCGCAACGAGCACATCTTCGGCCTGCTCCAGGCCAGCTTCGTGGCGACGTTCCCACAGCTCACGCAGGTGCGGTTCACGCAACGTGGGGAGGTCCGATCGCCCTCACACCCGACTTCCTGCCCCGGTTCGGCAGCACCTCGCCGCGGGTCCATCACGGCTTCGGCTACTGCGGCCACGGCGTCGCGCCCTTGTACCTGGGCGGTGAGATCCTGCGGGACCTGGTCGTGGGGGAGGACACGGCTCGTACCTCGTTGCTCTTCGTGCACAAGCAGGCAGGGCGCTACCCGCCGGAGCCCGTCCGCTACGTGGGGGCCCAGCTGACCCGCAAGGAGAGCCTCTGGTACGACGAAGGTGGCGATGCCGGGAAGGATCTGAGCCGAGAGCCGCGGTTGCTGCGGCTGGCCACGAAGGTCCTCGGAGGGTGATCAGCGGGCGGGACGACGGCTCCTTGACGTTGGGGGGGTGCCGGGTTACAAATGGGACTTATGCCGCGTGTCCGAAATACTGTGACGGCGACGGTGGGGAGTCGGAAGGCGTGACGAGCTCCGTCACTCGGGGAGCGACGCCACGAGTACGGCACTCCGCGGTCGCTCGGGCCGGGCAGACGTGACCCAACCGGTCGTGAGCGGTGAGGCGCTGCCCACGACGTCCACCGTCGCGCAGGACGAGCAGCTCAACCGCGGCCTACGACGACCCACGCGCTGGATCGGTATCGGGCTGGTCGTCGTGTTCCTCCTGGTCTTCTTCGTGTGGCCCGTGGTCGACATCCTCCTGCGGAGCCTCGACCCTGAAGGCTTGATTTCGTACACCGATCCCACGTTCAGTTGGACGCACTACGCGGAGGTGTTCCGCGAGCCAGCGCTGCGCTCCGTCCTCCGCAACACCCTCGTGCTCGCCGTCTGGTCGACGCTCTTCACGGTGGTGCTCGCCTACCCGGCCGCCTACCTGCTCGCCCGGCTGCGGCGGCGGCTCGCCCTGCCGCTGCTGCTGCTGATCCTCATCCCGTTCTGGGTCTCGATCCTGGTACGCCTCTTCGCCTTCACCCAGGTGCTCGGCACGAAGGGTCTGGTCAACCAGGCCGCCGATCTCGTCAACCTGGGGCCGTTCCGGCTGCTGTTCAACACGCAAGCCACCGTCATCGGGATGGTCAACTACCTCCTGCCGTACATGATCCTGATCCTGTACGCGTCGATGGCCGGGGTGGACCCCAACCTCACGGTCGCCGCGAAGAGCCTGGGAGCCACGGCGTGGCAGGCGTTCCGTCGCGTGTTCTTCCCGGTGACGAAGGGCGCGCTCGTCGCCGGCACACTCCTCGTCTTCGTCCTGGCGCTCGGGTTCTTCCTCACCCCCGCGGTGCTGGGTGGCCCCCGGAACACCACCATCGCGGTGTTCATCCAGCAGAGGATCAACCTCTTCGACTGGGGCGCGGCCTCGGCCATGGGCATCGTGCTGCTCGTCGTCACCATCATCGGGTTCACCATCGCGGTGCGCGTGTCCGGTGCCGCGGGACTGATGGGACGCACGCGAGGAAGCCAGAAGGGCGTCTCCCAGGTGGAGCCGCTCGGACACTCGCCGATGACGGTGCTCCTCTGGATCGACTTCGCCCTCGTGCTGCTCATCCTGCTGGTGCCGCTCATCGTCGTGATCCCCGTGTCCTTCACCGATACGGAGTTCATCTCCTTCCCGCCGCAAGGCTTCACGTTGAGCTGGTACGGCGAGGTGCTCACGGATTCGCTCTGGACGTCGGCGATCTGGAAGAGCATCAAGACCGGCATCGGTGTGGCGTTTCTCGCCACCGGGCTCGCGCTCCTGCTGGCGCGAGCGATGCTGAGCATCCGGTCAGCGTTGACGAAGTCCGCCCTCCAAGCCTTCGTCTACGGGCCGCTGGTGGTCCCCGTCATCCTGCTGGCCATCGGCCTGCTCGGCGTGCAGGAGCGGATCAACCTGCTCGGCACCACCTGGGGTCTCATCCTGGCGCACACCGTGCTCGCGCTGCCGTTCACGTTCGCGAACCTCTACAACGTGCCGGCGGGGCTGGATCCTGCGCTCGAGGAGGCGGCGTGGACGATGGGGGCGTCCCGCACCCGGACCTTCTTCGTCGTCGTGCTGCGACCGATCCTGCCCAAGCATCGTCGGCGCCATGCTGGTGGCTTTCATCACCTCGTGGGACGAAGTGGCGATCGCCCTCTTCCAGACGGTCGACCAGCAGACGCTGCCCATCACCATCTTCTCGTTCATCAAGGCGGGCGTGCAGCCGAGCGTCGCCGCGGTCGCCACCCTGCTCATCGCCATCGTGCTCGTGGTGATGGTCGTCTCGCAGGTGGTGGGCGGACGCCGACACGCACGCCGCTTATCCGTCGGTGCTGGAGGCAAGACATGAAGCTCCGTCGCGGCGCCGATCCCATCGGCATGGGCACCGTCAATTACTGGCACGTCGTCGCCCCGTCGCGGCCCAGCCGGGCATCCGAGCTGCCGTCGGCGGTGGACGTGGCCATCGTCGGAGGCGGTTTCACGGGACTGTGGACCGCGCTGCAGCTGCAACGCCGGGAGCCCGGGTTGTCGGTGGTGGTGCTCGAAGCCCGCGCCGTGGGCCACGGCGCCAGCGGGCGCAACGCGGGGTTACCTGACGAGCTGGTTCCACCACTCGCCCCAGGGGCTGCTGGCCCTCGGCCGGGACGTCGCCCGCGGCATCCACCACGCCGCGGTCGGATCCATCCAAGAGGTCCTCGACGCGATCCGCGAGTTCGGGATCGACTGCGATCTCCAAGGCGGCCCGGTCCTCTGGACGGGTTCGAGCGCCGTCGGGCGCCCGGAAGATCGCCCGGGATCTGGCCGCCATCGCCGAGCTGGACAGCCCGACGTACCGGAAGGTCTAGCCGAGGACCTGCGCAAGCGCATCGGGTCGCCGGTCCTGGAAGCCGGGTACGAGGACACGGTGGCCGCGCTGGCCAATCCGGCCAAGCTGGTTCGGGGGCTGGCCAACGCGGTCGTTCTGCGGGGCCTCGTGCTGTGCGAGCAGACCCCGGTGCTCGCGGTCGAACCAGGGCCGGATGGCGTCACCGTGCGGACACCCGGGGACCCTGAAGGCGGCCCGTGTGGTGCTGGCCCGCAACGCGTGGCCGCCGAAGAGGAGCCGTTCCTCGCCGCTGCTGCCGCTCTACGTGTACGACGTGTATACCGAGCCGCTGTCGGACGACGACTGGGCGGCGGTCGGCTGGGAAGGCCGCGAGGGCATCCTGGACCGCCGGTTCTTCCTGATCAACATCCGGCCCACGGTGGACGGTCGGATCATGTTCGGCGGTGTCGACGGCCGCCAGCCCTTTGCCGGTTGCGTCTCCCCAGACTCGACCGGGTCGACACCGTCTTCGCCTCGCTCCAAGACAGCTTCCACCGCTTCTTCCCGATGTTGCGCCATCTGCGGATGCAGTTCGGGCACGGCGGCCCTCTCGCCATGACACCGTCCTTGCTGCCCCAGGTGGGCAGCCTCGAGGGCGGGAGGATCCTCTACAGCCACGGGTACTGCGGGCACGGGGTCACGCAGTCGAACCTGTCGCCAGCATCGTGGTGGACCGGCTCGTCGGCGTGGACACCGAGCGGTCGGAGTTCCCGTTCGTCGGGGCGCTGCCGACGCCGTACCCGCCGGAGCCGCTTCGCTACCTCGGTGGGAAGGCCACGTTGGCCGAGGGCCGCTGGCTCGACCAGGCCGGCGATGCCGGCCGCAACGTCAAGGACGAGCCGGTCCTGTTGCGAGTGGCCAATCGGCTCTTCAGTTGAAGCCGCTCCGACCGGAGTGGCGGGAGAAGAAGGGGGACATGGGAGACGACGGACGGCGAGGCCCACTCGCCGACAGGGAGCAAGACCAACCAACATGAAGGGGGACCCAGTGAGATCGAAGTGGTTCAGAGTTGCTGCGGTGGCCGCCGCGCTCGCCGCAGTGGCGGGTGCGTGCGGATCGGACGACTCGTCGTCTGACGCCAGCGATACGACGACGGGTGAGACCGCGGCACCGGACGCCTCGTCGGCGACGTCCGGTGGCGCCGACGAGGGTGAGCAGTTCCCGGAGAGCATCTTCGGGGACCTGTCGGGCACCGTGGGCTACATGGACGCCTCGGGCGGCACTGTGGCACAGGCGAAGGACGACACCGTGTGGAAGAACTTCACCGACGTCACCGGTGTCGACCTCAAGCAGGAGTTCCAGGCCGATATGCGAAATCGTGGCGCTGGCCGAGGCAGGAGGGGACATGCCGTGGGACGTCCTCGAGATCCGACCGTGGCGACTTCGAGGTGCTCAAGGAGAAGGGCTGCTGCAGCCGCTCGACCTGTCGGTGGTACCCGAGGACCAGCTCGAGCCGGGAACTGTCGTCACCGAGGGGGTCGCCGTAGAGCTCTACACGGCGAACGTCACGTGGAACACGGACAAGTGGCCGCTCGACGGTACGCACCCGCAGGGTTTGGCGGACATGTTCAACACCAAGGACTTCCCCGGCAAGCGGTGATGTTCAGCTACCCGGAGTTCGGGGCCACGCTGGAGTCCGCGCTGCTGGCCGACGGGGTGGCACTTGACGAGCTCTACCCGCTCGACGTCGAACGGGCCCTCGCCAAGTTGGACACCATCAAGAGCGGCATCGTCTGGTGGGACCGGGTGCGAAGGCCATGGAGCTGTTCGCCTCGGGTGAGTGCGACATCGGCATCGCCTGGACCGGGCGCGTCCTCGCCCGTGTGCAGGACGAGAACGCTCCGCTCGCCGTCGGTTGGGATACTGCCATCTCGTCGCACTCGGTGTTCACGATCCCGAAGGACGCACCAAATCCCGATCTGGGAAACACGTTGATCTCGTTCTTCGTCCGGGACAAACAGGGCCAGATCGACTACTGCTGCGGACCTCCTACACCACGGCGTTGACATCGTTGTCGTCGCCGGAGGACTATCCCGAGGAGATCCGTCCGTGGCTGCCGCTGGGGGAGAACGCCCCTGGTGTCATCCCGCAGGACGAGCAGTGGTATGCCGAGAACATCGGCGAGTTGACCGAGACCTTCTCGGCCTGGCTGGCCAGTAGCCGACCACGCGGTGGGTGACCACCGCACCATGACCACAGGTACCGTGAGGGCTCCGGTCTGCTGAGGTGGACCGGAGCCCCTCGGCGCCGACGCCGGGAGGACGGCGTTCCACGACGAGTCACCGCCAACGAGCCCGGGCGCTCGCGCTCGGCGGACCCGCCCGGATCGAGGCGAGCGTCAGGCCGGGCGCCTCACGGTCCGGGAACGGATCGCCCTGCTCCTCGACCCGGGCACGTTCCACGAGATCGGATCCATGGCCGTGACCCCCATGGCCGCTGGGACGGATCGCCCCTGGAGCCGCTGCCCGCCGCGTTCCTGTGCGGCATGGGCAGGATCGACGGACGCCCGGTCGTCGTCGGAGGCGAGGACTACACCGTGCAAGGGGCGCGGCGACGATCCACCTCGAGAAGTTCAAGGGCTCCTGGACCGGCTACGTGGAGGACCTGACATTCCAACGGGCGGTCCCGTTGGTGCTGCTCATGAACGGCGCCGGCGGCAGCGTCTCGGCGCAAACCGCAAAGGGGTACGCGTACATCGTCGCCGCCATGCGCACCATGCCGATCCTCGAGCTCCTCGACCGGGTACCGGTGGTCACCGCCGTCCTCGGACCGGTTGCCGGCTCCGGAGCGGCGAGGATCGTCTGCAGCCACTTCTCCGTGATGAGCCGTGCGAACGGTTGCATGTTCGCCGGAGGGCCGCCCCTCGTCGAGCGGTCGCTCGGTCGCCGGGTCGACAAGTTCGAGCTGGGCGGCGTGGACGTCCACGTCGCCGGTGCCGGCAACATCGACAACGTGGGCGGTGACGAGCCCGAGATCATGGAGCAGATCCGTCGGTTCCTGTCGTACCTGCCGACGAACGTGCACCAGCTCCCGCCCACCACGCCGGCGAAGAGCCCGAGGTGGGCCCTGAGGTGTTGGAGCAGCTCGCCACCATCGTGCCCGGCGGCGACTATGACGTCCGTCTCCTGCTCCGGGGTCTGGTCGACGCCGAGTCGTTCTTCGAGATCGGTGGCGAGTTCGGGCGGTCGCTCGTCACGGGCCTCGCCCGGGTCGAGGGACGACCGGTGGGGGTGATCGCCCATGACCCGCGCGTCGACGGTGGGGCGATGGACGGCCACGCCGCCGACAAGCAGGTCCGCCTGGTCCAGATGTGTGACGCGTTCCACGTGCCGCTCCTGGTGGTCGTGGACACGCCCGGGTTGCGTCACGACGCTGACGCGGAGGCCGGCGGCGTGGTCCGGCGGGTCGTGCGCGCGCTCAGCGCCATCCATCGCGCCACGGTTCCCGTGCTGACCCTCCACGTCGGGCGGGTGGGGGGCCTGGCAGGCATGGCGACCGCGGCCGCCGACAGCCTGCCGATGCGGCTGGCATGGCCGACGGCGACGATCGAGGACGAGGCCGGCCTGGTGGGCGAGGCCGAGGAGCCCGGGTCGCTCTGGAGGAGCGTGGAGTCCTTCGGCATCGAAGAGGTGATCGAGCCCGCACGATCCCGTGAGGAGATCGCGGCCTGGCTCGACCTCGGTGCGGTGGCGCTCGCTCCAGGAGCGAAGACCGGCGCGCAGTTCCGGCCATGACGACGACGGGCCAGCCGGGCCTCGACGGCATCGAGCTCCGCCTCATGCGGGCCGAGGACGTGGGCGCCGTGCCGCTCGTCCACCAGGGGACGGCGGACGAGGTGCTGAGGCGGATCGAGGAGCTGGGGACTAGCGCGATGCTCGCGTTCGACGACGGCCGGCACGTTGCGCAGCTGCAGGTCCGCCCCTACGAGCCGGGCACCCGTTCGCCCGACGGCCTCGACGACCCGCTCTACTGGATGGACTTCGGAGACCGCTCGCCGTCGGTGCCCGATGGCGCGGTCGCGGTGTTCTGCTACCACGTCGGACAGGTCGACGACAGCGACGAGCGCGATCCCGCCTACTGGGGGCGCGGCCTCGGCCTGGCGCTGCTCGACGCGCTGCTGGCATGGGCCGATGACACAGGACTCGCTGTGGTCGCGAAGGGTGTGCCGGAGGATCGGGCCGTCATGACCTACCTCGGCGGCCAGCCGGCGTCCGCCTACGAGGCTCGCGGCTTTGCCGTCGCCGCGGCGTGGGTCGACGAAGACCTGCGCGGACTGGTCGAGAGGGACGGGCTCGGCAGTCCAGATGTCAGCTCGGCCGACCGGGCGCTCGTCTCTTGTTGCGTCCGCCTGCCCGTCCCGGGCTCTGAGCAGAGGAGGTCCGACTGACCATGGTGACGCAGGACGTATCGCTCGGCACCCGAGAGCGGGAACTGCGGGGGCGGGCCGCGGCGGTGCTCCCGAGCGGCATGTACGGCCACATGCACGCCCGTGCCTACGCACCGTCGATGCCGCAGTTCATCACCAGAGGCGACGGATGCCGGATGTGGGACGCCGACGGGAACGAGTACATCGACTACATGTGCAGCTGGGGGCCCATGATCCTCGGCTACCACCATCCCGCCGTGGAGGCCGCGGCGGAGGAGCAGCGTCGGTTGGGCGACTGCCTGAGCGGGCCTGGACCCGTGATGGTCGACCTGGCGGAGCTGTTCGTCGAGACCGTCCCCCACGCCGACTGGGCGATGTTCGCGAAGAACGGCACCGACGTCACGACGCTCGGTCTGATGGTCGCGAGGGCGCAGACCAAGCGCCGGGTCGTCCTCGTCGCCGCCGGCTCGTACCACGGCGCGGCGCCCTGGTGCAATCCATGGCCCCGCGGCATCCTCCTTGAGGATCGGGCCCACATCTCGTACTTCACCTACAACGACCTGGCGAGTGCCCGGGCCGCGGCCGCTGATGCCGCCGGCGACCTCGCCGGGGTCATCGTCACCCCGTTCCGTCACGATGCCGGTCACGACCAGGAGCTCGTCGACCCGGAGTTCGCCCACGGGCTGCGAGAGCTGTGTGACGAGACCGACGCGGTCCTCGTCCTCGACGATGTGCGGGCAGGGCTGCGGCTCGATCCCGGAGGGAGCTGGGAGCCCATCGGTGTCCGGCCCGACCTGAGCGCCTGGGGCAAGGCGATCGGGAACGGATACACCATCTCCGCCGTCCTCGGTTCGGACCACGTTCGCCGTGGTGCCGAGCGGGTGTTCACGACCGGATCGTTCTGGTTCTCGTCGGTAGCGATGGCTGCGGCCGTCGCCACCTTGACGACGGTCGTGCAGGAACGCAGCCACGAGACGATGGCGCACACCGGCCAGCTCCTCCGTGACGGCATCGCCGAGCGAGCCCACGCTCGCGGGGTCGCCATCAACCAGACCGGACCCGTCCAGCTCCCGAACCTCTCCTTTGACGGCGACGAGCAGTTCGAGCGGGCACTGGTCTTCGCCGACGAGTGCGCTCGACAGGGCGTGTTCGTGCACCCCAGCCACAACTGGTTCCTGAGCTCGGCCCACACCGAGGCGGACGTCGCCGTCACCCTGGACGCCATGGACACGGCATTGGACCGGGTGGCGGCGGAGTTCGGGCGGAGCTGAGGCGACAAGTCCTTCCTCCCGCACCTGCCCCGGCGCCTACGGTCAGCCGGCACCCCAGCGGATGTCGGCGCCGTGGAAGCCGGAGGTGGCCAGCACCTCCTCCGTGCCGCCGGGCCACGAGGTGAGGCGGAGGTCGGCATGCTCGGCGCCGGCTGGTTCCATCCGCAACCACGTCAGCGGCGTCTCCGCGGTCGCCCGCTCTCCTGCGTCGTGCAACGCAGCCTTCATGGCCCGCCGGCTCTCCCGCGGCAGGTACTGCAGCACGATCGAGTGGAACACGACGGTGGCCGCGCCCGCCGGGAGCTCCCGGACCTGCTCCAGCACCCAGTCGCCGGCATCGGCGCGATCGACGGTGACCGGGTTCGTACGGGCCAGATCGAGCGCCGTCCGCAGCCGTTCGAAGCGGGCGACCTGATCGGGCCACACGAAGGACAGCAGCGTGAGCCGGCCGTCCTCCGTGGTGCCGTCGATGGGCGCGATGTCGCATCCCCGGCGATCGGCCACCGTCACCGGGCCTGACAGGTCCGGGGCCGGCGGGAGGTAGACCTCGCCGAACGCCAGCGGGCTGCCCGCATCCCCCAGCTCGACCCCGTCGGCCGCGTACCGGTAGCGGTCCCAGCGCAGGAGGAGTCCGGCCGAGCTGCCCACCTCCCGCAGACGCAACGGCAGGCCGCTGCGGCGGGCGACCAGCGCGAAGCCCGGTGCCAGCAACGCCGCCCGGCCGACCTCGTTCGTCTGCACACCCTGCTGCATGCGAGCCTCGAGCTCGGATCGATGCGCGTCGAGCACGGCCAGGAACGCCGGGACCGGGTCGCCCGTGCTGAGGCCGCCGGCCGACGGGTAGAACTCGGCCAGTTCGGGCGCGCTCCCGTCGAGCACCAGCCGGTGCACGCCGCCGAGGAGCCGCAACGGGACGGCGTCGTGGATGGGACGGCTGCTGCGACCATCGAGGAGCGTGGCGCTCGTCCCGCCGCGGTCGTAGTCGTCGGCCACGGCGGCCAGCAGGCGGGCGTAGAGGGGCGCCTCCATCCGCTCGCAGGCCTCGAGCTGGAAGGTGACGGAATCCCGGACGGAGTACTCGGGGCTGGGTTCGGCGGCGTCGCTCACGGTCCGGTTCTACCGCGCCCGCAACGTGGTCGCTGATCCGCCGCGGGTCATGCCACCATGACCGCACCATGGCCACCACTCCCGACCTGTTCTCCGAGCTCGAGGCCCGTGGCCTCGTGCAGGACTCGACCGACCGGGCCGCCCTCGCCGCCCGGCTCGCTTCCGGTCCCCTCGGTGCGTACGTCGGTTTCGATCCGACGGCCGACAGCCTGCACGTCGGCCATCTCCTCGGTCAGATCACCCTGCGCCGCTTCCAGCTCGCCGGTCACCGGCCCTATCCGCTGGCCGGCGGCGCGACGGGCATGGTGGGCGATCCTGGAGGACGGAGCGAGGAACGCAACCTGCTCGACCGGGTCACGCTCGACCGCAACATCGCCGGCATCAAGCGGCAACTCGAGCGGCTGCTCGACTTCGAGCCCGGGCCCGGCCAGGCCACGCTCGTCGACAACGCCGACTGGACGGCGCCGATGTTCGTCCTCGACTTCCTGCGTGACGTCGGCAAGCACGTCACCGTCAACCAGATGATCGCCAAGGAGTCCGTGCGCAGTCGCATCGAGAGCGAGCACGGCATCTCCTACACGGAGTTCAGCTACATGCTCCTCCAGGCCAACGACTTCCGCTGGCTGTGCGAGCACCACGACGTCGAGCTCCAGATGGGCGGGTCGGACCAGTGGGGCAACATCACCGCCGGCATCGACCTGATCCGGCGAGTGCTCGGCCGCGCCGCCCACGGCCTGACCTGGCCGCTGCTGACCCTGCCCGGCGGGGCCAAGATGGGCAAGTCGGCGGGCGGGGCGGTCTGGCTGGACCCGGAGAAGACGACGCCGTACCGCTTCCGCCAGTTCTGGGTCCAGGCCACCGACGACGAGGTCGGCGGCTACTTGCGGCGCCTGAGCCTCCGTCCCCTGGGCGAGGTCGAGGAGCTGGTGGCCGAGCACGAGAAGGCGCCCGAGCGCCGGCTGGCGCAGCGGGCCCTGGCCGACGAGCTGACCGCCCTGGTCCATGGCCGGGACGCCGCCGACGCGGCGGCAGAGGCGGCCGGCGTCCTCTTCGGCGCCGATCCGCTCAGCGCCTCCCCGGAGGCGTTCGCCGTCGTGCGGCGGGAGGTGGGGGTGACGACCGTCCCCGCCGAGGCTCTCGGTGACCTGATCGGGCTGCTGGCCCGCACGCCGCTGGCGGGCTCGAACGGGGACGCCCGACGGACCCTGGCGCAGCGGGGCTACCGGGTCAACGGGCAGGTGCTCGACGAGTCGACGACGTCGCTGGCCGACCTGCCCCGCATCGAAGGCCGCTACCTGGTGCTGCGCAGGGGCAAGACCAGCTACCACGTGGTGGAATGTGCGCCGAAGGTTGACGCTCGTGGGGCCGGCCTGTAGAGTCATCAGTCGCCCCTGAGCGCCGCTGCGAATCCGCATCGGGCCTCGGTGGCCAGGCCAGCACCGCCGGTCCCTTCGGGTGACCGTGTGCCGGCCGAGCGAAGGTCTCGCTCCTTGACAACGGAAGAGAGGACGGAACGCCAGTGCGGGCGCTTCCACGATCCCCGTTCGCGGGGAGTGTCGAAGCGTTTCACACATCAATTCCAGCCGGGGGTTAACCCCCTCCGGCGAAGCAAGAGCACGGAGCAGTGCCGCGGTGGGTGTACGACGGGAGCGATCCCGACGGACATCCGGGTGCTGTTCCACAAGGATTGGTCCGAGAGCATCCCAGCTCGAAGACCGACTCTTCAACGGAGAGTTTGATCCTGGCTCAGGACGAACGCTGGCGGCGTGCTTAACACATGCAAGTCGAACGAGATCCATCGAGTGGCAACACTCGTGAAGATCGAGTGGCGAACGGGTGCGTAACACGTGAGGAACCCACCCCGAACTCTGGGATAACAGGCGGAAACGCTTGCTAATACCGGATACCTCCGCCGAGTCGCATGGCTTGGCGAAGAAAGGTCAGCCGGTTCGGGACGGTCTCGCGGCCTATCAGCTTGTTGGTGGGGTAACGGCCTACCAAGGCATCGACGGGTAGCTGGTCTGAGAGGATGATCAGCCACACTGGGACTGAGACACGGCCCAGACTCCTACGGGAGGCAGCAGTGGGGAATCTTGCCCAATGGGCGCAAGCCTGAGGCAGCAACGCCGCGTGCGGGAAGAAGGCCTTCGGGTTGTAAACCGCTTTCAGCAGGAACGAAAATGACGGTACCTGCAGAAGAAGGTGCGGCCAACTACGTGCCAGCAGCCGCGGTGACACGTAGGCACCAAGCGTTGTCCGGATTTATTGGGCGTAAAGAGCTCGTAGGCGGTTCGGTAAGTCGGGTGTGAAAACCTTGGGCTCAACCCAAGGACTGCATCCGATACTGCTGTGACTTGAGTCCGGTAGGGGAGTGGGGAATTCCTGGTGTAGCGGTGGAATGCGCAGATATCAGGAGGAACACCGGTGGCGAAGGCGCCACTCTGGGCCGGTACTGACGCTGAGGAGCGAAAGCGTGGGGAGCGAACAGGATTAGATACCCTGGTAGTCCACGCCGTAAACGTTGGGCACTAGGTGTGGGCTCTTACCAACGGAGTCCGTGCCGTAGCTAACGCATTAAGTGCCCCGCCTGGGGAGTACGGCCGCAAGGCTAAAACTCAAAGGAATTGACGGGGGCCCGCACAAGCGGCGGAGCATGTTGCTTAATTCGATGCAACGCGAAGAACCTTACCTGGGTTTGACATGTAGGGAAAAGCCGTGGAGACACGGTGTCCTTCGGGGCCTTACACAGGTGGTGCATGGCTGTCGTCAGCTCGTGTCGTGAGATGTTGGGTTAAGTCCCGCAACGAGCGCAACCCTTGTCCTATGTTGCCAGCGGATAATGCCGGGGACTCGTAGGAGACTGCCGGGGTCAACTCGGAGGAAGGTGGGGACGACGTCAAGTCATCATGCCCCTTATGTCCAGGGCTGCAAACATGCTACAATGGCCGGTACAAAGAGCTGCTATCCCGCGAGGGTGAGCCAATCTCAAAAAGCCGGTCTCAGTTCGGATTGAAGTCTGCAACTCGACTTCATGAAGCCGGAGTCGCTAGTAATCCCGGATCAGCATTGCCGGGGTGAATACGTTCCCGGGCCTTGTACACACCGCCCGTCACACCACGAAAGTCGGCAACACCCGAAGCCGGTGGCCCAACCCCTTGGGGAGGGAGCCGTCGAAGGTGGGGTCGGTGATTGGGGTGAAGTCGTAACAAGGTAGCCGTACCGGAAGGTGCGGCTGGATCACCTCCTTTCTAAGGAGTGCTCCTCGTCTGAGCCGACCACCAGGTCGACTCGGTCTCGAGGCATTCCCTAGTTGGTGCACTGGTGGGCCGTCACTCGGTTCTGTTGTCGTCGAAGGTTTCGGCCTCCGGCAACTGCGCCCAGTGTCGGCTTCGTTCTCTCTTCCGTTGTGAGGGAGTGGTCGTCAGCGTCGAGCCCTTGACGGGTTCCGCTGCGCCGGCCGCTTGACCCTCGTTTCAGCCCCTTGAGAACTGCAGAGCGAGCACGAGCATCTTGTATGTTCTTCCAAGCTACAAAGAGCCAACGGTGGATGCCTTGGCGTCGAGAACCGATGAAGGACGTGGGTGACTGCGAAAAGCTGCGGGAAGCCGTCGACCAGGCGTTGATCCGCAGATGTCCGAATGGGGAAACCCGGCACCCGTCATGGGGTGTCACTCTGGTCTGAATTCATAGGGCCAGAAGAGGGAACCAGGGGAATTGAAACATCTCAGTACCCTGAGGAAAGGAAAGCAACCGCGACTCCCTTAGTAGCGGCGAGCGAAAAGGGAAGAGGCGAAACCGTGCCGGTGTCAAAGCCTAGTGGCGTTGCCGGTGTGGGGTTGTGGGAACTGACAGATGGGGCACTAGACCCATCACGGAGTTATCAAGCTGCTGCGTAGGAGAAGGTGTCAGGAAAGCACCGCCACAGAGGGTAAGAGCCCCGTATCCGAAACGTACGCAGCCTCCGGTCGGAGCTCCCTAGTAGCGCCGGGACCGTGAAAACCGGCGTGAATCTGCGAGGACCACCTCGTAAGCCTAAGTATTCCTCGACGACCGATAGCGAACCAGTACCGTGAGGGAAAGGTGAAAAGTACCCCGAGAGGGGAGTGAAATAGTACCTGAAACCGTTGGTTTACAAACAGTCAGAGCGTCGTCACCTTCGGGTGGCCGCGATGGCGTGCCTTTTGAAGAATGAGCCTGCGAGTTGTGGTACGTGGCAAGGTTAACCCGTGAGGGGGAGCCGGAGCGAAAGCGAGTCTTAACTGGGCGTTTTAGTCGCGTGCTGCAGACCCGAAGCCAAGTGATCTAGCCATGGGCAGGTTGAAGCGGGGGTAAGACCCTGTGGAGGACCGAACCCACGTCGGTTGAAAACGGCGGGGATGACCTGTGGCTAGGGGTGAAAGGCCAAGCAAACTTGGTGATAGCTGGTTCTCTCCGAAATGCATCTAGGTGCAGCGTCGGGCGTTCAGCAATGGAGGTAGAGCACTGGATGGGTACGGGGGCCTACAAGCTTACCAACCCCAGCCAAACTCCGAATGCCATTGCTCCAGAGCCCGGCAGTGAGACTACGGGGGATGAGCTTCGTTAGTCGAAAGGGAAACAGCCCAGACCACCAGCTAAGGCCCCTAATTCAGGACTAAGTGCAAAACGATGTGGGATCGCACGGACAGCCAGGAGGTTGGCTTAGAAGCAGCCACCCTTGAAAGAGTGCGTAACAGCTCACTGGTCGAGTGATCCTGCGCGGACAATGTAACGGGACTCAAGTCCTGAGCCGAAGCTGTGGGTTCCTGCGCAAGCAGGAGCGGTAGGAGAGCGTCGATGGTGCTGCGAAGCCTCGGAGTGATCCGGGGTGGAGCGCTATCGAGTGAGAATGCAGGCATGAGTAGCGAAAGAGGGGTGAAAAACCCCTCCGCCGGATGTCCAAGGGTTCCTGGGCAAGGCTAATCCGCCCAGGGTGAGTCGGGAGCTAAGGCGAGGCCGAAAGGCGTAGTCGATGCACAACCGGTTGATATTCCGGTACCGCCGTGTCCGCGCCAAGCCCAAAATCGGCAACGTCAGAGGCTGTTCTTCGGAACGATTCTGACCGAGCTGGTGGCGGGTAACTGAAGGAGGACGCAGGAGGGTAGGTGAACCGGGGCGATGGTTGTCCCCGGGTAAGCGTGTAGGGGGGTTCCGATGAGAGTTGGAGCCGTAACCCTGAGACGTGATGCCGATCCGCTTCAGGAGAAGTCACTGATCCCATGCTGCCTAGAAAATCCCAGCAGTGAGTTGGCACGGCGCCCGTACCCCAAACCGACACAGGTGGACAGGTAGAGAATACCAAGGCGATCGGGAGAACTGTGGTTAAGGAACTCGGCAAATTACCTCCGTAACTTCGGGAGAAGGAGGGCCCTAGTAGGGTGAAACCACTTGCTGGTGGAGCCTGAGGGGGTGGCACAGACCAGGGGGTAGCGACTGTTTACTAAAAACACAGCAGCGTGCGAAGTTTCAAGACGATGTATACGCTGTGACGCCTGCCCAGTGCTGGAAGGTTACGGGGAACGGTTAGCCGCAAGGCGAAGCTGTGAACCTAAGCCCCAGTAAACGGCGGCCGTAACTATAACGGTCCTAAGGTAGCGAAATTCCTTGTCGGGTAAGTTCCGACCTGCACGAATGGCGTAACGACTTCCCCACTGTCTCAACCACAGACCCGGCGAAATTGAAGTACGAGTAAAGATGCTCGTTAGCTGCAGAAAGACGGAAAGACCCCGTGGACCTTTACTATACCTTGGCGTTGAGTTTTGGCTTGTGTTGTGTAGGATAGGTGGGAGACTTGGAAGCCGGAGCGCCAGCTTCGGTGGAGTCAACGTTGAAATACCACTCTGCGCACGCCGGGGCTCTAACCGAGACCCGTTATCCGGGTCCGGAACAGCGCCAGGCGGGTAGTTTAACTGGGGCGGTTGCCTCCTAAACTGTAACGGAGGCGCCCAAAGGTTCCCTCAGGCTGGTTGGCAATCAGCCGTCGAGCGCAATGGTAAAAGGGAGCTTGACTGCGAGACTGACAGGTCAAGCAGGTGCGAAAGCAGGGCATAGTGACCCGGCCGTGGCTTGTGGAAGCGCGGTCGCTCAACGGATAAAAGGTACCCCGGGGATAACAGGCTAATCTTGCCCAAGAGTCCATATCGACGGCAAGGTTTGGCACCTCGATGTCGGCTCATCGCATCCTGGGGCTGAAGCACGTCCCAAGGGTTGGGCTGTTCGCCCATTAAAGCGGTACGCGAGCTGGGTTTAGAACGTCGTGAGACAGTTCGGTCCCTATCTTCTGCAGCCGGAGGAGTGTTGAGGAATGCTGTCCCTAGTACGAGAGGACCGGGATGGACGCAGCTCTAGTGTGCCAGTTGTCTCGCCAGAGGCATGGCTGGTTGGCTACCTGCGGACGGGATAACCGCTGAAAGCATCTAAGCGGGAAGCCTTTTCCAAGATGAGCACTCCCACAGGGTTAACCTGGTAAGGCCCGTGGCCAGACCACCACGTTGATAGGCCGGAGGTGTACGCACAGCAATGTGCTCAGCCGACCGGTACTAATCGGCCGAGGGCTTGGATGTACATGCTCGTGCTCGCTCTGGAGTCCTCGTGGGGCCGCCGCCATCTGGTGGCGCCCAGTTGACAACAGGTTTCCGGTGGCCATGGCGGCGGAGTCACACCCGTTCCCATCCCGAACACGGCCGTTAAGCCCGCCAGCGCCGATGGTACTTGGGGGTAGACCCCCTGGGAGAGTAGGACGCCGCCGGATTTTCTTTCGAAGAAGCGCCCCTGGACTCCGGGGGCGCTTCTTCGCGTTCCGGCCCGGATCGGGGACGCAGGCCGGCTCCGATGCGCCGGTAGCGTGCCGGGATGCCCGACCGGCCGCGATCCCGCTCGCCGCGCCCCGGCGGGGAGCCTCAGGACCGCTCGAGCGGCCGGCCGCCGGGCCGTTCGGGCCCGTCCCGCACCTCGGGCCGCTCCAACGGCAGGACTGCGGGCACAGGCCAGAGGAGCGGGGGTACCTCGTGGGCCGGAGGCCCCAAGCCGGGGGATCGCCGTCGGAGCGGTGCAAGCGGTGGCGGTCCGGGGGCGCGAGGGGCGGGGCCGACCCGCCGCCGGACAGCGGGTGCGCCTTCTACGAGCACCGATCGGGGGTCCGACCGCCCCGGACGTGCGAACCGGTCCCGAGGTGGAGACGACGCACGAGCAGCGAGGGCCGACGGCGACCGCCGACCGGCATCGGGCAACCGCAGGTCAGGCTCACCGGCCACCGGACCAGGGGCTCGGAGCCGCTCGCGATCCGGAGCGCCCGGAGGGACTGACCGGCGTTCGGCGGATGACCGTCCGGGGACGGACCGGCGGGGGTCCGCAGGCTCGGGTTCGGGGCGTTCGGCCGCGGGGCGTTCGAGCGCTGGCGGCCGACGGCAGCCGGCTCGGGTGCCACCCCGGCCACGGGGGGCATCACCGCGCACGCCTCCTCCTCTCGAGGCGCCCGACCGCCGCGAGATACCCGTGTGGATCGACGAGGGATCGGTCCGCGACGAGGCGGTGCGGGCGACGACCAGGGCGGCGACCGGCGCCGCGCCGCGCCGTCGTCGCCGGCTGCCCGAGGACATCGTGGAAGACCTCCAGCGGGCCGGCGGCGCCCGTCGCGCGCCGCGGCTGGAATCGCGGCTGCGTGACGCCCGCGCCGCCTTCGAAGGTGAGCGGTACCGCGACGCGGCGCACATCCTGAAGCCACTGTCCACGGAGGTCCCGGACGTGCCCGCGGTGCGGGAGCTCGCCGGCCTGACCGCCTATCGCCTCGGGCAGTGGAAGCGGGCCACGGTGGAGCTGGAGGCCTACCGCCACCTGACGGGAGCGGTGGACGAGCACCCGGTCCTGGCCGACTGCTACCGGGCCCTCCGGCGGTGGCGGGCGGTCGCGGAGCTCTGGGACGAGCTCCGCGAGGCGTCCCCGTCGGCCGAGCTGGTGATGGAGGGCCGGATCGTGATGGCCGGCTCCCTCGCCGACCGCGGCCGTCTCCAGGAAGCGCTGGCCGTCATGCAGCCCGCCGCCAACGAGCCGCGGCGGGTGCAGGATCACCACCTGCGGGCGTGGTACGTGCTGGGCGATCTGTACGACCGCGCCGGTGACCCCACGTCCGCGGCCACGTACTTCCGCCGCATCCTGCGGCGGGACCCGCGCTTCGCTGACGTGCCCGAGCGGTTGGCCGACCTCGGAGGTTGACCCCGGGCGAGCGTCGCCCGACTTCGATGTCACACCCCTCGGCTACCGTGCCCCCTGCTTCCCCCGAGCACCCGGATTGCGCCGTCGCGGCGCAGGTGACAGAGCGAGGAAGTGCGATGAACATCGTCGTGTTGCAGGGCGTGGTGACCCGCCCGGCGGAGGTGCGGGAGCTGGCCGACGGGACCACGCTGGCCCTGCTGGACGTGGCTACGGAGACGGCCAATGGCCGGCTCGTCGTCCCGGTGGCGTGGCCGGCGCCCGACCGGGCGCTGCCGAAGGACGGGATCGAGGTGGTGGTCACGGGCCAGGTCCGCCGTCGGTTCTTCCGGGCCGGAGGAGCCACGCAGAGCCGGACGGAGGTGGTGGCGGACGCGGTTGTCCCCGTGCGGAGCCGCTCACGCGCCCGCCGGGCGGTGGACGAGGCGCTGGCCGGCGCCTGGGGCGACGACTCGTGACGGCGAGGCCCATCCCCGGCCCGGCGGCCCGAACCCGCGCCATTGGCCGCGGCTACGATGGCGGGACCTCGGGCCGGCGTACACGGTTCGGCCCCGAGCCCGTGACCCCCGACCCCGTGAAGGAGTCCCCGTGGATCTCCACGCCCTGCTCGGTGACGATGCCGATGGCCTGCTGAACCACACGTCGAAGGGCATCGCCAAGGAGGACCTGCACCTCCCCGGGCCGGACTTCCTCGACCGCTGCCTGGCGCCGACGGACCGCAGCCCCGCGGTGCTCCGCAGCATCTCCACCCTCTACAACCACGGCCGGCTGGCCGGCACCGGCTACGTCTCGATCCTCCCGGTCGACCAGGGGATCGAGCACTCGGCCGCGGCGTCGTTCGCACCCAACCCTGCGTACTTCGACCCGGCCAACATCTGCCGGCTCGCGGTCGAGGGCGGCTGCAACGCGGTCGCGTCGACGTTCGGGGTGCTGGCCGCCGTCAGCCGTCAGTACGCCCACAAGATCCCCTTCATCGTGAAGCTCAACCACAACGAGCTGCTCACGTACCCGAACCGGTTCGACCAGATCATGTTCGGCTCCGCGAGGGAGGCGTTCGACCTCGGCGCGGCCGGCGTGGGGGCGACCATCTACTTCGGCTCGGAGGAGTCGACCCGCCAGATCCAGGAGGTGTCGCGGGCCTTCAAGGAGGCGCACGACCTCGGGATGTTCACGGTGCTGTGGTGCTACCTGCGCAACAGCGCATTCAAGACCGAGCAGGCCGACTACCACGCGTCGGCGGACCTCACCGGCCAGGCCAACCACCTGGGAGTGACGATCGAGGCCGACATCATCAAGCAGAAGCTGCCGGAGAACAACGGCGGCTACAACGCCTTCTCCGGCTACGGCAAGACGTCCAAGCTGGTCTACGACGAGCTCACGACCGACCATCCCATCGACCTGTGCCGTTGGCAGGTGGCCAACTGCTACATGGGCCGCATCGGGCTCATCAACTCGGGTGGGGAGTCGAAGGGCGCCGGCGACCTGGCGGCCGCGGTGCGGACGGCCGTGATCAACAAGCGGGCCGGCGGGCAGGGGCTGATCTCGGGCCGCAAGGCCTTCCAGCGCCCGATGGGTGAGGGGATCGAGCTCCTGCAGGCCATCCAGGACGTCTACCTGGACGCCGGCGTCACCATCGCCTGACGGCAGACCCGAGCCGCGACCTCGCAGACCGGCTCCTGCCGACGGTGGCCTCACGGCCACGGAACGCACCTGGGAGGGCCTGGGCTGTGACGGGCGTCTCAGCGCCGTCCGGGTGTCCTGCTTTGCGGCATGCCCCGGGTGTACGTTCCGTTCACAGATCGGACCTTCGGGGTACGACCGCCGTTCACAAATCGCCGTGAGCGGGTACGGCACCCGCATGAGCACGACGCCGGCACTGACCCAGCCGATGACAACCCAGCCGATGACAACCCAGAGGTGGGGGAGTACATGACGGACATCGCCGAGCGGCCACACGCGCCAGAACCCCTTGGCGCAGTGGTCATCCGCTTCGCCGGGGACTCCGGCGACGGGATGCAGCTCACAGGAGACCGCTTCACCAGCGTCAGCGCCTGGATGGGCAACGACCTGGCCACCCTTCCCGAGTTCCCGGCCGAGATCCGGGCCCCGGCGGGGACCCTGGCCGGCGTCTCGGCCTTCCAGGTGCACATCTCGGACCACGACATCACCACGCCGGGCGACGCCCCCAACGTGCTGATCGCCATGAACCCCGCGGCCCTGCGCAACGAGATGCACCGGGTGGAGCAGGGCGGGACGCTCATCATCAACACCGACACCTTCGACGAGCGCAACCTCGAGAAGGCCGGCTACTCCGGCAACCCCCTCACCGACGACTCCCTCCGCGGGTACCGGGTGGTCGAGGTCCCCATGACCTCGCTGACCAAGGAGGCCACGGCGCCGCTGGGCGTCAAGCCCCGCGACGCCGATCGCTCCAAGAACTTCTTCGCCCTCGGACTGATCTGCTGGGTGTACTCGCGCCCGATCGACGAGGTGCTGAGCTGGATCGACAAGCGCTTCGCCGGGAACGAGCTGGTCCGCGCGGCCAACCGCGCCGCCTTCCAGGCCGGCTGGAACTTCGGCGAGACCACCGAGGTCTTCGACCACCAGTACGAGATCAAGAAGGCCGACCTCCCCGAGGGCGAGTACACCCAGATCACCGGCAACACAGCCCTGGCCTGGGGGCTGGTGGCCGCCGGCCAGCAGGCCAACCTGCCGGTCTTCCTCGGCAGTTACCCGATCACCCCGGCCTCGGACATCCTGCACGAGCTGTCGAAGCACAAGAACTTCGGCGTGCGCACGCTGCAGGCCGAGGACGAGATCGCGGCCATCGGCACCGCGCTGGGCGCCGCCTTCGCCGGTCACCTCGGCGTGACCACGACCAGCGGGCCCGGTTTGGCTCTCAAGAGCGAGACAATCAGCCTGGCCATCAGCCTCGAGCTGCCGCTCCTCGTCATCGACATCCAGCGGGGCGGCCCGTCGACGGGGCTCCCGACCAAGACCGAGGCGGCGGACCTCAACATGGCGCTGTACGGTCGCCACGCCGAGGCGCCGCTGCCGGTGGTGGCGGCCTACCGGCCCTCGCACTGCTTCGAGGCCATCATCGAGGCGGCTCGAATCGCGCTCAAGTACCGGACGCCCGTCATCTTCCTGTCGGACGGGTACATCGCCAACGGCGCGGAACCGTGGCGGCTGCCCGACGTCGACGCACTGCCCGACATCTCCGTCCCCTTCGCCACTGAGCTCAACCACGCGCGGGACGACGGGACCATGGAGTTCTGGCCCTACCTACGCGATCCCGAGACGCTGGCCCGGCCGTGGGCCATCCCGGGCACCCCCGGGCTCATGCACCGGGTCGGGGGCATCGAGAAGGAGGACGGTTCCGGCAACATCTCCTACGAGCCGGAGAACCACGAGCGCATGGTCCACCTGCGGGCCGACAAGGTCGCCGGCATCGCCAACGACATCCCGCCCGCCGTGGTGCGAGGAGCCGAGGACGCCGATCTGCTCGTCGTCGGGTGGGGTTCCACGTGGGCGGCCATCGATGCCTCTGTGGAGCGCCTGGCGCGGCGGGGCACGAAGGTGGCTTGGGTCCACCTCGTGCACCTCAACCCGCTCCCGCCCAACCTGGGCGACATCGTGCGCCGCTACCGCCACGTCGTCGTGCCGGAGATGAACCTCGGCCAGCTCTGCCGGCTGATCCGGTCCGAGTACCTGGTCGACGCCAAGTCCATCACCAAGGTGCAGGGCGCGCCGTTCACGGCCTTGGAGCTCGAACAGGCCTACGCCGACGTGCTGGGCCTGACCGTTGGGAGGCCCGCGTGAGCGACACGATCGTCCCCCTGACCAGCAAGAAGGACTGGTCCAGCGACCAGGAGGTGCGCTGGTGCCCGGGCTGCGGCGACTACGGCATCCTCACCGCGGTCCAGATGCTGATGCCCGAGCTCGGCGTCAGGCCCGAGCAGGTCGTGTTCGTGTCCGGGATCGGCTGCTCGAGCCGCTTCCCGTACTACATGAACACCTACGGCATCCACAGCATCCACGGGCGGGCGCCGGCCATCGCCACCGGGATCGCCGTGGCGCGGCCCGACCTCGACGTGTGGGTGATCACCGGCGACGGTGATGCGCTGTCCATCGGCGGCAACCACTTCATCCACGCGCTGCGCCGGAACGTGAACCTCACGATCCTGCTGTTCAACAACAGGATCTACGGTCTGACCAAGGGCCAGTACTCGCCGACCTCCGAGCTCGGCAAGATCACGAAGTCGACCCCCTACGGCAGCGTGGACCCGCCGTTCAACCCGCTGGCCGTGGCGCTCGGCGCCGAAGCGACCTTCGTCGCCCGCACCCACGACCTCGACCGCAAGCACATGCTCGAGGTGTTCCGCGCCGCCCACGCCCACCGGGGCGCGGCGATGGTGGAGATCTTCCAGAACTGCAACGTCTTCAACGACGCCGCGTTCGAGGACATGACCGGTCGGGAGCGCCGGGAGGAGATGCTCATCCCGCTGCACGACGGGCAGCCCATCCGCTTCGGCGCCGACGGGCACCGCGGCGTGATGATGGGCAGCGACGGCCAGCTCCGCATCGTGCAGGTGGCCGACGTCGGGGAGGACGCCATCCTCGTCCACGACGCCAAACGGGACGACCCGAGCCTGGCGACTGCCCTGGCCCGTCTGTCGACCGACGACCACTCGCCGACGCCGATCGGCATCTTCCGTGCCGTCGACCGCCCGGACTACGGCACCAGCATCAGCCAGCAGCTCATCACCGCGGCCGAGCACCGCGGCCCGGGCGACCTTGGCGGCGCTGCTGCGCTCCAACGGCACCTGGTCCGTCAGCTGACGAACGGGCGGACGACGAGGCCCGTCCGCAGCTTGGGTGTGAAGAACGTCGACTTCGGCGGCATGAGCGCGCCCTCGTGGGCGGTGCGCTCGATCTCGGCCACGCTCACCGGCCGCACGAGGACCGCCGCCTGCGCGCCACCGCCGGCCAGGACGGCCAGCACGGACGCCACCCGGGGTTCGTAGCGCAGGACGTGGGGCACGCCGGTCAACGCGTGCTCCAGGCGGACGGAGTCGAGATTCCGCACGCCCTCGAACCGGTCGGCCCGTGGCCGTAGCAGGGTGGCGGTGCCGTCGTCCTCGACGAACGCCATCGCATCGAGCTCCACCAGGGACGCCGCCAGCTCCGGGGTTGCCGGCCCGGCCGGCTCGGTGTCGAACCACGGCGTGAGGATCTCGAGCCAGTCCCGGCCGGCGGGCAGTCCGTCGAGCAGCCGGTGGATGGCCGCCACGCTGAGCTGCTCCTCGACCAGCTCGCCCAGGTAGGTCATCGTGAGGTCGTAGGGCCCGGGGCGTCCACCGCTGGCCGCCCGGCGCTCCTCGCGGTACTGCCGGCTGACGCCGTAACGGTGGTGGCCGTCAGCGATGAGCACCGCATGACCGGCGACCGCGTCGCCGATGGCCGCGCACCGCTCGGGATCGTCGACGAGCTCGACGGTGTGGGTCACGCCATCGTCGTCGACGGTCGATCCCAGCGGCGCGCCGGGCTCCGTGAGCAGCTCGGTGAGCCCGGGCGCCAGCGACAGCCCCCAGATCGGCGAGAGGTTGGCGCCGGTGGCGCGGGTGAGCTCGAGCCGGTCGGTCGAGTCCTTGGGTGTCGTCCGTTCGTGAGGGAGCACGCCCTGCCCCTCCGCCGGCTCCGCGTTCTCCGGTGTGACCTCCAGCGCGCCGATGACCCCGACGGTGGTCCGGGGCCGTCCGGCCTCATCGGTGAAGGACATGCGGTACAGCGTGAAGGCCGGCCGCTCGTCGGCCTGCAGGATGCCGTCGTCCTGCCACTGCTGGAAGGTGAGCGCCGCGCGCTCGTAGCGCCCCGGCCCCTCGGACTCCGGCGGCACGTCGACCCGCACGATGTTGGCGGCATGGCGGCTGGCCAGCTCCTCGCGCTCGCTGCTGCGGAGGACGTCGTAGGGCGGCGCCACGACGTCGTCGAGGTCCACCTGCGAGGTGTCGTAGCGCAGACCGACGAAAGGCTCGAAGCGGGGCACGGACGTCAAGGCTGGCATGCCGTCATGGCAGCATCCAGCCCGTGACCTCACCCCTCGCGGCCGGCGCGCCGGTCATCTGCGATCTCGACGGCGTGATCTGGCTGTCCCTGCACGCCATCGCCGGATCGGCCGATGCCATCGCCCGCCTGCGAGCGAGCGGGCACCGCGTGCTGTTCGTGACCAACAACTCGTCGCTCATGCGCGAGGACGTCGAGGCGGCGCTCCAGAAGGTCGGTGTGCCGGCGGTGGGCGACGTCCTCACGTCGGCGATGGCGGCGGCACGGCTGGTCGAGGCAGGGGAGCGGGCGGTCGTGGTCGGGGGCCCCGGCATCCTGCAGGCCCTGGGAGGCAGGGGTGTGGAGATCGTGGCGGACGGTCCCGCGGATGCGGTGCTCGTCGGCTTCACCCGCGACTTCGACTACGACGCCCTACGCCGCGCCAACGCCGCGGTCCGGGGCGGGGCCCGGCTCATCGGCACCAATGACGACGCCACCTATCCCACGCCCGACGGACCCATCCCCGGCGGCGGCGCGCTGCTCGCCGCCGTCGTCACCGCCAGCGGCCAGCGGCCGGTGGTGGCGGGCAAGCCGTACCAACCCATGGCCGATCTCGTGCGGGCCCATCTCGAGGGAGGGCCCGGCGGAGGGCTGGAGGGCGGGGTGATGATCGGCGATCGGCAGGAGACCGACGGGGACTTCGCCGGCCGCCTCGGTGTCAGGTTCGGCTTGGTGCGCTCCGGCGTCACGCCGTCCGGAGCCGTCGTCGATCCGCCGCCCGCGTTCGACGCGCCCGATCTCGCGGCGCTGGTCGACCTCCTCCTCGCCGGCTGACGCGCGGCGCCCGGCGTGGCTTGTCGTGATCACGCCGTAGGCTTCTCCGGATGGCTGCCACCAATGATCTCGTCAAGCGTCTCATCGATGCCGGGTTGTCCTTCACCCAGATGACCCAGGCCAAGGCCGAGGACATCGTGAAGGAGATGCAGGAAGCGGGTCAGCTCCGCATGGAGGAGGCCCAGACCACCATCCAGGAGCTGATCGAGGCCGGACGCAAGAACACCGAGGAACTGGCGCGCACCGTCCAGCGCGAGGTGTCCAAGCAGCTCCAGAGCTTCGGCATCGATCTCGGCGATCTCGAGGCCCGGATCGACGACCTCGCCCGCCGGGTGGGCCTGCGTCCGTCCTCCGGAGCGACCACGGCGTCGGCGACCGCCGCGGCGGCCAGTCCGGCCAAGAAGTCCACCGCCAAGAGGTCGACGAAGAAGGCCGCGACGAAGAGGACGGCGGCCAAGAAGACCGCGGCCAAGAAGACGACGGCCAAGAAGTCCACCGCGAAGAAGTCGACGGCCAAGAAGACCGCGGCGAAGAAGAGCTCGGCGCGGAAGTCGACGGCCAAGCGGACGCCGGCCAGGAAGACCGCAGCGAAGAAGACGGCCAGCAGCTGAGCGGCCGCGTCGCGGCCCAGTGACCGTCCGCCGCCGCCTCGACGTGGAGCTGGTCCGGCGGGGACTGGCGCCGAGCCGGGCGGTCGCGCACGCGGCGATCGCTGAGCACCGAGTCACCGTCGGGGGCGCGCTGGCGGCCAAGCCCTCCCGGCTCGTCGCGCCGTCGGATCCGGTCGAGGTGATGGGGCCGCCGGCCCGTTTCGTCGGGCGCGGTGGCGACAAGCTCGACGCCGCACTGACCGACTTCGCCGTCGACGTCTCCGGCTGCCGGGCGCTCGACGCCGGCGCGTCCACCGGAGGCTTCACCGACTGCCTGCTCCAACGAGGTGCCGCGCAGGTCGTGGCCGTCGACGTCGGGCACGGTCAGCTGCACCCGGCGATACGGGACGACCCGAGGGTGGTGGTCCGGGAGCGCTGCAACGTCCGCCACCTCGGTCCCGGGGACGTGGGCGGTGTCGTGGACCTCGTCGTCGCCGACCTGTCCTTCATCTCGTTGGTCCCGGTCTTGCCCGCGCTCCTCGGCGTGTGCCGGCCCGGCGCACCGCTCGTGCTGCTGGTGAAGCCCCAGTTCGAGGCCGGTCGCGCCGAGGTCTCGCGCGGCCGGGGCGTGGTGCGCGACCCCGCCGTGCGCACCGAGGTGCAGGCCCGGATCGATGACGCCCTGCGTGCCGCAGGCGCGACCATCATGGGTTGGATGGAATCGCCCCTGCGCGGCGCTGACGGCAACGTCGAGCTGTTCGTCCATGCGCGGGCGCGGATGACGGCGGCGGACCGATGACCGCGGCGGTGATCGTCGCCCACCACGAACGCGGCGAGGCGGCGGCGCTCGCGGCCAGCGCCGCCCGCTGGCTGCGCGAGCGGGACATCGATGTCTGGATGCCGCGAGGCGACGCCGCCGCGATCGATCTCGACGAGCTGGGCGATGACCGGCCCGCGGGTCAGGCCGATCTGGCCCTCAGCCTCGGTGGGGACGGGACCATGCTGCGCACCGTCGAGCTCGTGGGCGGTGCGCGCACCACCATCCTCGGCGTCAACGTGGGGCAGCTGGGCTACCTGACCGAGGTGGAGCCAGCCGCCCTGACGAGCGCGCTCGAGCGCTACGTCACCGGCGCCTACGAGGTCGAGGAGCGCATGATGCTCGCGGTGGACGCCGACCCCGTCGGTGAAGCGCCCCCTCAGTCGTGGCGCGCGCTGAACGAGGCCGTCATCGAGCGGCGGGAATCCGGCCACACCGTCCGCCTCCTCGTGCGCATCGACGGCGCCCCCTTCACGAGCTACGCCGCCGACGGGCTGATCGTGGCCACCCCCACGGGCTCGACGGCCTACTCGCTCTCGGCGCGGGGCCCGGTGATCTCCCCCCGGCACCGTGCCCTCCTGCTCACGCCGGTCTCGCCTCACATGCTGTTCGACCGCGCGCTCGTGCTCGACCCCGACGAGTCCATCGAGATCGAGGTTGCCGGACACCGCAGCGCCGACCTCAACGTCGACGGACAGCGGGCGCTCACGCTCGAGCAGGGCAGCACCATCCGCGTCGGTGCCGCAGCCGAGCCGGCGCGCTTCGTGCGCTTCGGACCCCGCCGCTTCCACCAGATCCTCAAGGCCAAGTTCGGCCTGGCCGACCGCTGATGCTCACCGAGCTGGTCGTCCGCGACCTCGGGGTGATCGAGGAGGCCCACCTCCTGCTGGGGCCCGGGCTCACGGCCGTCACCGGCGAGACGGGCGCCGGCAAGACCCTGCTCGTGGAGGCCATCGACCTGCTGGTCGGCGGTCGGGCCGACGCCGCGCTCGTGCGGTCCGGCGCCCCGGAAGGCGTGGTCGAAGGCCGGTTCGTGCTCGCCGGCGAGGAGGTCGTGCTCCGGCGGGTCGTGCCGGCGGATGGCCGCTCGCGTGCGTACGTCGACGGCCGCCTGGCCACGGTGACGGAGCTGGCCGAGCAGGGCCGGACCCTGGTCGACCTCCACGGCCAGCACAGCCATCAGAGCCTGCTGTCCGCGGTCACCCAGCGGGCCGCCCTCGACCACTTCGCCGGGTCTGATCTCGGTGCGCTCGCTGCGGCGCGCCAGCACCTGCGAGACGTGGACTCGGCCCTCGCCGCGCTGGGCGGCGACAGCCGCAGTCGCGCCCGCGAGCTCGACCTGCTCCGCTTCCAGGTCGACGAGCTGGCGGCCGCCGACCTGCAGGATCCGGACGAGGACGAGCGCTTGGAGGCCGAGGAGGACGCGCTGGCCGGGGTGGTGGCTCACCGACGAGGCGGCGATGCAGGCCCTCGATGCCCTCGGCGACGACGGCGCCCGCGACGCGCTGTCCGTCGCCGACGGTGCGCTGGCCGGACGAGGCCCGTTCCGCGTCGCGCACGACCGGCTCGTGGCCCTCGGCGTCGAGCTGGACGACGTGGTCGGCGAGCTGCGGACCGGGCTGGAGGCTCTGGAGGAGGACCCCGCCCGCCTCGAGGAGGTCCGCGCCCGCCGCCAGCTCCTGCACGAGCTGCGCCGGAAGTACGGCGACACGCTGGCCGATGTCATGGCGTACCACGCAGAGGCCGACGCACGGCTGGCCGATCTGGCCTCCCACGACGAGCGCCGGGCGCGGCTCGAGTCCGAGCGGGCCGAGGCCCTCGCCGCCGAGGCGGCCGCAGCAAGCGCCGTGGGCACGGTGCGCCGCGCCGCGGCGCCGGAGCTCGGCCGGGCCGTGCAGTCGCACCTCGGCGAGCTCGCCATGGGGAAGGCACAGGTCGAGGTCACGGTGTCGGAGGACCCCGAGGGCCGCGAGGTGGCGTTCCTGCTCGCCGCCAACCTCGGTGAACCTCCGTTGCCCATGGCCAAGGTGGCCTCCGGCGGCGAGCTGGCGCGCGCCATGCTGGCCTTGCGCCTGGTGCTGACGGAGGCGCCGGAGACCCTCCTCTTCGACGAGGTGGATGCCGGGATCGGCGGGGAGGCCGCGCTGGCCGTCGGCCGGGCGCTGGCCGGCCTGGGACAGCGGCACCAGGTCCTCGTCGTCACCCACCTGGCCCAGGTGGCGGCCTTCGCGGAACGACAGATCGTCGTGGACAAGCACGTCACCGCCGACCGCACGCGCGCCGTCGCCCGTGCGGTCGAGGGCGACGACCGCGTCGTGGAGCTGGCCCGGATGCTGTCCGGGATGAGCGAGAGCGGGTCGGCCCGGCTCCACGCGCTCGAGCTGCTCGACGGCGCGCGTGCGGTGGCCGGGTCATGAACGGGTCGGTCCGATGAGCACGGAGCCGGCCGGCGCGCAGCCGGTGGGTCCGGGCGACCGGCTGGTCGTCCAGGCTCCTGTCCGCATCGGGCGCCGCACCAAGGACCTGGTCAAGCAGCTGCTGCCCGGTGAGATCGCGGTGATCGACCACGCCGATCTGGACCGGGTGGCCGCCGAGGGGCTGGTGGAGGCCGCGGCCGTCGCCGTGCTCGACGCCGCGCCGTCGATGACCGGCCGCTACCCGAACTACGGGCCGCTACTGGTGGTTGCATCCGGAACGGTGCTGGTCGATGACCTGGGCGCCGGACTCCTCGACATCCTCAAGGACGGCGACGTCGTCACCGTGGTCGACAACGAGGTCTGGCGCGGTGGCGAGCTCCTGGCCACGGGCGCGCTGCGCGAGCTGAACGAGCTGGAGGCGCGCGTCGAACAGGCCCGTCACACCATGGGCGCCGAGCTGGAGCGCTTCGCCACCAACACCTTGCAGTACCTGCGGGGTGAGCACCACCTGGCCACGGACGACCCCGATCTCCCCCCGGTCAAGGTCTCGTTCCACGACCGCCACGCGCTCGTCGTGGTCAGGGGCGTGGACTATCGCGAGGACCTGGCCGCGCTGAAGCGGTCGGGCTACCTCCGCGAGGTGAAGCCGGTGATGATCGGCGTCGACGGCGGTGCGGACGCCCTCCTCGAGCAGGGGCTCAAGCCGCACATCATCATCGGTGATTTCGACTCGGTCTCCGATGCCGCCATCCGCTGCGGCGCGGAGCTCATCGTCCACGCCTACCTGGACGGCAAGGCCCCGGGTGCCGATCGCCTGCAGGCCGCCGGCCTGCCCTACGAGCAGTTCGAGACGGCGGGAACGAGCGAGGACATCGCCATGCTGCTCGCGCACGAGCTCGGCGCGCAGCTGATCGTGGCCGTCGGCACCCACAACTCGATGGAGGAGTTCCTCGACAAGGGGCGGGCGGGGATGGCCTCGACCTTCCTCGTCCGTCTGCGCGTCGGTGCCTCGCTGGTGGACGCCAAGGGCGTGAACCGGCTGTACCGGCCGGTGGTCAAGACCCGCGACATCTCGGTACTCGTCGTCGGGGCGCTCGCCGCGCTGCTCGCCGTCACGCTCGTCAACGAGCCGCTGCGCCTCTGGCTGCGCAGCCTGTGGACCTACCTCCGCTCCGGGCTCGGCTGATGATCAACATTCGCTACCACGTCTACAGCCTGGTGGCCGTGTTCCTCGCGCTCGCCATCGGGGTCGCCGCCGGCTCCACGGTGGTGCAGCGTTCGGTCGTCGACAACCTCCGCAGCACGCAGGGGCGCATCGAACAGAACCTGGACGAGCTGGAGGCGCAGAACGCGGAGCTCCAGGAGCGCACCGACGCCCTCGAGGGCAGGGAGGGGTCGCTCATCGACGAGGGGCCGGCGGCGCTGTTGGAGGGCAAGCTCACCGGGCAACCGCTCATGCTCGTCCGGACTGAGGGCACGCCCGGGGGAGCGGTGGACCGCGTGCGCGGCGTGCTCGAGGTGGCCGGCGCGGAGATCGTGGCCGACGTCGAGCTGCGGGCGGCGGTGAACGATCCCGAGGTGCTGGCCACCGCCAGCTCCGAGCTCGGGATCGAGGTGGAGGACGGAGATCCCGACCAGGTGCAGGCGGCCATCGGCCAGCAGCTCGGTGGGGCGATGGTGGCCGTCCACGACGAGGAGGCTTCAGAACGGCCGTCCGGTGAGCTGCTCCCCGACTCCTCTCCGACGACGGAGGCTCCCGCCGCCGAGAGCGCGGTCGCCCTCGAGGAGCTGCTCCGGCAACTCGACGACCTGGGTGTGCTGTCCTTCCGAGGGCCGCTGGGGGACGAGGGCGTGACGACGGCGGGCGCCGACCTCGTCGTCCTCGGCGGCCTGACGACGGACATGGATCCCGTCCCGTTCCTGGACGGTCTGCTGAGTCTGGTCGCCGCCGAAGCCACGCCGATGGCGCTGGCGGCCGATGCCGCTCTCGACGAACCGCTGCAGGAGGGTGAGGAGGCGCGCGGCATCGTGCCGACGGTCCGAGGAGACGGCCGGATGCGGGACCAGGTGACGACCGTCGACCACGTGGCCGACTTCGCCGGGCTGAGCGCGCTCGTCCTCGGGCTCGCCGACCTGGACCTGGACCAGGTGGGACACTTCGGCGTGGACGACGGCGCGGACAGCGTCCTGCCGCCCCGGCGCTCGTGACAGATCGTCGAGTGACAGGGTCCGGCGAAGTGCCCGAGCTGGGAGGGCCTACCGAGGACACAGCCGGGAGCGCGGCAGGGGTGACGAGCCTGTCCCGAGCGCGACGAGGCACTCGGGCGGTACACGGCGACCATCGCCTCGCTGACCCTCGTCTCGAGGATCAGCGGCTTCGCCCGCATCGTCGTCGTCACCGCGGTGCTCGGTACCACGGCGCTGGGCGACCTCTACCAGACCGCCAACCTCGTCCCGAACATCCTGTTCGAGCTGTTCGCGGCGGGCAGCGTCCAGGCGGTGATGGTGCCGGCCCTCGTGGCCGCGGACGAGCGGGGGCACGGCGCGCCGGCACTCGCCAACGCCGTGCTCGGCTGGCTGCTGGCCACGCTCGGAGCGCTCACCGCTGTCGCCCTCGTCGCCACGCCCGCGCTGATGGCCCTGCTCACCGCGGCCGAACCGGACGCCGAGCTGCGCGCCGACAAGGCGGCGCTCGGCAGCCGCTTCCTGGCCATCTTCCTCGTGCAGCTCCTCTTCTACGCCGTGGGCCTGGTCGCCACCGCGCTCCTCCAGGCGCGTCGCCACTTCGCCGCGCCCGCCGTCGCGCCCCTCGTCAACAACCTGGTGGTGATCGGCGCCTACCTGCTGTTCGCGGCGCTGCGGCGTGGCGAGCCGCCGTCGCTCTCGCTGTCGGCCCTGGAGCTCGCCGTCCTGGCCGGGGGCACGACGCTGGGCGTGGTCGCCTTCACCGCCGTACCGGTGGTGGCCGCCTCCCGGACCGGCGTGCGCTGGCGACCGAGCGTGCGGCGCGACCCCGCCGTCGCCAGTCTGGCCCGGGACGGTGCGTGGGCCGGCGTCTACCTGGGGCTCACCCAGCTCCTGACCCTGGGCGTCCTGGTGCTCGGCAACGGCGCCGACGGGACGGTGGCCCGCTTCGCGTTCGCGTTCGCGTTCTTCCAACTGCCGTACGCGCTGATCGCCGTGCCGGTGGCCACGGCCCGCTTCCCGGCCATGTCGAGCGCGGTGCTGGCTCGGGCGCGCGACCGCCTGGCCGCGCTGGTGGCCGACGGCGTGGTGACGACCGTGGCCGGCTGCGCGCTGGCCACCGCGGTCCTGGTCGCCCTCGCCTGGCCGCTCGTCAGGCTGACGGCCTTCGGCGAGGTGGCCGGCACCGCGCTGGCACCGCTGGCCCACGCGGTGGCCGCGTTCGCGCCCGGCCTCGTCGGGTACGGCCTGTTCTTCCTGCTCACCCGGGTGCGGTACGCGCAGGGCGACGTTCGCAGCCCCACCCTGGCCAACGCGCTCGTGGCGGCGAGCGGGCTCGTAGGCATGGTCGTGGCCTCGGCCGCGGTGGCCGATGACGAGCGGGCCGCGGCGCTGGCGGCCGCCTACGGCGCCGCCCACCTCGTCGGCGCGGTGGTCCTGGGCGTCGTCACCGAACGCTCGCTGCCCGAGCTGAAGGGGCTCGGGGTGCTCCGGGGGATCGTGGCGGCGCTCGGCGCCGCCGCCGTGGCCGCGCTGGCCATGGTGGCGGTGGCCGACGTCCTCGACGCCGGCAGCCGGGCCGGTGCGCTGCTCACGCTCGCCGTCGCCGGTCTCGTGGGTGTCGGGCTCTTCGCGCTGACCCTGCCGGTGGCGGCGGGGCGGTCGTGGCGGGTGCTGCTCGGGGCGCGCGGTGCCTGAGCCGGCGAGCGACCGGACGGCCACCGTCCTGCAGGTGCTCGGCCCGTCCACCGGTGGGATCCGGCGCCACGTCGGCGCGCTCTCCGCCGCGCTCGAGGCCGACGGCTGGCGGGTCGTCGTGGCCGGGCCCGAGGGCGTCCTCGACGGCATCCGGCCGATCGACGTCGTCGTCCCGATCCCCTCCAGCCTCCAGCCGGGCGGGCTGTTCCGCGCCGCGCGGCGGCTGCGGAAGGCGCAGGCCCGCGGCAGCGGGATCGGGATCGTGCACGCCCACGGCCTCAAGGCGGGGTGGCTGGCGGTGGTCAGCGGGCGGGGGCGCCGGCGACGGCCGCCCGTCGTCGTCACCGTCCACAACCTGATCCTCAACGAGACGAGCGGCCGGGCCGCCCGCATCATGCGGGTGCTGGAGCGGGCCGTGTTCAGGCGGGCCGACGCGCTGGTCGCGGTCTCGCCCGAGGTCGGCGGCTACGTGCAGCAGCACACCAGCCGCCCGGTCCGCGTGATCCGCCCCGTCGGCCCTGCGCCGGTGGCCGTCCGGCCCGCGGCCGAGGTCCGTGAGCGCCTCGGGGCCCGCCCCGGTCAACCCCTCGTGGTGTGCGTCGCCCGCCTCCACCCGCAGAAGGGCCTGCCGACGCTGGTCGAGGCCGACCGAGCTGCTCGTGGGGACGGGCCTCGGGCTGCGGGTGGCCATCGTGGGAGAGGGCCCGCTGGCCAGCGAGCTCACGGCGCTGATCCACCGCAAGGGTCTCGACGCCACGGTGGCCCTGGTCGGCCCGAGCGACAACGCTCCCGACGAGCTGGCGGTCGCCGACGTGGTGGCCATCCCCTCGGTGTGGGAGTCGGGCCCGCTGGTGCTGGCCGAGGCGCTGGTGCTGGGCCGGCCCGTGGTGGCCACGCCGGTCGGGCTGGTGCCGGAGGTGGTCCGGGAGGGCGAGAGCGGACGCATCGTGCCCGTGGGCGACGCCCGGGCGCTGGCCGCGGCCATCTCCGATCTGCTCGCCGACCCCGCCGGCGCGGCGGCGATGGCGGAGGCCGGGCGCGCAGGCCGTGGAACAGGTGTGGGGTGCCGACGCGCTCGTGGAGGCCACCGAGGCGCTGTACCGCGACCTCATGGCCGGCCGATGAAGCGGGCCCTCCGGGCCGCCGCCGCGCGGCGCAGCCTTCGCCGCGCTGGTCGTCGGGCGGAGCCGCCCCGGCCGCAGCGCAGGGCGGTGGCGAGGATGCAGAGCCGCCCGGCCGGGTGCTCGTCGTGTCCATGCCGCGCCTCGTCTGGCAGGACGTGGCCGACCTGGCCCCGCCCAACCTGGTGTCGCTCCTCGAGCAGTCGGCGGTGGCGTCGCTGTCGGTGCGGGCCATCGGTCCCCGCACCGATCTCGGCGAGGGCTACGTCACGCTCGGCGCCGGCAACCGGGCGCGGGTGCAGCGCGACCGGGCCGGTGACGCCGTCGACGCCGACGAGGCGCTCGGGACCCAACACCGGCGCCGAGCTGTACCGGGCCGTGACCGGCGAGGACCCTGGTGACGCCGCCGTGCTCTCCCTGGCCATCGGTGACGCGGTGGCCGACGCCGACCGGCTGCTGTACGGCTCGGCGCCGGGCGCGATGGGCCAGGCCATCGCCGACGCCGGACTCTCGGCGGCGGTCATCGCCAACGCCGACGGCGGCCCGCCCCTCGGGGCCGACGAGCGCCACCGCGAGGCCGCGCTGGCCATGATGGACGAGGCGGGGCGGGTGGCCGGCGGCACCGTCGGCAGCCAGCTCGGCGTGGTCGACCTCGCCGCCCCCGGCGGGCGGCGGATGGATCCCGAGGCCGTGCTGGCCGCCTTCGACGAGGCCTGGGAGGGCGGCAGCAGCGCCGTGCTGGTCGAGATGTCGGACCTGGAGCGGGCCGATCGCAACGGCCTCCCGCCGACCGGCCCCGAGCGTGCCGCGGGGCTGGCGACGCCCCTGGCCGAAGCCGACGAGCTGCTCGGCGAGCTGCTCGAGCGGGTGGACCTCAGCCGCGACCGGGTGCTCGTGGTCAGCCCCGCCGCGCCGGGGAACTTCGGGCGGCTCACCACGTTCGCCATGGCCGGCCGCGGCATCGAGCCGGGCCGCGCCCGCAGCGCGACCACCCGCCGGGACGGCTTCGTCACCCTCCCCGACGTCGGGGCGACCGTGCTCGACTCGCTCGACCTCGACCTGCCCGGCAGCATGAACTCGACGGCCATCACCTCTTCCGGCGGTTCACCGTTCGTCATCGAGGACGCCGCCCGCCTGGCCGACGTCGACGAGATCGCCCGCTTCCGCGACCGCACGGTCGGGCCGGTCAGCGTCGTCTACATCGTGCTCCAGGTCCTCGCCTACGGCCTGGCCGCCCTCGCCCTGTCCCGGCGCTCCCGCCGCCTGAGGCCGGTCGTGGGATGGGCGGCGCTCGTCATCCTCGCCATCCCTCCGGTGGCCTTCCTCTCGGGGCTGTGGCGGTACGACCGCCTCGGGCTGGCCCCGTACGTCGTGGCCGTCTTCGTCGTCGCCGCCCTGGTCGCCGCGCTGGCCCGGCTGACCCGGCGGTACCACGACTTCCTCCCCGCCCTCACGCTGGTGGCGGTGAACTGGCTGCTGCAGCTCGTCGACGTCGCGCTCGGGAGCGGGCTGCAGCTCAACACCCCGTTCGGGTACTCACCCATCGTCGCCGGCCGGTTCCAGGGGTTCGGCAACCTGGCCTTCGCCATCCTCGCCGCCAGCGCCATCGTGGTGGCGACCGGGGCGTTGAGCCTGCGCCAGCCGGCGTGGCCGCTCGACGCCGCCGTGGGCTACGAGACGCCGCGATCGAACCTCTGGTGGGCCGCCGGCGTGCTGACCCTCACCTTCCTGGTCGACGGTCTGCCCTCGATGGGCGCCGACGTCGGCGGTGTCCTGGCCACGGTGCCGGCCTTCGCGCTGGTCCTCGTCCTGCTCGCGGGGTGGCGGGTCAGCATCGTGAAGGCGGTCGTCGTCGGCGCGGTGACGCGTGGGGGCGCTCGGCCGCGCTGGCCGCCCTCGACCTGTCCCGCCCGGAGTCGAGCCGGACCCACCTCGGCCGGTTCGCGCAACGGATCGCCGACGGTGACGCCGGCATCGTGGTCGAGCGCAAGCTGCAGTCCAACCTCTCGATCCTCACCTCGAGCGTGTGGACGTGGCTGGTCCCGGTCTGCCTGGCCTTCGTCGCCTTCCTGGCCCTGCGCCGGACCGGCTACCTGCACCGGCTCCAGCGGCGGGTGCCCGGGGTGCGGGCCTGCCTGCTCGGCGCACTCGTCGTCGGCACCCTCGGGTTCGCGTTGAACGACTCCGGCGTGGCCGTGCCCGCGATGATGTTCGGCATCGTGCTGCCCTGGGTGATCTGGCTGCTCCTGGAGACGGAGCGGGCGCCGTGACGGTCGTCGTCGGCTTCGCCGTCGCGGTGGTCCTGGCCATCGTCTGCTGGCGGCTGATGCGGCCCATGCTGGCCGAGCCCGCCTTCCAGCGGGAGAACTTCCGCGGGCGCGCAGCTGCCCGTCGCCGCCGGGCTGGTCGTGGTGCTGGCCGTCCTGGCCGCCGCCTTCCTGCTCACCCCGGTCGTGCTGTGGTCCGACGACGGTCCGCTCGTCGGCCGTTCGGTCGCCGGCGCGGTGATCCTGGCCGTGGGCTTCGGGCTGTTCGGGCTCCTCGACGACCTGGTCGGCACCGGTGGCCGCCGTGGGTTCCGGGGACACCTCGGCGCGCTGGCCCACGGCGAGCTGACGACGGGCCTGCTCAAGCTGGTCGGGGGCGGGCTGGTGGCGGTGGTCGTCGCGTTCCCGTGGGTCGGCGGCTCGCTGCCCCGCCTCGTGGCCGCCGCCCTCGTCATCGCCCTGGCCGCCAACCTCGGGAACCTGCTGGACCGAGCGCCGGGCCGGGTGGGCAAGGTCAGCCTCATCGTGTTCGTCGTGCTGGCCGCGGTGTCGCGGCTGGACGTGGACCTGGTCGGGCCGGCGCTCATCGCCGGTGCCGGCGCCGGCATGCTGTCGCCCGACCTCCGGGAGCGCTGCATGCTCGGCGACACCGGCGCCAACGTGCTCGGCGCGGGCGCCGGCCTCGGCTTCGTCGCCGTCACCGGCCCGGGCGCGTGGTGGGTCGGGGTCGTGGTGCTGGCCGCGCTCAACGTCGTCAGCGAGCGGGTCAGCTTCAGCCAGGTGATCGCCCGCACCCCGCCCCTGCACTGGTTCGACCGGCTCGGCGCCCGCCCCCGCTGAACTTCACGGCACCATCCGCCAGCCCCGGGAAGGGCGGCGGTAGGCTGTGCTCCCGTCATGCGATCGAGTGACGGGAGGCCGGGGTCGTGCCCAAGCACATCTTCGTGACGGGCGGCGTGGTGAGCTCCCTCGGCAAGGGGATCACCGCCTCCTCGCTCGGTCGGCTGCTCAAGCTGCGGGGCCTGAGAGTCACGATCCAGAAGCTCGATCCGTACATCAACGTCGATCCCGGCACGATGAACCCGTTCGAGCACGGCGAGGTCTTCGTGACCGACGACGGCGGCGAGACCGACCTCGACCTCGGTCACTACGAGCGCTTCATCGACGAGAACCTCTCCCGCAGCTCGAACGCCACGACCGGATCGATCTACCAGGCCGTCCTGGCCGCGGAGCGCCACGGCGACTACCTCGGCAGCACCGTCCAGGTCATCCCCCACATCACGGACGAGATCAAGCGCCGCATCCGCCGCCTGGCCACCGACGAGGTCGACGTCGTCATCACGGAGGTGGGCGGCACCGTCGGCGACATCGAGATCCTGCCCTTCCTCGAGGCCATCCGGCAGTACCGCAAGGAGGCCGGGCGCGACAACGTCTGCTACGTGCACGTCACGCTGGTGCCGTTCATCGGACCGTCGGGGGAGCAGAAGACCAAGCCCACGCAGCACTCCGTGACGGAGCTGCGCAGCCGGGGCATCCAGCCCGACGTCATCGTGTGCCGCAGCTCCGAACCGATCAGCGACGCGCTGAAGCGCAAGATCTCCAACCTGTGCGACGTCGAGGAGCGCGCCGTGGTCAACGCGGCCGACGCACGGAACATCTACGAGCTGCCGCTCATCCTCCACGATGAGGGTCTCGACGACGTGGTGTGCGACGTCCTCCGGCTCGATGCCGCCATCGACCTCGCACCCTGGGAGGTCGTGGTGGAGCGGGCCGAGGAAGCCGAGCGGCCGGTCCGCATCGGCCTGATCGGCAAGTACGTCGCCCTGCCCGACGCCTACCTCTCGGTGGCCGAGAGCCTGCGCCACGCCGGCTTCCACCACGAGGCCAAGGTCGAGATCGACTGGATCCAGGCCGAGGACGTCGAGGGGCTGCTGGCGGCGGGGCGGCTGTCGGACCTCGACGGGATGGTGATCCCCGGCGGGTTCGGGGTGCGGGGCATCGAGGGGAAGATCGCCGCCGCCACCTACGCCCGCGAGAACGACATCCCCTGCCTCGGCCTGTGCCTGGGGCTCCAGGTCATGACCATCGAGTTCGCCCGCAACGTGCTCGGTCTGACGGGCGCCAACTCCAGTGAGTTCGATGCCAGCAGCCCGCACCCGGTCATCGACATCATGCACGACCAGCGGGACGTCTCGGACATGGGTGGCACCATGCGCCTCGGCGCGTACTACGCCGTGCTGGCCCCGGGCACGAAGGTCTTCGAGGCCTACGGCGAACCGGTCGTCAGCGAGCGGCACCGGCACCGGTACGAGTTCAACAACGCCTACCGCGCCCGCTTCGAGGCGGGTGGGTTCGTGCTCTGCGGGACGTCGCCGGACAAGCGGCTGGTGGAGTTCGTGGAGCTCGCAGGACACCCCTTCTACGTCGGCACGCAGGCCCATCCGGAGTTCAAGAGCCGGCCCGACCGCCCGCACCCGCTGTTCCGGGAGCTCGTCACCGCGGCCCTGATCCGCCGCGAAGGTCGCAACCCCCATCTCATCCCGGTCAACGGCGAGGGCGTCTCGGCCGCATGACGGGCCCGTCGGGCTTCCGCCAGACCGACGAGCGCGTCGTCCACGAGTGGGGCATCTGGAAGCTGGTCGCCGCCGACTTCGAGAGCCCGGACGGAGAGGCGTTCGACCGGCACATCGTCCGCTCGCCGGGCGCGGTCGCCGTCGTGCCGCTGCTGTTCGACGCCGAGGGCCGCGCCTCGGTCGTGCTGGTGGACCAGTACCGCGCCGCGTTCGACGCCACGATGCTCGAGCTGCCCGCCGGCATGCGCGACGTGGACGGCGAGCCGCCCGAGGAGACCGCCCGGCGGGAGCTGGCGGAGGAGACCGGCTACACCGCGGAGCGGATGGAGCACCTGACCGAGTACGTGCCGTCGCCAGGGCTGACCGACGCCACCATGACCATCTACGTCGCCTCCGACCTCCGTCGGGTCGCCCGTGAGGCCCACGGGCCGGAGGAGGCCCACATGACCGTCGTCCACCTCCCGCTGGACGAGGCCATCCGCCGGGCGCGCACGGGCGAGATCGTCAACGCGGCGGCGGTGATCGGCCTGCTGCTGGTCGACGCGCAGCTCGGGCCGGCCGGCCGGTGACCGCGGTGACCGCCGCGCTCGCCCCCGACCTGCCCCTCGACGTCGAGGAGTTCCTGACCTGGCTGGCGGTCGAGCGCGGGCGGTCCCGCAACACGCTCGGCGCGTACCGGCGGGATCTCACCACCTACTGCCGGTGGCTGGACGAGCGGGGCCGGCCGTTGAGCGACGTCATCGAGGCCGACGTCACGGCGTACGTCGGGCGCTTGCGCGCCGGCGGGCAGGCACCGGCCTCCGTGGCCCGGGCCACCGCCGCCGTCCGGGGCCTCCACCGCTTCCTGGCCGAGGAGGGCCGGACCACGACCGACCCCGCGGCCGACGTCGCCGCACCGCGGGTGCCCTCCGGGCTGCCCAAACCGCTCACCGAGGAGGCGGTGACGGCGTTGCTCGGCGCCGTGGTCGGCAACGACGCCGTCCACCGTCGGGACCGCGCCGTCCTCGAGCTCCTCTACGGCACGGGGATGCGCATCAGCGAGCTGTGCGGGCTCTCGCTCGGCGACATCGATCCCGAGAGCGCGCTGGTGCGGGTCTTCGGCAAGGGAGCGAAGGAGCGCATCGTCCCCGTCGGTCGGCCCGCTCTGGCCGCGGTGGCCGACTGGTTGGGGCCGTCCGGCCGCCCCCGTCTCGTCCCCGCCCGCTGGGCGCGCCGCGGCGACGCCGAAGCCGTGTTCCTCAACCAGCGGGGTGGACGGCTGTCCCGCCAGGCCGGGTGGGCCATCGTCACCGCCTACGGCGAGCGGGCCGGGTTGTCCGAGCACCTCAGTCCGCACGTGCTGCGGCACTCGTGCGCCACCCACATGCTCGACCGGGGGGCCGATCTGCGCGTCGTGCAGGAGCTGCTCGGCCACGCCTCGATCTCGACCACGCAGGTGTACACGAAGGTGTCGACGGAACGGCTGCGCCGCGCCTTCGATGCCGCCCATCCCCGGGCGCACCGGCGGTGAGCGGCCTGGAGGCGCGCCTGGCCCACGCCCGTCACCTCGTCCGTCGCTTGAAGGGCTCCGTGACCCGCCACCCGCCGTCGGCCGAGGACGAGGCCTGGGCGGAGTCGCTCCTGCTGGCGGTCGAGATCCCGCTGTGGCGCCGGATGGCCGCGGCGGACCGCCGCCACGCGGTCGAGGTGGCGCGCCGCTTCGTGGCCCTGCGCCCGGATGCCACACGGCCCGAGATGGCGGGAGCGCTCCTGCACGACGTCGGGAAGGTCGAGGCCCAGCTCGGGACCGCCGGTCGCGTCGCAGCCACGCTCGTGCCGGCGCGGTGGGCGTCGGGCCGGTTCGCCACCTACCGGGCCCACGAGGAGATCGGCGCCCGCTGGTGCCAGCAGGCCGGCAGCGATCCGGTGACGGTCGTCCTGGTGGCCGGGACGGGATCAGGCCCTGCGGCCGACGCGCTGCGGGCCGCCGACGACATCTGAAGCTCGCCCATGTCGTCCGCATCGGCGATGGGCGCCGAACGGCCCGACATCGATGCCGAGATGGCGGGCTACGCCCGGACGCGCTTCATGTCCGGGTCGTAGAGCGGGCGGATCGAGGCGATGGCGGGGTAGCGGCGGCCGGCGATGTCGATCTCCCACGTCCCGCCGTCCAGCCAGGCCTGGTTCGCGGGCTGGCCCGCCTCGTTCTCCACCATGGCCAGGCCGACCGCGCCGCCCAGGGTGTGGCCGTAGGACGCGGCCCGGACGTAGCCGACGGGGACGCCGTCGCGGTGCACCACCTCGGCGTGGAACAGCAGCGGATCGGGGTCGGTCACGAGCACCTGGACGAGGCGCCGCGTCGGCGGGCCGGCGGCCTTGGCCGCCGCCACGGCGTCGCGCCCGACGAAGCCGGCGGGCTTGTCGAGATCGACGAAGAACCCGAGACCGGCCTCGATGACCGAGTCCGTGTTGTCGATGTCGTGCCCGTAGTCGCGATAGCCCTTCTCCATCCGGAGGCTGGCCAGCGCCTTCAGGCCGGCGTGGCGCAGGCCGACGGCTTCTCCGGCCTCGACGAGACGGTCGTACACGTGCGCGGCCTGCTCGGCCGGGATGTAGAGCTCGTAGCCCAGCTCGCCGAGATAGGTGATGCGCACGCACAGCACGCGGGCGAACCCCAGGTCGATCTCGCGCGCCGTTCGGAAGGGGAAGGCCTCGTTGGAGAGGTCGGCCGACGTGAGCGGTTGCAGCAGCTCCCGGGACAGCGGACCCTGCACGTTGAGCTGCGCCCGGGCCGAGGTCATGTCGGCCACGAACGCGTGGCTCCCCTCGAACGCCCGCCGCATGATCGTCTCCACGTGACGGTGCGCGGTGTCCGTGGCCACCACCCAGAAGCGGTCGTCCTCGAGCTTGGTGACCGTGAGGTCGGCCTGCAGCCGTCCGGAGGGGTCGAGCCATTGGGTGTAGGTGATGGTGCCGGGCTCGGCGTCCACGTCGTTGGCTGACAGGTGGTCGAGCAACGCACCGGCGTCGCGGCCCTGGACGAGGAACTTGGACATGAACGACATGTCCATGAGGATCACGCCCTCACGGGCCGCCTCGTGCTCGGCCTGCCAGTGCGGGAACCACGTCGGCCTGCCCCAGGTCAGCTCCTGCGAGGCGGCCGGCGCGCCCTCCGGCAGGTACCAGTCCGCGCCTTCCCAGCCGCTCACGTCGCGGAAGCGGGCGCCTGCCGCAGCCAGCCGGTCGTGGACGGGAGAGCACTTGGCGCCGCGCGCGGTCTGCATCGAACGGTTCGGGTAGTGGCACTGGTACACGAGGCCCAGCGACTCGACCGTGCGCGTCGCCCGGTACTCAGGGTTGGTCTGGTACCGGTGCAGGCGGTCGATGTTGAAGCCGGTCACGTCGACGTCGGGCCGGCCGGTCGTGATCCAGTGGGCCAGCACCCGGCCCAGGCCGCCGCCGGTCAGGATGCCGATCGAGTTGAGGCCGGCGGCGACGAAGTAGTTCCTCAGTTCGGGAGCCTCGCCGACCACGGGTTGGAGGTCCGGTGTGAAGCTCTCCGGGCCGCAGAAGAACGTCCGGATCCCGGTCTCCATGGTCACGGGGACGCGCTGCATGGCCTTCTCGACGTACGGACCCATGCGGTCCCAGTCGGGCGGGATGGACCCGAACGAGAAGTCGGCAGGGATGCCGCCCACCATCCACGGCGCGCAGACGGGCTCGAACAGGCCGAGCATGAGGCCGCCGACCTCCTCGCGGAAGTAGCCGTACGAAGCCGGGTCCTCCAGGACCGGCCACGAACCGCTCAGGCCCTCGATCTGCTCGGTGATGAGGTAGTAGTGCTCGGCCGCCTGCAGCGGGATGGTGACCCCGGCCAGCTCACCCAACTCACGCGCCCACATGCCGGCGCAGTTCACGACCACCTCGGCCTCGACGTCGCCGTAGGGCGTGCGGACCCCGGCGACGGCGCCGCGGTCGGTGAGGAAGCCCGTCACCGGCGCGCCCTGGACGATCCGCACGCCGAGCTGACGCGCCCCCCTGGCCAGCGACTGCGTGACGTCGGCCGGGTTGGCCCGGCCGTCCTGGGGGACGTAGAAGCCGGCCAGGATGTCGTCGGTGCGGGCCAGGGGGAACAGCTCGGCCACTTCCGCGGGTGAGATCTCGTGGACCTCGACGCCGACGTACCGGTTGAAGGCGGCGACCCGCCGGTACTCCTCGAGCCGGTCGGCGTCCGTCGCCACCTCGATGAAGCCGACCGGCTTGAACCCTGTCGAGAGCCCTGTCTCCTCCTCCAGGCGGGCGTAGAGGTCCCGGGTGTAGAGGCGCATGGCCGTCGAGGTCTCGGAGGTGGAGCCGAACGTGACGATGAGCCCGGCCGAGTGCCAGGTCGTCCCCGACGTGAGCTGGTCCCGTTCCAGCAGGAGCACGTCCGTCCAGCCGGCGTGGGCCAGGTGGTAGGCGACGGAGCAGCCGATCACACCGCCGCCCACGACGACGACGCGGGCGCGCTGGGGGAGGACGGGATCAGGCATGGCGGGCAGCGTAGGCAGCCGCAGCGGGCGCGGCCGAGGCTGTCAGCCTGCCGGGAGCAGGCCGATGGCGTCGTAGGCCCGGGCCAGCGTCTTGGCCGCCACGGCCCGCGCCTTGTCCGCGCCCTTGGCCAGGAGACGGGCCAGCTCGGCCGAATCGGCCATCAGCTCCCGGTAGCGCTCCTGGATGGGTCGGAGGAGCTCGACGACGGCCTCGCCCGTGTCCGCCTTGAGCGGCCCGTACTGCGTGTAGCCGTCGGCGATGTCCTCGGGCGAGCGTCCGGTGGCCGCGGACTGGATCTCCAGCAGGTTCGACACGCCCGGCTTCTCCGCACGGTCGAAGCGGACCTCCGATCCCGAGTCCGTGACCGCCCGCTTGAACTTCTTGACGATGGCCGCGGGGTCGTCGTAGAGGTTGATGACCCCGGCCTCGGACGCGGTCGACTTCGACATCTTCGCCGTGGGCTCCTGCAGGTCCATCACGCGGGCGCCGGCCCGCGGGAGCACCGCCTTGGGCACCACGAACGTGTCCCCGAAGTGGTGGTTGAACCGGATGGCGATGTCCCGCGTGATCTCGACGTGTTGCTGCTGGTCCTCGCCGACGGGGACCTCGTCGGCGTCGTACAGGAGGATGTCGGCCGCCTGCAGCGCGGGGTAGGTGAGCAGCCCGGCCGAGACGAACCCGGACTGCTTGGCCGCCTTCTCCTTGAACTGCACCATGCGCTGGAGCTCGCCGGTGGACACCGTGCACTCCATGATCCAACAGAGCTGCGAGTGCTCGGGAAGGTGGCTCTGGACGAACACCGTGGCGACGTCGGGGTCCAGGCCCACGGCGTAGAGCGTGGCCGCCAGCTCCAGCGTCTGGAGCCCGACCACACCCGGCTCTTGGGGGACGGTGAGGGCATGGAGGTCGACGATGCCGTGGAAGGCGTCGCAGGTGTGCTGACCGATCACCCAGTTCCGCAGCGCGCCCAGGTAGTTGCCGAGATGGACCTCACCGGTGGGCTGGATGCACGAGAGAACCCTGGTCACGGCCGGTCAGGCTAGTGGCGGGGCCTCTTCGCGAAGCGTGGCATTCAACCCGCCCAGTCCCGTGACGACCCGGGATGCCGCAGTCGCGAGGGTGTCGGCGGGTACCCTCGAACCGTGCCGTACGAGGTGTCGACCGAGGTCTACCAGGGCCCGTTCGACCTGCTGCTGCACCTGATCCTGCGGGAGCAGGTCGACCTGTACGAGATCTCGCTCGCCCGCATCGTGGACGCCTACCTGGTCGAGATGGAGCGGATGGAGGCCCTCGATCTCGACGTGGCCACGGAGTTCCTGCTCATCGCCGCCACGTTGGTCGAGCTGAAGGCCCGCCGGCTGCTGCCCGAGCGGGAAGGCGTCGATCTCGACGACGAGCTCGTGCTGTGGGAGGAGCGCGACCTGCTGCTGGCCCGTCTCCTCGAGTGCAAGACGTTCAAGGACGCGGCCGGCGTGCTCCGCCGGTTGTCCGACCACGCCTCGCGCTCGTTCCCGCGCCGGGTCGGGCCCGAGGAGCGCTTCGTCGCCCTGACGCCGGACCTGCTGGAGGGCGTGACGGCGCTCGACGTGCGGAACGCCTTCCTGCGGGCGACGGCGCCGAAGCCGGTGCCGCGGGTGGACCTCACCCACGTGGCACCCGTCCGGCTGTCGGTCGCCGAGGCCGTCGCCGAGCTGGTCGACGAGCTGCCCCGCATCGGCCGCATCACCTTCCGCCGACTGACCGACGGGCTGGTCGAGCGCATGGAGGTCATCGTGCGCTTCCTGGCCCTGCTGGAGCTGTTCAAGCAGGGCCTCGTCGACCTCGACCAGGCCGACGCGTTCGGCGAGATCGAGGTGTGCTGGACGGGCGGCGAGCTCGACGGCGACGGCGAGCTCGTGCGGACCGCCGCCGGCGCCATCGACGACTACGAGGGCTAGGCGATGAGCGACGCCGGCGACCTGTTCGCCGCCGACCTCGAGGGCCCCGGGCGGCCGGAGGAGCCGGCGGACGTCGTGCGGGCCATCGAGGCCATCGTGCTCGTCGCCACCGATCCCGTCCCGCCGGACCTCTTGGCCCAGCTCCTGGAGCTGCCCGTCGTCACCGTGGTGGAGCTGTGCCGGCGGCTGGCCGAGGCCTACGACGAGGCCGGTCACGGCTTCCAGCTCGTGCGGGTGGCCGGCGGCTACCGGTACCAGAGTCATCCGGACCTGGCGCCCTACGTCGAGCGCTTCGTGCTCGAGGGCCAGAGCGCCCGGCTCTCGGCGGCCGCCCTGGAGACGCTGGCCATCGTGGCCTACAAGCAGCCGATCTCCCGTGCACAGATCGCGTCGATCCGCGGGGTCGACCCCGACGCGGTCCTGCGCACCCTGCAGAGCCGGGGCTACGTCGACCAGGTCGGCCGCGACCCGGGCCCCGGACAGGCGGTCCTGTGGGGCACGACGGGCCAGTTCCTGGAGCGGTTGGGCCTCGACTCGGTGGCCGAGCTGCCGCCGATCGCCGACTTCGTGCCCGGCGCCGAGGTGGTCGAGGCCCTGGAGACCGGTCTGCGCGTGGACCGGTCGCTCCCGGTGGACGACATCGCGGACGACGGCGGGGTCCCCGGGGACGACGGGGTCGGGTCCGAGCCCGCGCCCGCCCCCGACGGTGGTGCCTGAGCCCGCGCCGGAAGGGCCGGGCGACGGATCGACGGGGGAGCGCCTCCAGAAGGTGCTGGCCCAGCGGGGCTACGGCAGCCGCCGGGTCTGCGAGGAGCTGATCGCCGCTGGCCGCGTGCGGGTGAACGGCGAGGTGGCCCGCCTCGGCTGGCGGGTCATCGTCGATCACGACCAGGTGGAGGTGGACGGCCATGCGGTCTCCGTGAAGCCGGGCCTGGTCCACTACCTGCTCAACAAACCGGCGGGTGTTGTCACGACGGCGAAGGACACCCACGGCCGACCGACCGTGGTGGACCTGGTGCCGGCCGAACCGCGGGTGTTCCCGGTCGGGCGCCTCGACGCAGAGACCGAAGGGCTCCTGCTCCTCACCAACGACGGCGAGCTGGCCCATCGCCTCACCCATCCCAGCTTCGGGGTCGAGAAGGAATACCTGGCCCAGGTGGCTCGGCCTCTCGGCGCGGGCGCCTTGCGCCGTCTCCGCGAGGGCGTCGAGCTCGAGGACGGGCGTACCGCGCCGGCCGAGGCCAGCCAGCCCACGCCCGGGCTGGTGCGGGTCACCATCCACGAGGGCCGCAACCGCCAGGTGCGGAGGATGCTCGAGGCCGTCGGGCACCCGGTCGAGCGGCTGGTGCGGGTGCGCATCGGCCCGGTCACGGACCGCCGGCTGCCGCCCGGCCAGTGGCGCGTGCTGACCCCCGAGGAGCGCCGCGGCCTCGAGGCGAGCACGGTTTCGCGGGCCGCTGATTGACAGGTGCCGCTGGTACCGTCCCCCTGATGCCCGTTCGAGCCCTGCGTGGCGCCACGACGCTCGATCTCGATGCGCCCGACCACATCCGGGAGCGGGTGAAGGCGCTGATGGCGGCGTTGTACGAACGCAACGGGCTCGACAACGACCAGGTGATCAGCGTCGTGGTCACGGGAACGGCGGACATCACGTCCTTCCATCCCGTCACCGCGGCCCGGGAGTTCGGCCTGGACGACGTCCCGCTCCTCGGCGCCCAGGAGCTGGAGATCGCGGGCACGCTGCCCCGGTGCGTGCGGATCCTGCTGCACGTGGAGACGGACCGCGCCCGAAGCGAGCTGCGGCACGTCTTCTTGGAGGGCGCCACCGTCCTGCGCCCCGACCTGAAGGACTGACGTGGACCGGGGCACTCCAGCCAGCGACGAGGCGCGGCGCGCCAACGTCGTGGGACTGGGACTGATCGGCGGTTCCGTGGCCCTGGCGCTCTCGGCCAGGGGATGGACGGTGACGGGCGAGGACGCCGAGCCGGGCCGCGTGGAGGCAGCCCTCCGCATGGGTGCCATCGCCGCCGGCGGGCTCGACCCGGACGCGTCGCTCACCGTCGTCGCCACCCCGGCCTCGGCGGTGCCCGATCTGGTCAAGCAGGCATTGGCCTCGACCAGCGGGGTCGTCACGGACGTCGCCAGCGTGAAGGCGCCGGTGGCAGCCGCGGTCACCGACGAGCGCTTCTGTGGCGGCCATCCGATGGCGGGCTCGGAGCTCGACGGTCTCGACGGCGCCGATGCCACCATGTTCGAGGGCGCGGTCTGGGTCCTCACACCGACCGCGGCCACATCCGACACCACCTTCGCCGCCGTCGCCCGGGTGGTGTCGGACCTGGGGGCCGAGGTGGTCGCGCTGCCGCCGGAGCGCCACGACGCGCTGGTGGCGGTGGTGAGCCACGTGCCCCACCTGGCCGCGGCCGCGCTGATGACCATGGCCGACGAGCGGGCCGAGGAGCACGCCGCCCTGCTGCGCTTGGCCGCCGGCGGCTTCCGGGACATGACCCGGATCGCCGCCGGACAGCCGGGGCTCTGGATCGACATCTGCGCCGAGAACCGCCCGGCCATCGTCGAGGCCCTGGACGCCCTCGTCGATCGCCTGGGCCAGCTGCGCCAGGCGGTGGCCGATGACGAGCGCGACGCCCTGCTCGCCGAGCTCACCCGGGCCCGCGACGCCCGCATCAACCTCCCCGGCCGCGTCGCCCAGAGCGCGGACATGGCCGAGGTCCGCACCACCATCCCCGACCGGCCCGGCGCCGCGGCCGAGGTCTTCACCCTTGCCGCGGAGCTCGGGGTCAACGTGACGGACTTCGAGGTGTACCACTCGGCCGAGGGCCAGCGCGGCGTGCTGATCCTGCTGATCGACGCCGCGCAGAGCGACCTGTTCCGCGGCGGGCTGCTGGCCCGGGGCTTCCGGCCGTCGGTGCGCCACCTCAGCTGAGGGACGGCGATCCGTGACGAACCGGCCGCACCGCGTCGAGCCCCTGACCCGACCGCCCGACGCCACGGTCGTCGTGCCCGGTTCGAAGAGCATCACCAACCGGGCGCTCGTGTGCGCCGCCCTGGCCAGCGGGGCCAGCACGCTGCACGGCGCCGGCCGGTCGGACGACACGGAGGCGATGGCCGACTGCATCGAGCGACTCGGCGCCGACGTCCGCTGGGACGAATCCACGGGTGACGTCCTGGTGATCGGGACGGCGGGCGCGCTCCGGGCCGGGCCGATGGAGCTGGAGACCCGCCTGGCCGGGACCACGTCCCGCTTCGTCACCGCGCTCGCCGCGTTGGGCCGTGGCCGGTACCGCGTGGACGGTCAGCCGGCACTGCGGGCCCGCCCGATGGCCGGCCTGCACGACGCGCTCGTGTCGCTGGGCGCCGGCATCGTTCCGGAGCAGGAGCGGGGACATCTCCCCGTGGTGGTCGAGACGGGCGGTCTGGCCGGGGGCCGGGTGGCGATGCCCGGCGACGTGTCCAGCCAGTTCGTCACCGCCCTCATGCTGGTGGCGCCGGCCACGGCCGCGGGCATCGAGATCGAGCTGACGACCCCGCTCGTGTCGCGCCCGTACCTCAGCATCACGGCAGCGGTCATGGCTGCCTTCGGCGCCCCGGAGGTGGAGGTGGCGGAGCGGCTCGTGCGGGTGGCGCCGGCCCGCTACCGCCGCGCCGACTACCAGGTCGAGCCGGACGCGTCGTCGGCCACGTACCTGTGGGCGGCGGCAGCACTCACCGGCGGGCGGGTGACCGTTCCCGGGTTCGGGCCCACGCCCCTCCAGGGCGACGTGGCCTTCGTCGATCTCCTGGCCCGCATGGGGGCGACGGTCGAGCGGAGCACGGGCGGCATCACCGTCATCGGGACCGGGCGCCTGCACGGCCTGGACGTCGACATGGCGGACTGGTCCGACACCGTGCCCACGCTGGCCGCCGTCGCTGCGTTCGCGGACTCGCCCACCCGCATCAGGGGCGTCGGGTTCATCCGGTCCAAGGAGACCGACCGCATCGGCTCCCTCGTCGCGGAGCTGGCGCGCTGCGGGGTCGATGCCACGGAGGAGGCGGACGGACTGTCGATCCGGCCGCGACCCGATGCCGTACACGGCGCCGAGGTCCGTACGTACGACGATCACCGCATGGCCATGGCGATGGCACTGCTCGGCCTGCGCGTCCCGGGCATCGAGATCGACGACCCTGACGTCGTGGCCAAGTCGTTCCCCGGGTACTGGGCGGCCGTGAGCGGCCTGGCGCACCCGGGCTAACGTGCCGGTCCCGTGAGAGGTCGTCGATGCGGGTCATAGCCATCGACGGTCCGGCCGGTTCGGGGAAGTCGACCGTGGCGCGGGCCCTGGCCAGCCGGTTGGGCCTCGACTACCTCGACACGGGGGCCATGTACCGCGGCGTGACCTTCGCCGTGCTGCGGCGCCAGATGGATCCGGACGAGGAGGAGCCGGTGGCGGCGCTGGCGCGCGACCTCGAGCTGGCGGTGGTCGACGCTCAGGTGACCGTCGACGGCGTGGACGCCAGCCTCGAGATCCGCGGGCCGGAGGTGACCAGCGCCGTCAGCGTCGTGGCCGCCAACACCGGCGTCCGCGCCGAGCTGCGGCGGCGACAGCGCGAGTGGGCCGACGCCCACGGCGGCGGGGTGATCGAAGGCCGGGACATCGGCAGCGTCGTGTTCCCCGAGGCCGAGCTCAAGGTGTACCTGACGGCCTCGGAGGACGTGCGGGCGCAGCGCCGTCATCAGGAGGCGGCCGAGCTCGACTACGAGGAGACGCGGGCGCTGATCGCCGACCGCGACGCCTTTGACTCCTCGCGGGCCGACAGCCCGCTGCGGGAGGCCGATGGTGCCGTCACGGTCGACACGACCGACCTCAGCGTGGACCAGATCGTGGACCGGATCGTCGCCCTGCTGCCCGATCCAGCCTGACCTCCTCCATGGCCGCCGTCGACACCGTCCATGGCCGGCGACACCTGGACGGCGCGCGCCTTCTACGCCATGGCGAGGGCGGTGTGCGTGGGGTTCTGCCGCCTCTGGTTCCGCATGAGCGTCGAGGGGCTGGAGCACGTGCCGGCGACCGGGGCGTTCGTCCTCGCGCCCGTGCACCGGTCCAACATGGACACGCCGATCGTGTCGGTGGTGACGCGCCGGCGCCTCCGCTACATGGGCAAGGACTCGCTGTGGAAGAAGTCGTTCCCGCGCTGGGCCCTGTCCGCCCTGGGCGGCTTCCCGGTGACGCGCGGTTCCGCCGACAAGGAGGCGCTGGTGCGCTGCATCGCCGTCCTCAAGGGCGGCGAGCCGCTGGTGCTCTTCCCCGAGGGTGAGCGCAAGGCCGGCCCGCTCGTGGAACCCCTGTTCGACGGCGCCGCCTTCGTGGCCGCCAAGGCCGCGGTCCCCATCGTGCCCGTCGGCATCGGCGGCTCGGAGCGCGTCATGCCCAAGGGCTCGAAGCTGATCTACCCGCGCAAGGTGCACCTCGTGGTCGGGCCACCGATCGTCGTGCCGGGTGCCGACCGGGGCCGCGTGCCCCGGGTCGCCCTGGGCGAGGTGACGATCACGCTGCACGACGAGCTGCAACGCCTCTTCGATGTCGCGCAAGCGCGCCGGGGCCTGAGGTGCAGGCGCGCCGGGGCCTGAGCCGATTCGTCAGGCGCCGGCCAGGTAGGCGCCGAGGGCGGCCGCCAGCATCTCCGGATCCTCGGCGCCGCACAGCTCGCGCGCCGAGTGCATGGAGAGCTGCGCGCAGCCGACGTCGACGGTCGCGATGCCGAGGCGGGTGGCCGTCAGCGGCCCGATGGTGGACCCGCAGGGCATCGAGTTGCGGGAGACGAACACCTGCCACGGCACGCCAGCGGCACGGCAGGCCCGGGTGAAGAGCGCCTCCGTCACGGCGTCGCTGGCGTAGCGCTGGTTGGCGTTGATCTTGAGGACCGGTCCCGCGTTGGGCAGCGGCCGGTGGCCGGGCTCGTGGCGCTCCGGGTAGTTGGGGTGGACGGCGTGGGCCATGTCGGCCGACACGCACGACGAGGCGGCGAAGGCGCGGTGGCGGTCCTCGGCCGTGCCGCCGCGGGCGAGCACGAGACGGTCGAGCACGGTCTCCAGCAGCGCGCCGGCCGCACCGGTCGTGCTCCCGGAGCCCACCTCCTCGTGGTCGAACAGGGCCACGACCCCGATGTGGTCGCCGTCGTCGGAACCCGCCGCCAGCGCCGTGACGGCGGCCCACGCCGAGCACAGGTTGTCGAGCCGGGCCGAGGCGATCAGCTCTCCCGCTCGCCCCAGGCGGGCGGGAGGCGTGAGGTCGTGCAGCATGAGGTCCCAGGCGGCGATGCCGTCCGGCTCGAGGTCGGGGACCTGACCGGCCAGGAACTCCGCCAGCTGTCCCTCGACCGGCGCGCCCAGCCCCCACACGGGCGTCAGGTGGAGCTGCTTGTCGAGCAGCAGCCCGCGTTCGTTGACGTCCCGGTCGAGGTGGATGGCGAGCTGCGGCACCCGGGCCAGCGGGCTGGTCGACGTGGACCATCAGGATGCGGCCGTCGTCGAGCACGAGCCGGCCCGACAGACCGAGATCGCGGTCGAGCCAGGAGTTGACGAGGACGCCGCCATAGACCTCTACGGCGAGCTGACGCCAGCCGGCGCTCCCGGTGTCGGCCCGGGGCTTCACCCGCAGGTTGGGTGAGTCGGTGTGGGCGCCCACGATGCGGAACGGCGCGTGCGCGGACCGCGCCGGCGGGCACCCGCCACGCCACCAGCGCGCCGCCGCGGGCGACGTACCCACGACCGGCGACGCCGTCCCAGGCCTCCGCCTCGTCGAAGGCGCCGAAGCCGGCCTCGTCCAGAGACGCGGCCGCGCTGGCCACCGCGTGGTAGGGCGAGGGCGAGCCGGAGAGGAAGGCGAACAGGGACTCGATGGACTGCGCCTCGGGCATGCGGGCAGTCAAGCAGGCGCCGGGGTGAGTCCGCCTGGTCGCGATCAGCCCGGCCGCGACCTCGTGGCGCGGGATGCGATAGGAACGGGTCGTGGCGCGCTACACGAAGATCGTGGCGACCATCGGGCCGACGTCGTCGGGCGCCGATCAGGTCGACGCGCTGCTCGATGCGGGCGTCGACGTGTTCCGCCTGAACCTCAGCCATGGCGAGGTGGCCGACCACCTGGACCGGCTGGCCCTCGTGCGGGAGCGATCGGCCATCGCCGGCCGGCCGGTCGCCGTGCTGGCCGACCTCCCGGGGCCCAAGGTCCGGGCCGGTGAGTTCCCGGACGGTGGGACGTTCCTGGCCGAAGGCGACCGCCTGCGCCTCGTGCCGGGCGACGGCCCTTCGCTCGGCGACGTCATCACCGTGGAGTACCCGGACCTCGTGCACGACCTCGAGCCCGGTGACCGCGTCGTGCTCGGGGACGGCTCGATCGAGCTGACCGTCGTGGACGTCGACGCCGACGGCGTCGACACGACCGTCGTCACCGGCGGCCGGGCGCAGGGCCGGCCCGGCGTCCACCTACCCGACGAGCGGGTCCGGGTGACGTGCCCGACGCCGCACGACCTCGAGCTGGCGGCCAAGATCCGTGGTGCCGGTGTCGACTACCTGGCCGTCTCCTTCGTCCGCTCGCCGGCCGACCTGGACGCCGTCCGCGCCGTGACCGGGGACGACGGACCCCTCCTCGTCGCCAAGGTGGAGACGCCGTCGGCGGTGGCGGCGCTGCCCGCCATCTTGGAGCGGGCCGACGCGGTGATGGTTGCCCGTGGGGACCTCGGGATCTCGTGCCCCCTCGAGGACGTGCCGCACCTCCAGAAGACGATCGTGCGCACCTGCGTGGCGGCCGGGGTCCCGGTCATCACCGCCACCCAGATGCTGGAGAGCATGATCACGGCGCCGACGCCCACCCGGGCCGAGGTGTCCGACGTGGCCAACGCGGTCTTCGACGGTACGGACGCCGTCATGCTGTCCGCCGAGACGGCCATCGGGCACGATCCGCCGCTCGTGGTGCGCACGATGGCCCGCATCGCCGAGCGAGCGGAGCAGGAGGCCAGCTACGCCCAGTGGGCCAACCGCCTCGGCCGGGAGCAGCGCGACACGTTCCCGGAGGGCCCGGACCGCATCACGCAGGCGATCACCCACGCTGCCTGGCAGGCGGCCATCGACATCGACGTCGACGCCATCATCTGCTGCACCCGCTCGGGCCGCACGGCGCGGGCGATGGCCCGGTTCCGGCCGCTCACCAAGATGCTGGGCCTGTCCCCGGACGAGCGGACGGTACGGGCCATGGCCCTGTGCTGGGGGATCACGCCGATGAGCGTGGGCACCTACCACGACACGGACGAGCTGATCTGGTGCGTGGTCGAGGCCACCGTGGCCGCCGGGCTCGTGCACGAGGGCGACCTCATCGCGGTGCTGGCGGGCGCACCCGACCAGCACGACGGGGCCACGGACGTGCTGCGCATCGTGCGGGTCGATTGAGCGGGGACCCGGCCGGGTCCCGGCCCGTGTTCGCGCCCGGTCCGCGTGGGTTGTCGGTGGCGACGCTCGGGTCGCCGGCCGACCCGACCGTGGTGCTCGTCCACGGTTCGATGGACCGGGGCCGGAGCCTCCGGGCCACCGCCAAGCGATTGGCCGGCGACTTCCACGTCGTGCTCTACGACCGCCGGGGGTACGGCCGCTCGAGGGAGGTCGGAGGTCCGTTCGACGTGGAGACCAACGTGGAGGATCTCGTCGCCGTCATCGAAGGGCGGCCCGCCGTCGTGTTCGGCCACAGCCTCGGCGGCGACATCGCGCTGGCGGCGGCGCAACGCCACCCGGAGGTGATCCGGGCCGTAGGCGCCTACGAGCCGCCGATGTCGTGGGAGCCCTGGTGGCCCGAGGTGACAGGCCGGGAGCGAGGCCGTCGACTGTGCCGAGCAGGAAGGCACCGAGGCGGCGGCCGAGATGTTCGTCCGCCGCATGATCGGTGACGAGCTGTGGTCCCGACTCCCGCCGTCCACGCGCGCCGAGCGCAGGGCCGAAGGAGCGGCGCTCGTGGCGGAGCTCATCGACGTGCGCCGCGTGGCCCCGTACGACACGGCCGCCATCGATGTGCCCGTCCTGCTCGGCTGCGGGGAGAACGGAGCGGCGCACCACCGGCGGGCCGCCGCGCTCCTCCGTGAGCGCCTGGCCGCCCAGGCCGCCGACGGGCGGATCGTGTTCGCGGAGGTGGCGGGCACCGGGCACGGCATCCACCTCCAGAACCCGCAGGCGCTCGCCGACCTCGTGCGCCGGCTGGCCTGCTCGTCACGGCGCCCTGACGTCGACGTCCAGGCCGAGGAACCGGCAGGCCGCCGCGCCGTCACCGCCGGCGGCCACCGCGTCCTGCATCCGGTCGACGCAGTTCAGGAGCTCCTGTCGCTGCGACCACACGGCGGCGACCAGGCCGAGGACGACGGCGAGCGCCACGACCTTCACCGCCACGGCACGGGCCAGCCCGGCGATCACGATGCCGAGCACGGCGATGGCCAGGACGAGCAGGACCCCCAACGTCGCCACGCGCTCGGCGTCGAGAGCGGCGACCATCCGGGCGATCCTAGGAGCCGGGCCGGATCGGGACGGCGGTACCGTGCCCGCCATGAGCCAGTCAGACAGCGGACGACGGACGCCCGGTCAACCTCACCGCCAGCGGTCCACCTTCCACGGTCCTCGATGTCGAGCCGGCCGCGGCTCGGGAGGAGCTGGCCGCCGCGCTGGCCCGCCCCGAGGCAGAGCGTCGGGACGCGGTGTCCGACGTCGTGGCCCGCTGGCCGCGCGTACCTCGATGCGTGGGCGCAGCTCGGCGCGCTGGCCCGGGACGACGTCGAGGCCTACGCCTGCTTCCGGGTCGGGTACCACCGCGGGCTGGACCGCCTCCGGGCCAACGGGTGGCGGGGGAGCGGGTACGTGCGCTGGGAGGCCGAACCCAACCGCGGCTTCCTGCGGGCGTTGCGCGGCCTCGGCGACGCCGCGGCGCGCATCGGCGAGGCCGACGAGGCCGAGCGCTGCGCGCTGTTCCTGGCCCAGCTCGACCCCGGCGGCGTCCCCGCCGCCGGGTGAGCTACCGAGGGCGCTAGACGCCGATCTGGGCCCAGGGCCCCCAGATGGCGAAGGTCATGCCCCGGCTGGCCTGGATGTTGACGTAGAGCGTGTGGCCGCTGGGGTCGAACGTGGCGCCCGGCGAACTCGTCGTTGAACCGGTTGGCGCCCGTCGAGCTGATGCAGCCGGTTGAGGCGCGATGTCGAACAGCTGGCCGCCGTGGGTCAGGCCCCGGAGGTAGTTGTCGTTGACGTTGTCCTCGCACAGCACGAGCGTGTTGCGACCGCCCCGGGCGGTGACGTTGTCGGGGAAGTCGAGCGTGTCCGGCCCGGGCGACTGGTAGATCAGCTGCAGCGTCTCGCTGCGGGTGTCGTAGGCCCAGATCTGGCCGATGCCGTTGCCGAAGCCCTGCACCGTGTCGCTCGGGCCCGGCTCGGGCGGGCCACCGCCCTGCGTGGAGCAGAAGTAGATCTTGCCGTTGTTGTAGACGCAGCCCTCCAGCCGGGAGAACCACGCCGCGCCCTGTCGCCCGGCCCTGGTTGCCGACGTAGTTGAGTGGCGTCGTTGTTGGCGGTCGGCGCCGGCTGGCCCGGGCGTGAAGGGGAACGTCGGGATCCGGGTCGTCGATGTCCACCCACTTCACCTTGTACGATGGCCTGAGGCGGTTGCGAGGCGGCCAGGTCGGCGTTGGGCTTGCCCTCGACGGCCAGCATCTGCAGCCGGCCCTCGTTGTCGAGATGCCCGCTGTGCATCGGGTTGGTGCGTGGGGATGTAGCGGTAGAAGCCGGACGGGAAGCCGAAGTTGTCCTCGGTCAGGTAGAGAATGCCCGAGCTGCGGGTCGAAGGCGACCGATTCGTGGGCGAAGCGCCCCGCCTTCGTGATCGGCTGGCGGTTCGGACTGGCGCCGGTTGGCCGCGGGACCTCGAAGATGAACCCGTGACGCTGCTGGCAGCGGGACGTTGGAGGCGCCGGTGAAGTCCGGCCCGACGTCGGGGCCGTTGACGGTCTCCTCGCACGTGATCCAGCTTCCCCACGGCATGCGGCCGCCGGCACAGTTCATCTGGGTGCCGTTGAGGCTGGTGTAGGACTCGACGACCTCGCCGAACAGGTCGACCACGATCGTCGTCGTGCCGCCGCCGGCCATCGGCGTCGTACGGCGTGCCCGGGCCGAAGGCCGGACGCGGGCCGTTGACCTCGTGGTTGCGGACGAGGATCACGTTGCCGTTCGGCCCCGGGAACGCGGCCATGCCGTCGTGCCGGCCGGGCAGCGCGGTGCCGTCGCTCAGCGTGACCGGGAACTCGGTGTCGTGGAACGACCGGTACTGGAAGCCCGCCGGGAGCCACAGCCGCACCATCGCCGCGGATCGCGCTCGTCCGGTCACCGGACCGAGCACGTCGAGCGGCCGGCGGCGCTGCGCGCCGCCCGGGCCAGGAACCCCTGGAACGGGCCGGCCAGCGCGGCCGCGCCGGCGGCGGCCCCGATGCCTCCCTGCAGGAACGTGCGACGAGACAGACCAGCCATGTGAACCCCCAAGATTCCGCACTTCGGTCGGTGACCGCAGCCCGTCGCTGCGCTCACCGTGGCATCCGCCCGGCGGGACCATACATGCGGCCCGCCGGCGCGGGCCGTTCTGACCGTGCCGTCGTCACCCCTCCGAACGCCGCTCCGCCCCTCTCCGTGGCGAACGGCCTCCGAGACCGCCCTTCTGCGTGGCCTCGCCCGCGCTTTCCCGGCTGGTCAGCCCGGGCGGCCGGCTCCGACGAGCGCGGCGTCGACGGCAGCGGGAGCGAGGATGGTCTCGAGCACCATCACGGCCGCCCCGATGATGCCGGCCTCGTCCCCGAGCTGGCTCGGCACGACCTGCAGCCCGCCGTGGCCAGCGGCAGCGACCGCGAGACCGTCGCGATGCGGCCAGCACGGCTCGCCCGCGCCGGCCACGTCGCCGCCGATCGCGGACCGCCGGTTCAGCATGTTGACGCAGGCCGCCAGCACGCCGCCGATGGCGTGCCCGGCCTGGCACGAGCCGCACGGCGTCCGGCTGCCCGGCCAGCACCTGGGCGACGACCTGCTCGTGCGTGGTCCAGGCCGACGTCCGGCCGGGCCGCCATCGCGACCGCTGCTGGCGATAGGCCTCAGGCGCCGACGTGCCGCACGGCCACGATGTCGTCGTGGTCTGGGCGTGTGATGGGCCATGCCGGCGGCCGCCGCGTCGTCCCGGTGCCGTGGCCTCCGGCGCACGAGCCACGATGCCGTGCCGAGCGACGCACATCGCACGCTCGTGCGCGACGTCGACGCTCGCCAGGCCGGGTCACGTCGTTCCACCGTAGATCGCCGCGATGGCGGCCGACCGGTACAGTCACCGGCTGACGGTGGTCACCGCGGCCTGCGGACTCCGTCGTCCGGGAGGCCTGCCGCGCCCGGAGTCGGTCCGGTCCCGACGGATCCGTCCAGCAGCGCGTCGTGCCGCCGACCGAGGTCGTCAGGACGGCGTCGGCTCGACCTCCGCGACCTCTGCTTCGGTAGAGGCGCCGCAGCCGGTGACCGGAGGGTCCTCACGGCGCGCACTGCCGGAGGCCCTCGGCGTTGTCAGAGGCGCAGGGGCTTGACCGGCGCGCCGATGAGCGCGGGCTCGGAGCGCCAGTCGACGCCGGGCACGTCCACGTAGAGCTCGATCTCGTTGCCGTCCGGATCCTCGATGTAGAGGCTGTGCGTGACGGTGTGGTCGGCACTGCCGACGATGGTGGTGCCGCTCGCCTGCAGGGCGGCGAGCGCCTCGCGGAGCTCGTCGTCGCTGTCGCCCACCTTCAGCCCGAAGTGGTACAACCCGACGCGCCGGCCCTGCGGCTGCGCGGCGGCGTCCGGCCCCACCTCGATGAGCAGCAGCTCGTGGTGGGTGCGCCCGGACGGTGAGGCGAAGGCGGCGACGGGCAGGTGCCCGGGCTCGCCCTCCTCCGGCAGGATCTGCCGCCAGCCGAGGACGTCGCGGTAGAAGCGGGCCGAGCGGTCGATGTCCCGCACGTACAGCACCAGGTGGCCGAGTTCCTTCACTTCCATGCCATCAGTCTGCCGGGCCGCCCTACGCTGACCGACATGGCCGGGCGAACGAAGTCGTCGAAGTCGACAGGGGCTACGGGAGCGATCGGGCGCCTGCCGAAGAAGGTGTACGAGCGCGAGCTCTTCCGCCTCCAGGCCGAGCTGGTGAAGGTCCAGGAGTGGGTGCGGACGGAGAACCGCCGGCTCGTGGTGGTCTTCGAAGGGCGGGACGCCGCCGGCAAGGGGAGCACGATCAAGCGCGTCGCCCAGTACCTCAATCCCCGTGTCGCCCGCATCGCCGCCCTCCCGGCGCCGACCGAGCGGGAGCGGACCCAGTGGTACTTCCAGCGCTACGTGGCCCAACTGCCCGCAGCCGGGGAGATCGTGCTGTTCGACCGCTCCTGGTACAACCGGGCCGGGGTGGAGGAGGTCATGCGCTTCTGCACCGCCGACGAGTACCACCGCTTCCTGCACCAGTGCCCGATCTTCGAGCGGATGCTCGTCGAGGACGGCATCCTGCTGCGGAAGTACTGGTTCTCCGTGGGCGACGCCGAACAGGAAGCACGCTTCCGGTCCCGCTTGGAGGACCCGATGCGCCAGTGGAAGCTCTCGCCGATGGACCTCGAGTCCATCACCAGGTGGGAGGACTACTCACGGGCCAAGGACCAGATGATGGTGCACACCGACATGCCCGAAGCGCCGTGGTACGTGGTCGAGAGCGACGACAAGCGCCGGGCCCGCGTCAACATGATCGCCCACCTGCTGAGCACGCTCGACTACCACGAGGTGGTCCGGCTGCCCCTCACGCTCCCTGACCGTCCGCACCCGACCGGCTACGTACGCCCGCCGCGCGACACGCAGACCTACGTGCCCGACCACGCCGCCACGCTCACGCTCTGACGTCCGGCCGCCTCGTCAGGTCGCGGACCTGGGCAACAAGAAGAGCACGCGGATCAGCCCGTAGGCCACGCCGGCACCGATGAGCTGCATGGCGATGAACATCGGCGCGGACGACGGCGCGATGCCGGCGAAGGTGTCGGACAGGGTGCGGGCGATGGTGACGGCGGGGTTGGCGAAGCTCGTCGAGGAGGTGAAGAAGTAGGCGCCACCGATCCACACGCCGACGGCGACCGCGACGACGTTGGCCCGTCCGCTGCGGACGCACCCGTGGATGACCAGCAGCAGTCCCGCGGTGGCGACCACCTCGGACAACCACAGAGCGCCCGAGGAGCGAACCTTGCTCGAGGGATCGATGGCTGGCAGGTCGAACATGAGGTTGGCCAGCACAGCGCCGAGGCAGCCGCCGATCACTTGTGCGGCGATGTACGGCCCGACTTCACGAGTCCGGATGCCACCGAATGCTCGATCGATGATCGTCACGACGGGGTTGAAGTGAGCCCCCGAGACGGCACCGAGCATCCAGATGAGTGCGACGAGTGCTCCTGCGGTGGCGGCGGCGTTCTCCAGTAGCTGCAGGCCGGTGTCGTCGGGGGAGAGGCGGCTGGCCATGATCCCGGAGCCGACCACCGCCATCACGAGCAGACCTGTGCCCAGCGCCTCGGCGAGGAGGCGCCGGGGCAGGTCGCGCTTGAGGGCGCCGGTTCCGGTTTCGGGCTGGTGGGCCAGATCGCTCACAGCGAGGGATCAGCAGCAGTGGGCGGCGGTGTCGGGTACGAGTGCGCCCTCGTCGTCCATCTCGAAGCAGCACGTGGCGCCGGTCTCGGGATCAACGGCGCGCAGTTGCCCGCCGAGCATCTCGACGTCCTCGAGGACGGTGTAGATCTCCCACGGCTCTCCGGAGGGACCGTCGACCCACACCTTGTCCTGGCGGGCGTAGCAACAGGACACGCCTTCCTCGGACGCGGTGGTCAGGCCCTCGCCGGCGAGACGGTTCTGGGCGGCGACGACCTCGTCGGTTGAGGCGACCTCGACGCCGAGGTGGTTGAGGGTGCCGCCCTTGCCCGGTGTTTCGATGAGGACCAGCTTGAGGGGTGGTTCGGTGATGGCGAAGTTGGCGTAGCCGGGCCGCACCTTGGCCGGTTCGGTGGCGAAGAGCTTGGAGTAGAACTCGATGGCGGGATCGAGCTCCTCGACGTTGATGGCGAGCTGCACTCGGGACATGGTCACGGCCTCCTGATATATTGGCGTCTGTCGATAGATAACCCTATCTATCGATGATTGTCAATGGATGGTGTGATCGTGGCTGGACGGAAGATGGTCGCCGTGCTGGACGCTGACGAGTGTTGCCCGACGATCGGTGAGGCGCCCCTGAGCGAAGCCGACGCCGCCGAGCTGGCCCGCGGGTTCGCCGCGCTGGCCGATACCGCCCGCCTGCGGGTCCTGTCCCTGCTGGCCTCGGCGGAATCCGGCGAGGTGTGCGCCTGCGATCTCGTCGAGCCGGTCGGCCGCTCCCAGCCCACCGTCTCGCACCACCTCAAGGTGCTGTCCGAAGCCGGCCTGATCATGGGCGACAAGCGAGGCAGGTGGATCTGGTACCGGGTCGTACCTGAGCGGCTCGCGCAGCTCCGCGCTGCGCTCGTCTGACGGCGGTCGTAGATGGTCCACTCGATCAGTCGGCGCGCCCGGCTGTGCTGGTACCTCGACGCCCACCGATGGACACTCGCGGCCATGAACATCGCCGCTGCGACGCTGTTCGTCATGGGCTGCGTCGGGTTCTTCTGGCCCAGCCTCTATCTGGGATCGGTCACGCTGTTCCTCATCGGGAGCCTGCTCTTCCTCGTCGCGGCCTTGGCGTCGGCGCTGCTCGAGCACGGACCCTCCACCTAGCGATCGCAGGCGCCACCAGCTCTGGAGGACAGGAGGCACTTCGTGAACGAAGAACAGATCCGCAACGAGGTCCGCGACTACTACACCCGAGCAGCACGAGCGGGCAGTGACGGGCTCGGTCACGACGGCGTCTGGGGCGCAAGCCGGTACGACACCGACATGCTCACTGACGCACCCGCTGGCGCCGCCGAGCTCTCGATGGGATGCGGGAACCCGCTCACCATGATCGACCTCAGCCCTGGCGACATCGTGCTCGATCTCGGCTCCGGCGGAGGGCTCGACGTGATCCTCTCTGCCAAGCGAGTGGCCCCGACCGGGATCGCCTACGGCATCGACGAGCTCGACGAGATGATCGACGTCGCCCGAGCCCACGCCGTCGAAGCCGGCGTCACCAACGCCACGTTCCTGAAAGGTCTCATCGAGGCAGTCCCGCTTCCAGACGCATCGGTCGATTTCGTCATCTCCAACTGCGTCATCTGCCTCGCGCCCGACAAGACACCCGTGTTCACCGAGATCGCCCGAGTGCTGCGGCCCGGCGGCCGCATGGCGGTGACCGACATCGTGGCCGACAACGACTACGCCGCAGGGAATGGCGACGGGGGCTGGGCCGAATGCGGGGTCGGCGCACTCCGGCACGACGCCTACCTCGCGACGCTCACGGCAGCCGGACTGGTGGACGGCACGATCGAGTACACGCACGACACCGGTCCTGGCCTCCACGGCGCGACGATCCGCGCCCAGCGACCCCTGTGAGGGTCGAGCTCAGCCGAGCGCCTCAGGCCGTCGGCAGGAGACCGGCGAGCAGCGTCTCCACGCGGCGACGGATCTCGTCGCGGATGGGTCGCACATCGTCCACCTCGAGGCCCGCAGGATCCACGAGATCCCAGTCCTCGTAGCGCTTCCCGGGAAAGATCGGACAGGCGTCGCCGCACCCCATGGTGATCACCACATCCGCCGCCTGCACGATCTCGTCCGTCCACGGCTTCGGGAACTCGTCGGTGATGTCGATGCCGATCTCCGCCATCGCCTCGACGGCGGCCGGGTTGATCTCGAGGCCCGGCTCCGAGCCACCCGACCACGCGACGGCGCGGTTGCCGGCAAGCCGCTGGAACCAGCCAAGCGCCATCTGGCTCCGCCCGGCGTTGTGGGTGCACAGGAACAGGACAGTCGGAAGCCCGTCATTGGCTTTGCCCTCCACCTTGGCCAAGGCCTTCAGGCGTTGGCGAGCGAAGCGCTCGGCCATCAACGGCAGGAAGTGGTTGAACTTCGCTCGATCAGCGAATTGGTCGTAGCTCGTCGCCAGGAAGAGCTCGATGGTCTCCTCCCCGAAGACGCCCTCGAACTCCGCCGCCAGCGTCCGAGCCGCATGACTCAACGACACCCGCTGGTCCACGGTCAACTCCGAGATGTCGGGCATCTCAACCACCTATCGATCGGGATAGATACGACGATACGACGGCTCGTCCAATCCGCCAAGGGGTGAGAGCGAACGTTCACCTGGGCGCCGAGTCCGAGCAACCTGGCCGCGACCCGCGAACGTCGCCTGGATCGAGTTGCCTGTTCACGCTCCGTCGAGGACCTCCTCGGCGCTATCGAGTACCAACCGGCTCGCGGGATGGTGAGGCTCGGCGGCGGACGGCGTGGAGACGACGTCACTGTGTCGAGCTGTCCTGCTCCGCCGAGGGGCTGAGACTGCGCAGGTCGACGGCTTCGACGGCGTCTCGAGGTGTGGCCGCTCCGGCGCGCCGCTCCGCCGCGGAACGGCCAGCATCCCGGTCTCCGCGCATCCGCTTCCACACGAGGTCGATGGCGATGCTCAGCACCAGGATGGCGGCGAGGGCGACAGCGGTCGCGGGCTCGTCCACGAGCGTGGTGAACGTGAACGCCACCAGGACGGTCACGGTGCTCACGATGGCCACCACCAGCATCGCGGTGCTCGCTCCGGTCTCCCCCCGCACGCGCAGGTGCGCCGCCGTGATCAGCGTGAACACGCACAGCGCGATGGCGCTACCGATGGAGGCGATCGAGCTGAGATCGAAGCCGACGGCCAGGACGATGGCGATTGCCGCGGTGAGCACGATCCCAGCAGGCGCTCGCCCACCCAGCCGTCGTCCGAGCGCCGGTGGGAACTGGCCCTGCGCGGCCATCTCCTGACAGAGACCGGCCGCTGGGTACAGGCCAGCGTTCGTCGCTCCCGACGTCGCGAACAGGGCCGTGACCGTCATCAGCCAGTAGCCAGCCCGACCGAGGACCGGCTCGGCCGCGACCGCCAGCGCCGTGCCACCCGACTCGATCACCTCGTCGACCGTCAGCGTCCCGAACACCCCGAGAGCGACAGCGACGTAAATCGTGGTGGCGATGCCGAGCGCGAGATAGATGGCGCGGGGCAGCTGGCGGCGTGGGTCGCCGAGGTCCTTGGCCGTGAACGTCACGACACCGAACCCCAAGAACGCGAAGAACGTCAACGCGACGCTGCCCACGATGTCCGCCACCGACGGATACTCAGAGACGGCCAGCAGGCCGAAGTCGATGTTGGAGAGCGTCGTCACCGCGAACAACGCGAGGATGCCGACCACGACCACGACGATCAGCGTCTGGACCCTGGCGACCGCCCGCGATCCCACGATGTTGAGGATCGTCATCGCTACAACGACCAGCACGGCAAAGACCTTGAGCCAGGTCTCGCTGCCGTCCGCAACCGCGCTGCTGGCGTAGCTGCCGAACGAGACCGCCACCATCCCGGTCACGATGGCGTTCGCAGCCAGCACGAGCCAGGCGACGACACCCGTGATGTGACCATCGCCGAAACCTCGGGCAACGTACTCCAGCAGCCCGCCTGCCGACGGATAACGAGCGCCGAACTTGGCGAAGGAGTAACCCTGCAGACCGGCGACGCCTCCAGCGATCAGGAACGACAGCCAGACGGCTGCCCCAGCGACCTCACCGGCCGCTCCGAGGAGCGAGAAGATCCCAGCGCCGACCATCGCCCCGACCCCGATGAACGCAGCTTGACGGACACCGAGGGACCTCGACGACTCGGCCGAGGCCACCGCCGGTGAAGTCGACACGCCCGGACCATACTGCGCTGGAACAATTGACGGGCCGTGACCGAGCCGGCGCGGGGTCCGTGGTCAGCGACTGCCCTGACCCGGGCCAGGGTGCCGCGCAGGTGAGTGGTCACCAGGCGGCGTGCCGCGCTCACACGCCCGTAGCCGGGATCTCCGACCGAGTCCTGCAGTCCGGTTACATTCCCCATCGGATCGCCGAGGCCCCGAGGGAGGAAGGACCATGTTCGACCTGCGCAACCGCAGCTTCCCCAGGAGATCGAGTTCGAGCCGGCTGAGCTCGGTGGTCATCGGTCGCCCGCGAAGTGCCGAGCACCCACGAGAGGCGAGTCTCGAGGAGGCGAGTTGGAAAGCAACACTGATGCCGCAGGTGAGGTAGATCAATCGAGTGCGGCTGCGGCCGTCGAGGGTGATGGCGGGCCTCCGACGACCGCGCCTGAGACGACCGGCGCGAAGCGGGTCAGGTTCCCCACCGCTTTGACGGTGTTGGCCATCGTCATGTTGGCCGTCTGGGTCGCCTCGTTCTTTGTCCCAGCGGGGATCTATGACCAGGATCCGGAGACCGGAGCGCCGGTGCCGGGTACGTACCATGAGCTTCCCGACTGCGGCAGCGCGCCGCCGGATGCACTCTGCTCGGACAAGAGCCTCGATGCCCAGTTCGGGATCTTGTGGCGGGCGACGCCGAACGGGCTCTACGGCATCGAGAACACGACAGACGCGCCTCATCGGGGCGGACGAGTCCGGGTTCCTCTACGGCTCGGCTCAGATCTTCCTCTTCGTCCTCGCCGTGGGTGCCTTCATCACGATCGCGATGAAGACGGGCGCCATCGAGGCCGGCATCGGCCGGCTGGCGATGAGGTTCGGGAAGAAGCGGCTGCTGCTCGTGCTCGTGCTGATGTCGGTGTTCACCCTTGGTGGGACCACGTACGGCATGTGGGAGGAGACCCTGGGTTTCTACGCCCTCATGGTGCCTCTGGTGCTCGCCCTCGGGTACGACCGGGTCGTCGCAGTGGGGATCATCGCCGTCGGCGCCGGGACGGGGGTGCTCGCTTCGACGGTGAACCCCTTCGCCACCGGCGTCGCTTCGGATGCCGCGGGGATCAGCATCAGCGACGGGATCGGTCTTCGGGTGCTGATGCTCCTGATCCTTGCACCCGTTGGCATCGCCTACGTGATGTTCTTCGCGCAACGCTTTGGTGCCCTGAAGGAAGCACCCGTGGCGACTGCCGCTGTCGCCGGGTCAGGCGGTGGCGTCCTGCTCGATGACGGGGCGGACGGTGACGACACGCCCGTGGCCGAGGTGCCGCCTCTCACCGGTCGCAGAAGGTCGTCCTGGCGATCTTCGGCTTGGCGTTCGCGATCATGATCTACGGGTTCGTGCCGTGGGACGACGTCTGGCAGAACGTCTTCGATGCCGACTATCCGCTGCCGACGTTCGGCAACTTCTACTTCACCGAGGCGTCGATGCTGTTCATCGTCGCCGCTGTCCTGATCGGCGTGGTGTCCCACATGGGCGAGGAAGGCACGGTCTCCACGATCGTGTCGGGGGCGGCCGACTTCCTCAGTGCGGGCCTCGTGATCGTGCTGGCACGAGGCGTCACGGTGATCATGAGGAACAGCTACATCACCGACACGATCCTCTACTGGATGGAGAATGCCGTCGACTCGTTGTCGGGTACGTGGTTCATCGTTCTGGCGTGGATCGTCAACATCCCGATCGCATTCCTCGTGCCGTCGTCATCGGGGCACGCCGCGCTGGTGATGCCCATCCTCGCGCCGTTGTCCGACTTCGCAGGGGTGAACCGGGCGCTCACCGTCACCGCCTACCAGTCGGCGTCGGGTTGGGTGAACCTCATCACGCCGACCTCGGCGGTGATCATGGGTGGACTGGCGCTGGCCAAGGTCGGCTACGACAAATACGTCCGCTTCATCGTGCCCTACCTGGCCATCCTGTTCGTGGCGGTGACCATCTTCCTCATGCTCGGCCAGGCGCTGTGAGGCCCGGTCGCGTCAGGATTGACAGCGAAGGAGTGAAATGCGTGTCGTCGTCGCCCTCGGTGGCAACGCCTTGCTGAGGCGAGGCGAGGAGATGACCAGCGAGAACCAGCGCGACAACGTGCGCGTCGCGTGCGACGCGCTCGCCCCGGTGGCCATGGAGCACGAGCTGGTGGTCTCCCACGGCAATGGCCCGCAGGTCGGGTTGCTCGCGCTCCAGGGCGCGGCCTACGAGAAGGTGCCGACCTACCCGCTCGACGTGCTCGGTGCCGAGACGCAAGGGATGATCGGCTACTTGGTCGAGCAGGAGCTCGGGAACCGGCTGCCGTTCGAGCGGCCCCTGGCGACGCTCCTCACGATGATCGAGGTGGACCCCGACGATCCCGCGTTCCAGGATCCCTCGAAGCCGATCGGTCCGATCTACGACCGCGCCGCAGCGGACGCCCTGACGGCCGAGCGGGGGTGGACCTTCAAGCTCGACGGCGACGCATTCCGGCGCGTGGTGGCCTCGCCCGAGCCGAAGCGCATCTTCGAGCTGCGCCAGATCCAGTGGCTGCTCGAGCGCCAGGCCGTGGTGATCTGCGCCGGCGGCGGCGGCATCCCGGTGGCGTACCAGCCCGGGCGTCAGCTCACAGGAGTCGAAGCGGTCATCGACAAGGATCGCGCCAGTGCGCTCCTCGCCGGGGACCTGAAGGCGGACGTGTTCGTGATGGCCACGGATGCGGACGCGGTGTACCTCGATTGGGGCAAGCCGACCGCGAGGGCGATCGCTCGAGCACATCCCGACGCGCTGATGGAGCACTCGCTCGGAGTTCGGGGCGGGCTCCATGCTGCCGAAGGTGGCGGCGGCCTGCGATTTCGCCCGGTCGTCGGGCGGGAAGGCCGCCATCGGTGGGCTGTCCGACATCGGTGGGATGCTCGAAGCGAAGGCCGGCACGATCGTCAGCGCCGACGTCGACGGCATCGAGTACTCGCGCTAGATCCTTCCGAGAGTCACGGGGCAGAAGGAGGAGATACAGATGCCGTTCGGAGTTCATTCGGAGGTCGGCAAGCTTCGCAAGGTGATGGTGCACCGGCCCGGTCTCGAGCACACGCGCCTCACGCCGTCGAACGCAGCGGACCTGCTGTTCGACGATGTGATCTGGGTGAAGCGCGCCAAGGAAGAGCACGACGTGTTCACCGAGTCGATGCGGGAGCGCGGAGTGGAGGTGTTCTACGCCGAGGAGCTGTTCGCCGAAGCGCTGAAGGAGCCGGCCGCCAAGGAGTGGGTCTGCGACCACGTGCTGAACGAGCGATGGTCGGCACCTCCCTCGCCCGTCGAGCCCGGGAGTTCGTGGCCAACGTCGATCCGGTCCGCGTCGCGGACTTGCTCATCGGCGGGATCACCCGCGCCGACCTCTCCGAAGCCAAGGGCCTGCTGTGGGAGTCGACTGACCCGACGCACATGCTCCTCCCACCGCTGCCGAACTTCCTGTTCCAACGGGACCCGTCGTGCTGGATCTTCGGAGGCGTGACGCTCAATCCGATGGCGAAACCCGCCCGCAAGCCCGAGACGATGATCGTCGAGGCCATCTACCGATTCCACCCGATGTTCGCCGCCGAAGGCGTGCGCGTGTGGTTCGGCGGGGCCGCCGAGGACTGGGGACGAAGCACGGTGGAAGGCGGCGACGTCCAACCGATCGGCAACGGCGTGGTCATGATCGGCATGGGCGAGCGCACACACCTCAGGCCGTCTCCTTGATCGCCCGCGAGCTCTTCAAGGCCGATGCCGCGAAGATGGTCCTGGCCGTCGTGCTTCCCGAGACCGGAGCTACATGCACCTCGACACGGTCATCACGATGGTGGACCGTGACGCGGTGACGGCGTTCCCCAGGGTCGTCGACGGCGCGCAGGTGTGGGCGGTCAAGCCGGGAGACACGCTGGAGGAGACGGTCATCGAGAAGCAGTCCGAGTCGCTCGTCGACGCGATGGGCAAGCACCTCGGAATCGGAACATTGAGGGTGATCTCCACCGGCGGCGACGAGTTCGAAGCGGAGCGCGAGCAATGGGACGACGGCAACAACGTCGTCGCCCTCGAGCCGGGAGTCGTCATCGCCTACGAGCGCAACACCTACACGAACACGAAGCTCCGCAAGGCGGGCATCGAAGTGATCACCATCCCGGGCTCCGAGCTAGGTCGAGGGCCGGGGCGGCGGCCACTGCATGACCTGCCCGCTCGAACGTGACGCCGCCTACTGAGAAGGGTGCTTCCATGTACAACCTCCACAACCGCAGCTTCCTCAAGGAGATCGATTTCACTCCGCAGGAGTTCCGCTTCCTGCTGCAGCTCGCCGAGGCGATCAAGCTCGCCAAGTACGCCGGGACCGAGATCAAGCGCCTGGACGGCAAGGAGATCGCTCTGATCTTCGAAAAGACCTCGACCCGGACCCGCTCGGCGTTCGAGGTCGCGGCCTTCGATCAGGGAGCTCACGTCACCTACCTCGACCCCTCGGGTTCACAGATGGGCCACAAGGAGTCGGTGGCCGACACGGCACGCGTGCTGGGCCGGATGTACGACGCCATCGAGTACCGCGGCAATCGCCAAGCAGACGTCGAGACGCTCGCGGAACACGCCGGTGTGCCCGTGTACAACGGACTGACCGACGAGTGGCACCCGACGCAGATGCTCGCCGACTTCCTCACGATGCACGAGCACTCCCACAAGCCGTATGACGCGTCAAGTACGCGTTCTTGGGCGATTGCCGATTCAACATGGGTCGGTCACTCCTGGTCACCGGTGCACTGCTGGGCTCCGACGTCCGTCTCGTCGGCCCGCGTGAGCTCTGGCCGTCGGAGGACGTCGTCGCCACCGCTCACGAGCTCGCCGGCCAGAGCGGCGCCACGATCACGATCACCGACGACGTGGACGCCGGCGTGCACGAGGTCGATTTCGTTCACACCGACGTGTGGGTGTCGATGGGCGAACCGAAAGAGGTGTGGCAGGAGCGGGTGAACCTGCTTCGGGGCTTCCAGGTCAACAGCGACCTCATGAAGCGCACGGGGAACCCCCGAGCCAAGTTCATGCACTGCCTGCCCGCGTTCCACGATACGAACACCGTCGTCGGGGGCGAGATGATGAACGCCCTCGGCATGCCCGACGGAATCGAGGTCACCAACGAGGTGTTCGAGTCGTCGGCGAGCGTGGTGTTCGACCAGGCGGAGAACCGCCTGCACACGATCAAGGCGATCCTCATCGCCACACTCGGCGGGTAAGTCCGACCAGTGAGCGAGTCGTCGCTCGACGACACCCTGGACGGGATGTACCGAACCTCGGAGCCCCGCCTGAGTTGACTATGCGCGTGTTTCAGCACCGTGCTAGCGGCCGGCCGGCTCACGTTCGCGCTGTGGCTCCAAGTCGGGCTGGGGCGGCCTCCGACCCCACGCCCGCATGGCCCGCACGGCGAGGGCGAAGAACCCGGCGCCGACAGCGACGCCGATGACGAAGTCGGCGGTCACCGCGAAGACCACACCGCCCAACGCCAGCGAGACGACGGCCAGGATGACCTGCACCCGCCCGACCTTCGCAGGGCTCGCTGCAGCCGTCGCGCTCGCCGGCGAGGGCTCGTGACCGGCTGGACCGGCCGCAACGGCGGCGTGGGTCGGGCGGGGTGCGCCGCGCCACGCGTCGCCGAGACTGAGCGTCGACCCGGTGTGGAGGATGGCCCGGGTGTAGACGCGGCCGCCGAGCACGACGAGCCCGGCGATGGCGGCGAGCGTGAGACTGACGGCGACGAGGGGATCCCACCAGGTGGCCGCGCCCATGGCGATGCGATTGGGCATGGCGAGCGGCGCGGTGAGCGGGAACCAGGAGACGAGCTGCGCCCAGGTCGTGTCGGCGCTGCCGATGGTGGCGAACGAGACCATGAACCCGAGCACGAGCACGATGGTGACCGGGCCGGTGACGCTCGAGGCGTCCTCGGTGCGCGAGGCGAGCGAGCCGAGGGTGCCGAACACGGTGGCGTAGAGGGCGTAGCCGAGCAGGAACCAGACCACCGCCCAGGCGATGACGCTGCCCCGGACCGCGGGGATGTCGACGGAGTCGACCATGGCGCCAACGGCGACAGCGACGATCGCGGTGGCGGCGATCTGGGCGAGGCCGAGCAGCCCGATGCCGGCGATCTTGCCGGCGAGGAGGTTGCGGGCCGGCATGCGGGCGAGGAGCACCTCGACGGTGCGGCTGGACTTCTCCTCGACCACGCCACTGAGGACCATGGCCCCGTAGGTGCTGATGGCGCCGAAGAGAACGAGGGTCATGATGAAGGCGGCGGTCTCGTCGTCAGGGCTGCGCCCGGCGACCTGGCCGAGCTCGACGTTGGTGACCGGCACCGGCTCGACCATGGCCAACAGCTCGTCGGGGTCGATGCCCGCCGCGGCGGCCCGGTCGCGGATGGTGACGAGCTGGATGGCGCCGGTGGCGATGGCCTTCAGCTGCTCGTCGGCTGGCGCTGCCACTCGAGACGGCGGGCGTCGACGACGAGCACGTCGATCTCCTCGTCGCGGACCGCCTCCTCGCCAGCGGCGACGTGTCATAGCGGTGGATGCGGATCGTGGTGTCGACGGCGTCGCCTTGAGCTTCGAGGGCGGCAGGCAGTTCCGCGGGGATCGAGCCGGTGAGGCCGATGTCCTTGGTGCCCGGGCCCGTGTCGAGCAGCGCCGGGAGCGCGATGGCTGCCGCCACCGCGATGAGCATCAGCACGACCGAGAAGAGGAAGCCACGGGAGCGGCCCCGCTCGCGGATCTCGCGCCCGGCGACCAGCCAGCTTTGCCGGACGCCGTTCATGCCGCCACCGCCTGACGGAACAGCTCGGACAGCGTCGGCGGCTCGTAGGCGAACGAGATCAGCTCGGTGGTCCGGCGCAGCGCGGCGATCATCGCCGCGAGGTCGACACCCTCGTCGACGAGCAGGCGCGCCTCGCCGTCGCTCGCGTCCACGACCTCGATCGCCCCGAGCGCCGACCAGTCGGGAGGGGCGCCGCGGTAGCGGACGGTCACGAATCGCTGCGGCACCTCGGCCCGCAGATCGGCGAGGTCGCCGGATCGGACGATCCGTCCCGCGTTGATGATGACGACGTCCTCGCAGATGTCCTCGACGAGGTCGAGCTGGTGGCTCGAGAACAGCACGGTGGCGCCGTTTCCGGCGACCTCGGCGAGCAGCTCGGACATGGCCGCGATGGCGAGCGGATCGAGACCCGAGAACGGCTCGTCGAGAACGAGCAGCTCGGGCTCGTTGACCAGCGCGGCGATCAGCTGCACCCGCTGCTGGTTGCCGTGCGACAAGGCGTCGAGCCGGTCCCTCGCCCGGGCCGCCAGGCCGAGCCGGTCGAGCCACGTGTCGACGCTGCGGTCCACCTCGACGGCGCTTCGACCGCAGAGCCGACCGAGGTAGACGAGCTGGTCGCGGACACGCATCCGCGGATAGAGGCCACGCTCCTCCGGCATGTACCCGAACCGGCGCGTTGCTCGGGCCGATCTCGGCCCCGCGCCAGCGAACCGTGCCGCTGTCCAAGCGCGACGAGACCGAACACCGTCCGCATCGCCGTCGTCTTGCCGGCGCCGTTCGGCCCCAGGAAGCCGGTGAGCCGCCCCGGTCTTGCCGTGAAGGAGCAGGCGTCGAGCGCGACCAGCGCGCCGAACCGCTTGCTGGCGCCGTCGAACTCGAGCACGACTCACCTCCTCCCTACAGCATGCGCTCTCGACGCTCACCCGCTGTAGGGACGAATGGCACCATCAGCCACCATCTCCGGTGTCCCTGCCTCCCACCGGCTCGGCGAACCACGACTCGACACCGCCCTCACCTCGAGAGGGACGAAAGCCTCTAGCGATCGTGCGGAAGTTGGACGAGAAGGATGCCAGTACGGTCTGCGTCTTGCACGGCTGTATGTCGCAGAGGCGCTTCCGAACGACTGAGATCGGAGGGCCGCCATGAGGACGATGGTTCGATTGTGTGGGGTCACGACGACGCTGTTGTCGGCCGCTCTGTTGGCGGTGGGGTGCGGCGGAGGCCACGCTCGCAGCCGTGAGATCCCGGTGACCTCGCAGCTCGGATTGATGCTGTCGACACGAGATATCCACTGTCGTCGGACCGCAGGCCAGAGGTGCGCGTGGCCCACCGTCATCGCCCTGCACGGGATCGGAGGATCAGGCCAGGACATGGGTGAGTTCGCCACTCGACTGGCCCGTGCCGGCACGGTCGCGTTCGCTCCGACCTACCGCAGCGACCTCGCCACTGCGGACCGCCTCAACGAGGCCAGCCAGGACATCGTCTGCGGTTACCGGTTCGCTCGAACCACCGCCTCACAACACGGTGGCGATCTCGCCCAGCCGGTCACCGCCCTGGGATGGTCGCTGGGCGCCAACTTCGCGGTTCTCGGCGGTCTGTCACCGGCAACCGGCTCGTCCCCGGATCACCGATGCCCGGGCGACAAGAACCCGCCGGACGTCATCGTCGGTATCTCGGGCTGCTACTACGAGTACGAGCGCACGCCGGTCACCTGGTTCAACCACGTGTCCACCTTTGGGACAAGAGCGCCGACGTCTACCTGTTAGCCGGTGACCAGTGACACGACGCGCCCGGCCTGGCAGACTCAACGGCTTGCCAGCGCCTTGCGTGCCGTGGGCTACCACGTCACTGTCGTCCAACTCGCCGGCGCCGACCATTACGCCCCGGTCTTCCACGAGGTGCGCAACGGCCAGTTCCAGGTGACCACGGACGACGCAGTCGGTCAGCGAGCCGTCCAGGTCGTCCTCGACGCCATCGCCGCCCGCCAGCAAGCCTCCTCTGAGTAGAAGGCCGCCGCTTGGTTGACGGCATCTCTACCACGACCCTCGCGGCGGGGAGCTTCGCCGTGGCAGGGTCAAAGCCGGAGACGGTCGAGCGACGCGCTCATCTGCCGCTGCCACTGTCGCCATGGCGGGGCGGCCGGCGACGTTCTGGAGCTCGAAGGGATCGGTCTGCAGGTCGTAGAGCTCATCTGAAACCCGTCGGTGTACTCGATGTACTTGTAGCGGGTCTTCCTCACGCCTTCCCACGTGAGACGGTCCGGCGGGGTGAATGCAGGAACCCTCCCGCACCGTCTGGGCCTGGGTCAGCAGTGGCAGGAGGCTGACGCCATCGGTTCCCGGAGCGGTGGTGCCGGCGATGGCGCACGCGGTGGCGGGCACGTCGACCAAGCTGATCGGACGCCATTCGGCGCGCCGGGCCACCCCCGGATAGCGGACGATGAATCGCACGCGCACCGACTCCTCGTAGGGAAAGCCCTTGTTGAATAGGCGGCGTTCGCCGAGCGTCAACGCGTTCTCACTCGCGAAGATCACAACGGTCGAGTTCAACCGGCCGGTGTCGGTCAGCGCGCTCACGATGCTCTTCATGCCTTCATTTATCGGAAGCATGTCCCGGGCCACCAGCAGCCGGTCCTGGTTGTAGGCGGCGATCTGCCCTGAGGTCAGTCAAGGGCCGCCCTGGGTCAGGCCATACTCACGCGTCCGTGCCTAGTCCGCGTCGGGTCGGACATTCCCGACTCGCGGGACCACGCCGTGCCCTGCCGCTTGTTCGAGAACCTAGTATGGGACGTAGGGACGGGGTACGAGACAGCCGCCGAAGAAGTGCCAGTCCGCTGCCCCGGCGGCTGTCATCCTCTTGACAAGCGGTTCCTCGCGCCTCGGGCTCGGGGGACCTACCCACGGCGAGACGCCTGCTTGCCGGGACTCGCCCGTTCTCGCTTCCTATGCACAGCACCGCTTGACGTTCAGGATCGCTCTGAAGCTGCGCCCGGTGGGCCGTGCCGTCAATCGTCCCGCTGACGGCACGGCCCGTTGAGGACTCGAGAGTCAGGGCGTACTGGGTCGAGGTAGCTGCCGCCGAAGATGTCGGTGTTGCCGAAGAAGCCGCTAACGTCTGGGCAGTCCTGGTTGGATGCTGGTGCCGCGATCGGGTGCCGTCGACCAGGGACTGGCGGTAGGCGTTCATCGCAGGACAGACCGCGGCGGCGTGGGTGTCGACCCATACGGCGGCACCGAAGCCGCGGGTGGCGACTGCGTAGTTGTAGTCACCGAGGAACTCCGAGGTCAGGCCGTTGGCGCTCGATCCTCTCCGTCACCGACGGCTCCCCGGTGCAACGTGGTGAAGGGGCCGACGGCGCCGGTGGAGAGGTTGACCTCGGCGTGCCGAACGACCCCAAGCACGCCACGGGGCTCGGCGGTCGTCGTCCGCCAGGGGTCGAGGTGGGCGTTCTAGACGATAGGTAGGCGTTGACGCCCGTCGGGCGAAGATGGCTACGGCCGCGAAGTTCGCTCGGTCGGTTCCTTGAAGAGGCCACGGCCTTGGTGCTGTAGCTGTCGCCGCCATTGGTCGACCAGATGACGAAGGCCCGTTCGTTGTCGACGCCGAAGGCTGTCGTCGGCCCAGGTGATGACGATCTCATCGCTGGCGTCACTGCCCGACGGCGCCCCGTTGGCGATGTCGAGGCTGGGGAACAGGGGGGCGCGAGCGCCGGCGACACCATCGATGGTGAAGCGACCCTGAACGGGGTCGAGCTGGCCATGCTGGTACACGGTCACGATGGGTCGGGGCCGTTCGAAGTTCTGCCCGCCATCAAAGGATCGCCTGAAAGAACACGCGGCACGAGTCTGGATGTCGGTGCCGACCCACACCACATAGACGGTGCCCTCGCTGTCGGTGCGGATGCCGCAGCCTTGCCGGCCGCCGGTCTGGTCGTCGTCCGTCGCCGCGCCGAGCTGACGCGTTCTCAAGCTGTCGCCGCTCGTCGGTCGACCGGGCCAACAGCACCGGTTCAGGTGCGCCTGCGCCCACGCCCCGGAAGCCCACGTTGACACGTAGACATTGCCAAGAACGGAACTCGATTCGGCGTTGTCCGCCCACAACTGCTCCTTGTCGCTGAACAGCGCCGAGCTCTGCCGGCTCACGATGACTGGATCCATCCAGGCGTCGTTGTCACCCGCCACCGCCCCAGGCGATGTACATCGGTCCGCGAACACGGCAATGGCACCTTGACCGTTGAATCCCTGGCGGCCCGGGAAGTTGGTGGTGATGTTGGCGTAATACAGCCGGGCACCATTCGCCCACGCGAAACTGTTCGCCCCCGGCCTTGGACCGAACACCAACGCAGGATCGCCGTTGGACACCAGGTCGTTCTCGAAGAAGTTCGGCAGCGTGCCGATGGGGCCGGCCGGGTCGGGCGTGCACGCCGCCGGACCAAGGCAGCCTCGCGCCAAAAGCCCGTGTAGGTCGGCTGGACCCAGGAGTCACCCCCGTTGAGCGAGAATTGGACCCCGGATACGCCCACGCCAGGTGTGAACGGGCAGGTGTTCGGAGCGCCGGCGTCACAGGACTCAGATCGATGTTGTCGTTTGCGCCAGCGGCCAGGATCTCCGGGTCGACCGGGTTGACCGCCAGGGCCGGTTCGTTCTGCTCGTTCTGGGAGAAGATGGTGTCGTTGCTTCCGACCGTCACCTCGGTCTCACCGCCCGGGGTGGGCTCCGCGAAGCTCAAGCCAGGAACGACCAGAGCCGAGCACGCAACCAGGATCGGAACCGCATATCGCATCCTGCGCACGGTGCCTCCTGTCGTTGACTCATGTGCTAACCGCCCACGGAGGCCATCTCCCCCAGGCCCGCCCAGCCTCTCGTCAACCCCCTGCGTACGTGGGCTCAGTCTGAACCCCTCCGTGCGCCCGGAACAAGACCAAGATGCTTTCCCCTCGTCGTCGTCCAGGCGGTTGGCCACGCACCGTGCCGGCCGTCGACCCTTCAGACCACGCCCGGGCGGGTTCGTTTCCTGGGCGCAACGCCACGCGTGACAGCTTGCCTGTCGTCTCATCGGCCTCGCGAGATGGCTACGCGGGTACCGTCGAGGCATGGCCGCTCCCGGAGGAACAGGGCCGATCGGTCCTTTCCCGCCCCATGTAGCGGACACGGACGAGGCTCGAAGCGACTACGACCGGCTTCGGCGGCGGGTCCTCTGGACTATGCCCTCTGGCCTTTATTTTTTTTTTTTTTTTTTTTTTTTTTTTTTTTTTTTTTTTTTTTTTTTTTTTTTTTTTTTTTTTTTTTTTTTTTTTTTTTTTTTTTTTTTTTTTTTTTTTTTTTTTTTTTTTTTTTTTTTTTAATGCCTCCGGGAGTCATGCGGTAGTGGGGTGTATCCGTCTCGGCAGCTGCAGTGCAACGACGAGCACGATGCCGCCGGAGACGAGGCCGACGGCGACGCCACCGAGGACGTCGAGGGGGAAGTGCGCGCCGACGTACATGCGGTTCAGGCCGATCGCGGCAGCGGCCACGACACCGCCAACCCTCCATGGTCGGTTCAGCCACGGCCAGGCGCCGACGACGACGGCGACCGTGACCGCCGTGTGGCTCGACGGGTATCCGGTCCCTCGCGGGTCGGTCGGATAGCCGTGGAAGAGCACATCCGAGAGATAGGCGGGCGGCCGGCCCCGATCGACGACGAGCTTCACGAGGTTGTCGACCAGATAGGCGAGGATCCCGCTGCGGACGCAGCCGTGACCAGGGGCCGGAAGACATCGCGCCGGGTGACCGAGAGCAGGACGACCACGGCGACGATCAGCAGGGTGAGTGCGACGGGTCGAAGCAGCGGGTTGACGAGGCCCATCACGGCACCGAGGGCGCCGGGTGGGTCGTTGAACCACCGGAACACCGCGACCTCGGCGGCACTCGGTGAGCCCGCCGCGGCGATAGAGGCGGTCACGACGAGACCGACGAGTCCGACCGCGATCGCCGACCATGGCCATCTGCCCGCGACAGGAGTTCCATCGGTGAACAGAGATCAATGGCTATCACGATCGAGCGTCATCGTATGCTCGAAGTCGGTGCGTCCTCGGATCGCGGGCCGGCTCAACCATTGAGACTTAAAAAAAAAACGTCCTCGACGACTGCCTGGTGGCGGAGGCTGAGACGTGCAGCTTGATGCCGCAGAGCACTCCGACGGCCACAGCGAAGATCGAGACGATCGTGGCGACCACGTCCTCGGTCCCGCCGTCGCCGGCCACTGGGTGAGACCGATGAGACCGAGTGCGCCGGGTACGAGCAGCCAGAAGCCGGGAAGGAAAGGTGTGGGCGGCATGGCCGACGGGAGACGTGAGACCAGAAGGGACGCACTGGCGTCATGACAATGGCACCAACGAAGGCGCTGAGAAGGCACCGAGAAAGACGTTGCTGAGCACCTGACTGGCGCAGGCGACGTAGAGGACGACAGCAAGCTGAGAAACGAGCGGGATGGTGTGGAGTTCGCGAGAACTACCCCGACAGCAAAGACCAACACGCCGAGCCACGGCGCCCAAGCGCCGAGAAGTCCCGGACCCGGAGAGTACATCGACGAGCTGACGCCGACTGCCTCGATGCCGGCGAGGATGCCGAAGGCCAGGAGCGAGCTGCACGCGCCGGAATGAGGCGGCTGGACCCGGAGATCATCTGCCCGGCCGCCAGCTCGAGCACAGCAGTCGTCAGGGCGGCGCCGGGCAGGAAGACGACCAGCGAGGCGACCATCGACCGCAGCCCTGAATCGGTGAGATCCCGCTCGACGGCCAACGCACCGGGACGCGACCGGTGAACGCCGTGATGACGGGCATCAGGACCTGCACGGTCGCCCGTCGTTGTCGCGCAGCAACCGACGAGCGCTCCTAGCACTGCGGCGGCGGCCACCTCGCGGGGCGCCGGGTGGAGGATGAGGCAGAGACCGAGTGTGAAGACGGAGTAGCCCGCCACGCATCAGCCGCCGAGCGGGGCCGCATGTTACGGATGTCTCGAGCGTGTCGAGCCCCTCGGCCGGTGCGATGGCGCCCCGCTCCGCGTCGGCCAGCCGGTCGAGCGTGGTGATTTGGTTGAGTCGTGGCGACGACGAGCGGCACGGTGATCTCGACGGTCGCCGGCGCCCGTGGCCGATCGTCACCATCAAAAAAACAGAGGCCGTGTAAGCGCACCGAGTGGCCAGGTGCTCGCTGCCCAACGGCCCAGGGACAAATCGCAGGACCCACGTAGGCGAACCGTAAGTCTCTCGTAATTCCGCTGTGGCACGGTCAAAACGATCCGCGCGAACCGTGGGAAAGGAGGCCTCGCATGTTGGCCACAACCGTCACGACCAGGGCCCGGCGCTTTCTGATGGTGCTGGGCACGCTGGGCCTCGCCGCCGCCGTGTGGGCGCCGGCACCGGTCGGTGCGAAGCAATCACCGCCCAGTGCGGTCGATGCCACGATTTTTTCCGCGACGGCGTTCCGGGCGAGTTCCGCATTGTCCGTCGTTTGACGTAAGGATCGATGTCCAAGGCAAGTCGGGGGTACTTACGCTCCAGGACGGCACGATGATCGTCACCTCGCCCGCCCTGAAAGCCACCGTGACGAACCTCGCCACGGGGGAGCAGGTGGACCTAAATATCACCGGCACTACACAAATTTCGCGGATAGGCGACGCAGGTGTTCCTTGGTTCGAACCTCGTCCTCAGGGCAGTGGAGTACGGCGATACCACCAACATGCTCGCGTACGTGAACGGGCGGTTCACGTTCCCGCCATTCGTCGGCGTCGGGACGTTGACCGACATTTGCGTCCTCCTGGCCTGACATCGACCCGGAGCCGTCGTACGTCTCGTAACCGCGCCACCCTGGGCGGCGCACCATCTGGAGGATCGGCGCCGCCGTCGGCTCCATCCTGCTGGTAACGGTCGTCGCCTTTGTCGTCGGCCTGGCCGTCGCGGCGACGATCATCCGCGCCCTGAGATCGGTGCGACGCCGGCGAGCAGTGGACTGGCCAGCGAGACCGTGAAGCTCGCCACCGATGACGGCGTGCGCCTGGCCGGGTGGTACGTGGCGTTAACGAACCGTGCTGGGGTGGTCCTGTTGCATGGGGCCGGCTCGACCCGGTCCACCGTGCTCGACGAAGCGGCCGTACTGGCTGGCCACGGGTTCGGTGTCCTGCTGGTCGACGCGCTTGGCCACGGCGACAGCGAAGGGCGAGCCATGGACTTCGGCTGGTACGGAGACGCCGACATCGACGCCGCCACCCGCTTCCTGGCCAACCGCCCGGAGATCGACCGGCAGCGCATCGGCGTCGTGGGGATGTCGATGGGGGGCGACTTAGTCTCGATGACCCTAAACTGGGCGACGCAGGTCAGCTTCGACCCCAAGCTGGTGGCGGTGTCGGTGGAGAAGACCGCGGTGACCCACGAGCTGATCGTCGGCGGCGGGGTGTTCGCGCTCAGCATCGTCGACCGCGAGGACCGCGCCATCGTCCGTCGCTTCACGAAGCCCGCCGAGCTGGACGCCGGAGGCGCGGACGCTCAACGGCTTCGCGTTCCGGACGGCGGTGACAGGGGCGCCGATCCTGGACCAGGCCGTCGCCCACCTCGACTGCGAGGTACGCCAGACCGTCGACTGCGGCGGCCACGACCTCTTCATCGGGGAGGTGGTGGACGCCGCCTTCTCCAGGCCGGAGGACACACCGGTCCTGCGCATGGAGGACACCCGCATGAACTACGGGGGCTGAGCAGCCATGGCGGCTGCTGCGCCGCGCGTCGCGGCCGTTCGCGGGGGCGGTGCTGACGGGCGGTCGGAGCCGGCGGATGGGTCGCGACAAGGCGCTCCTGCCGGTCGACGGCCGGCCCATGGCCGCCCTGGCCGCCGACGCCCTGCGCGCCGCCGGAGCCGATCCGGTGGTGGCGATCGGCGGCGATGTGGCCGCCCTCTCCGCCATCGGCCTCGATGTCGTGCCCGACCTGCACCCGGGCGACGGGTCCGCTCGGCGGCCTCCTGACCGCGTTCGAGGCCCTGCGTGACCATGAGCTGGTGGCGGCCGTCGCCACCGACCTCCCGGCGATCACGCCCGAGGTGCTGGCGACGCTGGTCGCGGCCATCGGTCACGACGACGCCGTCTTCGCGGCCACCGACGACCGGCTGGAGCCGTTGTGCGGGGTCTGGCGGGTGGAGACCTGCGGGGCGGTCCTCGGGCGCGCCTTCTCCGACGGTGAACGGGCCGTTCACCGTGCCGTGGCCCCGCTCGTCCACCACACCGTGCCCGTCCCGGCCTCGCTGCTGCGCAACGTCAACGAACCGGATGACCTGGCCCGATAGCCTGTCCGCCGTGCCCTTTCCCGAGCCGCTTCCCGAGATCGGCGTCGACGAGCTGGCCGGTCGACTGGGCGGGGTGACGGTGATCGACGTCCGCCAGCCGGCCGAGTACAGCGGCGGCCATGTCCGCACCTCCCGGCTGATCCCGCTCGCCGAGGTGCCCGATCACGTGGACGAGCTGCCGCGCTGACCGGGAGCGGGACCGACGATCGCGTGTACCTGGTGTGCCGCTCGGGCGCCCGCAGCGCCATGGCGGGGGAGTTCCTGGTCGAGCACGGTGTCGCCGCGGTCAACGTGGCCGGCGGGATGCTGGCCTGGGTCGAGGCCGGTCACGAGGTCGTGGCCGGGGACCAGCCCACGTGACCGAGCCCGAACCACGGACCGCTCGCTGGGTCGACGACACCGACACGCTGAGGTCCGTGGTCGCGACGGCGGCCGAAGCGCCCCGCTACGCGCTCGACACCGAGTTCCACCGGGAGCGGTCGTACTACCCGAAGCTGGCGCTCGTGCAGCTGGCGTGGGCGGACGAGCTGGTGCTGATCGACCCGCTGGCCACCGACATCAAGGAGCTCGTGCCGCTGTTCCACGGCCCGGGCCTCGCCGTGCTCCACGCCGCCCAGCAGGACCTCGACGTCCTCACCCACGCCTGCGGCGCCGTGCCCGCCCGCCTGGCCGACACCCAACTCGTGGCCGGGTTCCTCGGGCACTCGACGCCCTCGCTCTCGACGCTGGTCGCCGGCGAGCTCGGGATCCGCCTGCCCAAGGCCGACCGCCTGACCGACTGGTTGCGGCGGCCGCTGACGGCCGACCAGCGGCTGTACGCCGCCAGCGACGTCGCCCACCTCTTCGATCTCTATGACCGCCTGGCCGCCGAGCTCGATGAGCTGGGCCGGCTCGACTGGGCGCTGGCCGAGTGCGAGGAGCTCCGCATCCGTCCGGTCGGCCCCAACGATCCCGACGGCGCCTGGCTGCGGCTCAAGGACGTCCGCACGTTGAAGCGCCAGGCCCGCGGCGTGGCCAAGGCGGTGGCGGCCTGGCGGGAGCGGCGGGCGGCCCGGACCGACACGCCGGCCCGTTCGGTGCTGCCCGACCTGGCCTTGCTGGCCATCGCCCAGCGGGCGCCGCACGACACGCAGGAGCTGCGGAGCTGCCGTGGCGTCGACGAGCGCCACTCCCGAGGCCAGCTCGCGCAGGAGATCCTGGACGCCGTGGCCGACGGCCGGGAGCATCCGGTCGACGCGCCCCAGCGGGACGACGACGACCTGGACCGCTCGCTGCGTCCGGCTGTCACGCTCGTGTCGGCCTGGGTCAGCCAGCTCGCCCGCCAGCAGCGCATCGACACCACGTTGCTGGCCACCCGGGCCGACCTGGTGGCGCTGCTGCGGGGTGACGCCGCGGCCCGACTGGCCCACGGCTGGCGGGCCGAGGTGCTGGGCGACGACGTCAAGCGCCTCGTGGCCGGCGAGGCCGCGCTGTCCTTCGACGGCCAGGGCAGCCTCCGCCTCATCGACCTCGGATGACCGGGCCCGCCCGGCCATTTCGACGGACGTGTCGCAAAGTGACCGCGGGGGCATGCGCCGAACACGCTTACGAGCGGCATGGGGCGACTCGAGTCGGCTGTCTGCGGTCAGCGGACCTGCTTGGAGCGGCGGCGCAGCTTGGCCCACAGGGCGTCGTAGGCGTCGATGAGGTCGGTCGCCCTCCAGCCGTAGCTGTGGATGGGCCGGCGCTCGGCGATGGCCTGGCTGGCGATGACCCGCTGCGGGATCATCGGCTGCCAGATGGCCCGGCGTCCGACGACGTTCACCAGCTCGTCGAGCCGGCGCTCCGCCTCCGCCGACACGCCCGGGACCTTGTTGACGATCACACCGGCGAGATCGAGCTCCGGGTTGTCCTCCTCCCAGACCCCGTCGATGGTGTCGGCGACGGCGCTGATCCCGCGCAGCCCGAGCGCGGACGGCTCGACGACGATGACGGCCAGGTCGGCGGCGGCCAGGCCGGCCCTGGTGAGGTGCCCGAGCGACGGGGGGCAGTCGACGAGGATGGCGTCGTACCCGTCGACGAGGCCGAGCAGGGCCGTGCGCAGGCGGGTGGCGTCACGCCCGGTGGCATGTTCCCAGCGGGCCAGCTCGGGCCGGGCCGGCACGAGGTCCACGCCGTCACCCCAGGAACTGGGCGTCACCGCCCGGGCCGCCGCCGAGGTGCCTCCGCCGGCCAGCAGGCGGTCGGCGGCCGGTGCTGCCCGCCCCCCGTCGAGATCGGCATCGGCCAGCACCCAGGTGCTGCTGGCCTGCGGGTCCAGGTCGACGACCAGGACCCGGCGCCCCGCCCACATGGCGGCCGAGGCCAGTCCCAGCGTGACAGAGGTCTTCCCGACCCCGCCCTTCTGGTTCAACATGGTCACGATCGCTCCCATCGGGCCATGCTGCCACGCCGCCCGGACCTGCCCGCAGGGGGCCGATCCCCGGGTTGCACCGTGCAACCGGTAGACTTCACACTCAATGTCACGCCGCTAGCACCAGCGCATACCTACGGAGCCCTGCCGTGAAGAAGGGTCGTCATCGTCGCTTCGAAGAGGCGAGGAAGCTGAAGCAGTCGGGTCCGGCTGCGTTCGGGTTCGGTCCAGAGACCGACCACCGTCCCGAGACGGAGGAGGACGACGACGAGTACGCCGCGCTGGCGGAGAAGTACAACGTCCCCTTCGACGACGACGACGAAGACGACGCGTAGCGCCGGGCCGCGCCGAGCGGCCCGCACCTCCCCCTGATCGAGTCCTGAATGTCACTGAGGAACGTCGCGCTCGTCGCGCACGTCGACCATGGAAAGACCACGCTGGTCGACGGCCTGCTCCGCTCGACCGGGGTCTTCGCCGGCCATCAGGCGCTGGTGGACCGCGTCATGGACTCGAACGACCAGGAGCGCGAGCGCGGCATCACCATCCTGGCCAAGGCGGCGTCCGTCCTGTGGCGGGGGGTCAAGATCAACCTGGTCGACACGCCCGGCCACGCGGACTTCGGTGGTGAGGTCGAGCGGGCGCTGGCCCTGGTCGACGGCATCCTGCTCCTCGTCGATGCCGCCGAGGGGCCGCTGCCGCAAACCCGCTACGTGCTGTCCAAGGCGCTCGCCCGCAACCTGCCGGCCGTCGTCGTCCTCAACAAGCTCGACCGCCCCGACGCCCGGGCCGACGAGGTCCTCCAGGAGATCGAACAGCTCTTCATCGACCTCGCCTCCCACGAGGACCAGTTGGAGTTCCCGGTCATCTCCGCGGTGTCGCGGGAGGGCCGCGCCGTCGTCGGCGTGGGCCTGCCCTCGGACGACGCCGATCTGGCCCCGGTGCTCGACGCCGTGCTGGAGCACATCCCGGCTCCTGAAGGCGACCCCGACGCGCCCCTCCAGGCGTTGGTCACCAACCTCGACGCGTCCGACTACCTCGGGCGGCTGGCCGTCGGCCGGGTCGTCCAGGGCACGTTGCGTTCCGGCGAGCCGGTGGCGCTGCTGACCGAGGAGTTCGAGGTGGGCGAGGCCCCGATCGTGCGCCGCCCCAGCCAGGTCCTGGCCTTCGCCGGCATCGCCCGGGCCGATGCCGAGGTGCTGAGAGCGGGCGACCTCTTCGTGGTGGCCGGTTTCCCGGAGGTGGAGATCGGCGACACGTTCGCGGCGCCGGCCGATCCCAAGCCGCTGCCCCGCCTCATCGTTGACGAGCCGGTCCTGGCCATGACGTTCAGCGTCAACACGTCGCCCATGTCGGGTCGCTCGGGCAAGTTCGTCACCAGCCGCCACCTGCGGGAGCGCCTCGAGCGCGAGGTCCGCGGCAACGTCTCGATCCGCCTGGCCGACACCGACAGCCCCGACGCGCTGGAGGTGGCCGGCCGGGGCGAGCTCCAGCTCGCCGTCCTCATCGAATCCATGCGACGCGAGGGCTACGAGGTCCAGGTCAGCCGGCCCGAGGTGATCACACGCGAGATCGACGGCCGCCGTCACGAGCCGTTGGAGCGGGGCACCTGTGACGTGCCGGACGAGCACGTCGGCACTGTCACGCAGGCGCTCGCACCCCGGAAGGGCGCCATCACCGAGCTGCGGCCGGGAGATCCCGGTCGCACGATCATCACCTTCGAGGCTCCGGCGCGGGGGCTCATCGGGTTCCGCTCGTTGCTGCTCACCGCCACACGGGGCACCGCGCTGCTGCACCAGCACCACGCCGGGTGGACGCCGTGGGCCGGCGAGCTACCCCACCGCACGGGCGGGGCCATGGTCGCCGACCGGCTCGGCGAGGTGACCGGCTACGCCCTCGACAACCTCCAGCTCCGGGGCGAGCTCTTCGTCGCCCCGGGCGACGTCTGCTACGAGGGGATGGTCATCGGCGAGGCCAGCCGGTCCGGGGACATGGTGGTCAACGCCGTGCGGGCCAAGGAGAAGACCAACATCCGCACCCACAGCCACGACGAGGCGGTCAAGCTGGCCGCGCCGATCGAGCACACGCTGGAGTCGGCCATCGAGTGGATCGGTGCGGACGAGCTGGTCGAGGTCACGCCGGACGCCATCCGCATCCGCAAGCGCCTGCTGATCGAGGCCGATCGCCGGCGGGCGACGAAGCGCACCTGAACGGCCTGACGGGCCTGATCGGGGCCGCCGGCACGGCGTACCGGCGACCCCGAGGGGGCTGGCGCCCGACACAGGGGGACGGCACCGGGCGCTACCTCTTACGAGCGCGCTCGACCGCGCTGGATACACGCTCAGCGACGGAGCGCCGGATGGGGGAGCGGCGTGGCCTGCTTCCTCCTGACGACGAGCTCGCGCACCAGCAGGTCGTAGACCGGCCGGCCGACGAGCTCCACCAGCTCGTCCTCGAGGTACCGGTACACGGGCACGCGACCGCGGAAGGCGTCCGGGGAATCGGTGCACCACCAGTGGAACTCGTGGCCGCCGGCCCCCCAGTCCCGCCGCTTCCACTCCCGCACGAGGCTGGTCACGTGGCCGTGCTCGTCCGTCCGCTCCTCCAGCCGCAGCGGGAGCTGCCAGCAGACGTCGGGCTTCCAGTCGAGCGGCCTCTCTCCGGCTTCCAGCGCGCCGATGTGCAGCGCGCAGCCGACCCCGCCGGCGAAGCCGGGACGGTTGAGGAAGATGCACGCGCCGTCGACGACGCGCGTCGTGCGGGCGCCGTCGTCGTCCTTGCCGACGATGCCGTTCCGCTTGGCCTTGGCTTTGAGCTGCCACTGCCGCTTGGTCAAGCGCGGCGGCGGCAGCGGTGACCGCGGCGATGTCCTCGTCGTCGATGAAGTGGGCGCCGTAGCTGCAGCACCCCTGCTCGAGGTGCTCCGCCGGCCCCGTCAGGACGCCCTGGCAGCCGTGGCCGTAGATGCAGGACCACGACGAGCTCAGGAACGTGACGTCGAAGATCCACGTCCTGTCCTCCTCGGGATCCTCGAAGGACAACCACTCGTGGCGGTCCTCGGGCACCACCGGCTTGGCCATCCGTGCACCATAGGGCGGTAGGTTCGCTGACGTGACCACTCTGGTGGCGCCGGCGGCGCTGGTCGACGAGCTGCGGACCGCGCTCGGTCGCGACCGCGTGCGCACGGGTGCCACCGAGCTGAACCTCTACCGGCGCGACGGTTCGAACATCGAAGGGCGAAGCTCCGTCATCACCTTCCCCACCACGACGGAGGACGTCCAGGCGTGCGTGCTCGCCGCTAGGCGTCACGGCGTGCCCTTCGTCGCCCGCGGCTCGGGCACCGGCCTGGCCGGAGGAGCCGTCCCGCTCGACGGCGCGCTCGTGATCGTGACGACGAAGATGAACCGCGTTCTCTCCGTCGATCTCGACGCGCGGCAGGCGTGGGTGGAGCCCGGCGTGCTGAACGCCGATCTGAGCCGGTTCCTGGCCGCCGACGGCGTGCACTACGCGCCTGATCCCTCCAGCCAGCAGAGCTGCTCGGTGGGCGGGAACGTCGCGACCAACGCCGGCGGACCGCACTGCCTGTCCGAAGGTGTCACGGCCATGCACATCCTGGCCGTCGAGGTCGTGCTGCCGGACGGGAGCATCACCGTCCTGGGCGGCGAGGACCCCGAGCCGGCCGGGCTCGACCTGCGCGGCGTGTTCGTCGGAGGCGAGGGGATGCTCGGCATCGCCACCCGCATCTGCGTCCGCCTCACGCAGAACCCGCCGGTCGTGCGCACGCTGCTCCTGGATTTCGAGCGGGTCGAGGACGGCGCGGCGACGGTCAGCGCCATCATCGCCTCCGGTCTCGTGCCCGCCGCGCTCGAGATGATGGACGCTCCCATCACGCGCGCCGTCGAGGCCTATGTCCACGCCGGCTTCCCGACCGACGCCGCGGCCATCCTCATCGTCGAGCTCGACGGGCTGCCCGCGGCGGTCGAGGCGGGCGTGGAGCGCGTCGGTGAGATCGGTCGCGCCCACGGTGCCCGCCAGGTCCGTCTCGCCGCGGACGAGGCCGAGCGGCTGCTCATCTGGAAGGGACGCAAGACCGCCTTCGGTGCGATCGCCCGCATCAAGCCGAACTACTACCTCCACGACACCGTCGTCCCCCGGGCGCGCCTGGTCGAGGTGCTGTCGCGCGTCTACGAGATCGCCGCCCGCCACGAGCTGATCGTCATGAACGTGTTCCACGCGGGGGACGGCAACCTGCACCCCCTCCTCGTGTTCGACAAGCGGGAGCCGGGCGTCATGGAGCGTGTCCACGCCGCCGGCGACGAGATCGTGCGGGTGAGCGTGGCCGCGGGCGGCGTGCTGTCCGGGGAGCACGGCATCGGCCTCGAGAAGCGGGACCTCATGCCGCTGCTCTTCAGCCCTGTGGACCTCGACCTCCAGGCTCGGCTGCGGGAGGCCTTCGACCCCGACGGGCTGGCAAACCCGGACAAGGTGCTCCCTGCCGGCAGCCGCTGCGGCGACCTGCAGCAGGTTCCGGCGGGGGCGTGGATCTGAGCACCCCGTGGACCTGAGCCCGTTCGCCGCCGAGGTCGGCGTGGACGAGCCGGTGACCTGCGTGGGAGCCCGGTGCCTCTGGCAGGTGGGCGGTCGCGTCCTCCCCGAAGCCCGGGAGGTCATGGCCCCGGCGGGCATCGACTGGATCGCCCTCGAGGAGATGACGGTGTCCTGCGGAGCCGGCACCCCCGTCGCCGAGCTCGACGCCGCGCTGGCGGAGCAGGGCCAGCAGGTCGCGCTCCCCGCCTGGGGGACGGTGGGTGGGGTGCTGGCCGTCGGGCGCAGCGACCACCGGCGTCTTGGCTACGGCCCGGTGCGCGACACCCTGCTGCAGGCCGGCGTCGTGACATCCGGTGGCCAGGTGGCCAAGGTGGGCGGGCCGACGGTCAAGAACGTGAGCGGTTTCGACCTCGCCCGGCTGCTCGTGGGCTCGGTGGGCACGCTCGCTTTCCTCGGCGACGTCATCCTGCGCACGAGGCCCCGGCCCGAGGCATCCGCGTGGTTCCGGGCCGGGGAGGCGACCGATCCGTTCGCGCTGTTCCGCGCTCTCTACCGGCCCACGAGCCTCCTCTGGGACGGCACGACGACGTGGGCCCTGCTCGAGGGGCACCCGACCGACCTCGATGCCGCGGTCGTCCTGCACGGGCTGGAGCCGGCGGAGGGCCCGCCGCCGTTGCCCCCGCACCGCCTCTCCATGCCGCCATCGGCTCTGCGCGGGCTCGACGGCCGCTTCGTGGCCGAGATCGGCGTCGGCCTCGTCCACCTGGACCAGCCGGCCGAGACTGCGCCGCCGTCCGAAGAGGTGCGGACGCTCCACCGCCGGATCAAGGAGGCGTTCGACCCCACCGGGCGGCTGAACCCCGGCCGGGACCCACTCGCCCGCTGAGGTCGGCTGCCCGGTCGGGTGCCGTCAGCTGTCGGGTGTCGTCGGGTGTCGTCGAGGCCGACTGGGTACGGTGGCGGCGGCATGGACCTGCACGTGGTGGACGACGAGCTGGCCTCGTGCGTGGGATGCGGCCTGTGCCTGCCGCACTGCCCCACGTTCCGGGTGACCGGCGAGGAGGCCCTGTCGCCGCGCGGGCGCATCGCCGCCATGCGAGCGGTCCACTGGGACGGCGCTCCACCGGACCGCCCGTTCGTGCACTTCATGGAGACCTGCGTCCAGTGCCGCGGCTGCGAGCCCGCCTGCCCGAGCGGTGTGCCCTTCGGCCGTCTGATGGAGGGCACCCGCGACACGCTCGCCCGGCACCACCGCATGACGCCCCGCTGGCAACGGGCGGCGTTCTGGTCGCTCGGCCACCACACGCTCGTGCTGGCCGGCTCCAGCGCGCTGGCCGTCGCCCAGCGCCTGCACCTCGTGCCTCGGCGGCTGGGCCTGCCCCCGCTGCCGCTGCGCCGGTCCCGCCTGCGCAGCAGCGGTGACGACGTCTGGCTCTTCACGGGATGCGTCATGGACGCCTGGCTCCGTCCCACCCACGCGGCGACGCTCAAGGTCATCGAGGCGACCGGAGCCGGCGTCCGCCTCCCTGGTGGCGGCGCTGACTGCTGTGGAGCCCTCCACACCCACGCCGGCCTCACCCGCCAAGCGCGCCGGCTGGCCCGTCGGGTCATGCGGGCCTTCCCGGGCGACGCGCCGATCCTCGTCAACTCCGCCGGGTGCGGCGCGGCACTGAAGGACTACGGGCACCTGCTCGGAACGTCCGAGGCCGGCGCGTTCGCCGCCCGCGTCCTCGACATCCACGAGTGGCTGGCCGATCGGCTGGACCTCCTGCCACCCGCGCCCCGTCGCCTGGCCCCGGTCATCGTCCAGGACCCGTGCCACCTGCGCCACGTGCAACGGAGCACCACCGCCGTGCGGGCCGTGCTGGCCCACGTCGCCGACGTGGTGGAGCTCGACGACGAGGGCCTGTGCTGCGGCGCCGGCGGCGCGTACAGCGCACTCGAGCCCGAGCTGGCGGGCGCCATCCGGCAGCGCAAGGTCGAAGCCGTGGCGCGGGCCACGGCCCGCACCGGCGCCCGTGTGGTGGCGAGCGCCAACCCGGGCTGCGCCATCCACCTCCGGGCCGCCGGCCTCATCGTCCGTCACCCCGTGAACCTGCTGGCCCAGGGGATCAGCGGCGAGCCCACGGACCAACTGGCCCCATCGCTGGCCGCCGACCCGGCAGGTTTCTGATGCCCGGCCCGGCGCGGCAGGACGAGCTGGCGGAGCGTCTGGACGCCATCGCCGAGGAGCTCTCCGACCTGGCCCTGGACGTGCTCCGCCAGGCCGTGGATCGCGGCGACGACGCCCGCCCGGCGGAGGAGAAGCGGCTCAGCCAGGCCCGGCGAGCGGTGGAGAAGGCGGCACACCTGCTGCGCACGGGCGACCGATCTGGCGACGAATGAGCCCGCGATGAGCCGGGCGTTCACCGATCCGTACGAGGACACGGCCCGGGTGGCCTTCGAACGCTCGGGCTACGGCGGGCAGATCGTCAACGTGACCGAGCTGAGCCCCATGGTCTCGACGAACCACGTCTACCGCTTGTCCCTCGCCGACGGCCACCACCTGGTGGCGAAGGTCTCCTCGTACGGCTCGTACTGGCTGTTCAAGGAGGACCACGACCGGCTCCACCGCTGCCGGGAGCAACTGCACGACACCCGCTACGCCAACCTGCTGGCCGACACGGTGACGGTGGACGGGCGTGTGTTCGTCCACCGGGACGGCGCGCTGTGGGCGGCCCTGTACGAGGAGGTGCCGAAGCGCCACTCGCTGCCCCGCATCGTGTCCTCCGACGACGTCCAGAACCTCGCTGAGGAGATGGCCCGGTTCCACCAGGCCTGCCGCGAGGTCGTCCGCCTCGTCCCCCCGACCTCGACGTCGATCAAGTCCGACGCCATCCACCTGCTGGACCTGCTGTCGGATCCGGCCACCGCCGGTCGTTTCCCTTACAACGACCGGGAGCGCTCGACCATCCAGGACCATTGCGAGCGCTTCCTCCAGCAGCTCGACGCGCTGGGTTACGACGACTGGGTCAAGATCCCCGTCCTCATCGACTGGAACCTCGGCAACTTCTCCGTCGACTACCACGGCGACCGCTTCCGGCTCTACAGCCGTTGGGACTACGACTGGTTCCGGATGGACCCGCGGACGCTCGACTTCTACTTCCTGTCGAGGGTGTCGAGCCGCACGGGAGACCGGACCGTCTTCACCTACGGCCCGCACACGTTCGTCGAGCCTCGTTTCCAGCTCTTCCTCAACGCCTACCACCGCGTGTACCCGCTGCGCCCGAAGGAGGTGGAGTTCCTGCGCGAGGTCTACCGCTTCTTCATCCTCAACTACGTGATCCGCCAGGGCTACGCGTTCTTCCAGCCCGACCTGGCCGAGCGCCTGCAGAAGGAGGCGGTCACGGCCTATCTCCCGGCCGCGGACGAGCTCGACCTCAGCCCTCTCCTCGCCATCGTCGACTGACGGCTGACTCAGACCGGAAGGTCGTTCAGCGCGTCGATGAGACCGCGCAGCTGCGCGAAGCCGTGGCGGGCGAACGTGAAGCGGACCCGCTGCAGGTCGAGCGCGTCGCGCTCCTTGACCTCGACCGACAGCGGCTCGCTGCGCTCGATGCGGCCCCGCAGGCACAGCTCGCCGAACTGCTCGTTGAGCTCGGCCAGCTCCTCGTCGTCCGGTGCCCGCTGGACCCGCAGCACGAGCTGGTCGCCCACGTACCGCAGCGAGCGGTAGTTGGCGTAGAAGTGCTCGATGGCGCGGGTCGCCACCTCGCAGTCGTCGGTCACGAGGTAGAGGCCGGCATCGGCGGGGCTGACGAGACCGCGGGTCACCAGTTCCTTCTCGATGAACGCTTCGACCTTGCGCCAGTAGTCGTCGCCCGGCGTGTCGAGGAAGACGATGGGCACGGGCAGTCCCTTGCCGGTCTGCGTCAGCGTGAGCAGCTCGAAGGTCTCGTCGAGCGTGCCGAAGCCACCGGGCAGGCAGATGAAGGCCTTGGACTCCTTGATGAGCATCAGCTTCCGGGTGAAGAAGTACTTCATCGCCACGTACTTGTGATCGCCGGCGATGACGGAGTTGGCGGCCTGCTCGAAGGGCAGGCGGATGGACACGCCGATCGACTGCTCCCGGCCCGCGCCCTCCATGCCGGCGGCCATGATCCCTGGACCGGCGCCGGTGACGACCATCCACCCCTGTGCGGCGAGATCGGCGGCCACCCGGCGGGCCTGCTCGTACACGGGATCATCCGGGCGCGTGCGGGCCGAACCGAAGATGGTCACCTTCGGGACGTCCTCGTACGGCGCGAAGACCCTGAAGGCGTCCCGCATCTCGGCCAGCGCGGCCGTGGCGATCTTGAGGTCGAGGCGGTCGACGTCGTCGGTGGAGAGGGCGAGCGCCACCGCCAGGAGCTCCCGGGCCAGGCGGGTGTTGGCCTTCGGGGCGATGGCCTCGAGGAGGCGGTCGAGCTCCTCCTGGTACGCGGGAGCGGCCGGAGCCGCCGGGCTGTCCGCGGGTGCCGTCGTCATCGCGGCATGCTACGGCCGCTGCTCCGCGACGGGCCGTCGCCGGGGGTCAACCGGCCTCGGGGTCGGCACCGAAGACCAGTCGTGACCACCCACGGAGGCCGACCGACACCTACCGTTGGCGCCGTGACGGGCGAGCCCCCACCGCGGGCGCCCGGGACGGCGCGCCGCTGGGAGGGTTCGCTGGCCGGGCTCGTGTCCCTGGCGTTGGGGCTGGGCGTGGCCCAGCTCGTGGCCGGGTTCTGGCGCGACGGCGACAGCCCGGTGGTCTCGGTCGGCGACTGGGTCATCGACCACGTGCCGGTTGGGGTGAAGGACTGGGCCATCCGCACGTTCGGCACCAACGACAAGCTGGCCCTCATCGTCGGCACGCTGGCCGTCCTGGCGCTGGCCGCGGCGGCGCTCGGCCGGCTGGCCCAGCGCCATCTGGGACGGGCCCTCGCCGGCATCGCCGCCATCGGCGTCATCGGGGCCGCCGCGGCCCTGGCGGGCGCCAACGCCAGCGCAGCCAGCGTCCTGCCGGCGCTCCTCGGGAGCGCGGCCTCGGCCGGCGCGCTGGCCTGGCTGAGCGGCTGGCGGCCAGGGACCCGCCACCAGGAGCGGCCGGCCGCCTCCGCGACCTCGACCGGCTGGGGCCCACCGGCCGGCTCGACCGTGGCCGTGGGTCCTGACCGCCGCAGCTTCCTGCTGACCGTGTCGGTGATCGGTGCCGGCGCGGTCGTGGCCGGGGGCGTTGGCCAGGCGCTCAAGCGGCGGTACGCGGTGGCCGGGGCCCGCCGCGCGGTCGTGCTGCCGGCGTCCGCCGACGGGCAGGCACTGCCGAGCGGCACCGACGTCGGCGTGAGCGGTCAGTCGCCGTTCATCACCCCGAACGACGACTTCTACCGCATCGACACCGCGCTGCTCGTCCCGCAAGTCTCGCCCGATCGCTGGCGCCTGCGCGTGCACGGTCTGGTGGAGCGCGAGCTGGAGCTCACCTTCGAGGAGCTGCTGAGCCGGCCACTCGTCGAACGGACGGTGACGCTCTCATGCGTGTCCAACGAGGTCGGCGGCCCGCTCGTCGGCAACGCGGTGTGGAGAGGCGTGCTCCTGGCCGACGTGCTCGAGGAGGCCGGCGTCGATCCACGAGCCACCCAGGTCCTGAGCACGTCCGCCGACGGCTGGACCTGCGGGACGCCCGTGGCGGCGCTGCTCGACGGCCGTGACGCGCTCCTGGCCGTCGGCATGAACGGCGAGCCGCTGCCCATCAGCCACGGTTTCCCCGTGCGCATGGTCGTGCCTGGTCTCTACGGCTACGTGAGCGCCACGAAGTGGGTGGTCGACCTGAAGCTCACGACGTGGGAGGACGACGTCGCCTACTGGGTGCCCCGCGGCTGGGCCCGGGAGGCACCGGTCAAGACCATGAGCCGCGTCGATGTCCCCCGCGAGGGCGCCGAGGCGGATCCCGGTCCCACGGCGGTGGCCGGCGTCGCGTGGGCCCCGCACCGGGGGATCAGCGCCGTCGAGGTCCGGGTGGACGACGGACCGTGGCAGGAGGCCCGCCTCGGCACGGTGCCCAGCGAGGACAGCTGGGTCCAGTGGGTCTACGAGTGGGACGCCACGCCCGGCGATCACTTCGTCACCGTCAGGGCCTTCGACGGCGACAGGCAGCTCCAGCCCGAGCAGCCGGCGCCGCCCGACCCGGACGGTGCCCAGGGTTGGCACCGCCGCCACTTCCAGGTCCGCAACGCCTGAACCCGACCGAGGCGGGCGCCCGTACGAGCCCGGTCAGAAATCCTCGACAAGTCGCGTCATGGGTCCCGGGGTCGCCCGTCTCCTCCATGTCGGCGCCTCCGGGCGCCAACCGATCAAGCGGGAACCAAACCGGCCCCCGGGCCGGTCCCCGCCGGGAGTGGGGCGGCACCCCTCCCGGCAAGATCGCGATGGATGCGCCGGGCGGACGGCGCATCCATCGCACCGGACGGCCGAGGCGAAGGCGGGCGGATGCCACGCCTCGGCCGCTCCGCGAAGGCCCCGGATGGATTGCGCCTGCGGTCAGCTGCCGGCGGCGAGCTCCCCGGCCTTCGTCTGCAGCGCGGTCAGCAGCTCGTCGAAGCTCTTCTGGAAGGAGCTGACGCCCTCCCGCTCGAGCAGCGCGGCGACGTCGTCCATGTCCACGCCCACGTCGGCCAGCTCGCGCCAGATCGCCTCGGCCTGATCGACGTCCTTGTCGATGGTGCGGGCCAGCGTGCCGTGGTCGGCGAACGCCTCGATCGTGGCGTCCGGCATGGTGTTGACCGTGTCCGGACCGATGAGGGTGTCGACGTACAAGGTGTCCGGGTAGGCCGGGTTCTTGGTGGATGTCGAGGCCCACAGCGGCCGCTGGAGCTTGGCGCCCCTCGCCTCGAGCGCCTCCCACCGGGGACCGCTGAAGGCCGCACGGAACTGTTTGTAGGCCAGCTTCCCCTGAGCCACCGCGGCCTTGCCCTTGAGCGCGAGTGCCTCGGGCGAGCCGATGGCGTCGAGCCGGCGGTCGACCTCCGTGTCGACGCGGCTGATGAAGAAGCTGGCCACGCTGTGGATGGACGACAGGTCCCCCTCGCGGCTCTCCAGCCCGCTGAGGTAGGCCTCCATGACCTCGCCGTACCGTTCCAGGCTGAAGATGAGGGTGACGTTGATCGACCGCCCCTCGCTGATCATCTGACGGATGGCGGGGACGCCCTCGGCCGTGCCGGGGATCTTCACCAGCAGGTTGGGCCGGGCGATCGTCTCGTGCAGGTGGCGGGCCGACGCGGTCGTGCCCTCCGTGTCGTGCGCCAGGTCCGGAGCGACCTCCACGCTGACGAAGCCGTCGCCTCCGCCCGAGCTGTCGTAGAGCGGCGCGAAGACTTCGAGCGCGCCGCGGATGTCCTGCAGCACCAACGCCCAGTAGTCGTCGAGGACGGGCCGGTCGTCGGTGGCCAGGGTGCGGAACTGGTCGTCGTACTGCGGTGAGCCCTCGATGGCCTTCTGGAAGATGGTCGGGTTGGAGGTGAGGCCCCGCATGCCCCCGTCCCGGAGCTGGGCCAGCTCGCCGCTCGTGAGGTACCCGCGGGTCAGGTTGTCGAGCCAGGGGCTCTGTCCCTGCTCCTCGAACAGTTTGATGAGCCGTTCCATCACGAACCTCCCAGGTCGACGCGGGCGACCAGGCCTCGAGCCCGGGCGACCACATGGTCCACGTTGATCCCCAGCTTGTCCAGCGCCACCGAGCCGGGCGCGCTGGCGCCGAAGCGGTCGATGCCGATCGAGTCGTCCGCCCATCGGGTCCAGCCGAACGTGGTGGCGGCCTCCACCGAGAGCACCGGGACGCCGCGGGGGAACACGGACTCGCGGTAGGCGGCGGCCTGGGCCTCGAACCGGTCCCAGGACGGGAGGGAGACCACGCTCGCCGGCAGGCCGTCATCAGCGAGTCGTTCGGCCGCCTCGACGCACACGGCGACCTCACTGCCGGTGCCGACGAGCACGATCCGCGGGTCGGTGACCGAACGGACGGCGGCCCCACCGCGCTCGACCGCCGAGCCGTCGGTCACCACGGGGATGCCCTGACGGCTGAGGATCAGCGCCGTCGGGCCCTCGTGCTCCACGGCCACCCGCCAGGCCTGTGCCGTCTCGTTCGCGTCGGCGGGACGGATGACCTGGAGGCCGGGGATCGCCCGCAGCGCGGCCAGGTGCTCGACCGGCTGGTGCGTCGGGCCGTCCTCCCCGACACCGACCGAGTCGTGGCTGAAGACGAAGACGGCATGGGCCTGGCTCATGGCCGCCAGGCGCAGGCTGGGGCGGGTGTAGTCGCTGAACACGAAGAACGTCCCGCCGACGGGCATGACCCCGCCGTGGCAGCCCATGCCCACCAGGCAGGCACCCATGGCGTGCTCGCGGATGCCGTAGTACACCTGCCGGCCGCCCGGATCCTCGGTCGACTGGCGGACGGCGCCGTCCACCTTCGCCCCGGTGTTGCCCGTGAGGTCGGCCGCCCCGACGACCAGGCCGGGCACGGACTCGACGCTGGCCGTGAGCACCTTCTGCAGGGCCTGGCGGGTGGCCAGCTTCTCGCCCGGCTCGAACCGGGGGAGCGCGTCGGTCCAGCCCGGCAGCCCCTCGCCGGCCCACGCCGCGTCCCAGGCCGCACGGTCGCCGCCCCACTCGGCCAGCCGCTTGTCCCAGGCCTGGCGGGCGTCCGCTCCCCGCGCCGCGGTGTGTGCCCGGTAGGCCTCCACCACCTCGGCCGGCGCCCAGAACGGCTCGTCCGGGATGCCCATCACGGCCTTGGTGCGGGTGACATCGGCCTCGTCGAAGGCCAGCCCGTGCGCCTCGTGATCGTCGGTGTGGTCCGGTGACGGGTAGCCGATGTGGCTGCGCAGGCGCAGGAACGACGGCCGGTCCTCGACGTCCATGGCGGCGCGGATCGCGGCCTCGAGTGCGTCGCAGTCGTTGGCGATCTCGCCGAGCTCCTCGACGTGCCACCCGTAGGCCCGGAACCGCTGGCCGGCGTCGTCCGACGACGACAGCGTGGTGTCGCCGTCGATCGTGATGTGGTTGTCGTCGTAGACCAGGATGAGCCGGCCGAGACCGAGGTGACCGGCCAGCGACGCCGCCTCGTGGCTGATCCCCTCCTGGAGACAGCCGTCGCCGGCGATGACGAACGTGTGGTGGTCTTGGACATCGGCGCCGAACCGCGCCCGGAGCTCGCGTTCGGCGATCGCCAGGCCGACGGAGTCCCCGAAGCCCTGGCCGAGCGGCCCGGTGGTGACCTCGACCCCCGGCGTGTGGCGCCGTTCGGGGTGGCCGGGCGTCCGCGATTCCCATTGCCGGAACGCCCGCAGGTCGTCCATCTCCAGGCCGCAGCCCGAGAGGTACAGGAGCGCGTACTGGAGGATGGACGCGTGGCCGTTCGAGAGCACGAACCGGTCGCGGTCGAACCAGGCCGTGTCCGTGGGGTCGTACCGCATGATGCGGCTGAACAGGACGTGACCGAGCGGCGCCAGCGCCATGGCCGTGCCCTGGTGGCCGGACTTCGCCGCCAGCGGCGCGTCCATGGCCAGCCCGCGGATGATGTCGATGGCCTGCTGGTCGAACTCGGGGGAGAGGGGCGGCATCGACCGTCAGGGTACCCGTCGGCTGTCAGCGGCAAGCCTGGCGCGACGAGGCCTCAACGGAACAGTGCCATCGACGCGGTGAAGCCGTGGATGACGTTGCGCCCGGCCACCGGGCCGACCTCGCCGGCGCAGAACATGCCGGCGATCGCGCCGCCGAGCAGGTCGTGGACGGCGCCGGCGTCGTGGTCGGCGTCACCGAACATCTGAGCGCCGCGACCGTTGCAGGTGAACACGAGCGCACCGGACGCCTCGTGCCCGGACAGCAGCGCGTCGATGTCCTCCCGGGCCGTCGCCGCGTCGCGGACGTGGAACTGCACGACCGCGCCGACGGGAACCTCAGCGGCGACGGCGATGGCGCCGTTGCTCCGGTCGGCGCCGACGACGCCGCGCACGAGGAAGTCGCCGCGGTCGAAGTCGAGCGCCTGCTCGTCGACGACGATCCCGCACAGCAGGCCCCCGGCGGCGAGCGCTCGATCGGAAGGATCGAGGCGGTCGACCATCTCCATCAGGCGTTCCAGGGCCGGGCGACCGGCGAGCTCCCGGATGACCTGCCGCTCGGCGCTGGTGACCGTGAAGGGTTGTCCGATCGGCCGGCAGCCCTGCGAGACGACGGTCACGGGCGCGGCGCGGCTGTCGAGGACCAGCCCGACCGCTCCGTGGCTGGCCACCCGGCCGCCGATGACCAGGCGGTTGCCTCCGGGGCCCCGGGCCGCCGAGGCCATGCCGCCGATGACGGGGAAGCCCGGCCCCGCCCGCTGCAGGCCCTCCAGCAGGTCGCCCACCGGCATCGAGAACGGGTCGGCCAGGAGGACCAGCGCACCCAGGTCCTTGGCCTCGGCCAGGGCGTCGTCGAGGCCGGCGAACGTCCAGCCGTCCTCGGTGGTCTCGGCACTGATGTGGACCGGCCGGACCCGCCCGGGGAGCCGCCCGGCCCACAGGGCGACGCCGGGCCGCTCCTCGACCCCGTGACCACCGGCCAGCACGCCGCAGGCCGTGGCGCCGATGAACGCCTCGGGATCGAGCAGCGTCTGCACCGTGGCGGCCATGTCCTCGAGCGCGCCCACGTGGTCGCCGGTCACGAAGAGGACGGCGACGTCGGGCCGGTCGCCGCCGAGCACCTCGCCGACCGCCCCGACCACGTCGCCGATGGCGGCGGCCGGCACCCGGTGCTCGGAGAGCGCGGCGGCGTAGGGCACGTCAGGCCGGGGGGAGGAGGGTGAGGGGGACGCGGTGCCACGGCCCCTGGTCGATCCGGCAGTGGGCAACCACGGTGCCGTACTCCTGGAACTCGAGCTCGCCCCGCACGAGCCGGTAGGTGAACCGGCCGGGCTCGACCGTGAACGGGCTGACGTTGCGGGCCACCTGCTCGTCGTCCTCCGACGGACCCTTGCGGAAGAGCACCTCGAACACGCCGTTGCCCGGCTCGTCCGGGCCGCACGAGATGAAGGCCAGGAGGTGGGGTTCGAGGGTGACGGGCGGCGGGGACGGCGCGGCGATGGAGAAGAACACGCCGGTCAGGTCGATCCGAGTCGACGGACCGTCGACCTGGCGCATCTGGAACGACTCGACGAACAGTGCGGACACGATCTCCATCGTCCGCGACGGTAGTGGCCGCCGCTCGGGCGGCAGGCCCGGGAGAGGAGCTAGGCGGCGCGGCGCGGCGCGGTCTGGATGCGCTCCAGGGCGGGGGCCCGGAGCTTGGCCAGGTGGAGTGCGCACAGGATCTTGATGACGACCCAACCGAGGTCGAAGCACTCGTACCAGTGGAACGACAGCCGCGGCGAGGTGGGCACGGCGTGGTGGTTGTTGTGGTATCCCTCGCCTGCCGTCATGAACGCCAGCCAATGCAGGTTGCCGGCCGTGTTGTCGTAGGGGCGACGGCCGAAGTGGTGGCCGATGGCGTTCACCGCCGCGCTGCCGCCCAGGTAGAAGTTCACGTGGAAGAAGGCAGCCAGGAGCCCGATGACGGGGCCGAAGACGACGACGAGAAAGGCCACTCCGATGCTCAGCCCGAGCAGGGCGTGGTTGAAGAGGCGGCGATCCCAGGCGTCCTCGGGGATGTCCTTGGCGTAGCGGGCCACGGTGATGGGGTTGCGGGCCTCGCGCCGGTACATCTTCACGTTGAACATCTGGACCTTCACCCAGCCCACGAGCTCGGCCGGGTGCGGATCGCCCTCCTTGCCCGTGAAGGCATGGTGCTTGCGGTGCACGGCCACCCACTGACGCGGCCGGATGCCGGTGGTGATCCAGGTCAGGAACCGGAACACCCATTGCGCTGACGGCGCCAGGGTCAGCGCCCGATGGGCCAGGGTCCGGTGCAGGTAGACGGTCGTGCAGACGTTCGCCAGCAGGGCGACGAGGAATCCGACCAGGACGGCGATGAGGAGTGTGGCGACCATGAGGACGCCAGCCTATCGGCTCCTACCGACCGGTAGGTAGACAGCGGGCAGGCACCTCGTAGAGTGGATCTGTGACGCCAGGGTCGGAGCAAGCCGTAGGGCTTCCGACCCGAGAAGCGATCCTCGTGGCAGCGACCGCGTGCTTCGCGGAGAACGGGTACGAGGGCACGTCCCTCAACGACATCGCCACCGAGGTCGGCATCCGCCGGCCCAGCCTGCTCCACCACTTCCCGAGCAAGGAAGCGCTGTACGGCGAGGTGTTCGAGCGGCTCCTCACGGACTGGTTCTCTCGGTTGGAGAGCGCCATCTCCGACGACGTGCGGGGGTGGGAGAAGGTCGAGCTGGTCCTCAACGCCGGCTTCGACTTCTTCGCCGACAACCCGGCGTACGTCCGGCTGATGCGGCGGGAGGCGATCGACTCGGGCGCCCACTTCGGCATCGACCTCGCCGCCGCCCTGCGCCCGTACTACGACGCCGCCGCCGGCTACTTCCGCCAGGAGATGGACGAGGGCCGGTTCCGGCGCCACGACGCCGATCAGCTCCTCATCACCGGCTACGGCGCGCTGCTCAGCTACTTCAGCGACGCCACCTTCGTGCAGGGCCTGCTCGACGTGGACCCCCTCGACGCGGACGCGCTGCGCCAGCGCCTCGACCACGTCACCACCTTCTTCCGGGCCGCGCTCGTGCCCTGACCACCCGGCGATGGCGGCAGTAGCGTGGTCCGCCGTGCCCGGTACGGCTCTCACCTTGTCCGAGGCCGGCTCGAAGGCGCTGATGCGGGCGCACGGCGTACCGGTGCTGGACGACCGCGAGGTCACCTCGCCGGCAGAGGCGGCCGCGGCGGCCGACGAGCTCGGCTACCCAGCCGTCGTGAAGCTGTGCGGTGACGCCATCGCGCACAAGACCGAACGGGGCCTGGTGCGGCTGCGTCTGGCCGACGCCGACGCCGTGGCCGCGGCCGCCTCCGAGCTGCTGGCCGCGGCGCGTCCGGAGGACGGCCCCGTCTCGCTCCTCGTCGCTCCCATGGTCGCCGGGAACCGCGAGCTGATCGCCGGGCTGGTGCGGGACCCGCAGTTCGGCATGAACGTGATGATCGGGATCGGCGGCATCCTGGCCGAGGCCGTGGCCGATGTCGTCTTCTGTCCCGTGCCCGTCAGCGCGGTGGACGCCGAGGACATGATCGAGGGCCTCGGCGCCCAGGCGCTGCTCGGTCCGTTCCGAGGTGAGCCACCGGTGGACCGGGAACAGCTCGTCGCCGTCCTGACCGGACTCTCCGACCTGGCCGTGGCCCGGCCGGACGTCGTGGCCGCCGACCTCAACCCGCTGATCGTCGTGGACGGCCGCCCGGTCGCCGTCGACGCGCTCGTCGAGCTCGAGGGGTGAGCGGCGTGCTGGGCGGTGACCTCGATCGGTTCCGGGCGCTGTTCGAGCCGCGGGGCGTCCTGATCGCCGGGGCGTCGACGCACCCGGGCAAGTTCGGGTTCGTCTCGCTCCACAACCTGTTGGCCGCGGGCTACCAGGGCCGGGTGTTCGGCACGAACCTGGAGGGGCAGGACGTGCTCGGCGTGCACACCGTGGCCTCGGTCGACGAGCTGCCGGCGGGCGAGATCGATCTGGTCTTCGTCTGCACGCCGGCCTCGGCCAACCAGGAGCTCCTTCGGGCGTGCGCGCGGAAGGGCATCGGTGCGGCCTTCATCACCTCCGCCGGCTACGGCGAGGCCGGCGAAGCGGGGCGCCGGGCGCAGGACGAGCTGGTCGCCCTCGCCGACGAGCTGGGCATCCTGCTGGCCGGCCCGAACGGTCAGGGCGTGGTCTCGACGCCCGCGCACCTGTGCGCCCAGATCGTGGCGCCGTACCCGCCCCCCGGGACCATCGCCGTCGCCAGCCAGAGCGGCAACTTCGTGTCGTCGTTCATGAACTACGCCGTCGAGACGGGCGTCGGGATCAGCCGGGCCGTGTCGGCGGGCAATGCGGCCGCGGTCGGCGTCGGCGACTACCTGGCGTACTTCGCCGGCCGATCCGCAGACGTCCGTGAGTCTTGCCTACGTCGAGGGCGTCGGTGACGGCGTCGCCTTCGCGGCGCGCATGCGCGACGCAGCGGCCAGCAAGCCACTGGTCCTCGTGAAGGGTGGTGCGACCGAGGGCGGTCAGCGCGCGGCGGCCAGCCACACCGGCGCGCTGGCCAGCGACGACCGGGTCTTCGACGGCGTCTGCCGCCGGGCCGGCGCCACGCGGGCCGCCACCGTCGAGGAGGCCTTCGAGGCCGCGGCCACGTTCGCCACGCAGCCCCTCCCGGCCGGTCCCAACGTCGTCGTGCTGACGACGGCCGGCGGCTGGGGCGTGGTGACGGCCGATGCCATCACCCGGGACCGCCACCTGCGCCTGCTGCCCCTGCCCGACGACCTCCGGCAGGCCATCGACGGCCACCTCCCGCCCCGCTGGAGCCGGTCCAATCCCGTCGACTGCGCGGGCGGCGAGACGCGCGACACCATCCCCGAGGTGATGGCGCTCGTGGCCGGCCATCCGGACGTGGACGCTGTCGTCTACCTCGGGCTCGGCATCCAGTCCAACCAGGCCCGGCTCATGCGGGGCGGGCCGTTCTACCCCGACCACGGCCTGGAGCGGATCGTCGCCTACCACGAGCGGCAGGACACCCGCTTCGCCGAGGCGGCGGCGGAGATCTCCACGTCGACCGGCAAGCCCATCCTCACCGCCACGGAGCTGGCCGTGGCCGATCCCGCCAACCCCGGCCCGGCCGCGGTCCGGGCGTCCGGGCGGCTCTGCTACCCGTCCGCCGACCGCGCGGTCGCCGCGCTGGGCCACCTCTACCGGTACGCCCGGTGGCGGCGAGCGTCGCGGCCTGTCGCCGCTCGACCGGCCATGAGCCAGCCGACCTGGCCGCCGGCCCAGTGGCCCGCGCCGCCTCCGCCCCGCCGGGACGTCCGGGGGCCGTGGCGGGCGCTGATCTTCATCCTCGTGCTCGGCGCCGTGCCCGCGGTCGGCCTGTACCTCGCCCACCGCGCCGCGGCGACCCGCGCGGACGAGGGCCAACCCGTGCCCGCCGTCGCCCTCCCGCCGGCGGGGGAGGTCGTCACCCCGCTGGCCTCGCTGCGCCGCGTCCCGGCGACCGTGGCCAACACGCTGGCGACGGAGACGCTCGTGGCCTCGCTGGCCCCCGTCGGCGACCTCGTCGCGCCCGGGAGCTGCCTGGTCGTGGGGCTGGACGGCACCCCCGTGTTCGACCGCGCCGGCGGGACGAGCGTGATTCCCGCCTCGAACATGAAGATCGTCACGGCTGCCGTCGCCCTCGACGTGCTGGGGGCCGAGCACCGGTTCACCACCGAGGCTCGCGCCGACGCCTCCCCGGCCGGTGGCGTCCTCAACGGCAACCTCTACCTGGTCGGGGGAGGCGACCCCGTCCTCGGGACGGCGCCGTACGTGGCCGCCGCTGCCGCGCAGGTCAACTACCCGCAGCCATACGTCACGCCCTTGGAGGCGCTCGCCGACCAGATCGTCGCCACCGGGGTGCGGCAGATCACAGGCTCGGTCCTCGGTGACGACAGCCGCTACGACGCCGAGCGCTTCGTCCCGTCGTGGCCCGCCAGCTACGCCACCTCGAGGGAGGCCGGCCCGCTCGGGGCGCTGATGGTCAACGACTCCGCGGCCACGCTCGACCCGTTGCGCAGCGCCGATGACCCCGCGGTGTCCGCCGCCGCCACCCTCACTGCGCTGCTGCGGGAGCGGGGGGTGACGGTGGCCGGTGAGGCCGGCCGCGTGGTGGCTCCGCCCGTGGCGCCGGTGGTGACCTCCATCCAGAGCCGCCCGCTCGGCGAGCTGGTCGGCGAGCTCCTGACGACGAGCGACGACAACAGCGCGGAGCTGCTGGTCAAGGAGATCGGCGTGGCGGCCGGTGGCGGGGGGACCCGCGCCGCGGGCCTGGCCGTCGTGCAGGCGAAGCTGGGGGAGTGGGGGGTGCCGCTCGACGGCATCTTCCTCATCGACGGCTCGGGGCTCGATCGCGGCAACCGTCTGACCTGCGCGGCGTTGCAGGCCGTGCTCCGTCACGTCGGCGGCAGCGGGCCGGTGGCGGACGGGCTGCCGATCGCCGGCCGGACGGGCACGCTGGCGGAGGCGTTCCGGGGCAACCCCGCCGAGGGACGCCTCCATGCGAAGACGGGCACGCTGCGCGAGGCCAAGGCCCTGTCCGGTTTCGTCGACGCCGTCGACGGACAGCGCCACGTCAGCTTCAGCTACATCCAGAACAGCCCCGAGGCGGAGACGGCCGCGGCGCCGGTCTGGGATGCGCTCGGTCGGGTCCTGACGACCTATCCGAATGCGCCGCCGATCGACCAGCTCGATCCCGAGCCGCCCGCTCCGCCTGCCTGAAGTTGGCCATCCTGAAATTGGTGGCTGCGCCTACCCTGGCGCGGTGCCGGACCCTACCGTTGGCGCCCGTGCCGGACGACGCGTCGCCAGAGACGGCGCTCCCGATGTTTCCCCTCGGAACGGTCCTGTTCCCTGGAGCCCTGCTGCCGCTGCACGTGTTCGAGCCGCGGTACCGCCAGCTCGTCCAGGACTGCCTGGCCGGCGAGCCGGAGTTCGGCGTGGTCCTGATCGATCGGGGGCACGAGGTCGGTGGCGGCGACGTGCGCCGGCCGGTCGGTGCGGTGGCGCGCATCCTGGAGGTCGGGGAGCTCCCGGACGGGCGCTACATCGTGCAATCGGCCGGTGTCCGCCGGCTGCGGGTGCGCGCGTGGTTGGAGGACGCCCCCTATCCCCGCGCCGAGGTGGAGGACTGGCCGGATGAGGAGGCCAGCCTCGTCACCTCCGAGCGGGTGGCCGAGGTCGCCACCCGGGCCCGGCGGGTGCGGGCGCTGGCCAGCGAGCTGCACGACGGCGCCGGACCGCTCGAGATCGACATCGCCGACGATCCCCTCCTGGCCAGCTATCACCTCTGCGCGGTGGCTCCGGTGGGCCCGGACGACCGGTACCGCCTGCTGGCCTGCGCGGGGCCGGCCGAACGGCTCGACCGCCTCGACGACTTGCTGACCGACGCCGAGGAGGTGCTGACGCTCCGGCTCCAGAGCGGAGAGGGTTAGGGCCGTCGGACAGATCTGCTAAGAACCTCTCCCGTGCTGCCGGAGGATCGTCCCGTGTCGTCGAATCCCGTGACGCAGATCACGAGCACCGTCGACCTGGTCAAGGAGTACGCCAAGCAGGAGACGGTCGGGCGCCTCAAGGGCATCGGGCGCTGGGTCGGGTTCGGGATCGTGGGCGCCACGGCGCTGGCCATCGGCATCGTGCTGCTGGTCGTCGGGCTGCTGCGGCTGATGCAGGACCTGTGGGAGGACACGTTTGACGGGTTCTGGTCGATCGTCCCCTACCTGATCGCCCTCGTGGTCTGCATCCTCGTGGTGGCCCTGGCCCTCAGCCGCGTGAAGGCCACCGACCTGCACCGTGAAGGGAGGGAGTGATGACCAGCCCGGGATCGTTGGATCCGGCCGACCAACGCATCACCCGCGACGACATCGAGGAGAGCCTCCGCGCCATCCAGACGGGCGTCGAGGGCAAGGTCAGGAGCAAGAAGACCCGCATCATCCAGGGTGCCTCCATAGGCGCGGTCCTGCTCATCCTGTTGATCTACGTGATCGGCCGGCGGTCCGGGAGCAAGCGCAGCACCATCGTCGAGATCCGGCGGGTCTGACCAGTGGCCGTCGTCGAGCGCAAGAAGTACCCGCTCTACTCACCCAGCGCGAACGTCCGCCGTCGCCTGTACCGCCGCAGCCGCTCGAACCGCGCCTTCGCCGGCTTGACCACCATGCTCTTCTTGCTGCGCGTCGTGCGTCGGGCCAGCAGCAAGCAGCCCGAGGTGGCGGCACTGGATCGTCTCGCTCCCGGCCAGACGATCATCATCACGACGACCGCGCCACCCACTCGGCGGCAACGGCGGGCGGCGCGGCGCCGCGGCACCGAATCGTCCACCTGAGCTCCGCCACGCCAGCAGCAGCGGGTCCGGCCCCGGCCGGCGGGCAGAATGGTCGACGCATGAAGGTCGTGCTGCGCAACCCCCGCCGTGAGATGGAGATCGCGGGGCCGGTGCGCGTCCACGCGCTGCTGGACCGGCTCGGCCTCAACCGGGAGGCACACCTGGTCATCCGGGACGGCACCCTCGTGCCCGGCGACGACCTGCTGGGTGACGGCGACCTGGTCGAAGTGCGACCGGTGATCTCCGGGGGCGCCGGAGGTGGGGCATGAAGTGCCGCGTCTGCCGCGGGCCGGCGGTCGTCGACCTGCCGCGCCACAACGCCAACTTCTGCGCCGAGCACCTGGTCAAGCTCTGCCGCGATCAGGTGGCCAAGGCGATCGCCGACCATCACATGCTGGCGGAAGGGGAGCGGACGCTGGTGGCCGTGTCGGGCGGCAAGGACAGCCTGGCGCTGTGGGATCTCTTGGTGGACCTGGGCTACGAGGCGGACGGGCTGTGCATCGGGCTCGGCATCGGCGGGTACAGCGACGCCTCGGCGGAGGCGGCGCGGGCGTTTGCCGAGGAGCGCGGCCTCGTGCTGCGCGAGCTCTCCCTCCGGGAGGATCACGGGTACGACGTGCCGACGGCGGCCGCCGCCACCCGTCGCGTGCCCTGTTCGTCGTGCGGGCTCTCCAAGCGCCACCTGTTCGACAGCGCGGCGCGCGAGGGCGGGTACGAGGTGGTCGCCACCGGTCACAACCTGGACGACGAGGCCGCCGTCCTGTTCGGCAACACCCTGCGCTGGGACCTCGAGTACCTCGCCCGGCAGCTGCCGGTGCTGCCCGCCCACGATGGCTTCCCCCGCAAGGTGAAGCCGCTGGTCCGCCTGAGCGAACGGGAGACCGCGGCCTATTGCATCGTGCGGGGCATCGACTACCAGGTGGAGGAGTGCCCCCTGGCCGCCGGGAACCGCCACCTCGGCTACAAGGCGGCGCTCAACACGGTCGAGGAACGCTCGCCGGGCACGAAGGCCGCGTTCTACCTCGGCTTCCTCGACCGCATGGCGCCGCTCCTGGCGGAGCAGGCGGTGGCGTCGCGGGCCCTGGCCGACCAGGGCGGGCTGCAGCCGTGCTCACGCTGCGGCGCCCCGACGACCGGTGAGGTGTGCGCCTTCTGCCGCCTGGTCGAGCGGGCGGGGGCCCACGAGCCGGTCACCGTCGAGCAGCTCCCGAAGCGGCGGCGACGGTGACGGACACGGCCGACGGGTTCGCGTACGGCGACAAGGTCCTGGTGCTCGACACCAAGGGACGCCGCTACCTCGCGACCCTGAAGGAGGGTGGCGAGTTCCACACCCATGCGGGCTTCTTCCCGCACGCCGAGCTGATCGGCCAGCCCGAGGGGACGGTGGTCAAGGCCAACCTCGGGGCCCAGTACGTGGTGCTGCGCCCGACGCTCGAGGACTTCGTGGTCGAGATGCCCCGGGGGGCGCAGGTCATCTACCCGAAGGACCTCGGGCCGATCCTCATGCTGGCCGACATCGGCCCCGGCGTTCGGGTGCTCGAGTCCGGGGTCGGGTCGGGCGCGCTCTCGATGACGATGCTCCGGGCGGGCGCGGTGATCGTCGGCTACGAGTTGCGCGAGGACTTCGCCAACCGGGCCCGGTCCAACGTGCGCTCGTTCCTGGGCGCGGACGTGCTCGACCGTTACCACGTCGAGCTGCGGGACTGCTACGACGGCATCGACGAGCAGGGGGTGGACCGGGTCGTCCTCGATCTGCCCGAACCGTGGCGGGTCGTGCCCCACGCGATCGGCGCGCTGCGGACCGGCGGGATCCTCGTCGCGTACACGCCTTCGATCATGCAGGCCAGCCGCCTGCGGGAGGCGTTCGCCGGCTCCACGGCCTGGCTGGCCCCCCGCACGCTCGAGGTGTTGCACCGCACGTGGCACGTGGAGGGACAGGCCGTGCGTCCGGACCACCGGATGGTGGCCCACACGGGCTTCCTCACCTCAGCTCGGTTCGTGGGCGACTGACCACGCGAGGCAGGGGCCGGCGGTCGTGCCGGTGCGGGCCCAGGACGTGCTCGACCGGCGGCTCAGGCCTCGATGAAGATGCACTCCCCGGGGCACTCCTCGGCGGACTCGATGACCGCGTCGAGCTGCCCGTCGGGGATCTCCGCCATGCCTGCCGCGCCCTGCGGGTTGCCCTTGGCCTCGGCGTAGACGGTGGAGCCTTCCTTCACGTAGGCCAGGCCGTCGTCGAGGAGCGTGAAGACATCAGGGGCGATCTCTTCGCAGAGACCGTCGCCCGTGCACAGATCTTGGTCGATCCAGACCTTCATCGCGTCCTGCTCCTCGTTCGGTAGGTCAGCCGTTCCGACTTTACACGGCGCAGCCCGCGAAAACAACGACCGGACCCCGCCTCACGGTCGTAACGTGCGTGCCACGACGGCGACCCACTCGACGAGTAGGTTCGCCGGGAAGGAGGTGCGAGCGTGTCAGACACCGATGGCGGCGGTCGGAGCCGGGATCGTGCTGATCGGCGGGCAGGCCCGCCCGCCGGTGAAGGGGCCGCCGACCCGGCCGAGCTGGCCCGCCTGCACGAAGAGGCCCGCCTGCTCGACGAGGAGGTGGCGAGCCTCCGCCGCAAGGTGGCCGACGGGCCCAAGCGGGTCCGGGCCCTCGAGGAGCGCCTGCTCGAGACCAAGGGACAGCTGGCCCAGGCGGTGGCGCAGAACGAGAAGCTGAGCTACACGCTGCGCGAGGCGCGCGAGCACATCGCCGCGCTGCGCGACGAGGTGGACAAGCTCACCCGGCCGCCGTCCGCGTACGGCGTGGTGGTCGGCAAGAACGACGACGGCACCATCGACGTGCTCTCCAGCGGCCGCAAGATGCGGGTGAACGTCCACCCGGACATCGAGGCCGACGAGCTCGACCGCGGCGCCGAGGTGGCCCTCAACGAGAGCTTCAACATCATCCTCGCCCGGGCTCCCGAGCGCAGCGGCGAGGTGGTGTCGGTCAAGGAGGTCATGGAGGACGGCGTGCGGGCGCTCGTCATCGGAAGGGCCGACGAGGAGCGGGTGTGCGAGCTGGCCGACGCCATGCGCGGCGCCCACCTGCGGCCCGGCGACACGCTGCTCATGGACACACGGACCGGGATGCTGCTGGAGAAGCTGCCCCGGCCGGAGGTGGAGGACCTCCTGCTCGAGGAGGTGCCGGACATCAGCTACACCGACATCGGCGGCCTCGACACCCAGATCGAGGAGATCGCCGACGCCGTCGAACTGCCCTTCCTCCACCAGGAGCTGTTCGCCGAGCACCGCCTGCCGGCGCCCAAGGGCATCCTGCTGTACGGGCCGCCCGGCTGCGGCAAGACGCTCATCGCCAAGGCCGTGGCCAACAGCCTGGCCAAGAAGGTGGCGGACACGACGGGCGACGCCAAGGGCCGCAGCTACTTCATCAACATCAAGGGCCCCGAGCTGCTCAACAAGTACGTGGGCGAGACCGAGCGGCAGATCCGGCTGGTGTTCCAGCGGGCGAGGGAGAAGAGCGAGGAGGGCTGGCCGGTCATCGTGTTCTTCGACGAGATGGACTCGATGTTCCGCACCCGCGGCTCGGGCATCTCGTCGGACATGGAGTCCACGATCGTGCCGCAGCTGCTGGCCGAGATCGACGGCGTGGAGGGGCTGCGCAACGTCATCGTGATCGGGGCCACGAACCGCGAGGACCTCATCGACCCCGCCATCCTCCGCCCCGGCCGGCTGGACGTGAAGATCAAGATCGAGCGGCCGAACGTGGACGCGGCCCGGCAGATCTTCGGCCGCTACCTGACGTCCGAGATCCCGCTGGCCGCCGACGAGGTCGACGCGCTCGGCGGGGGCGACGCCGACGCCGCCGTGCCGAAGATGATCGAATCGACGGTGACGGAGATGTACCGGGAGGACACCGACAACCGGTTCCTCGAGGTCACCTACGCCAACGGCGACAAGGAGATCCTCTTCTACAAGGACTTCGCGTCGGGCGCCATGATCGAGAACATCGTGCGCCGGGCCAAGAAGCTGGCCATCAAGCGCTTCATCGCCGGGGGTGCCAAGGGCATTCGCACGCAGGACCTCGTGGACTCCATCAAGCAGGAGTACAAGGAGCACGAGGACCTGCCCAACACGACCAACCCGGACGACTGGGCCAAGATCTCGGGCAAGAAGGGCGAGCGGATCGTGTTCATCCGCACCCTGGTCAACGAGGCCAAGGACACCGTCCAAGGCGGCCGAGCCATCGAGCGCGCCGCCACCGGCCAGTACCTCTGACGCAGGTGATCGCGGGGTTGTCAGGGGGGCGAGTCTGCGGACGAGGGTGCGGGTAGGGTGCCCGCCATGGCGATCCGCAAGGTGTGCGGCATCGAGACCGAGTACGGCATCGCCGTCCGGGGCGCCGACTCGAACCCGGTCGCGGCCTCGTCCGTGCTGATCAACGCCTACATCGCCACGCTCGACCGGCGGACGGTCTGGGACTTCGAGGACGAGAGCCCGGGCATCGACGCCCGTGGCTTCGCCGTCGAGGGCGCCCTGCCGCCCGAGGTCGAGACCCACCTCGTCAACACCGTCCTCACGAACGGCTCGCGCTACTACGTCGACCACGCCCACCCGGAGGTCTCGACACCCGAGTGCATCGACGCCAAGGAGATCGTGGTGTTCGACCGGGCCTCCGAGGAGGTCCTGAAGCGCTCGATGATCGCCGCCCGCAGCCTCCTGCCCGACGGCGCCGAGATCGTCGTCTACAAGAACAACTCCGACGGCAAGGGCAACAGCTACGGCTGCCACGAGAACTACCTGCTGAGCCCGCGAGCTGCCCTTCGGCCGCCTGGTCAGCCAGATCACGCCCCACTTCGTCACCCGCCAGCTCTTCTGCGGCGCCGGCAAGGTGGGCAGCGAGTCGCCCGGGGTCCCCAGCTCCGAGGTGCCCTTCCAACTCAGCCAGCGGGCCGACTTCTTCGAGGAGGAGGTCGGGCTGGAGACCACGCTGAAGCGCCCGATCGTCAACACCCGCGACGAGCCCCACTGCGACGGCCAGCGCTACCGCCGCTTCCACGTCATCGTCGGCGACGCCAACCGGAGCGAGGTAGCCACCTTCCTCAAGGTGGGCACGACGGCCATCGTGCTCTCGATGATCGAGGACGATCAGCTCCCCGTCGACCTGACCCTGGCCAACCCGGTCGGCGCCATCCGCCAGGTCAGCCACGACCCCACCCTGACCCGCACCGTGGCGCTCAAGAGCGGCCGGCGGCTCACGGCGCTCGACGTCCAGTGGCAGCTCCTCGAGCAGGCCCGCAAGTACGAGCGCGAGCGGGGCCTGGAGAGCGTCGGCGAAGAGGTGGGCGCCGAGACGCTGCGACGATGGGAAGAGGTCCTCGCCGGCTTGGAGGACGATCGGGCCAGCGTGGCCTCCGTGGTCGACTGGGTGGCGAAGGAGCGGGTCTTCGATGCCTACCGCGAACGCCACGGCTTGGAGTGGGACGACGCCCGGCTGCGGGCGATGGACATCCAGTACCACGACCTGCGCGACGACCGCTCCCTGTTCGACCGCCTCGGGCTCGAGCGGCTGTGCACGACCGAGGAGGTCGAGCGGGCCGTCACCGAGCCACCGACCACCACCCGGGCGTACTTCCGGGGCAAGTGCCTGCAGAAGTGGCCCAACGAGATCGTCGCCGCCAACTGGGACTCGATGGTGTTCGACGTCGGCCGTGACCCGCTGCGGAGGGTCCCGATGATGGAGCCGCTACGTGGAACTGCGGCCCATGTGGCTAGGTTGATCAGCGACAGCACCTCAGCCGCCGACCTGCTCGAACGGCTGGGGGCCTGACCCCCACGAGGACGGGAACCGAGAACCATGGCCGAACAGCAGCGAAAGCAGCGAGCGGCGCCGTCACGTACCGATGAGGTGGTCGAGGAGGCGCCGGCCACGACCGAACGGGGAGACAAGCTCAAGGCGGAGCTTGACGACCTGCTGGACGAGATCGACGAGGTCTTGGAGACCAACGCCGAAGAGTTCGTGAAGTCGTACGTGCAGAAGGGCGGCCAGTAGCCTGCGCCGCCTATGTCCATGCCCCGCTTTGGTGCGAGTGATGACCCGGGCGCCAGCTTCGCGAACCTCCTGCGACGCGTGGGCCTGTCCCCCCATCCGGAGCTCGGCAGCGCCGAGGGGGTAGTGGAGCTGGACGTCCCGCACGCCACGACGTGCGTCGCGCTCTCCTACGCGGACGGCGTCGTCATGGCCGGCGACCGGCGGGCCACCGCGGGCAACCTCATCAGCAGCCGCACGATGGAGAAGGTGCTCCCGGCCGACCGCCACAGCGGTGTCGCCATCGCCGGAGCCGCCGGCCCGGCCATGGAGATGGTGAAGTTGTTCCAGTTGCAACTGGAGCACTACGAGAAGGTCGAAGGCACCCCGCTCAGCCTGGAGGGCAAGGCCAACCAGCTCAGCATGATGGTCAGGGGCAACCTCCCCGCCGCCATGCAGGGGATGGTCGTCGTGCCGATCTTCGCCGGCTACGACGAGCGTCGGGGCCAGGGCAGGCTGTTCAGCTACGACGTGACGGGCGGCCGCTACGAGGAGAAGGAGCAGGTGGCCACCGGCTCCGGAAGCCTCCACGCGGGCACGGTCATCAAGGTGGGCTACCAGCCGGGGATGACCAGGGACGCCGCCGTCGAGTTGTGCGTCAAGGCGCTGTGGGTCGCCGCTGATGCTGATTCCGCCACCGGTGGTCCCGATCCGCTGCGCGGTGTCTATCCCACGGTGGCCACGATCACCGCCGCCGGCTACGAGCGCGTGGGCGACGACGAGCTGCGGGCCCGCTTCGAGACGATCGCCGCCGAGGTGCGCACATGAGCATGTCCTTCTACGTCGCTCCCGAGCAGATGATGAAGGACAAGGCGGACTACGCGCGCAAGGGCATCGCCCGGGGCCGTGCTCTGGTCGCCCTCGCCTACGACAACGGCGTCGCCGTCGTGGCCGAGAACCCGTCCAACAACCTCCGCAAGGTGAGCGAGATCTACGACCGCATCGCCTTCGCCGGCGTCGGTCGCTACAACGAGTTCGACCAGCTGCGCGTGGACGGCGTGCGGGCCGCCGATCTCAAGGGCTACCAGTTCAGCCGGGACGACGTCGACGCCCGCAGCCTGGCCAACCGCTACGCCCAGCTCCTGGGCCAGGTCTTCACCCACGAGCTCAAGCCGATGGAAGTGGAGATCCTCGTGGCCGAGGTGGGGCAGACGGTGGCTGCCGACCAGCTCTTCCACATCCTCTACGACGGCACCCTCATGGACGAGACGAACTTCAGCGTCCTCGGCGGCGACGCCGACGCGATCGCCCTGCGCATGCAGGAGGGATGGGCGGAAGGGCTGGACCTGGCCGCGGGGGTGAAGCTGGCCGTCGGTGCCCTCGCCGGGCCGGAGCGCACGCTCGGTGCCGACGACCTCGAGGTGGCCATGCTGGAGCGCAGCAACGCCCGCCGGTGCTTCCGCCGCCTCGACGACACCGCGGTGGCCGCGCTCCTCACCCAGGACTGAGACCCGGGCGGTCCGCCACCCCGGCCCAGCCGAGCGCGAGGTCGGCCTGGGCCGGTTGGACCTCCGCTCAGCGCAGGACCAGCACCCGCACGAGCTCGGCCGAGGCCAGCGCCAGCAGACCGAGCACGCCTGCGCCGACGAGGAGCGCCCGCCGGTCCGATCGGTGCCGAGCGGCGACGGCCCGAGCCTCCTCGTCGTCACCGTCGCCGATCTCCTCGTCGAGCGGCGCGGTGGCGGCCAGCAGCGCCTGCGCTTCGGCCAGCTCTGACTCGGGCACGAAGACGTGCACGGGACCGAACGGGTAGGGCCCGTCCACGCCACCGCGCAGTTCCCACACGATGCCCTCCACGCCCAGACGGGCGGCCACGACCTTGGCCGTGAAGCCGTCGTCGGCGGTCATCAGTCGCACCATCCGGATCGGCTGGGCGAAGGAACTCACGCCGAACAGGGTAGTGCCGGGGTGCAGGCCATTGATCGGGGAGCGGTGGCGGGTACGGTGACGGGCGATGGAGCGGCGCATCTTCGGGCTCGAGAACGAGTACGGGGTGACATGCACGTTGCGGGGCCAGCGCCGCCTCAGCCCCGACGAGGTCGCCCGCTACCTCTTCCGCAGGGTGGTCAGCTGGGGCCGGAGCTCCAACGTGTTCCTGGCCAACGGCGCCCGTCTGTACCTCGACGTCGGTTCGCATCCCGAGTACGCGACGCCCGAGTGCGACTCCATCTACGACCTCGTCGTGCACGACAAGGCCGGCGAGCGCATCCTCGAGCAGCTCCTGAGCTCCGCCGAGCAGCGCCTCCGGGAGGAGGGCATCCGCGGCGTCATCTACCTGTTCAAGAACAACACGGACTCCGCCGGCAACAGCTACGGCTGCCACGAGAACTACCTCACGAGCCGGCGCGACGACCTGGCCCACTACGCCGACGTGCTCATCCCGTTCTTCGTGTCCCGCCAGATCTACGCCGGGGCAGGCAAGGTGCTGCAGACGGCCCGGGGCGCGGTGTACTGCCTGGCCCAGCGGGCCGAGCACATCTGGGAGGGCGTGTCGTCGGCGACCACCCGCAGCCGTCCGATCATCAACACCCGCGACGAGCCCCACGCCGACGCCGAGCGGTACCGCCGGCTGCACGTCATCGTGGGCGACTCCAACATGAGCGAGTACTCCACCTTCCTCAAGGTGGGCGCCACTGCGGTGATGTTGCGCATGCTCGAGGACCAGAGCGTCGTGCTCCGGGACATGACCCTGGAGAACCCGATCCGCGCCATCAGGGAGATCAGCCACGACATCACCTGCCGCCGGCGGGTGCGGCTGGCCAACGGCCGCGAGGTCAGCGCGCTCGACATCCAGCGTGAGTACCTGGACCGGGCGCTGCGGTACGCGGATGCAAAGGGCCTCCCGCCGCTCGAACAGCGGGCGCTCGACATGTGGGAGCACTGCGTCTCGACGATCGAGGACGAGCCGTTGAAGCTGGAGCGCGAAGTGGACTGGGTCATCAAGCATCAGCTCATCGAGGCCTACCGCTCCAAGCACGACCTACCCCTCGGCCACCCCAGGGTGGCCCTCGTCGATCTGCAGTACCACGACGTCAGCCGGGACCGCAGCCTCTTCTACAAGCTGCAGGACCGGGGAATGGTCGACCGGATGTGCACGGACGCCGACATCGACGTCGCCATGGACACGCCGCCGCAGACGACGAGAGCCCGGCTGCGGGGCGAGTTCATCAAGCGGGCCAAGGAGCGCAAGCGCGACTACACGGTCGACTGGGTGCACCTGAAGCTCAACGACCAGGCGCAGCGGACGGTGCTGTGCAAGGACCCCTTCAAGAGCCGCGACGAGCGGGTCGAGAAGCTGATCAGCTCGCTCTGACCGGCGCAGCACCCGAGGCCCAACGGTGCCGAGCTTCGTCACGGCGACGGTGGCCGAGATCCTGTCCGAACGGCGGGGGCTGCAGCGGATCCGGTTGGACGACGGCGCACCGGCCATGGTCCTCACGGACCTGATCGGCCCGGTGGCGGCGGGCGACGAGGTCGTCGTGAACACCACCGCCGTCGAGCTCGGGCTGGGGACGGGCGGCTGGCACATCGTGCACTGGAACCTGACCCGCCGGGACTGGCGACAGGAGGGCGGCGGGCACATCATGAAGCTCCGCTACACCAGCCTCCAGGCCGACGTGGGGGCGGCGGAGGAGCACCAGCCGGCGACGGGATGGCCGGACCTCGGTGGCCGGCCGGTGGTCCTCTGCAGCCTGCACAGCCAGGTCGGCGTGGTGGCGGCGGTGCTGGCTGACCTCGTCCCGGAGGCGCGGGTGGCGTACGTGATGACCGACGGTGGCGCGCTGCCGCTGGCGCTGTCGGATCTCGTGGCCGACCTGCGCGACCGCGGTCTGCTCGACGTCACCGTCACCGCCGGGCACGCCTTCGGTGGCGATCACGAGGCGGTCACGTTCCCCTCCGCGCTCGACGTGGCGATCCGGATCGGGGCGGCCGACATCGTCGTGGCCGGCATGGGCCCGGGCGTCGTCGGGACCGGTTCATCGCTGGGCACGACCGCGCTCGAGCTGGCTCCCGCCATCGACGCCGTGGCCGCCCTCGGCGGCGTGCCGATCGTGGCCGCCCGCACGAGTGCGGCCGATGCCCGCGTCCGCCACGCCGGCCTGAGCCACCACACGACGACCGCGCTGAAGCTGGCGGCGCGCCCGGCCGTGGTCGCCCACGCCGAGGGGACCGAGGGCTTCTCGGTACCCGAACCCCATCATCAGGAGACGGTCACCGTGCCGTCGGTGGCCGAGACCCTGGCCCGCCATCGACTCGACGTGCGCTCGATGGGCCGGGGCCCGGCGGAGGACCCGCTGTTCTTCTCCACGACCGCGGCGGCCGCCGTCCTGGCCGCCGATCGGCACCGGTCCCGGGGTACGGTGCCCGGGTGATCTCACAGGAGCCGGGCGCCGGCGACCCGGGCTCCCTCCCCGACGACCTCGGGGCGCAGGATCTCGGGGAGCGGGACCTCGAGGACGAGGGATCCCCGGCCGAGGAGACCCCCAACCACCGCAGGGTCGGCCGGGCCGTGCGCGAGTGGATCCTCGTCATCGGCGGCGCGCTCGTCGTGGCCCTGCTCATCCGCACGTTCCTGTTCCAGGCCTACGAGATCCCTTCGCCGTCGATGGTGGACACACTCAACGTCGGGGATCGGGTGCTGGTCAACAAGCTGTCGTACAAGCTGCACGACGTGCACCGCGGCGACGTCGTCGTGTTCAAGCGCCCGCCGGGAGAGCCGGACCCCCAGATCAAGGACCTGATCAAGCGGGTGATCGGCCTGCCGGGGGAGACGCTCGTGTTCCGGGACTGCCGGGTCTTCGTCGACGGCAAGGCCCTGGTCGAGCCGTACGTCGAGGAGCAGTGCACCGACCCGCCGCAGGACACGGTCGATCCGGACGGCGACGGCAGTGTCACGGTGCCCGACGAGATGCTCTTCGTCATGGGGGACAATCGCGGCGGCAGCTTCGACAGCCGCTACTTCGGCCCCATCACGGAGAGCAGCGTGGTCGGGCGGGCCTTCGTGATCATGTGGCCGATCGGCGACTGGGCCTGGTTGTAGTCAGGCGGACGCGACCTCGTCCTCGAGATGCACCCGGATGATCTCGTCGAACGAGGTCTCCGCCCTGAAACCCAGGCGTTCGGCCCTGGACGCGTCCAACGCCTTCGGCCAGGCCTCGATGATCCGCATGATCGCCGGATCCGGTTCGTGGCGGATCAACCTCACCGCCTGATCACCCGCCGCACGACGCAACGCTTCGATCTGCTCCGCCACGGTCGCGCTCAGTCCGGGCATGGACAGAGTGCGACGGGGGCCGACGAGATCCGACTGGAGGGTCGCCGCCCGCAGGCAGAACCCGACCGCCGCCCGTGGTGAGGCGTGCCAGTGCCGCACCGTCTCGGGCACGGGGAGGACGGCTTCCTGACCGGCGAGCGGCTCGCGCAGGATGGCGGAGAAGAACCCCGATGCCGCCCGGTTCGGCTTGCCGGGACGGATGCAGATCGTGGGCAGCCGGATCCCGACACCGTCGACGAAGCCGCGCCGGGTGTAGTCGGCGAGCAACAGCTCGCCGATCGCCTTCTGGGTGCCGTAGCTGGTGAGCGGCGTGGGGGCGAAGTCCTCCGGCGTCACGTCGGGCAGCGGCGCACCGAACACCGCGATCGAGGAGGAGAACACCAGCCGGGGGCGGTACCCGTCGGTCAGGTGCGCCGCTCGGATCGCCTCGAGCAGCGCGCGGGTGCCGTCGAGGTTGACCCGGTAGCCGAGCTCGAAGTCAGTCTCGGCCTCACCCGAGACCACGGCGGCCAGATGGAAGATCACGTCCGGCCGGCTGGCGATGACGGCGTCGGCGGCACCGGGCTCGGACAGATCGCCGGCCCTGGCCACCCAGGTTCCCTCCCAGTCCGCCGGTCGGTCCGGTTCGACGAGATCGACCAGGCTGAGCTGGCCGATCTCGCTCTCGCCCAGGCGCCCGTCATCGGTCAGCCGGGCTACGAGCCTCTTACCGATCATCCCGGCAGCGCCGATCACCGCGACGTGCACGTAGCGCAGAGTAGTTCATACGCGATAGCGTTGCGATCATGGCGACGGCGACCTCCTACCGGCTGGACCCCGAGCTCAAGCAGCGGCTCGCTCGTCGGGCCGCAGCCGAAGGTGTCTCGGAGACGGCGCTCGTCATGCGTCTCCTGCGGCAAGGGCTCGCCACGATCGAGCATCCCGGCATCGTGTACCGCCTCGGGCCGAGCGGGTGGCGTGCGGGGCTTGCCGGTGGTCCCGATGTGGATGAGGTCGTGCGAGCCGTCCGATCGGTCGGGACCTTCGACGATCAGGCCGTCTCGGGGGCGGCTGACAGCCTGGGCATCGATCCGCGCCTCGTCCGCATCGCCATCGACTACGCGGCCGAGCACCTCGATGAGATCGAGGAGCGGCTCCGAGAGAACGAGGATGCCGTTGATCGAGCTCGCAAGCTGGCTGCGGCGCGCTCGTCCGTGCTGACTGGATGAGGTTCCTACTCGACGAGATGTATGGCGAGCGGGCCGCCGAGCTCCTGTGCGAACAAGGCCGCGACGCGGTTCACGTGCGCGCCATCGGCCTCGGCGGTGCGCCGGATGGCGATGTGCTTGCCCGAGCGGTCGCGGAGGGACGCACGTTGGTCACGGAGAACGCCCGCGACTTCCTCCCGCTGCTGGACCAGCGCCAGGGCGCAGGAATCCCGACCACGCCCGTGCTCATCGTCTTGAGAGCGCCCCGAGGCGTCGGCGGCTCGCTGTACTCCCGCCTTGCGCGCGACATCGCAAACTGGGCCACCGACAACAGCGATCCCTACGCGCACGCCCACTGGCTGCATCCGTCGTCTTGGCGGGCATGTTGTTGATCATCGCAGCAGGACTGTCAGAGTCCAGCGCTCGTAGGCGTACCCTGCCGACGTGGATCGAGCGACGGACGGACCTGCAGCGAAGGCCTCGACGCCAGGGGCGATCAATGCCGCGTTCGCCGCGGGTTACAACTCACGTGACGTCGCTGCGCTCCTGGCGCTCTACGAGCCCGACGCCGTCGTGACGAACCCTGACGGCTCCACCGCGACCGGAACCGATGCCATCCGTGATCACCTCGGTCACCTCGTGCAGCTCGGCGGCTCCATGACGTCGCTGAACCGGTACGCCATCCCCAATGGCGATCTCGCCCTTGTCGGCGCGGAGTGGGAGATCGTCTTCAGCGATGACCGCGAGCCGATCGCCGGCCGTAGTGCCGAGATCGTGCGGCGGCAGTCGGACGGGTCATGGCGCTACGTGCTCGACCATCCAGGGGCCGGCTGACACCGGCGGTCACACATCGCTCAGGGCGGCGTGGAGACGGTCGACCCAATCGCTGAAGACGCCGTCCATGCCCAGGGCGAGCGTGGCCCTCAGCAGGTGCTCGTGCTGGAGGTCCCAGGCCAGGCAGATCCGGTCGAAACGGTGGAACAGCGCCACCAGGCCACCGTTCCAGTCGGTGTGGTGGAGGTTGACGGCGTCGATCCCCTCCTCGCGGAGGGTGGCCGCCCGTCGCTCGGGGCCCTCCTTCATCCGCTCCAACCGGGTGGAGTTCACGAGCTTCACGTCCGGATCGAGGGGCCGCAGGGCGACGAGCGAGGCCACGTCGGGCCGGCAGAGCCACAGGCGGGGCGCCAGTTCGGGGCACTCGGCCTGGACGGTGCGGATCACGACGGGGCCGGCGGCCGGGTCGCAGATGTCGATCGCGAGGTGGATGCCGTCCGCGCACAGCGGGAGGACTTCGCTGAGGGTCGGGATGAAGGGCGGGAGGTCGGCCTTGGCCACCGAGGCGATCGGGCGCTGGCGGGCTCGCCGGCGGACCACGCCATCGTGGTCGAGGACGGGGACGCCGTCGGCGGTGAGCCAGACATCGGTCTCCAGGCCCGTCGCCCCGAGCCGCAGGGCCAGGGAGAACGCCTCCAGGGTGTTGTCGGGAGCGTGCGCCTTGGCCCCCCGATGGGCGAAGCCGATCGGCGGGTCGATGAGCGATGGGTAGCGGGCAGCCACCGCGGCATCATCCCATCTCGTGGGCGGTGCCGGCCCGGCTCGACCGTCCAGTCGGGGAGTGGTTCCGTAGACTCCGCGCCGTGCTCGCCATCCTCAACAGCCTGGGTGCCGGCGAGATCATCGCGATCCTTGTGATCGGCCTCATCGTGCTCGGGCCGGAGAAGCTGCCGGACGCGATCAGGAAGTTCGGCAACATCTACGGCGAGCTGCGGCGGATGAGCCACGGCTTCCAGAGCGAGCTGAAGGACGCCTTTGACGAGCCGCTGCGCGAGCTCCGGGGCACGGCCCAGATGATGCAGGACGCCGTCAACGAGCCGGTGCAGACGGTGAAGTCCCCGATGACGGCACCGGTGGTCGGCGGTGGGAAGGCGGCCGAGGCGGCGAAGAAGACCGAAGGCCCGGTCGAGGAGACCCAGGCTCCCGTCGAGGAGGCCCAAGCACCGGTCGAGGAGACGCAGGCTCCCGTCGACGAGACGCAGGCTCCCGTCGAGGAGGCCCAAGCACCGGTCGAGGAAGCCCAGGCCCCGGTCGAAGAAGCCCAGGCCCCGGTCGAAGAGGACGAGGACCAGCCAGTGCTCGCCCAGGCCGGCCTGATGGTCTCGGAGCCCGAGCTCGCCGTCGTGGCCGGCAACGGGGCCGCCGATCCCGGCGCCGGCGAGAGCGTCGGCGGCGAGGGCGAGGACGAGCCCCTCGACACCGACGGTGCCGACGGCGCCGGCGATCATGAACTGGCCGACAGGCACCGGGACGACTGATGCGGTTGCGCCGCAAGGGGCGGGAGCGGAAGGTCCCACTCGCCGTCAAGAACGACAACATGAGCCTGACGCAGCACCTGGCCGAGCTGCGCATGCGGCTCATCCGCTGCCTGCTGGCCGTCATCCTGCTCGGCGTCCTGGTGTTCGTGCTCTATGACCCCTGGATCCAGGACTTCCTGTTCCAGCCGTACAAGGACGTGTGCGCGGCCAACCCGGACTTCGGGTGCAACGGCGAGCCCGTGCTCATCACCCCGCTCGGTGGCTTCAACACCCGCATGAAGGTCGCCGGCTGGGGCGGCTTCATCCTGGCCCTGCCGGTCGTGCTCTGGCAGGTGTGGCGCTTCATCGTGCCCGGTCTGGAGTCGAAGGAGAAGCGCTACGCCCGGCCGTTCATCCTGGCCACGGTGCTGCTCTTCCTGCTCGGTGCCAGCCTCGCCTACCTGACGCTGTCGAAGGCGCTCCAGTGGCTCATCTCCTTCGCCGGTCAAGCCACCGCCGCATTCACCCCGGACAGCTACGTGAGCCTCGTGGGCCTGATGATGGCGGCCTTCGGCGTGGGCTTCCTGGCGCCCGTGCTGCTCGTGTTCCTGGAGCTCATGGACATCGTCGACTACAAGCAGCTCTCCGGTGCCCGGCGGTACGCCATCGTCATCATCGTCGTCGTCGCGGCCGTCATCACCCCGAGCGGCGACCCCATCAGCATGATCGCCCTGGCCATCCCGCTCTACGTGTTCTACGAGATCGCCATCCTCATCGGCTGGCTCGTGAGCCGCCATCGGGCAAAGGCGGCCAACCCGGCGGTCGGCGCCGCCTGAGCCTTGAGCACCGCCTGACCGCCACCGCACGGCACACTGGTGGCGTGCGCCGTGACCGGGCCGCGCTCCTGGCCCGCTACGACTTCCCACTCGACTCCTTCCAGCTGCAGGCGATCGACGCCCTGGACGGCGGCCAGTCCGTGCTCGTCGCCGCGCCCACTGGCTCCGGCAAGACGGTGGTGGCCGAGTACGCGGTGGCGGTGGCGCTCAGCGAGGGGCAGCGCGCTTTCTACACCGCGCCCATCAAGGCGCTCTCCAACCAGAAGTTCCACGACCTCCGGGCCATCCACGGAGCCGCACGCGTCGGGCTCCTGACGGGCGACAACGCCATCAACGGGGACGCCCCGATCGTCGTGATGACGACCGAGGTCCTCCGCAACATGATCTACGGGCACTCGCCCGCCCTCGTCGGCCTGGGCTTCGTCGTCCTCGACGAGGTGCACTTCCTGCAGGACACCTACCGCGGACCGGTGTGGGAGGAGGTGATCATCCACCTCCCCACGCCGGTGCGCCTGGTGTGCCTGTCCGCCACTGTCTCCAACGCCGAGGAGCTGGCGGCGTGGATCACGACGGTCCGGGGCCCGACCACGGCCATCATCGAGGAGCGGCGCCCGGTGAGCCTCGAGAACCTCTTCATGATCGGCGATCGCACGTCGGAGCGGCTGCACGTGCTGCCGACGCTGATCGATGGGCGGCCCAACCCGGAAGCCCACCGCCTCGACAGCGAGGCCGTCCGCGGGTTCCGCGGTCCCCGGCGCGGGGGTGCCCGCCGCAAGCTGTACACGCCGTCCCGGTTGGAGGTGCTGGACCGGTTGGAGGAGGCGTCGATGCTCCCTGCCATCACCTTCGTGTTCAGTCGCAACGGGTGCGAGGAGGCAGCCCGGTCGCTGACCGCCGCCGGTGTCCGCCTCACGACGGGAGCCGAGCGGGACCGCATCCGCGAGATCGTCGACGATCACGTCGGCGCGCTCGATGACCGTGACCTGGCCGTGCTCGGGTACGGGCCTTTCCTGACCGGCCTGGAGGCCGGCGTGGCCGCGCACCACGCCGGCATGGTGCCGCCGTTCAAAGAGGCCGTGGAGGCCTGCTTCGTCGAGGGCCTCGTCAAGATGGTGTTCGCCACCGAGACCCTGGCCGTGGGCATCAACATGCCGGCGCGCAGCGTGGTCATCGAGAAGCTCAGCAAGTTCACGGGCGACCATCACGAGTTCCTGACGCCCGGCGACTACACCCAGCTGACGGGACGGGCCGGCCGGCGCGGCATCGACGAGCGCGGGTACGCGGTGGTGTTGTGGAGCCCGTTCGTCCCCTTCGACCAGGTGTCGGCGCTGGCCTCGAGCCGCTCGTACCAGCTCAGCTCCGCTTTCCGGCCCACGTACAACATGACCGCCAACCTGGTCCGCAGCTACAGCAGGGACGAGGCCCACCACCTGCTCAACCTCTCGTTCGCGCAGTACCAGGCCGATCGCCACGTGGTGCGGATGGAGGCGCGGCTGGAGCGCCGCGAGGCCCACCTCGCCGAGCTGCGGGTGCTGGCCCGCAGCCCCTACGGCGATCTGGACGAGTACCGCCGGTTGAAGGAGGGCACGCCCCGGCGCCCGCGGAACGAGGACGCCATCGACATCGCCCTGATGCGTCTGCGCCCGGGCGACATCATCTACGTGAACCGCGGTCGCCTCGTCGGCCGGGTTGCCGTGCTCAGCACCAGCCGCCGCAAGGGTGGCATGAAGGTTCAGGTCCTCACGACCGGCGGCATGCCCGTGAACCTCTCCGTCCGCGACTTCAGCGAGGGCCCCCGCCCGCTCGGGCACATCGACCTGCCCACGCCCTACGCCCCCAACCGCCACCAGTTCCAGCGCCAGGTGGCACGGCTGCTGACCAAGGCGACGGTGCGCTCCGCCGGACCGTCACGCCGCGGCCGGCAACCGGCGGCGAGCGATGACGAGCCGAGCGAGCCGCTGGCCGACCATCCGGTCGCCTCGGACCCGCAGCTGGCCGAGCGGCTCCGCGCCGCCGGGCAGGCCGACCGGGCGGCTCGGGAGGTCGACGACCTGCGCACCCGCATCCAGGGACGCAGCCAGTCCGTGTCGCATCGCTTCGACCGGGTCCTGCGGATCCTCGAGACTTGGGGCTACGTCGACGGCTGGTCCCTGACCGACGGTGGGCGCCGGCTGGCCGGCTTCTTCCACGAGTGCGACCTGCTTGTCGTCGAGTGCCTCCGCCAGGGTCTGCTCGACGGCCTCGAACCGGCGGAGCTGGCCGGGCTGGCCTCGGTCTTCTGCTACGAGCACCGCAGCCCGGAGCCGCCGCCGGCACCGTGGTTCCCGTCCCGTGACGTGCGGAAGCGGTGGGAGGCCATCGAGTCGCTGGCCGGCGAGCTGCGCCAAGCCGAGGAAGAGGCCGGAGTGCCGGTGACCAGGGCACCGGACCCCACGTTCGCCTCCATCGCCCACGCCTGGGCGTCCGGGCAATCCTTCGCCAGCGTCGTGGAGGACGAGGAGCTGTCGGGCGGCGATTTCGTGCGCACGGTCAAGCAGCTCATCGACCTGCTGCGCCAGCTCGCCCTGCTCGCCCCGGACGAGGGCACGCGGCAGTCGGCGCGGGACGCGTCCGACCACCTGTTCAGAGGGGTGGTTGCCGCCTCGACGGCGTTGAACGAGACGTTGGACGAAGCCGACGCCTCGTGACCATCGAGCCGTCGTGACCATCGAGCGGGGTCAGGACTGGGGCCGGCGTGTCGACCGGCCTGAGAATCTCGTCGAGGTGGCGGACGACGCGGCGGCCGGCGCGCTCATCACTGGGCTGCGGCGGGCCGGGCGGCCGCTGCCCCCGATCGGCCTGCTGGCCGGCGACCTGCGCCGGACGCTTGGCCGGCCGGACCCGGTGACCGTGCTCGACGGCCAGGTCTCCGAGTTCACCGTCGACGTCGGTGTGGTGACGGTGGCGGGGGAGGAGCACTGGTTCGTCAGCCATGTCGTGGCCCGCCGCTCGTGGTGGCGGGGGGAGGTCGTGGCGGCGATGAACGCCCAGTTCGTCGGCGCATGGGACGTCGCCCCCCGGGGCCACCCGAACGACGGCCGGCTCGACCTGGTGCGGGTACAGGACCTGAGCGTCAGCGACCGGTGGAAGGCGTCGCGCCGGCTCCCGAGCGGCAGCTACCTGCCGCATCCCGGCATCGAGGCCAGGCCCGTGACCGAGCTCGACCTCGCCCTGGCCGAACCGCTCACCGTGCGCGTCGACGGGATGGCCACCGGCACGGCCGACCGGCTCGTGCTGCGAGTCGAGCCCGACGCCCTGACGGTCTGCGTCTGACCCCGCCGGCGCCGTCCGCGTGCCATCCCCTCGGCTGGCGATTCGACGTCGAATCGACGTTGTGAACTTGTGAACTCGGAGGAGGACGCGCTGCTGACGGCGCGATCTCCTCAGACCTCGCGGTCGAGCCGGCGGTCGGACTGGCCGTTACAGGGCGGCGGCGACGGCGGCTGCGTACGCCGCGGCACCGGCCGGACGCATGTGGTAGCCGTCGGCCGCCAGCCAGTCACCGTGGCCGGCGCTGAGGGTGAACCAGTCGACGAAGGCCGTCCCGTTGCGGGCTGCACACGCCAGCAGCACCTGGTTGTTCGTGTCCTGCCACGCCCGCGGCACGCGCAGGTTGACGATGATGACCCGCCGGTTGCCCGCCGCGTTCACGACGTGGTCGCAGTGGTCCGGGCGGACGGTGCCGTTCGTGCCCAGGTGCACGCACGAGGGTCCCCGGCAGGCCACCCGTCTGCGACCGCCAGGTCACGATGCCCGGCGCCTCGTGGAACTGCCGGCTCACGACGGCGTCCACCTGAATGCCGGGGATCGCCGCCTGCAGCGCCGGGGCGGCACCCAGCATGACCGAGTCGCCGAGGCCGAGGACACCCGGGCCGGGTGCCGGTCGCCCTGGCCCGAGGACGGGCGGAGGCGGAGGCGGGCCGCAGGCCGCCACCGCGACCGTCAGGGCGATCAGGACAGCCAGCGCGGCCACGCCGCGGCGCAGGACGGTCACAGCCCTGGTGTAGACGACGACGGATCGCCGGGGCAAGCCGCTCGACGGGAGCCCTGCTACCAGGCCGCGTCCCGATAGGGACCGCCCAGCGAGCCGCCGCCGCTGGTCGTCCCGCTGTCCAGGTCCCATTGCACCCAGGCGAGGCTGCCGCTGCTGTCGAGCCGCAGCTCGAAGACCTCGTGGGCGCGGCGGGCCAGGAGCGGCGACGCGAGCTCCTCACGCACGGTCGAACCGCCGACACCGACGATGACGCTCGGCTCGTTGCTCTCGGAGCCGTCGGCGCAGCACTGCTCCACCACGGTCGCCGTGCCGTCCGCCCCGCCCAGCGGGAAGCGCAGGCCGGACTCGCTGGTGGCGACGACCTCGGGCTGCCCGCCGTCGAGCGGGAGGCGGACGAGTTGGCTCGTCGTGCCCTCGTAGCGCACGTAGTACAGCGAGCCACCGTCGGTGGACCAGGCCAGGTCGATGAGGGTGCCCTCGTGGGCGGTGTCCGGGTAGCTCTGCTCCGCCCCGCTGGCGAGATCCCGGACGACGATGGCGTCGTACTGGACGATGGCCAGCCGGTCGCCCGACGGGCTCACGGTCGGGAAGGTCCCGTAGCCGAGGTTGACGGGCGGCGACGAGCCGTCCACGGCAGCCGAGAACAGCACGCCAACCACCGGCTCGCAGCAGAGGCTGTAGTAGACGGTACGGCCGTCGGGCGTGAGGGCCGGGTCGGCCAGGACCGCCAGCTCGCCCTCCTCGGGCACGATGCGCGGGTCGGGCCCCCGGTCGAGCTCACGGACCTCGACCGCTGCCGCGCCGGAGACGTCGAGCACTACGAGGCGACCATCCTCGGTCACAGCGACGGCGGTGGTCGGGTGACCAACGGGCGCCACCGTGGTGGAGGTCGTGGACGTCGTCGTGGCCTCGGTGGTCGGCGCGGTCGACGGCACCGGTGCGGTGGTCGGCGCGACGGTCACATCGGGCAGGACCGTCGTCGGCACCACCGTGGAGTCGACGGTGATGACCTCGTCGCCGTCGTCCCGAGGCCAGGCCAGCACCGCCACGAGCGCGACCGCGGCCGCCGCGGCCACGGCCAGCGCACCCCAGCGCCACGCTCCGGCCGTCCGGCGACCGGCCCGCCGCTCCTCGATGCGCGACCACGACGAGGGGTCGGGCTGCGCGCCATCAGCCTCGGCTCGCATCGCCCGCCGCAGTTCGTCGTCGAAATCCCGTCCGTCACTCATCGCCATGCCTCCAGCTCGTGGGCCAACGTCGTCCTGGCTCGGTGCAGATGGGTCTTCACCGAGCCGCTCGACACGCCGAGGATCGACGCCACCTCGACGTCGGACAGCTCGCAGAAGTAGTGGAGGACCACGCAGTCCTGCTGGCGGTCGGGCAGCCGGCGGATCGCCGCCATCACCTGCTGCTGCCGGGCCCGCTGCTCCGACAGCTCAGCCGGTCCCGCCGGAGACTCCGCCACGTAGCCGAGCTCGGGGGGTGCGGCACGGACCACCCGCAGGTGCCGGTGCTGTGAATGCGAGAGGTTGACGACGGTGCGACGCAGGTAGGGCAGCTCGCCGCCGGGGCGGACGCGCGACGCATCGAAGCGGACGAAGGCCTCCTGCGCCAGCTCTTCGGCTCGTCCAGGATCACCGGTGAGCACCATGGCCAGGCGGACCAGCCCAGGGTGGTGCGCCCTGAAAAGGGCCTCCAGGCCGGTTGCCGGTAGGTCTGCGTCCACCACCGCCATCATGACCTTCCAGACGCCCAACCGGCCGCCACGGTTGACACGCCGTACGATCCGGTGATGGACCGCTCCGCCGACGTCGACGACCTGAAGGCCACCGCCTGCGCCGAGGTGGACCGGTGGGCGGACCGCCTGGTGGACGTCTCCCATCGCATCCACGCCGAACCCGAGCTGTCCTACGAGGAGCACGTGGCCCACGCCACGCTCACCGACGTCCTCGACGAGGCCGGCCTCGCTCCCGAGCGGGGCGCGCTGGGCGTCGAGACGGCCTTTCGCGCCAACGCCGGTCACACGGGTCCGACGATCGCCGTGCTGTGCGAGTACGACGCGCTCCCCGGCATCGGCCACGCCTGCGGGCACAACGTCATCGCCGCCGCCGGACTGGGCGCGGCGCTCGCCGCGGCGATCCTGGCCCGGCAGGGCATCGGCCGGCTCGTCGTGATGGGGACCCCGGCCGAGGAGGGTGGCGGCGGGAAGATCGAACTGGCCCGGCGCGGCGGCTTCGCCGGGATCGATGCGGCGATGATGGTCCACCCGGCCGACGCCGATCTGACGCGCATGGACTGCATCGCCAACCAGCAGCTCCACATCAGCTACGAGGGGCAGGCGGCCCACGCCGCGTCGGCGCCCCACGCCGGGCGCAACGCCCTCGACGCCGCGGTGCTCGGCTACGTCAACGTCGCCGCCCTCCGCCAGCACATCCGCCCCACCGAGCGGATCCACGGGATCTTCACCGACGCCGGCGACAAGCCGAACATCGTGCCCGCCCACGCCGAGGCCCTCTGGTACGTGCGCTCGGACACGATGGACACCCTGCAACCCCTCAAGACCAGAGTGCTGGCCTGCCTCGAAGCGGGGGCAGCGGCGGCGGGGTGCTCCTGCGCGCCCGAGTGGGACGACCGGCCCTACGCGGACATGCGGGACAACGGGCCGATGCTGTCGGCGTACTCGGAGAACACCGCCCGGCTCGGACGTGTTCTGGCCGAGCCGAGCCAGCACCGGCGGGTGGTCGGCTCCACGGACATGGGCAACGTCAGCTACCTGATGCCCTCCATCCATCCGATCATCAAGGTGGCACCGGCCGGCGTGCCGATCCACAGCCCCGAGTTCGCCGAGCACGCGGCCGGCGAGGCGGCCGACCTCGCCGTGCTCGACGGGGCCAAGGCGATGGCCATGACGGTCGTGGACCTGTGGGTCGACGCCGGGCTGCTCGACGCCGCCCGGACCGAGTTCGCGGCGGCCACGACCGGCGCACCAGCACCGATCTGAACGCTCCTGGTCAGGCGCTATCCCGGGGACCAGCCGGACCCCGCCCTAGCATGACCCCTCGTGACGTTGTACGTGTCGGAGTCCTTCACCCCCGAGGAGGAGGACCTCCTCCGGCGCTACTTCACCAACCTCGACGGGCCGGTGTTCGCCCTGGTCAACCTGCCCGAAGTGGTGAAGGGAGCGCTCTTCGCCCGGTACTCCCGGAGCGCGAAGAGCCTCCGCCGGCTCTTCCTCGACGAGTTCGTCGGCGAGCTCGACGTGGCCGGAGACCAGACGTTCGACGCCACCATCGGCCTCAAGCGGGCCGAGGAGCTCTACGAGAAGGTCTTCTTCGAGTACGGCGACGACTCCGTGGCCCAGCTCGGAGGGGTCCACCTGGCCTGCGAGCAGGCGTCGAACCTCCTCACGAAGGTGTTGGAGTGGGGACGGCTGGCCAGCTACCTGGAGCAGAGCACGCGGTACATCGCCTACGACTCCCGGCTCGGAGGGCGCTACCGCTACTACCGGGATCCGGCTGTCCTGACCTCGACGCTCGGCACGCGGTACGTGGGGGACATGGACCGCTTGTTCGACGCGTACGCCCACCTCGTCGACGCTGTCCACGACCACGTGCGGGCGACCGTGCCCAAGCAACCGGGCGACAGCGACTTCGTCTACCGCCAGGCCACCCGGGCCAAGGCCCTCGACGCCGTGCGGGGGGTGCTGCCGGCCGCCGCGCAGTCGAACGTCGGCATCTACGGCTCGGGCCAGGCCTTCGAGAGCCTGCTCGTGCGGATGCGCAACCACCCGCTGCCGGAGGCCAGGACCTACGCCGAGCTCATGCTGCACGAACTGCGCAAGGTCATCCCGAGCTTCCTGCGCCGGGTCGACCTGCCCGATCGCGGCGGGGCCTGGGGTGAGTACCAGGAGAGCACCCGGACCGCCACCGCGGGCGTCGTGAGCAGGCTCTTCGCGGGCGACACGCCCGACGAGGCGGCCGCCGTGACGCTCGTGGACTGGGACCCCGACGCCGAGGACAAGCTGCTGACCGCCATCTGCTACGCCTCGTCATCGTTGCCGGAGCGCCAGATCGAGGCGAAGGTCCGCAGCCTTTCCGCGGACGAACGGGTGGCCCTCGTGCGGGCCTACGTGGGGGAGCGGGGCAACCGCCGCCACCGGCCCGGGCGGGCCTTCGAGCGGGTGGACTACCGCTTCGACGTGCTGTCGGACTACGGCGCCTTCCGGGACCTGCAGCGGCACCGGTTGCTCACCATCGAGTGGCAGACGCTCACCCCGCGCCACGGCTACCTGCGTCCGGAGCTGGTGGACGAGGCGGGCGGAGGGTCGACGTTCGACGAGGCCATGGCCCGCTCCGCCGCGCTCTACGACGCGCTGGCCGGCACGTTCCCTGACCAGGCCGCCTACGCCGTGGCAATGGCCTATCGGGTGCGGTACGTGATGCAGTTCAACGCCCGCGAGGCCATGCACCTGCTGGAGCTGCGCAGCTCACCCCAGGGTCACCCGTCGTACCGGCGGATCGCCCTCGAGATGCACCGGCTGATCGCCGAACAGGCTGGTCACCAGGCCGTCGCGGCCGCCATGAGCCATCTCACGGCGGAAGCGCCCGCCCTCGAGCGCCTGGCTGCCGAACGTCGGGCGGAGGTACGTCGCCTGGTCCAACCCTCGACCTGAGATAGAGGGTGCTCACCGTCAAGTGGAGCTTGCCGTTGGTCGCGCTTGCCCTCACCCTGTGGTGATGGTCTAGGGTTGCAGCCCGACGGCGCGGGTGGCCGGGGCACGACTCCTTCGGACAGGGAGCCCCCATGGCCCAGAACCCAGCCCCTCAGATCCTGCGGCGGACGCTGGCTGCCGCCGCGGCCGCGATCGCGCTGTCGCTCTTGGCCGCCGTCGCCGCCGCTCCGCTGGCCGGCGCCGCTGACCACGAGGTGCAGCCGGGAGAGAACCTGACCGGGATCGCGGCCCGCTACGGGGTTTCCGCGTCGGAGCTGGCCCGCCTCAATGACCTGTCCGACCCCAACCACCTCCTCGTCGGGGCCCGCCTGCGCCTGCCCGGCAGGAGTGGCGGGTCCTCGGCCGGAGGCAGCTCGGCGGCGGTCGCAAGCTCGCCGGCACCCGAGCCCGAGACGGCACCCGCCTTCAGCATCACCGACGTCGAGCAGATCGAGACGAACCGCCTCCTGCACAGAGCCGCGAGGGAGTTCGGCGTCCAGCCCTCCCTGCTGAAGGCCCTCACCTACACCGAATCTCGGTGGCGCCAGGACGTCGTGTCCCGGTCGGGGGCCATCGGCGTGGGGCAGCTGCTGCCGGAGACGGCCGAGTGGCTGGCGGCGATGATGGACGAGCCGGGCCTTGATCCGTCCTCCAAGGTGGACAACGTGCGTCTCAGCGCCCGGCTGCTGCGCTTCCTGCTCGACAAGGCCGGCAGCCCGAAGCGAGCGCTCGCCTCCTACTACCAGGGCATCGGAGCGGTGCTGCGCGACGGCGTCTCGGAGGGCGGCGCCCGCTACGCCCGCGTCATCACCTCGCGCCAGGCCTGGTTCGTCTGAGCCGCCTCGCCGCCCGTCCAGGTGACGGCTGTCACAGAAGGCTCGCAAGGCGCTCGCGCCGCCCTCGCGTACACTCCCGCCCCGCGCAGACCCACCCCCCACTCACGCGAGGCAGCCAATGGCAGACGACGAAGAGGCCCGCGAAGAGCCGGAGGGCTTCGCCGAAGAGAGCGAGGACGAGGAGCCCGAGGACCTGGTCGCGGAGCCGCTCGAAGAGGAGTTGGAAGAGGACGGCGAGTTCGATCCTGACCTCGACGAGGACGCCGTCGTCGACGACATCGCCGTGGAGGAGACCGAGGAAGAGGAGGAGGAGGACGAGGCCCCCCGCCGGCCGGCCGTAGCCGAAGAGGAGGAGGACGACGACGACATCGTCGACCCCGACGACGTCGAGGCCGACCTCGACACCATCCTCAAGGACCGCCTCGTCTCGGCCGAGGACACGCCCGACGAGGACGAGGAGGAGGCCGAACCCGAGGAGCGGGGGGAGTCCGGCGACCGGCTCCAGCCGAAGCGGGCCGATGAGCAGCTCTGCCCCTCGTGCTTCCTGTTGGTGCGGCGCACGGCGCCCTCGTGCCCGATGGGCGACGAGGACTGCCCGCTGTTCGGGTGAGCCGATGACCCGGCGACCGCGTCCGCTCCAGCGGCTCGCCGACCTCTTCGTGTTCGCGCCGCTCGGCTTCCTGCTGGAGGCGCCCCGGTTGGTGCCGGAACTGGCCGAGGCCGGGCGCCGCACCCTGCTCGGGTGTCGGCGGGTGGGGAGCTCCCAGGCAGAGCAGGCGACGGCCGGCTCCGGCGGTCCCGCCCTTCGACCACTGACCGGCATCGCCGGTGGGCAGCTCGCGGACGCTGATCTCGTCGACCCCGCCGAGGAGATCGTGATCACCGTCGAGCGGGAGGACGAGCCGGCGGACGGCCCGCTTCCGATCCCCGGCTACGACCAGCTGGCCGCCTCGCAGGTGATCGCCCGCCTCCCCGGCCTGACCCGCGGCGAGCTGGACCGCATCGAAGACCACGAGAGCGCGCACCGTCACCGGCGGACCATCCTCGCCAAGATCGCGCAGCTGCGGGCGTGAGCGTCCCGGAGGTCACGGCGCGCCTGGCGTTGGAGCCGGATCTCCCTGGACTGGTGGAACTGGTCCACCACGCCTTCGACGCCGCGTCGGCACAACGGGGAGGGGAGCTGTGGCTGCTCGAGCAGGCACCGCGCGAACCACTGGCCGAAACACTGGCCACCGGACTCGCGGCCGATGGCGGCAACGCGGTGCTGGCCGGCTGCGTGGACGAGGTGCCAGTCGGCGTGATGCTGGTTGATCGCCGGGCGCTCGAGGACGGGCGCGAGATGGCGCGGGTGAGCCTGGTGTTCGTGGTCGCGGACGCCCGGGGCATCGGGGTGGGCGAGGCACTCCTCGACGCCGCGACCGATTGGGCGCGGGAGGCCGGTTGTGTCGGCATCGACGGCCTGGCCCTGCCGGGGGACAGGGAGACGAAGAACCTCTACGAGCGCGCGGGGATGAGTGCGCGGGTGATCACCGTGTACCGCGAGCTCACGCCGTGACCGGAGGCGACCTGCGCCCCGAGGTCTGCGTAGGAGCGGTCGTCATCCACGACGGCCGGCTCCTGCTCGTGCAGCGGGGCCGCGGCGCGGGGCAGGGCCTCTGGAGCATCCCCGGCGGGAGGGTGGAGGGGGGCGAGCACCTGGCCGACGCCGTCGCACGCGAGGTGATGGAGGAGACGGGCCTGTCGGTCGAGCCCGGGCCGTGGGTGGGCTGCGTCGAACGCATCGGCCCCGACCACCACTTCGTGATCCACGACTACGTCGCAACCCTGGCGCCCGGCGTGGCGGCGCAGGACGGGCGCGCCGCCGACGACGCCGCGGCGCTGCGCTGGCAGGACGTGACCACGCTGGCGGAGGCCGGCGACCTGGTCCCGGGGCTCCTGAGCTTCCTCGTCGAACACGGGCTGGTGCCCGTCAGCGGCCCTTCCACTGGGGCGGACGCTTCTCGATGAACGCGGTGAGGCCCTCCTTGAGGTCCTCGGAGCGCATCACGGTCCCCATGGCCGAGTTGGTCATCGACTTCAGCGTGTCCTCGTCGGCGCCGGCGGCGGCCAGCACCACCTGCCGGCTCTCCCACACGGCGAGCGGTGCCGCCTCGCAGATGGCCGCGGCCAGGGCCAGCGCCTCGGTCTCGGCGGCGCCCGGCTCGACCAGCCGGTTCACCAGCCCGAGCTGGTAGGCCCGCTCGGCGGGGATGGGCTCCCCGGTGAGGATGGCCTCCATGGCGGCAGCGCGGCCGATGGCCCTGGGGAGGCGGAAGAGCCCGCCCGCCCCGGCGACCAGGTTGCGCTTGACCTCGGCCAAGCCGAAGGCCGAGCGGGTGGTGGCCACGACCATGTCGGACGCGAGCACGATCTCGCAGCCGCCGGCGGTGGCCAGACCGTCCACGGCGACGATCACCGGCTTGCGCCGCTCCCGGTAGGCGAAGCCGCCGAAGCCGCCGCGTTCCGTGGACAGCGTCGCGCCCTGGCCGGCGTTGATGGCCTTGAGGTCCGCTCCCGCGCAGAACACCGGACGCTCCTGGCCCTCGGTGTTGGCGCGGAGAATGCCGACCCAGACCTCGGGGTCCTCCTCCATGGCGTCGATGGCCGCCTCCATCGCGGTCGCGACGTCGCCGTTGACGGCGTTGCGGGCCTCCGGACGGTTCAGCGTGATGAGCGCGACGCGCCCTTGTACCTCGTAGTCGACCATGGCGCCGCATGGTAGGGGTGGGTCCCGGCCCACACCCAGGCCAGGCTCAGCCCTCGGTGCCGGCCTCCGGGTCGGGTGAGTCCTCCGGCTGGCGCGTGGACGGCTCGTCCGGCGCGGAGGAGGGCGGCTCCGCCCTCGCCGGCGTCTCCGGCTCGGGCTCGGACGCAGGCTCGGCGGTGGGGGCCGGCGTCTCCACAGCCACCGGCTCGTCGGCCGCCGGTGACTCGTCGACGGGCGGCTCCTCGGCGGCAGGCGGCGCTTCGGCGACGGGCGGCTCCTCGGCGGCTTCGGCTCCTCGGCGGCGGCCGGCGCTTCGGCGACGCGGCAGGCGGCGCTTCGGCGGCAGGCGGCGCTTCGGCGGCAGGCGGCGCTTCGGCGGCTGGCGGTTCCTCGACCGCTGGCTCGTCCAGTCGACGCTTCGGCTCGTCCGCAACCTTCGGCTCTTCCGCAACCTTCGGCTCTTCCGCGGCCTTCGGTTCGTCGGCCCGCTCGCGGCGCGGGCCGCGCCCGCCGGCGTCCTTGGCCGGCGCGGGCGTCTTGGCCTTGGGCTTGGTCGGGCGGCGGGGAAGACGGGGCGACCGCGGGGGACGGCTGCCCGGTGGGGGCACCTCGACGCCGACCAGGGTGGCGATCTGGGGCACGGCCGAGGCGACACCCTTCACCATCGCCCGCAGGTCGTCGGTGATGACGGTGGGCGGGGCCGCGGGCGTGACGACGGCGTGCACGGGGGAGAAGGCCAGCGCCTCCACGACCGCGGCCCAGCGGTCGCTCGCCGCGTCAGGCACCAGCGCGGCCGTCGTCGCCTCGTTGAGCCGCGTGGCCAGCTCACTCGGGAACGGGACCCCGGCCTTCGGAGGACGGGACGACAGCCGCAACGCCCGCACGACGCGACCTACATCCAGCGCCACCGTGATGTCGGCGAGCCACTGATCGTGCTCCTCGTTCTGGCGCCGCTCGAGCGCTGCACGAAGCTGGCCCGCCAGCTCGCGGGTGCTGTCGTCTCGGGCCACGACGGGGTCGGCGGCCGCGGTCACGACCGACCGCAGATCGCGGAGATCGAGCTCGTCGACCCCGGCCAGCGCCGCGTCGGCCCGATCCAGCCAGTCCGCCACGCGAACCGACGGGAGTAGATCCTGCGCCAACGACTCGATGCCGCTGGTGTTGATCTCGGGCTTGCCTTCAGCGGCCAGCGTTGCGTTCTGGTCCTTGAGGGCCTGCCGCACGCCCGGCAGACCCGCCCGGAAGAGCTGCTCGGCCACGGCCTGGCGCTCCTCCGGCAGTGAGGCCATCAACGCCTGACGGTGAACGCGACCGGGGCGCAGCCGCTTGGGCTTCGGGCGCTGCGGCACCTCGGGCACCGGGGCGTACGTGGGGCGCTGGCGCGGCGGCCGCCGTTCCCGTTCGGTCCGCTCGCCCTCGGGCCGGTCCCGACTGGGCCGCCCTCCGTCCGGGCCACCGCCCTCGCGGCGCGGGCGTCCCTCCCCGGCGGGGCGGCGGTCGCCCTCCTTGCGGTCGCGACGATCCCGCCGGTCGCGACGGTCCCCGGGGCCCCGCGTGTCGCGGTCCCGGCGACCGACCAGGCTCGTGGTCACCGCCTGGAACTCAGCGCCGCCGATGATCTCCAGCCGATCGGGCTCCTTGCGGTTCGTCCGCCCGGGGACGACGGAGTGGATCTCGATGCCGTCGAGGGCGATGGTGGCTTCCACCCGGAAGATGTCGCCCACCTTGGCGCCGTCCGGGAGGATGGTCGACTCGACGATGCCCCTCGGCTCGCGGGCCCCGGCGGCGCGCCACGTCCACGTTCCGTCCGGGCGCGCGCTGGTCAGCTCGACGTCGATCCTGCTGGGCATGGGACACGAAACCTACCGGCCGCCCGGAAGCTTGGCGACCTGCGAGCGACCGCCGCCGGGCGTGAGCGGTGGCACCACTACCGTCCCTGGCGTGCCCATCTACGCCCTCGGCGACGACGTACCCGACATCCACCCCGACGCCTTCGTCCACCCCGACGCCGTGGTCATCGGCGCGGTGCGCATCGGCGCCGAGAGCTCGATCTGGCCGGGCGTCGTCCTGCGGGGTGACGGTGGCGGGCACATCACCATCGGCGAGCGCACCTCGGTGCAGGACAACTGCGTGCTGCACACCACGCCGGAGCACCCGACGGTCGTGGGCGACGACTGCGTGATCGGCCACATCGTTCACCTGGAGGGATGCACTGTCGGGCCGGGCGCGCTGGTCGGGTCCGGCGCCGTCGTGCTCCACGGCGTGATCGTGCATCCGGGGGCGATCGTGGCCGCCAACGCCGTGTTGCTGAACGGCACGGAGGTCCCACCCGGCGCGCTGGCCGTCGGCGCGCCGGCGACCATCAAGGCCGGGGTCGCCAGGGCCGAGTCGATCACGCACGGGCGTGACGTCGTACGTGGAGAAGGCCCGCGCCTACCGGGACGGGCTCCGCCGCATCGGCTAGACATCGGGCGTGCTGGGGCTGGTCCTGACCGTGCCGGCCAGCGAGGCGGAGCTGGCCGCCGACGCGCTGTGGGCGCTCGGGGTCGCCGCCATCGAGGAGCGTGGCGGCACCACGGGGACCGCCGACGACGTGCTCGAGCTGTGGACGTCGCTCGGGGACGATGCCGCGGACGTCGCCCGCGCCGCCGAGGGCTTCCCGGCCCGCTGGCGGTGGAAGATGATCGAGCTCGACCCGTCCGTCACGGACGCGTGGCGGGCCCACGTGCACGCGTCGTGGATCGAGAAGGACCTCGTGGTCGTCCCCGCCTGGCTGCCGTTCGAGTCGTCACCGGGCACGACGGTCGTGCGCATCGAGCCGGGCGTCACGTTCGGACTGGGGGACCACCCGAGCACGGTGCTCACCATCCGCGGACTGCGGGCCGCCATGCGACCGGGGGCGCGGGTGCTCGACGTGGGCTGCGGAAGCGGCGTGCTCGCTGTCACCGCGGTCGTGCTGGGGGCGAGCGAAGCCATCGGCATCGACGTCTCGCTCGCCTCGCCTCCGGTCGCGACAGCCAACGCGGAGGCCAACGGCGTGGCGTCGCGCGTCCACGTCTCGACGACCCCGCTGGCCGCGATCGACGGGACGTTCGATGTCGTCGTGGCCAACCTTCTGGCCCCCGCGCTGCTCAGCCTGGCCGACGATCTCGTGCGCGTCGTGGCGCCCGACGGTTCGCTCGTCATCAGCGGGTTGCTGACCGCTCGCGCCGAGCACGTCGTCGAGGCCTTGGCCCCGCTGAGAGCCGTCGAGCGCCGCACCAAGGAGGGCTGGACGGCGATCACGCTGCAGTACTGAATGCGGCCGCGCGTCGTCAGCCGGCGCGGGCGAGGAGCCGCTCGACGTCGCGCCGCACAGGGATGGAGGGCGCCGCGCCGAGCGCCGTGACGGCCAGCGCTCCCGCGGCCACCGCCCACCGCAGCGCGTCGGCCAGGTCCGCGCCGGCGGCCAGGCGCGCCGCGAACGTGCCGGCGAAGGCGTCGCCGGCCGCGGTGGTGTCGATCACCTCGACCGGGATGGCAGGCCGGTGCACGACGCCCTCCTCGCTCACGAGCACGGCGCCGTCGCTGCCCAGCGTGACCACCACGACACCGCAGCCCGACTCCCGCAGCGCACGGCCGGCGTCCGAGGCCTCGGTCGGGCTGGAGACCGATCCGCCGGCCAGCGCAGCCGCCTCGTGCTCGTTGACGACGAGGACGTCGACGAGGCCGAGCACCGAGGCGTCGAGCGGGAGTGGGGGAGTGGCGTTGAGGATGGTCGTGACGCCCGCCGCGCGGGCCCGGCTGAGCGCGGCCTCGACGGCGACGAGCGGGATCTCGAGCTGCGCCAGGACCACCCGCGCCCGTTCGACCGGCGCGTGGTGCCGGTCCACGTGGGCGACGCTCACCGCCGCGTTGGCGCCCGGCACGACCACGATGTGGTTCTCGCCGTCGTCGGCGACCGAGATCAGGGCCCGACCGGTCAACGCTTCCACCGTCGCCACGCCCCGGGTGTCGACGCCCTCCTCGTCGAGCACAGCCAGGAGGTGCTGACCGGCGCTGTCGTCGCCCACCATGCCGACGAAGGCGGTGTTCGCCCCCGCTCGTGCCGCGGCCACGGCCTGGTTCAATCCCTTGCCGCCAGGGGCCATGACCAGGTCGTGCCCGAGCACCGTCTGCCCGGGCCCCGGCAGGCGGGGGACGCGGGCCACCATGTCCTGGTTGATGCTGCCGACGACGGTCACCGCGGGGCGTCGCGTCACGGGTCGCACCGAGCACTCACGTGCCCGGACGGTACCGTCCCCGAGTGGTGGGCGAGGCGTGGTGTGGTCACGCGCGGTGGCGATATCGGCCACACCGTGCTTCCTGACCGGCTCTCGAGGGCCACGCCCGCGGCACCGCATGGTCTACTGGCGCGATGAGAGGCACCACCCTCGCCCGGCTGGTGGTGGCCGGTACCGCTGTCCTCGCGACGGCGGCCTGCGTCGCCCCGCCCCTCACGCATCCGCTCCTGCTGGCCGGCTCGCAGGACGCCACGGCCGAGATCCAGGCCCTGCTCGGCACCCCACCGCCGGTGGAGAAGGACTCCGCCAAGCTGGTGGACACCATCGCCGACGCGCTGGACGCGCCCATCGCCGGCTGCGAGATCCTTCCTGCCGCCGAGGTCATCTGGCGGGCGCCCGGCTCACCGACCACGGCGGCCATCGAGCTCCGCACGCCGTGCGACGACTCGGTGGCGGGCACCTGGTACGACCTGACGCTCACCGGCGACGACCAGACCGGCTTCATGGTGGCCCTGGCCACCAAGCGCAGCATCTGCAAGCGCGGCGTCAGCGGCGTCCTCTGCGTCTAGCGGGGTGAGCCGGGCCGTGGATCGCGGCGGCTGACGAAGACGAGCTCGAGTCCCGGCCGGTCGGGCGCGTCCCGAACCTCGAGCACCGCGAACCCGGCGCTCTCCAGCGACTCGGCCACCTCCTGCCGGTCGCGGAACCGCAGCGTCGAGTCCGACAGCAGCTCGTCGCCGCCGTCGAACCGGACGATGTGGTGGAACGAGACGAACGGCGGGCTCACGTCGGTCAGCTGCGTCCACGCCGTGAACCAGCCGGCGAGCGGATGGTGCAGTCGTCGTTCCGTCGCCTGACCACGTCCAGCCCCGCCACGCGCGCCGTGTCGGGTCGCGCACTTCGAACACCAGCGATCCGTCCGGTCGCAGCGCGGCATGGATCGCCCGGAGCGCAGCGAGCCAGTCGTCATCGGACAGGAAGACCTGTGCGACGTTGCCCGTCATGATCGCCAGATCGGCGCCGACCGCGGGCACACCAGCGGCGTCGGCGTGAACCCACGTCACCAGGTCGGCGTTCGGCTTTCGGCGAGCGACATCGAGCGAGGCGGCCGCCGGATCGACCGCGGTCACCTCGAGGCCGCGACCGGCGAGCAGGCAGGCCAGCGAACCCGTTCCACAACCGACGTCGAGGATGCGTCGTGCATCCAGCTCGTCGATGAGGTCCGCGTAGACGTCGAGATCGGATCGATCTGCATCGAGGAGGTCGTACAGCTCGGCGAACCTGCGATCGGCGAACAGCGCGTCGGGCACGACCTCAGGACAGCAGAGCCTTCACACCCGCGGCGAAGCGGGTGACATCCTCGTCCGTCGTGTCGAAGCTGGTCATCCACCGCACCTGCTGGCTGGCGGGATCCCAGTCGTAGAACGGTGACCAGGCCCGCAGCGGCTCGATGGCCTCCTTCGGCAGGCGCGGGAACAGGCTGTTGACGGCGGGCGGGCCACCCAGGTCGACGCCGTCCTGATCGTGCACCACGTCGTACAGGCGCGTCGCCATGCCGTTGGCGTGAGCGGCGTTGCGCAGCCAGAGCCCGTCCCGCAGGAGCGCCGTGAACTGGGCGGCCACGAAGCGCATCTTCGAGGGGAGCTGCGTGACCTGCTTCCGGACGAACCGCGCCGAGCGGGCCAGTTCGGGACTCAGGTAGACGACAGCCTCGCCGTACATCATCCCGTTCTTCGTGCCGCCGAACGACAGCACGTCGACGCCGGCGTCCACGGTGAACGACCGGACGTCAGCACCGAGGGCGACGGCGGCGTTGGCGATCCGGGCGCCGTCCATGTGCAGGGTCATGCCGTACCGATGCGCCACCTCACCGAGCGCCTGCACCTCGTCGACCGTGTAGAGCGTGCCGAGCTCGGTGGACTGCGTGATGGAGACCACCCCGGGCTGGACGTGGTGCTCGTTGCCGAGTGCATGGGTGACGGCCTCGACGTGCTCGGGCCGGAGCTTGCCGTCGGCGGTGGGGACGTCGATGAGCTTGGCCCCGACGAACCGCTCGGGCGCGCCCGTCTCGTCGACGTTGATGTGAGCCGACTCGGTGCACACCACGGCCTGCGCCGGCCCGACCGTCGTGGCCAGCGAAAGGACGTTGGCGCCGGAGCCTCCCCACACGAACAGCACCTCGGCGTCACACCGAACAGGTCCCGGAACACCTCGGTCGCCTCCGCTGTCCACCGATCGGCGCCGTAGGCGAGGGCATGCCCCTGGTTGGCGTCGAGCAACGCCTGCACGACCGTGGGATGGACGCCCGACGAGTTGTCGCTGGCGAACGATCGCCCGGGGGAGGGGAGGGAGTCCAAAGAGCCCATGGCGGCAGTCTGGCCCGCGCCGCTCCCGACGGCCACGTCCAGCCCGCCGCCGACTGGCACGATCGTTCCGAGTCAGCAGGGGCGCGGCGTAGGCTGCCCGGCCGATGGACGTGGCCGAACGCATCACCGACTCGGGCACGAACCTGACGCCGGCGGAGCGCCGAGTGGCCGACGTCGTCCTCCAGCGACCGCAGTTGGTTGCGTTCGGAACGGTCGCGGAGCTGGCCAGTGAGGCCGGTTCGGGCGCGGCGACGGTGGTGCGCCTGGCGGCCAAGCTCGGCTTCGACGGCTTCACCTCGCTCCAGGACGCAGTGCAGGCCGAGCTGGCCCACCGGCTCCGCCCGGCGGCCGAACGCATCCGCCAGCCCGTGGCCGCCGACGTGGTCGGCCGGACCATGGCGACGGAGCTCGACAACGTGCAGTCCACTCTGGAACAGGCCGACCGTGAGGCGTTCACGACGGCCGTCGCCGCGCTCTCGACCCGCACCGCCCGCGTCGCCGTCCTGTCCGGCGAAGCGTCGGCCGGCATCGCGCACCAGGCCGTCGGCGAGCTGTCGCTGCTGCGCGAGGGCGTCGAGCTGGTCGTCGGCACCGAGGTGGCGGTGGTGCGGGCCATCGCGCTCCTGGGGCCGGGCGACGCCTGCCTGGTGATCGACCTGCGCCGCTACGACCGCTGGGTCCTCGACGCCGCCCGCCGGGCAGGGGAGCGGGGCGTCACGCTCATCGCGCTGACCGACAGCGCCCTGTCGCCGCTCGCACTCCTCGCCGACGCCTCGTTCACGGTCGTGGCCGCCAGCGCGGGGCCCTTCGACTCCCACGTGGCGACGCTCGCGCTGCTCAACGCGATGATCGCCGCCGTGGCCGACAAGCTCCGTTCCTCGGCCACCGACCGGCTGGACCGCATCGAGGCCGCGTGGCGGTCGGCGGGCGCCCTCATCGACAGCTGAGGTCCGCCATCCGCGCCGGTTGACCGTCGATGGGCCATAATTCGTCACAGTGACAGAATCCGGTGCGGACCAGGGGAGCGGGCGATGCCGGTGGTGCCGGCGCCCCCTGCCGGCTCGGACCGGGCCCGGCCGCCCTCGCCGGTTCTGCGGCCATGCCTGCCGCCAGCGCGACTACGAGGCCAGGCGGCGCGCCGGGGAGCTGGCGCTCGGGGACCGGGAGCTGATCGTGGCCCGCGACGCGCTGGACCGGCTGCGGGACGAGCTCTACGTCCTGGCCTGCGCCGTGGAGGACGTCGAGCGTGATCTGGACAAGTCGAGCACGCCCCGGATCGCCGACCTCCAGGAGGCCTTGGCCTGGCTCCTCGAGGCCGCCCGCCCGCTGTGCGCCGCCGAGCGGGCCGACCTCACCGACGGCGCCCGCTGATGCCTCGGGCCTGCTCTCTGATCAGACGCCCATAATCCTCGTTATGTCAGGTCGAGGGACCGGCACCAGAGGGCTGCGAGCCAGGCGCCACGCCCCCACCATCGATGTCGTGCGACGCCGCGCCAGGCGCCGATCTGCACGACATCGACGCACCCAGAGCTCGGGGACCCCGGCGCGTTCAGGAGCCGTCAAGCTTGTGAATCCGGGCACATGTGGGAAGCCTCCGCGCTCTCCCGGCGTTGTAGCTGTCGAAAGGAGCATTCCAGATGTTCACCCGTTCTACGTCCACCCATCGCCTCGAGGGTCTCCCCTTGTTCGCCGCCTGCTCGGCCGATGAGCTGGACGTCATCGATTCCTCACTGACGGAGGTTCGCCTCGAAGCCGGCCAGGTGCTGACCCGCGAGGGGCACTACGGCCGCCAGTTCCTCATCGTCGTCGACGGCCAGCTGGCCGTGACCCGCTCGAGCCAGGGCGACCGGCCCGTGGCCATCCTCGGCGCCGGTGACGTCGCCGGCGAGATGGCGCTGCTCGAGGGCACGCCGCGGACCGCCACGGTCACCGCGATCACCCCGGCCACCGTGTACGTCGCCAACCCCCGCGAGTTCGCCGTGCTGATGTCCGTCCCGTCGGTGGCGAGCGCCATCCGGGACACCGCCGGCCGCCGGCACAGGCCAACGAGGCCAACCGGGCCGCCTGAGCCCCACGGCGCTACCCTGCGATCGGCCCGATCGAGGGCCGTTGCCTCGTGCGCGCAGGGGGTGCCGATGCTGGAGCGAACCGAGCTCGTGACGCTGGCCAAGCGGATGCTGGCCCACTACGAGAACGGCACCACGGACCAGACGGATGACATCGTCACCGTCCCCGTCGCCAACTACGCCGATCCGGCCCGCTGGCAGGACGAGGTCGATGGCATCTTCAAGCGCGTCCCGCTCGGCCTGACGCTGAGCTGCGAGCTCAAGGAGCCCGGCGCCTACAAGGCGCTGGACGCGCTCGGCGTGCCCGTTCTCGTCGTGCGGGGTGCCGACGGTGTGGCCCGTTCGTTCCTCAACGTCTGCCGCCACCGCGGCGCCGCGCTCGTCGATCCGGGCTGCGGCACGGCGCGCCGGTTCGCCTGCCCGTACCACGCCTGGACCTACGACCAGACCGGCTGCCTCGTCGGCATCTACGGCGAGGACACGTTCGGCTCGGTCGACCGTGACAGCCACGGCCTCGCTCCCCTGCCGACGGCCGAGCGGGGCGGGTTCGTCTTCACCGTCCTGACTCCCGGCGCGCCGATCGACCTCGACGCCTGGCTGGGCGACTACGCCGAGGAGCTCGACAAGTTGGACCTGGCCGGCTGGCACGTGTTCTCACGGCGGGAGCTGGTGGGCGCCAACTGGAAGGTCTGCTACGACGGCTACCTCGAGGGCTACCACTTCGCCTCGTTGCACCGGAACACCATCTTCAAGCAGACGATGAGCAACCTGATGGCGACCGACGCGTTCGGCCCCCATCAACGGGTCGTGTTCGCCCGCCACAGCTTGCCGGAGCTCCGCGAGTTGCCGGAGGACGAGTGGGTGCCCACCGACCACATCGGCCCCGTGTACACGATCTTCCCCCACATCTCGATCGCCGGCTGCTGGGGCGAGCAGGCCATGGTGTCGCAGCTCTTCCCGGGGCCCACCGCCGATCGCTCCCGCACGGTCCAGACCATCATCACCCGCCATCCGCTCGAGACCGACGAGGCCCGCCAGAAGGCCGAGACCTACACCAACTTCCTGTACGACGTCGTGCGGGACGAGGACTACAAGACCGGGCTCGACATCCAGAAGGGCCTCACCTCCGGCGCCAACACGCACTTCACGTTCGGCCGCAACGAGCTGACGCTCCAGCGCTTCCACGGGTGGGTCGACCGTCTCCTCGCCGAGTCGGGCACTGACGGCTGACGCCGGCCGCGCGCCGTCCGGGGCGGGCGACGGCGATCCGGACCCGGACGCCGCGTTCCCTCCCGGCTTCCTCGCCCGCACGGACCCCTCCCCCGACACCGGCTTCTACGCCGTCGAGCGCTTCGTCACCCACCTCGACGACCGCGCCATCGCCGCCGTCGGCCGGCTGTACGAGCACCTCGGCATCGACGGCCGCGCCGACGCTCCCCCGGTGGTGTTGGACCTCATGTCGTCGTGGGTGTCCCACTTCCGCACTCCCCCACCGGAGCTGGTCGTGCTCGGCATGAACGCGGCCGAGCTGGCGGCCAACCCCGCCGCCGACCCGCTGGGTCGTGCACGACCTCAACGCCGACCCCACGCTCCCCTTCGGCGACGCGGAGTTCGGCGCGGTCACCTGCTGCGTGTCCGTGGACTACCTCACCCGGCCGGTGGCCGTGTTCCGCGAGGTGGGTCGCGTCCTGGTGCCCGGCGGCCTCCTGGTCGTGACCTTCTCGAACCGCTGCTTCCCGTCCAAGGCGGTCCACGGGTGGCTGGCCAACGACGACGAGGGCCGGGTGAGGATCGTGACCGAGTACTTCCGGCGCTCCGGCTGCTTCGGCCCGGTCACCGCCGCCCTGTGCACGCCGCCGCGCACGGTGGGCGACCCGCTCTACGGCGTCTGGGCGGCCAGACTGGGCCCGGCACCATGATCCAGCACCATGATGCAGCACCATGATGCGGGCGCCGGGGAACCCACGGCCGCCCGCCGTCGTGGAGCACACGAACCTCACCGCCCATGACCACCTCCACGATGACCCTGCTGTTCGCCACGCTGGCGATCCTCGCCGCCGCGGCCGCGGTCGTCCTCCACGCCGTCCGCTGGCTCCCGTTCCCGGACGCGCGGCAGCGCCTCGGTGAGCTGCTCGACGGGCAGGAGATCCCGTTGGCCTTCGTCGTGGCCACGGTCGCCACGCTCGGCAGCCTCTACCTGTCGGAGGTGGCCAACTTCGTCCCCTGCCGGCTGTGCTGGTACCAGCGCATCGCCATGTACCCGCTGCCGGTTCTCCTCGGGGTCGCATGGTGGAAGCGCGACGACGGTGTGCGCCGCTACGCCCTGCCGTTGGCCATCATCGGCATGGGCATCAGCACCTACCACATCCTCGTGGAGCGCTTCCCGTCGCTCGAGGAGTCCGGCGTGTGCGAGGTCGCCAACCCCTGCTCGGTGCGTTGGGTGGAGCGCTTCGGGTTCATCACCATCCCGACCATGGCCCTGGCCGCGTTCGCGCTGATCAGCGGCCTCCTCGTCTACCCGGCCCGCAGACACCCCCTTCCGGAGCCGGACGACCACCCCGACCGACCGATCGCATCGGAGATCCGACCGTGAGCCCATCACAGAAGACCAGCCGTCCCCCGGCGGCGCTCAACCGGAAGGGCAGCCAGCCGACCACCCGGCGACGGCTCCCGCTGGTGGCGATCCTCATCGTCGTCGTCGCCGTCGTGCTCCTCGGCGCTGTTGCCATCACCCAGCTCGGAGGCGACGACACCGACGACCAGCCCACGACCATCGGGGTCGCCCAGGTCCAGCCCGTCACCGTGACGGGCGACCCGCTCACCGAGTTCCCGGGCAACGGCGCCGACGACCCGTCCGTCGGGGCCGCCGCGCCGGTGCTCGACGGGAAGGGCTTCGACGGCACGCCCCAGTCGATCGGCGGCGCCACCGGCCGGCCCAGTCTCGTGGTGTTCGTCGCCCACTGGTGCCCGCACTGCCGGGCCGAGGTCCCGCGTCTCGTGGAGTGGCGGGCCGACGGGACGATCCCCGAGGACATCGACCTCATCGCCGTCTCCACGGGCGTGGAGTCGGACCTCCCCAACTATCCACCGTCGTCGTGGCTGGCCGAGGAGGGGTGGCCGGGCGGGATCATCGCCGACGACGCCGAGGGCACGGCGGCCGGGGTGTACGGCCTGACCTCGTACCCGTACTTCGTCGCCCTCGATGCCGACGGGAAGGTCGTCCTCCGGGCCACGGGCGAGCTCGATCAGGAGGCGGTCGAGGCCGTCGTGAGCCAGCTCCAGGCCGGCTGAGCACATGTCGACCGCCGGGCGATGGCGCGTCGTCCCCGTCGCCGTCCTGGCGACCCTCGGCCTGCTCACCGTCGCCTCGGCCTGCTCGAACGACGATGGCGGCGACGACGCGAGCGACGGCTCGGTCACGGCACCGGCCGGCGGTGAGACCAGCTCCACGCCGCCCGGGTCCGACGGCACCTCCACGTCACCGACCGGTCCACAGGCGTACGCCGGGCGCGGGCCGTACCCGGTGGGCACGCTGGAGATCGACGCGCCGAACGGACCGATCACCGTCTGGTACCCGGGCGAACCCGGCAGCGAGGCCGGCGCGCCACCGGCCACCTACGACATGAGGACCTACCTCCCGCCGGCGGAGCAGGCCAAGGTCGCCGCGGCCAACGACATCGTCTTCACCACGGACGCGTTCACCGACCTGCCGGCGGCGGAGCCCGAGAGCCGGCCGTTCCCGCTCGTGCTGTTCAGCCACGGCTTCTGCGGCTTCCGCCAGCAATCGTCGTTCCTCACCACCGCCATGGCCTCGTGGGGCTTCATCGTCGCCGCCCCCGAGCACTCGGCCCGCGACCTGACCTCCTGCCTGGCGGGCACCATCGGCCAGGGCGCCAGCACCGACGTGGACGACCTGCGGGCGGCCATCCCCGTGATGGAGGCGGAGAACCTGCGCGACGACGGTGCCCTCGCCACGCAGGGTGGACACCAGCCGCGTCGCCGTGGTCGGCCACTCGGCGGGCGGAGCCGCAGCGATCCAGATGAGCGCCGACCCGCAGATCGCCACGTTCGTCGCCCTCGCCGCCGGCAACGGCAACCCTCCGGCCAAGCCGGGCCTCGTCGTCGCCGGGGACGCCGACGCCATCGCCCCGGTCGGCTCCATCGAGCAGTGGTGGAACACGGTGCCCTCGCCGCGGCAGCTCGCGGTGCTCGGCGGGGTCACCCACCTCGGCTTCATGGACGCCTGCACGATCGCCGCCGACCAGGGCGGCATCCTCCAGGTGGCCACGGACGCCGGCGTGGCCGTGCCCGAGGTGATCCTCAACCTGTACGCCGACGGCTGCGATCCGAAGTACACGCCCGCACCGACCGCCTGGCCCGCCATCCGGCACATGACGATCGCCCAGCTGCGCGCCGCGCTCGGCGTCGACCCGGCGCCGGTCGGCCTCGACGCCTCGCTGGCCGACGCCTACGACGGCTTGACGATCCGCTACCAGTCCGCCTGACCCGCCTGGCCCGGGCCGCCTGACCCGCCCGACCGACGCGAAGTCGGAGCAGATCGCGCCGTCCACAGCGCGTCCGCCTCAGGATTCACAAGCGCACAACGCGCCGAATCGATATCGAATCGGTGGCGAAGGGGCGAGAGTTCGGTACCGTCCGCCGCCGTGGCCGGCTCCCCGCTCCCCCAGCACGGCCTCCCGGCGGACGAGGTCGCAGGCCGACTGAGCGGCCTCCAGGCCGACGACGTGCGCTGGCGGGACGGCCGGGCGTTCACGCTGGCCTACAGCGCCGGCCCCGACGTGCAGGCCGTGGCCGAGGACGCCCTGCGGCGCTTCATGACCGAGAACGCCCTCAACACAGACGCCTTCCCCAGCCTGCGCCGCATCCAGCAGGACGTCGTCGCCATCGTGACCGGCTGGCTCAACGGCGGGCCGGAGGCGGCCGGCTTCATGACCACGGGCGGCACCGAGAGCATCCTCCTCGCCGTCGAGGCGGCCCGCCAGCGGGGCCTGGTCGAGCGGGACGTCCGCCGCCCCAACGTCGTGCTGCCCACCTCGGCCCACGCCGCGTTCGAGAAGGGCGCCCACTACTTCGGCCTCGAGAACCGCCGCATCCCGGTGCGCGAGGACTGGCGGGCGGACGTCGACGCCATGGCCGCGGCCATCGACGACGACACCGTGCTGGTCGTCGGCTCGGCGCCGCAGTACCCGCAGGGCGTCATCGATCCCATCACCGACATCGCCGCTCTCGCCGGCGAGCGCGACATCAACTGCCACGTCGACGCCTGCATGGGCGGCGTGACGCTCCCCTACCTGGCCCGCCTCGGCTACGACGTCCCGCCGTTCGACTTCGGCGTCCCCGGCGTCACGTCGATGTCGGTCGACCTGCACAAGTTCGGCTACACCGCCAAGGGCGCTTCTGTCATCGTGCACCGCACGAAGGCGCTGCGCCGCCACCAGGTCTTCGTCACCGAGAACTGGCTGGGCGGCACCTACGGCTCCTCCGGCCTCCTGGGCACGAAGTCCGGCGGGCCGATGGCGGCGGCGTGGGCGGTGCTCCACCACCTGGGCGACGACGGCTACCTGCGGCTGGCTGCGGCCGCCCGCACCGCCACCGAGGAACTGGCCGCCGGCGTCCGCGATCACCCCGCGCTCGTGCTCCGCGCCGAGCCGGACGCCATGCTCCTCGCCTTCGGCGCCGCTGACCCCGACCAGCTCGACGTCTTCGCGCTCGCCGACGCGCTGTGGCGGCGGGGATGGTACGTGGACCGGCAGGGTCCGCCGCCCTCGCTCCACTGCACCGTCAACGCGATCCACGCCGGACGGATCCCGGAGTTCCTGGCCGACCTCGACGCCGCGATCGCCGACGTGGCCACCGCCGGCGCCCGCGGGCAACGGGGTGCGTACGGCACCGTGGAGTGAGCACCGTCCCAGGGACCCTGCGCGCCCGACCGCTAACCTCCCGCCCGAGCGCGGGCCTGGAGGGACCGGAGGACCGATGACGACGACGAACCGGCGGCTCGTGGTGGGCCTCCTGGCGTTCGTCCTCCTCTACCTGATCGCCCTGGCCGTCTCCATCCCCCGCATCGAGAACGACCTGACGGGCCAGGTCGAGGAGCAGCTGGTGGCCGGCGGCGTCCAGGGCGTCGGCGTGACCTTCAGCGGTCGCGACGGCACCCTCGCCGGACCTCCCACCCTGCGCGATCCCGCGCTCGCCGCCGTCACTGACCGCAACGGCATCCGATCGCTCGCGTATCGCTCCACCGAACCGGATGTCGTCGTGCCGACCACGACCGCGGAGTCGACCACCACGCTCGCGGTCACCACGTCCGCGGGCGAGACGACGACCACTGCCGCGACCACCACCACCGCCGCCCCGACGACGACCACGACGCCGACCACCGAACCCGCCACCCCGACCGTCGACGTCACCGTCACGATCGCCGACCAGACCATCACCCTCGCCGGCACCGTGCTGTCCGACGATCAGGCCCAGACGCTGCGGGACGCCGCCGACGACGCGTTCGCGCTCCAGGGCTCCGTCACCGACCAGCTGACGGTCGAGCCGCTCGGGGCCAACGAGGACGAGTTCGACTCCGACGATGCCGTCGACGGTCTGGCGCAGTTCGTCAACGGTGCTGGGCTCGCTGTGCGGCGGGGCACGGCCCGGCTGGCCGGCCAGGAGCTCGCCGTCGACGGCGAAGCATTCAGCGCCACCGCGGCCGACACCTTCAACGACGCACTCACGTCCTCGGCCGGCGACTTCGGACTCACGGTTGCGGGCAGCGTGACGCCCGGGCCGGACTCACCGGACGACCTGCAGGCCTCGCTCAACGCGCTGCTCGGTCGTTCCGGCGTCAACTTCGCACCCGACTCCTCCAACCTCGACGACCGCTCCCAGGTCGTCCTCGACTCCGCCGCCGAGTCCATCAAGCAGGTCCCCGGCGCGCAGGTGCAGATCGTCGGCTACACCGACGACGACGGCTCACCCGAGGCCAACCTCGAGCTCAGCCAGGAGCGGGCCGACGCCGTCAAGGACTACCTCGTCGATCGGGACGTCCCCGCCGACGACCTCACCACCCTCGGCCGCGGCGAGGAGGATCCGTTGGTACCCAACGACACGCCCGAGAACAAGGCCCGCAACCGCCGCATCGAGTTCATCGTCCAGGGAGTCTGACCCATGCTCTACGTCGCCGGAGAGATCCTCCTCTGGATGCTGCTCGCCTTCCTCCTCGGTCTGGGGCTGGGCTGGCTGATCTGGGGATTGCGCTCCCGCAAGGAGGCCGAGCAGCGCGACCTCGAGGTGCAGCAGCGCCTCGCCGCCGCGCAGCAGGAGCTGGATCGCGGACGCCTGCAGGTCCAGGAGCTGGTGGCGGCGCGGTCACGTGACGCCGAGATCATCGCCCGGCTGCAGGCCGTCGCTGCGGCCACCGACGCGGCCAGCGCCAGCGACGCCTCGGACGCCGCGCACCTCCGCCTCCAGGTCGCCGATCTGCAGGCACAACTGGCTGCCGCGGACGAAGAGCGGGCCGAGGCCGAGCAGCGCGCCGGGGCCGCCGAGGACATCCTGGAGGACCACAAGGGTTGGGAGCCGGTGGGCGAGATCCCCGGCATGGAGGAAGCCCAGGAGCAACTGGGCCGGCCCGTGATCATCGACGACCTCAAGGTGATCGAGGGCATCGGTCCTCAGGTCGAGGAGGTCCTTCAGTCAGCCGGCATCACTGACTGGGCCGCGCTGGCCAACTCCACGCCCCAGAGCCTGCGGGACGTGCTCAGCGGCGCCGGGCCGCAGTTCAACGCCCATGACCCGGCCACGTGGCCGCAGCAGGCGGTGCTGGCCATCGGTGGTCACTGGGACGCACTGCGCCAGCTCCAGGACTCGCTCCGGGGCGGCCGGGCCTAGCGGGCCGACGCGTCAGATCGCTGGGGCCGGGTCCGGCGCCTTCCCGCCGGCACGGGCGGCCTCGATCTTGGCGGTGGTGAGGCGGCGACTCCCGAAGGCCAGGAGGAGCAGGTTGCCGACCAGCGCGATCACGTAGGGAATCCGCAGGGCCATCTCCCGAGATGTGACCTGATCGCCGAGGGCGACGACGAGACCGCCGACGAGAGAGCCGATGGGCATCATGCCCCAGCCCAGGAACCGGTAGACGCTGTTCACCCGGCCGAGCAGGTGGTCCGGGATGATCGCCTGACGCAGCGAGACGGTGATGACGTTCCACATCGCGCCCAGCCCAGCTTCCAGGCCGAACGCCAGCCAGGCCACGGGCCAGCTCGACGTCAGGGCCAGGGCGAGCGCGCCGACGGCACCGCCGATCATCGTCAGCGCCAACGACGGACCAGCGCCGATCGCCCGGCTGACGCGGGGCGCGGCGAGGCTGCCGATGATGCCGCCGACGGCGGCGCCTGTCGTGACGATGGCGAAGGTGGTCGGCGTCGTGTGCAGCACCTCCTGCCCGAAGAGGACGAAGGTGGCGAACGTCATCATGCCGATGGCGTTGAGGAGGCCCAGGATGACGGCCATCGGCCACAGCAGCTCGTGACGCCGCAGCCAGCGCACGCCCTCCCGTAGCTCCACCTGCCAGGGCTGGCGCTCCTCCTCAGCGGTTCGGGGGGCGCGGAACTGGCCGCCGATGAGGAAGACGAGACCGGCCGCCAACGCGAACGAGCCGGCGTCGACGAGGAACGGCAGGGCGAAGGTGATCGAGAGCAGGAGGCTCCCGAGCACCGGCCCGATGAAGGTGTTGACCACCATCTCCGCGCCCCACATGCGTCCGTTGGCCTGCTCCAGCAGCGAGGCGTCCACGAGCGAGGGCATGAGCGTCTGTCCGCAGTTGTCCCGCAGGACCTCGGCCATCCCCAACAGCAGCGTGGCGAGGAGCAACACGAGGTAGAGCCCGGGCCGGGTGGTGGTCACCGAGTCCAGGTCGTCGACCCCGGGGAGGCTGCCGTGCGCGGCGAGCACCACGACCGCGACCACCAGGGTGAGCGCCGCCCGCAGCACGTCGCAGACCACCATCGTCACCCGCCGGTCGACCCGGTCGGTGATGACGCCCGCGGGCAGGCTGAAGACCAGCCACGGCAGCCGGTTGGCCACGCTGACGAGGCCGATGAGGAGCGGGTTGCGGGTGACGGCCGACGCCAGCCAGGGGTAGGCGATGAGGCCCATGCCGTCCCCGGTGTTGGAGATGACGCTGGCCGAGAAGAGCTTCCAGTATCCGGCGCCCAGCCGGACGCGGGTGCGGGGTCGGGTGCGCTCGGTCATCGTTCGTCCTGCCGCGGCGGAAGGTATCCGTGCGCGGTCGGGTACACGCCGGCGATCAGGCCGAACACGACATCACCTTCCCGCGGCAGACGGGTGAAGTCCTGCGCCAGCTCCGCGAGGCGAGCGGCGAAGGCGTCGGCCTGCGCCACAGGGATGCGGGCGTGGCGCAGGGTGAAGCCGCCGCCGCAGCCCTCCTGGTACGGCACCTGCTCGGCGAGAGCGTCGGCCAGCATCGAGCGAACCGGGACCTCCGGCCCGGGCGAGTTCACGCGGATGGTTCGCCCGGTCCGGCCGTAGAACGCCTCCGTCACAGCACGGACCCGGCGGGTCCTGACCACCCGCAGCAGGCCGGCCCGCCGCAGGACCTCGACGTGGTGGGCCACCGAGCTCTTGGGCTTGTGGAGCGCGGCCGCCAGCTCTGTGATCGACGCTGCCCGCTCGAGCACCAGATCCAGGATGGCGACCCGGGTCTTGTCCCCCAGCGCCTTGAGCTGGTGCGGCTGATCGGCCACGACGTCGTCGGGAAGGTCGTAGTCCGGGGCCTCGTCCCACGTCGGGAGCGGCTGTGCGGGAACGGACGGCATCCGCCGAATGAACCAGAAATGCGGTCCGTTTGTCAAAGCCATTTCCCGGATGACGGTCCGGGCTAACCTGGCCGCGCTGACGACCCCGGTCGGGAGAGCCCACGGCGCTGCCAAGTAGCGGCGCACGGGGCGCCGAAGGAGCAACCTCCCCGGAATCTCTCAGGCCAACGGACCGATCGGGTGAGGCGACGCTGGAAAGCAGGCGGTCCGCCGCCTCACCGAAGGGGAAAGCGCCGCTCCGGACCCGACGAGGTCGGGTCGGGACGGTCGCGAAGCTCTCAGGTGCCGCGACAGCGGGGGAACCAACCGGACGATCACCGGAGAGGAGCCCACGTTGCCGACGCGACCCACCTTGGCGGAGCTCGAGGACCACGGCGAGTTCGCCCGCCGCCACATCGGCCCCGACCCGGACCAGCTGGCCGGCATGCTGTCCACGATCGGCGTGGAGGACCTGGACGCGTTGCTGGACGCCGCCGTCCCCACCTCCATCCGCGCCGGCGAGGCCCTGGCTCTCCCGCCCGGGCGGACCGAGCGGGAGATCCTCACCGCCCTCCGGGAGCTGGCGGCCCGGAACGAGGTGGCGACCTCGCTCATCGGCATGGGGTACTACGGCACGTTCACGCCGCCGGTCATCCAGCGCAACCTGCTCGAGAACCCGGCCTGGTACACGGCCTACACGCCCTACCAGCCGGAGATCAGCCAGGGCCGGCTCGAAGCGCTCCTGAACTTCCAGACGATGGTCACCGACCTGACCGGCATGGATCTGGCCAACGCCTCGATGCTGGACGAGGCGACGGCGGCCGCCGAAGCCATGGCGATGTGCCGCCGGCTCTCGAAGAGCCCGAGCGGGACCTTCGTCGTGCATCCTGATACCCATCCGCAGACGATCGCCGTCCTGCGGACGCGCGCCGAGCCGGTCGGCATCGACCTCATGATCGGTGACGTCGCCGATCATGTGGACACCGGCTGCTTCGGCGCGCTCCTCTCCTCCCCCACCTCGTCAGGCGCGGTCCTCCCGGTCGCGCCGTTCGCGGAGACCGTCCACGCGGCCGGCGGGCTGGCTGTGGTCGCCGCCGACCTGCTCGCCCTCGTGCTGCTGACGCCGCCCGGCGAGCAGGGGGCAGACATCGTCGTGGGATCGGCGCAACGGTTCGGGGTGCCGATGGGCTTCGGCGGCCCCCACGCCGCCTTCCTCGCCACGAGCGACGCCTACGCCCGCTCGCTGCCCGGACGGCTTGTCGGCGTCTCCACCGACGACGACGGCCGCCCCGCTCTCCGCCTGGCCCTCCAGACCCGCGAGCAGCACATCCGCCGCGAGAAGGCGACCAGCAACATCTGCACCGCGCAGGTCCTCCTGGCCAACATCGCCGGCATGTACGCGGTGTGGCACGGACCTGACGGCCTGACGCGCATCGCCGAGCGCGTGCACCGGCTGACGAGCATCCTCGCCGGTGGGCTGCGCGCCGCGGGCCACACCCTGGTCAACGAGACCTGGTTCGACACCGTCCAGGTGCGCGTCCCCGGGCGGGCGGTGGAGATCGTGGGCGCCGCCCGGCGGGCGCGCATCAACTTGCGGCTGGTCGACGCCGACACCATCGGCATCTCGCTGGACGAGACGACGACACCCGAGGTCGTCGACCGCGTGTGGGCCGCGTTCGGTATCGATGACGACGCGACGGACACGGCCACACTCGACGCCACGGCGGAGGACGGGCTGCCGGCCTCCGCCCGCCGACACGGTGAGCTGCTCACCCACCCGGTGTTCAACCGCTACCACAGCGAGCACGAGCTGCTCCGCTACCTGCGTCGCCTGGCCGACCGCGACCTCGCCCTCGACCGCACGATGATCCCGCTCGGCTCATGCACGATGAAGCTCAACGCGGCGGCCGAGATGCTGCCGGTGACGTGGCCCGAGTTCGCGCACGTGCACCCGTACGCGCCGGTCGAGCAGGTCGAGGGCTACCTGGCCCTCATCGGCGAGCTGGAGCGGATGCTGGCGACGATCACCGGCTACGACGCCGTGAGCCTGCAGCCCAACGCCGGCAGCCAGGGCGAGCTGGCCGGCCTGCTGGCCATCCGCGGCTACCACCGCAGCCGGGACGACACCGACCGCGACGTCTGCCTCATCCCGTCGAGCGCGCACGGGACCAACGCGGCCAGCGCGGTGATGGCGGGCCTCAGCGTCGTGGTCGTCGCCTGTGACAGCGACGGCAACGTCGACCTCTCCGACCTGCGGTCCAAGGCGGAGGCTGCTGGACCGCGCCTGGCCGCGGCCATGGTGACCTACCCGTCCACCCACGGGGTCTTCGAGGAGGGGATCGCCGAGCTGTGCGCGGTCGTCCACGACCACGGCGGCCAGGTCTACATCGACGGCGCCAACCTCAACGCGCTGGTCGGTGTGGCCCGACCTGGGCGCTTCGGCGGCGACGTCAGCCATCTCAATCTGCACAAGACCTTCTGCATCCCGCACGGTGGCGGCGGTCCTGGGGTCGGCCCGGTGGCGGTTCGCGCGCACCTGGCGCCGTTCCTCCCTGGTCACCCGCTGGAGCCGGTGCCCGACGGCGGGGTCGGCCCGGTGTCGGCGGCGCCGTTCGGCTCGGCCGGCATCCTGCCCATCTCCTGGGTGTACATCGCGCTGATGGGTGCGGAGGGTCTGCGTCGCGCCACAGCGGTGGCCATCGCCAGCGCCAACTACGTCGCGGCACGCCTGCGCAACCACTACCCCGTCCTCTACACCGGGCGGGGGGGCTTCGTGGCCCACGAGTGCATCCTCGACCTGCGCCCGATCACGAAGGCGACCGGCGTCACCGTCGATGACGTCGCCAAGCGGCTGATGGACTACGGCTTCCACGCTCCGACCATGAGCTTCCCCGTGGCCGGCACGCTCATGGTGGAGCCGACGGAGAGCGAGGACCGCCGTGAACTGGACCGGTTCTGCGACGCCATGATCGCCATCCGCGCCGAGATCGACCGCGTGGCCGCCGGCGAATGGGCCGCCGCGGACAGTCCGCTCCGCCACGCCCCCCACACGGCCGAAGACCTCCTGGCCGACGTCTGGGACCGCGCGTACCCGCGGGAGCTCGCGGCGTTCCCGGACCCCGCCCTCCGGGTGACCAAGTACTTCCCACCGGTTGGCCGCGTCGATGCGGCCGGCGGCGACCGGAACCTCGTCTGCTCGTGTCCCCCGATCGAGGAGTACGCCACCGCGCCGTCCTGACCGGCGAGCACTACCGTGCCCTCCCATGCCTGATCAGCCACCCGCCCGACCCACTGCTCCGGGCCTGGCCGACCTGTTCAACATGATCGGGACGAACAACCCGATCTCGATGATGACCAAGTCCGCCGAGCAGTTCCGCACGGGGGTCACCGGCTTCATCGACGCCGTCCAGTCGTTCCGGCAGACCATGGACAACCTCAACGCCATGACCCTGCGCATGAACCGCCTGCTCGACGACATGGAGGGCCCCATCCGGGCCGTCGTCCCCGAGATCACCAAGTCGGCGGACAGCGCGGCACGGATGATCGCCCTGATGCGAGGGCCGGTGGAGCGGGTCGCACCGGGGCTCGATCAGCTCGCCGAGCTGCTCTCGAACCCGGTCGTGGTCGATCTGCCGCGGCGCCTGTCCGAGACGCTCGACGTCATCTCATCCATCCCGAGGGCGCTCGGTCCCTTGGGTCAGATGGCCGAGCTGGCCGGCGGGCTCTTCGGCAACGCGCGCGGCTTCCCGGGAATGAGCCTGACCTCACGGCCCGCCACGCGTGCCGACGACGTGCCGGACGACGAGGACGAGCCGCCGCCCGCGGCCCCGGGCCCGCCGCCCAGGAAGGCCGCGGCCAAGAAGGCGGCACCGGCGAAGAAGGCCGCCCCCAAGAAGGGAACCGCCAAGAAGGCTGCGGCCAAGAAGTCCGCCGCGAAGAAGGCGGCGAAGCGCCCGAGCTCCCGCTAGCGGTGGAGGTCAGGGTCGTGCTGGAAGGCGCGGGTCCTGAGGGTGAACACCGAGTCGCCGGACAGCACGCCGCTGCGGGCCAGGAGGCGACCGTGCTGCCAGTTGGACAGTCCGAGCTCGGGGCGGTCCAGCGCGTACTGCCCGTCCACCCAGCGCGTGAAGCCATCACCGACGAAGGGCGCGTCGAGGCCTGACCAGAACGACTCCTGCTCGGCCGGGTCGTCCGACACCAGCGTCCCCACCAGACGTGGGCTGTGGCGGTTGAACAGGCCGACGGCGGCGTCCACGCTCTCGACGACGGCCAGCGTGACCTCCGGGCTGCCCTCCCATTCCCACTCGCGCCCGAGCTCGTCCGACGCCAACACCTCGGCCTGCGGCTCGACCACCGGTCCCTCGGCTCGCTGGACCTCGACCGTGCGTTCGAACCACGTCCTCGGCAGATGCGACTCGCTTCCCTCCACGACATGCAGCTTGGGAGCAGCTCCCCGCCTCTCCCCCGCCGCCCCCAGTGCCGTCAGGAACCGAGGGATCAGCGCCTGCGCTCGATCGTTGACTATGCAACAGACGTTCAGCGTGTTGCACACCTTCCGGTCGAGTGATTGGTAGACGGTGCGCTCGAAGCGCTCGGCGTCCGCACCGGTCCCCGCGACGAGCCACGCTCCCCCGGTGCCGTGCAGGCTGACGGGCACACCGGCCTGTCGCGCCACCGCGCCGAGCTGGGCCACGGCCGGGCCCGACCCGCGGGCGACCGCGAGGGCCAGGAGCGGATGTGAGAACAGCGCGAAGCCGCCCGCCCGTGAGGGCGCGGCGAGGAGCCTGACGGCGCCGTTGGGCAGACCGGCGGCGGCCAGCGCGGGCACGAGCGCCCCCTCCTCGATGGCCATAGCCGTGCGCAGGGCATCGCTCCCGATGCGGAACACCACCGTGTTCCCGTTGCGCAGCACTCCCGTGGCGTCGGCGAAGACGTTGGGGCGGCCCTCGAACACGAACCCGACCACACCGAGCGGGCTCCGCCGCTGCTCCACCCGCCAGCCCGGGTGGTCGATCCGCTCCACGACGGCGTCCCGCCCCGACGGCAGGTCGCGCCACGTGCGCAGGCCCGACACCATGTCCGCCCGCATCGACGGCGACAGCACCAGGCGCGTGCTGCTGCGGCCCATCTCCTTGGCCCGCTCGACGTCCTCGGCGTTGGCGACGGCGATCGGCCCGAACACACCGTCGTCCTCGAGGCGTCGGGCGAACTCCTCGTAGAACTGGGTGATGGCGGCATCCCCAACACCGGCCATGTCGAGGAACGCGCCATGGGCCGCGGTCACCGCCTGATCGGCCAGCGCATGGTCGGCGGCCGGCACGTGCAGCAGCGCGCCCGTCTCCTGCACGACGACCAGGCGGTCACCGGGCGCGAAGGCGGCGGCCAGGTCCGGAGGCACGGTCGTCGTGCGGTCCCCACCGAACACGATCACCTGCCCGGGCTCCAGGCGCTCGAGGCGGCCCGCGGTCGGTCCGCTCGCGGTCATCAGCCCGAGTGGACGAACGGCGTGGCGACGACGGTGCCCGGGAGGGCCGTGCCACGGAGATCGACCTCCACCGCGGCGCCGTCCTCGACGCCCGGCGGCAGGAAGGCCAGAGCGATGCCGTGCCCGAGCACCGGGGAGAAGTTGCCGCTCGTGGTCTCCCCCGCCACCTGACCGCCGACGACGACCGGGCACTCCGCCCGCGGCGGCCGCCGACCCTCGGTGGCGATGCCGCGCAGCTGCCTGGCCACGCCGCGCTCCTTCTCGGCCGCCAGCGCCTCCCGACCCCGGAACGTCGGCTTGGTCCAGGACACCACCCAGCCCAACCCGGCCTGCAACGGCGTGATGCCCGGCCCCAACTCGTGACCGTGGAGCGGGAGGCCGGCCTCCAGGCGCAACGTGTCACGGGCCCCGAGGCCCGCGGGGTGCACCCCGGCCTCGAGCAGGGCACGCCACAGGTCGGGTGCCGCCTCGGCCGGCACGGCGACCTCCACGCCCGGCTCGCCCGTGTAGCCGGTGCCGGCGACGGTGCACGGCGTGCCTCGCCACGTTGTCTCGGCGACGCGGAACCGGCCCACCGCCGCCGCCTCGGGGAAGACGACCTCGAGCCGGCGGCGGGCGTCCGGGCCCTGCACGGCGAGCACGGCTCGGCTTTCGGTCACGTCCTCGCCCCCAACCGCGGCCCGGACGCGGTCCGTGTTGGAGGCGTTCGGCATCACATCGAAGACGTCACCCTCGCGCCACCACACGATGAGGTCGTCGAGCACCGACGCGTCCTCCGCATCCAGGAGGTGGGTGTACTGGGCGCGGCCGGGGGCGATCTTGTCGAGATCGTTCGTCAGCTCGGCCTGCAGCGCGTCGTGGGCCGCCGCGCCCTCGATGCGCACGGTGCCCAGGTGGCTCACGTCGAAGACGACAGCGTCGCGGCGGCAGGCCAGGTGCTCCTCGATCGTGCCCGCGGGATAGGCCAGCGGCATCTCCCACCCGCCGAACGGCACCATCTTGGCGCCGAGGGTCCGATGCTCGGCGTCGAGCGGCGACCGCTTGGGTCCGTTCATCGCACCAACAGGGCTCACGGAGCGGGAACGGCGCTGGCCACCTCGCCCCCGACGTCAGGGGCCGGAGTCTCAGTTGCGTGGGCCGCCGCCATACGAGGGTGGATGGCCACGATCCCCTCGTCGAGCTCCTCCTTCACCCCGGCCAGGGGCAGCACGTTGAGGACGCCCTGCCCGCGCTGCAGCACGGTGATGAGGTCGTCACCGTCGCACAGCAGCACGTCATTGCCGGAGATGACCAGGTGGGCCGACGCGACGTCGGTGTTCATGTGCTCGCGCAGGTAGGTGAACACCTCCCGCACGCTCTCCAGGCGGATGCCGGCGTCGATCAGCTTCTTCACGACCTTCAGCTCGAGCAGGTCGCGATACGAGTACCGCCGGCGGCTGCCGCTGCCCGTGGCGTCCGCCAGCGACGGCCGGATCAGGTTGGTGCGGGCCCAGTAGTCCAGCTGGCGATAGCTGATGCCCACGACCTGGGCCGTGCGGGTCCCGCTGAAGCCTTCCTCGTCCACGACCATCCCGTGCGCTCCTCGGCTCGTCCGCCCGCACCACAGCGCGGTAGTTACGCCGGTGTGGTCGGGGACCCAGCGTAGGAAGTCCCGCGCCCCCGGTCAATCACCGCGCGGTTCAGGACTGGTTCAGGCCCCGCCGAAGTCCTCGGGCTTGAGCCGGTGAGGTGACGACCGGAAGGACCACCCGAGAGGCCGACAGGTCGATCGTCCGGTGCGACGGCAGCATCCGCGTCGACGTGGCCGGCTCGTCACCGGTTCCCAGGTTGCGCTCCCAACGAGGATGCGAGCCCCCCGCGACGGTCAGCCGGATCCGGCTTCCCCGCGCGAACCGGTGCGCGATCGGGTCGAGCTCCAACCGGACCAGATCGGTGGGCGACGACGGGTCGAGCCGCAGCATCCCGTCGGCGATGTTCCGCGAGCGACCTTTGGCGTCGACCTCCGAGAGCCGGACGAACAGGTCGGCGAACGGGTTGTCGGAGCCATGACCCACCTCCGCGACAGGGGTGCCGGCAACCTCGAGCTCGGCGGTCAACGGCTCGGACGTGAAGGTCAGCAGATCCGATCGCTTGGCCAAGTCACTGTCGTCCTTCCAGCCCGCAGCGAAGGTATTCGCCATGCTGACGTAGGCCCCGCCGTACGTCGGGGTCGGGTCGGCCGGGTCATAGGTGAACTCGGCAATGGTTCCCGCATCGGCCGGCTGCGCGCCGAGGACGTTGCCGGCGCCCGGATAGAAAGTCTGCTCAGTAGTCGCAGGCGGCCACGCCGGAAGCCCCCGCCATCCTCCGCCCGGTCCGTTCACGAACACGTTGACCGGCGTGGTGCGACGCGAGCCGCCCGATCCGGCCAGATGCTCGTCCAACCACTCGATGGCCTCGGGGAGGAGGACCTGGCCGCCCTTGGCGCCTCCCTCGGCGTGTGTCCATGGACCCATGGTGAGGGCGACGTCGGCGCCCCGATCGGCGAGCCGTGCGTACGCCGCGACGGTCTGGCGGAGGAAGCCGTCTTGCCAGCCGCCTTGGAGGAGTACCGGGATCTTCACCTGCTCCAGGGCCGGCGTGAAGTTGGCGTTCGTCCAGAGCGGGTCGCCCAAGTCGCGCCGGCTGATCCACTCGCGGTACCAGGGCGCTGCGCCGTGCAGCAGCTCATCGTCTGCCGCAGTCAGCGGCAAGCGGTCCATCGCCTGCCTGATCTGGTTCCGGGAGAAGAGGATCGCCGTCATGCGACGCAGGATCGGGTCCTCCTGGTGCGTGATGACGAAGGACCACTCGAACAACGTGCTCAGGTGGAAGGCCCCAGTGCCAAGAGCGAACGCGGAAAAGTCATAGGGTCCGCAAGCGATCACCGCAGCTTTCATCTCTGGCGGCGGATCCATCAGTAGCGCCCACTGCACGAAACCGAGGTACGAGTACCCCTGGGTGGCGAAGCGACCGTCGAACCACGGCCGCTCGCGCATCCAGGCGACGATGTCCGCAGCGTCGTCGGCCTCCTGCGCGAACGGCTCGAAGGTTCCGCCTGACCCGAAGGTGCCGCGACACTTGACCAGCAGGACCCGGTAGCCGCTCCGGGCCATGAACCCGCCGGTCATGGCCTGTCCGACCATGTTGATGCCGTACGGGGAGGTGACGAGCACCGTCCCCGACGCCTTTCCCTTCGGCTCCAAGAGGTTCGCGAGCAGCTCGACGCCATCTCGCATCGGGATCCGGACGTCGTAGGACGTCGTGTAGTCGGTCCTCGGTGCGGGCAACTTCTTGTGCTTCCCCCACTGCCAGTCGACGAATCGTTGACCGAGCGTTCGGTTCTTCGCCTGTTGGTTCATCTGGTCCCTCTCAATCGAGGGATCGGGATGTCGATCCCGTCATGGCTGGCATCGGGCCACAACCGGAAGGTCCTGGAACTAGGCCCTCGGCGAACCGGGTCGCTGAAGCGGTGCGGTGAGCGAGGCGGCATGCGCGATCGCGATTGCTTCGGCGTTGCTGTTCGGCTGATCCTCAGGTCAGCCTGTCGGACCGGCCGGCTTCGATGCGGGACCATTGGGCGATCGGGCGTCCATTCGTACGCCAGACCTCGGGGTTCTTGGCGTCACCCCAAGGTTGGGGCCAGCCGTCGGGGGATTGCTCCCATGTCTCCTGGCGTCCGTAGACGGTCATGTCCAGCAGCCCGTGAGTGGGCGCCATGATCTCGACGCCGCGACCGCCGGTGTAGTACGTCTCGAACATCCGCTCGCCGTCGCGGACGTAGAAGACGAGGTGATGGCGCTGCCAGTCACGACCCTCCAGGAGTTGCGGTGCCGTCTTTTCGACCGAGTACCACGGCATGTCCAAGCCCAGGAAGTCCCGGTAGCGGACGCTCTCCTCGTACGGACCCTTGCAGAGCGTGGCGTACGTGGCGTCGCGGGAGTGGATGTAGGACAGCTCGCGAACCTGGCTGTTGAAGAACGTGCAGCCCTCGCATTGCCCCGCGGCGGGTCGGCCGGGCCACCAGGCGTGGAAGTACGCGATGAGCTGCTTGCGACCTTCGAAGACGTCGAGGATCGTGATCGGTCCGTCAGGACCGATGACCTCGATAGTGGCGTCGACCTCCACCATCGGCAGCCGCCGGCGCGCCGCCGCAATCGCGTCCCCTTCGCGGGTGTGCGCCTTCTCCCGTGCGAACAGTGCTTCCCGCGCCTCCTGCCAGGCCTTTCTGTCCACCACGGGCGGGTAGGACGGGCTGGGTGATTGGTCGTTCATGATCGCCTCCGTGCGGTCGTTGCGGCGTGCCCATCGACGAATGGTGTGCATGATGCTCGTTGCGGCGCTCTTGCGACGAGTGCCGATCGCCAGTTATGGACCGCGTCGATCGGGGGCCAGCTCGCCGAAGTAGTAGGAGGCAGTAACGCCACCATCGATGAGGAAGTCGCTGCCGGTGATGAACGCGCCGTCAGCGCCGAGGACGAGAGCGGCGAGAGCGGCGATCTCGTCGGGGGTGCCTGCTCGTGCGGCGGGGCTGAGTTGGATCATGCGGCGGTATCCTTCGCCGCGAGGCCCTGACAGCTCGTCCCTAGCCAGAGGCGTGATGACGATGCCGGGGCTGATGGTGTTGACCCGTGCGCCACGCTTCGCCCAGCGGACCGCTTCGGCCATGACGCGAAGCGAGTTGGCCCGCTTGGCGAGTTGATATGCGTGCAGCGAGTCGGTGACGCGGTCGGGCTGGAGCATGGGTAGTGCGAGCAGGTCGTCGGCCCGGGTGGTCGCGAGCGCCTCGTTCTCCTCGGGGCGGAGGGCAGGAAGTCGATGGCCTGACTGTGAGGCGATGACGACGGCTGCCCCGCCAGGGGCCACGACTTCGCCGAACTCCTCCAGGACCAGGGCAGTTCCGTAGAGGTCGACGGCGAGGATGGTGGCTGGCGGCGCCTGGCTGGGTGAGACGCCCGCAGCGTGGATCACGGTGACGATGTTGCCCAGAGCAGCCGCGGCGACGACCAACGCGTGAACCGACCTACGCGTCGAGACGTCGACCGTCGCGATGCTCACATCGAACCCGGCGTCGCGCATCACGTCGGCCGCTGCCGCAGCATTGCCCTCGCGCAGGTCGGCGAGCAGAACGTGCTTGCCTGCGCTCACGCGACGAGCGATCGCCTGACCGATGGAGCCAGCTCCGATGACGACCACTACCTCGCTCAAGGCACCCTCAGCACCACTCTGTCCATCGGCGCATATTGCCCGATCTGTAGCCGCCCAAGAACGCCGGCTCCGAGGCACGCGCGACGCGAGAGTGCGCCGGCACGCTAGGCCAGGAAGGACCCGACGAGCGCCCGAAGCTGCTCCGATCGCTGCATGACCTCGGTGTGCTTCGTGCCCGGTAGGACCGCCAGGCGGCAGTCGGGGAAAAGGTCGAGCATCTCGGCGGCGTGGTCGAGGCGGACGAAGTCCTGGTCGCCAATCACGAGGAACGTGGGGGCGGTAACCGAGCGGATCTCGTCGTCGGTCCAGCCGGGCCAATCGTGGACGACCGGCTGCATCCGCTCGAGGAACGGGAGGAAGTCGTGGGGGTCGGGCGCCACCGCCTCATAGGCGGCTTGCCAGGCCGCGAACTCCTGCTCGCTGGGCAGGCGGGGATCGTCCTGCTCCGGTGCCGTGATCTCCGGGTGGTAGCCATCGGGCCGGATGTTGACGGCGGCGAGCACGAGACGCCGGACCGTCGAGGGGTGCCTGACGGCGACGCCCGTCGCCGTCAGGGCGCCGAGGCTGAAGCCCCAGAGGTCGGCCGGTCCGCCGCCGGCCACCCGGTCCACGAGCTCGGCGACGTCGTCGGCGAAGCGCTCGATCGACATGGGCCGGCCGGTGTCGGGCGTGTGGCCGTGGCCCTGAAGCTCGACCCCGATCACTCGGCGGCCCTGCGCGAGCCACGGCAGCACGTCGCCGAAGCTGCCGCTGAAGGTGAGGATCCCACCGTGGAGGGCGACGAGCGGCGGCCCGTCGGGGTCGCCGTGCTCCTCGTACCAGATGGGAACGCCGTCGATCTCCTCGTGAGGCATCGTCCCATGATGTCAGTGTTCTGGTGTCCCCCGCCGTGGCCCCGAACGAGCAAGACGTGTATCGCTGTCCGCAAGCGGTGGTCGTCATCCGGGAGCAGGTGGCTGTATGTCGCCCAGAGGGTGGCCGCATCCATGCCGGCGGCCCCATCGGGCCGGTGGCCGTTTCACGCGCCTTATGCGGGACAGCGGAGCGAAAGCCGCCGGCTCTCCAGGATCTGACGTCGAGGGCAGTTCTCATGGGGAACGGAACGTGCTGACGCGGGCTTGTGGCGGCGATGTCGCCGGTCACGAACGTAGGAAGGCGACGACGGCGAGTACGCGGCGATGGCGGTCGGGCGAGTCGGGCAGTTCCAGCTTGAGGAAGATCTGGGTGACGTGCGCCTCGACGGTTCGTTCGCTGAGGTAGAGCCGGTCGGCGATTGCCCGGTTGCTGAGGCCTTCGGCGATCATCGCCAGCACTTCCTGTTCGCGTGCGGTGAGGGCGGCGAGCGCGCCTCGACGATGCTGGTTGCCGACGAGTCGTGACACGATCGTCGGGTCGATGACGGTGTCTCCTTCGGCGATGCGGCGGAGGGCGTCGATGAGGATGGCGATGTCGAAGACCCGTTCCTTGAGTAGGTATCCGCTGCGCTCGGGATGATCCTCGATGAGCCGCATCGCGAAGACCGGCTCGACGTACTGCGACAGGACGAGCACGCCGACATCGGGGTGCTGTGTGCGTATCGCCTGGGCGGCTACGAGGCCTTCGTCGGTGTGGGTCGGCGGCATGCGGATGTCGACCAAGGCGATGTCGGGTCGTTTCGCGGCGACTTCGCGGAGCAGGTTCTCGGCGTCGGCCGCTTCGCCGACGACGTCGACTCCGGCTTCGCCGAGCAGGCGGGTGATCCCTGCGCGGGTGAGCATGACGTCGTCGGCGACTACGACGCGCATGGGATCTCGGCGGTGATCCGGTTCGGTGCGATGTCCAAGCGGCCGCCAACGGCCCCCACTCGGTCGGCGACGTGGACGAGGTCGGGTGTGCCGTTCGAGCCGTCGTGGGTGAGGTCGATGACGAGGGTGTCGTGCTGTCGGGAGAGGGACACCGATCGCGCGGTGGGCGGAACAGTTGACGGCCGCGTCGAGTCCGCTGGCGACGACGGCGTAGCCGGCGGTCTCGACGGAAAACGGCAAGCGTTCGTCGAGAGCGGAGTCGACGTCGACGGGCAGGGCGGCGGAGGTGGCGAGCGAGGCGACGCCGGCGCCGAGCCCGGCGGCGCTGAGTGCGGCGGGGAAGATCCCGTGTGCGAGGTCACGTAGCTCACTGAACGCTGCGCTGATGTCGCCGATCGCCGAGTCGAGCGAGGCGGCAAGCGCGTGGTCGCCGCTCGCCGCCGCGGTCGACCGTGCGAGACGCAGGTCGTAGGAGAGACCGAGGAGGCTCTGCTGGGCGCCGTCGTGGAGGTCACGTTCGAGGCTCCGCCGACGGACGTCGGCTGCCTCGACGATCCGCGCCCGCGAGTCGGCGAGCTCGTGCTTGCGGGCGAGCATGTCGGCCTGGAGGCGTTCGTTGTCGAGGGCGAGCCGAACCGCCGGGCCCAACCCGCGCGCAATCTTGGCGGGGTCGGAATGGTGGGCGATCACGGCCACCGTCTGACCGTTACGGACGAGCGGCGTCGTTGTGAAACCGGCGTCCTTGGATGGATCGGGAACACGACGGCCGTGGGCGTCGACGTACTGCTCGGAGGCGGGGAGCCAGTAATAGATGCGCAGGCCTGGGTCACCCAGGGCGTGTGCCAGCGCCGAACCGAGGGCACCGACCGGTGGTGCCTGATCCAGCGTGGCGACGATCCGCCCGACGGACCGCCGCCGACGTCTCGCTTCGAGCAACATGGCGGCGAGCCCGACGGCGATGAGCACCACGGCGATGGACCGGATGATGAAGACCGTGGCGTCGTTCGTCCGACTCGGATCCTCCAACGGGTGTCGCCACCGGAGGATGCAGTAGGCCACTGTGGCGGTGCCGAGGAGGATGGCGCCGGGAAGGACCTCCCAGCTTTGCCGGGCACCGTTGCTGAACGCCTTCGCCAGCCGCAGAGCGCACATGACCATGAGGGCGACGGCGCTGACGGCGGTGATCCCGAGTTGCACCCGCCCTACCTGTCGAGCGAGGTCGGGCTGCGAGGCCACGTCGAAGACGTTGGTGGTGCAGTTCGCCCAACAGTACGGGTCGAGGTACGGATCGCGGATGAGCACGACGACGACCGCGCACAGCCCGATACCGAGGTAGGTCATCCCGATCAGTGCTGCGGCCGCGCGGGTCATCGGCGGGCCGTTGGCGGCGAGCACGAGGTGGATGAGGACGGGGAACACGAAGCTGGCGGCGAGCATGCCGACCGTCCGGAGGAGCGCCGGGCCGCGCTCCCACCCCTCCCAGATGGGCGCGAACCAGAGCACGCCGGCGAGGACCGACAGTGCGCCGGTGTGCGGACGGCTGCGGACGACGATCAGCCCGGCCGCGATCAACGCCAGCCCGGCCGTGACGAAGCACCACGCCGCAACGGCTGAACGACCGGCGTACGTCGTGGTGGCCCCGGACCCGCGCGCGGTCACCAGCGCAGCGAACACGTACGCCAGTCCGACGGACCCAATGACCAGCAGACCCAGGTTCGCCCGAAACCCGGGTGACGATGTCACCATCGGATTGTCGCGCCTCTGGCACACCGGCGACTCCGTGCTAGCCGCAGGATCCACAGAACCAGCCCCGATGTGCGACGATCGGCCGCGCTCCTACGTTCGAATCCAAGCCTCGACACAGGAGTGGGAACATGTGCAAGCAACGAATCATCCGAACCCGGTTGGGCCTGTTCGCAGCCGTCGCTGCGCTAGCGCTCGCAGCGTGCGGTGACAACAGTCCGGCCTCCTCCGGTGGTGACGACAAGGCGGGCGGATCCGCCGATCCGGTGGTGCTGACGATGGCCAACACCTCCGACAGCTTCCGGTTCAGCCCCGCCATCCAGTACTTCGTCGACCGCGTCGAGGAGCTGTCTGGCGGATCGCTGCGCGTCGAAGCCCACCACGAGTGGGGCAACTTCGCCGACGACGCCGAACAGCAGGTCGTTCGAGCCGTCGCCGCCGGCGACGCCGACCTCGCCGGCGTCGGCACGCCGGTGCTGGACACCCTCGGTGTCACCAGCTTCCGGGCGCTGTCGGCGCCCATGCTGATCGACAGTTACCCGCTGCAGAAAGCGGTGATCGCAAGCGAGATCCCCGGGGACATGCTCGCAGGCCTCGACCACGCCGGGGTCAGCGGCATCGCCGTGCTCGCTGACGGTCTGCGCAAGCCCATCGCCGTCGAAAGACCGCTGCTCTCACCCGCCGATTTTGACGGGATCACGTTCCAGGCGTACCGCTCGACGACGTATGCCGACGCCATCCACGCCCTCGGCGCCAGCCAGTCAGAGGCGATCGGGCCACACCGGGCGGCCGGCCTGACGGCGGGCGAGATCGACGGGTTCGAGGCGAGCCTGAACGGCTATTCGAACCTCGAGATCGCCCACCTCGCGCCCTACGTGACGACCAACGTCAATCTCTGGGCCAAGCCCGTGGCGCTGATCGCCAACCCCGATGCGCTCGAGGGTCTCAGCGACGACCAGCGTGGATGGCTGATGCAGGCCGGTGCCGACGCGGCCGAACGGTCGACCGACCTCGTCGATGGTGACGCCGATCTGGTGGCTCCCCTGTGCGCGGCCGGAGCCCGGTTCGCCGATGCATCCGCCGCCAACCTGCACGCCTTTCAGCAGGCGTTCGCGCCAGTGTTCGCCACCCTCGAGGAAGACCCGCAGACGAAGCAGTTCATCGAGCAGATCGGGGAGCTCAAGCAGGCGACCGATCCCGGACCGGCGCTCAGGCTGCCTGCGGGATGCACCGGCTCAGCCGATACAGGCGACACGGGGGCGACTGGGTCCGCGCCGCCCAGCGGCGCGTCGGTCGACACAGCCACCGCCGCACTCAACGGTACGTACCGGTGGACGATCACCAACGAAGTCTTCACCGTCAGCCTCGACGACGGGACCTGGACGTGGCCGGACGAGTGCGACACCGATGACTGCACCTTCGTGGTCGACGACGACAGGATCGTCTTCGATTGGCCCAGGAACGGCGCTGTGCTCGAGTTCACATTCACGAAGGACGCTGACGGCACTCTGCACCTGCAGCCCGCCGTCCCGATGAACTCCGGCGACGTGTTCGTCTGGTCGACGAAGGCGTGGGAGAAGATCGACTGACCGACCAGTGGCGAATCGAAGGTCAGCCCACCTCGTCGCCGAGCGGGAGCTCGGCGACGAGGCGCGTCCCGCTCTGGTCGACGACGACGAGGGTTCCTCCCAGCGCCTCGACTCGGTCGATGAGGTTGCGCAGACCAGTCCCGGCATTCGGATCGGCACCACCGACGCCGTCGTCGCGCACCTCGACGACCGCCCGACCGTCGCCGACGCGCACGGAGATCGACGCCTGCGTCGCGGAGGAGTGTTTCGACATGTTGGCGAGGGCCTCCGAACACACGAAGTAAACCGCCGCCTCGATGTCGACGGGCAGCCGGTCCTCACTCGTGACCAGCTGCACGGGTATCGGGCAGCGGGCCTTGAGGGCCTCCAGGGCACCGGCGAGCCCGGCCTCGGTGAGCAGGCGGGGATGCAGTCCAGCCGCAAGCGTCCGCAACTCGTCGAGGGTGGCGACCAGTTGAGCATCGATCGTTCCCAATGCCTGTTCCGCCGGCCCGGTCCGGCCCTCCACTGGCACCGCGCACAGCCGTGATGCGAGGCACTCGAGACGTTGTTCGGCACCGGTGCGCAGCCGCGCCTCCAACCGTCGATGCTCCTCGTCGCCGGCCGTGACGATCCGGCGCCGTGACTCCTGGAGTTCGGCGATCTGGGCTTGCACCTCGGCCTGCAGCCGGGCGTTGATCGACGCCAGCCGCGTCGCGGCGCTGATCGATTCCAGCAGCGCAGGGTCGTCGAGCAGCGATGGATCGTGGACGAGCACAGCGATCGGCTCACCGGCTCCTTCGATGACGGTCGAGATCCGTTCCTCGCCGGTCCCCGGCAGCATGAGTTGCCGGCCGGAGGCGTCGACAAACACCTCGACCTCGGGGGACCAGTAGCCAACTTCGAGCGTCGGATCACCGAGCGCAGCGGCGAGCGAGTCACGGACTGCGTCGGACCTCGCCTCGCCCAACTCGACCACGAGATCCGTGACGGCGATCTGTTCCCATGGTCGTGACAGCAGGCCATTGGCGAGTGCGACGGCTGTCACGCACAAGGCCAGTTGATACGCGAGCAGCGAGGCGTCCTCGGCCGCGTCACCTGGGAACGCCAAGCGGGCGACCGCGCCGCCGCCCAGCACGACGCCGAGTGTGAGCGCCACCCACATCGCTGTCCGGCGGGCGCGGCGTTCACGAGCGACCGCCGTCGTCAAGCGTCGAACGGCGACGACGACAAGCAACACGGCGAGCCCGATCGTGACCCATTCGCTGCGCCACACAGGGGTCAGCAACGCGGCACCGTAGGCGACGACGACCGCCGCACGTTCCCATCGCATCACCGCACGACCCGTCGGGAACGTGACCACGGAGTGCAGGAGCGGCCCTCGGTGCACGTAGACACCATGGGCCGCGATCCACGCCACCCATTCCAGGCCGACACCGCTGAAGTTGCCGACGAACCAGGTGAACCCCGACGCCACGAGGAGCGACCCGACACGGCTCTCCGGTCGACCGTGCCAGGCGACGAGACCGGCGGCGATCAACGACCAACCGGCGACAAGATCGGGGACCCACTTCCCAGGATCCTGAAAGTCGAAGAATACCCACTCGGCGATCAACCCGACGCCGATCCCGGCCGGCCACAACAAGATCCAGGCCCGCCTCATGGCCGACAACTCATGCGAGAAGGCGCTCGATCGCCTCTCCGGACAGCTCGTTCTTGGCGACGAACCCGAGAACAGGCGCCAGTACGACGCGGTCGCCGTAGGCCTCGACGTCCCGGCTCGAGATGAGGATCACCGCTGGGGACGACGGGTCAGACGCCAGCTGCTCGGCGACCGAGAACCCATCTCGGCCCGGCAGCTGGATGTCGAGCAGGACGAGACCTGGCCGAAGCATCGCGGCCTCCCGGAGAGCGCTTTCGCCGTCAGAGGCCTCGCCCACGACCTCGAAACCTTCGGACTCCAACAACGCGGCGCGCCGACGCGCGAAAGCGGCGATGGTCGTCAACGATGAGAACCGACGGTCGCACCACATCGATACTGACAGGCCGCAGAAGGACTCGCATCCGGGCTGGCACGCGTCCGCAGCAAAGTCACCGTGACACGGGAGTCTGGCCAGACCGCCGATCAACAGGAACTCCGCGGTCACACGGCGAAGTGCCCGCCAGTGTCGCCACCTGTCGAGCCTCGCCTTCCCCGCGTCGGGAAGCTCGCTGCCCACGGCCGAGGGCGTGGCAGCTCGCCCCGAGGAGCGATCGGAGTGCCGGTAGACCGAGCTTCGAGCAACACTCCGGACCGTCGCGGAGGCCTCGGCGTGAACGGGCGGCCGTCTCGGAGTTGCCCATCCAATTGCCCATCCAGGGAACGGGACTCGGTGGTGCCGAATGTGACTCAACGAGACGGGGACCGGTCCTGAGCAGGCCAAACACGACGGGACGGGACTGGGCGACACCCTCTAGTGGTTTCCTAAACCGTGTGCGAAGGTTCGAATCCTTCCGGGGCGCGAAAAGTCCTGGTAGACGGGGTTGTCGGAGACGGCCCGGCTCGTTGCGCCCGTCGAGTTGCCATCCTTTGGATGGGCAAACGGTTGGTCACGGCGACGACGGCCAGAAGGCAACGAGGTCAAGCAACGCTCACGAGGACTCGGTGGGCAGGAGGAGGTCGAGATACACGGTTTGGGGAACCGTGACCGCGAGTTCCGCGGCAGCGTCCGACTGCTGATGCCCGGAGTTGCGAGCAGGAGTATGGGCTACTCCTCGTCGCTGGTCAGACGACGAAGGGTGGGTGCGCGTCGTTGGTGCCAGCCAGGGCGCGGGCGAGGTGGGGGCGCAGGCCGCGGCTGAACATCGCGTGTTGCCGGGCGGTCTCGACGTCGCGCCGGGCATCGAGACGCCGGCAACCTGGCGGCCTGGCACCAAGAGCGCTCGGCACGCCGCGTCCCACGGGGCGCCGCCGGCAGCGACCGGAGGCGCTCACCGACGCCGAGCAGCGGATCCTTCGCCTCCTCGCCAGCGACCTGACCGTTCGCGAGATCGGACGTGAGCTCTACCTCTCCCTGAACACCGTGCGGACCCACGTGTACTCGATCCACCGCAAACTCCGCGTCACCTCCGCACCCACGCTGTGACGGCGCGCGTCAGCTCCAGGCGATCTCGACTCACGTTGCGGACCGATGACCTCCCCCGTCCCGGTCCCATCGCGACACGTGGGCACCCGGCGCCCCATCCGTCAACTCGCGCGCCACCTCCACATCAGTCGGGGCCGGCGCGCCGCCGGCGAACTCGAACCATCACCCACTGACTGGACATCGGCACCACCCATCATGGGACCACCACGGGTCCACCAGCGCCGGCACCGTTGTGGCTGCGCTCGCCGTGTCCTGGCAGCGGGTCTGGAGGCGCGGTGATGGCGTTCATCTTCCACGCGGTCGAGTTGGTCGAGGAAGTCGAAGGGCGCATACGTCGTGGGTCCGGTAGCGCGATGCCGCCGCCGGAGTCACAATCGTTTGGAGCCGGGTTGGTACGGAGGAGACGACAACGAACGGAAGCCAGCAAGGAGCCGGTCCAGCGACCGCCGAACGCGGCGGGCGCTCACTCGATCGGGTGACTGCAGCGGATCTGATGTTGATCTGGCCGGAGATGGAGGGCTGGCCTCAGGTGATAGGGGCGCTCGCCGTCCTTGAGGGTAGGTCGATGGTCGATACCGACGGTGAGTTTCGGATCGAGGCGATCCGCGAAACCGTGGGTCACAGGCTGCACCTGGTCCCACGGTTCCGTCAGGCCCTGTACTGGCCCGGACGCGGTCTGGGGTGGCCGGTGTGGGGGGATGCCCAGTCCTTCGATATAGCCGACCACGTCGGCGTCCACCCGGTGCCGTCCCCGGGCGACGAGCTGCAACTCCTCCTCGTCTGCGAGAGGCTCCGGCGCCGGCCACTGCATCGGGGCCGGCCCTTGTGGGAGATGTGGTTCCTGACCGGCCTGTCTGACGACCGGGTCGGGTTGTTCATCAAGATGCATCACGCCATCGCCGACGGCGTTGCCGGCGTGGCCACTCTCGCCGCGTTCTTTGACCCTGTCCCCGACCCACCGGAGATCAGCGCGCCGGCCTGGACACCGGCCCCCGTGCCCAGCACGCGGGAGCTGTTCGAGGACAATCTGCGCCGGAGGCTCGGCGAGCTCGACCGTATGCTGACCACGCTGGTGAGGCCCCTGGCCACGGCCCGGCGCATCCGGCGCTGATGGCCGGCGGTGCAGGAGCTCTTCGCGGACGGACGAGCCCCGCGGACCAGCGTGAACCGCAGGATCGGATCGGACCGCAGGCTCGTTGTTGTTCGCGGTTCCCTCGATGGAGCAAAGAGGGTGGCCCACGCGCGCCGCGCGACGGTGAACGATGTGCTGCTGACAGCTGTCGCTGCCGGGTACGCCGACCTGTTCAGCAGGCGCGGTGAGCCAACCGATGGCGTCATGCTGCGCGCCTTCGTGCCCGTCTCGCTGCACCAGGAACAACCAGGAGGGGCGCGGGGGAACGTGGACGCCGGGATGCTGGTGCCGCTTCCAATCGGCGAGCGTGACGACGTCCGCCGTCTCGAGCTGATCGCGGCCGAGACATCTGAGCGGAAGAAGAAGAGCCGACCCCCCGCCGGCAGCATGTTCCGGACCGTGCTCCTGCAGCGCGCGTTCTTGCGGCTCATGCCCCGCCAGCGGTTCATGAACGCCTACGTCGCGAACGTTCCCGGTCCGCCGATCCCGCTGTACTTCGCTGGGGCGTCGCTCCTCGAGATCTTCCCGATCGTGCCGATCACGGCGAACATCTCGATCGGGGTCGGCGCGCTCTCCTACGCCGGCCAGTTCAACGTCACCGTCGTCGCCGACCGCGAGCTCTGCCCAGACCTCGAGGTATTCGTTGCCGGTCTGCAGCGCTCACTCGAGGGACTTCAGCGCTTGGCGCCACGCACGGCTTCCTAAACCGAGTCAGCGCAGGTTCGAATCCTTCCGGGAGCCACACTAAATACCTTTCCGTATTGCTGCGATAAGGTGCCGAGC